>JANXSM010000009.1 GCA_025352665.1 Rhodospirillales bacterium | reverse complement strand
ACGAAAAACAAAGAGCTCGAGCGGGATAACGTCGCCTATCAGACGTCATCCCGCTCTAGTCAGGGCACGCTCCAGACGCTCCCATGCCTGGAGATCGCCGGGCAGGCCGAAACGCAGCCGATCGGGCGCCTCCGCGAAGGCGCGGGTGAGAATACCGGCGCGGGCAAGGCGTTCATGCATCTCGGCCGGGGCACCGACGAGCCGGAACAACCGCGTGCCGCCGATGATGCGGCAGCCGGCGGCGACGAGCAGTGCTTCGAGCCGTCGGGTGTCGCGGTCCAGCCGGAGCGCTGCCGCATCGCGCCACGCCGCGTCGGCCAAAGCGATCCGTGCCACCGCCAGAGCAGGTCCGCTGACCGCCCAGGGGCCGAGCGACATCCGCACACGGCGAGCCAGGCCCGGATCCGCCAGCAGGAACCCCAGCCGCAAGCCGGCGAGCCCATAGGTCTTGCCGAAAGACCGCAGCACGATCAGGCCATGACACGGCAGCCGCGCAGCCACGCTCAGGCCAGGGCCTTCCAGATCGACGAAAGCTTCATCCACGACCAGGTGGCCGCCACGCTCGCCAAGTCGCTGTGCGAGATCCACGAGTTCGGCCGGGGCGTAACGCCGGCCGTCGGGATTGTTGGGATTCACGATGACGACGCTGTGGGCAGACTCGACATCGGTCAGCCGAGCGCCGGCTGCAACCCAGCTTGCGGCATGTTCGGCATAGGTGGGACCGAGCACGGCCACTGTCGGTGCGGGGCAGAACAGCGGCAGCAGGCTGATCAGGATCTGCGTGCCAGGAGCTGCCACCACCATGTCGGGGTCAACGCCGTAAGCGTCGGCCGCGGCCGATTGCACGGCAACCAGTGCCTCGGGCTCTGGCAGACGATGGAGGTCCTCGGACCGCGCCGGCGGGACCGGATAGGGGATCGGGTTGATCCCGGTCGAAAGATCGATCCACGGTTGCGGGGCGTCGGGCCAGCGCCTGCGTGCTGCAGCCAGCATGCCGCCATGGGCGATTGCCGCAGCGCCGCTCATCGTGGCAAGCACTCCCGCAGGGCGAAAGGCCACAACATTTGGACAGTCTGATTATTCTTGCCGTGGCATCGGGCCTGGAAGCCCTGTGCGGCTATCCGGATGCGCTGTTTCGCGCCATCCGTCATCCGGTGGTGTGGCTGGGGGCGCTGATCGCCGCCTGCGACCGTTGCCTGAACCGGCCGACGCTGAGTTTCACCGCGCGCCGTCTGTCTGGCGTGGCGGGGCTGGGCGTGCTGCTGCTCGCCAGCATCTTGCCAACGATGCTGGCACAACATGAGCTTCTGCGGCTTGGCACGACCGGGCTGATCCTGTTGGCCGTCGCAGCCTCTACGCTGTTGGCGCAGCGCAGCCTGTGGAGCCATGTCATGGCCGTCGCGGATGGATTGGAATCGCACGGCCTCGATGGGGGTCGGGCCGCGGTCTCGCAGATCGTCGGGCGCAATCCGCAGACGCTGGACGAGGCCGGCGTGGTGCGAGCCGCGATCGAAAGTCTGGCCGAGAACTTCTCCGACGGCGTGGTGGCTCCCGCGTTCTGGTGCGGTGTCGCGGGCCTGCCAGGCATCGCCGCCTATAAGGCGATCAACACCGCCGACAGCATGATCGGCCATCGTACCGAGCGACACGCGGCATATGGCTGGGCGGCCGCGCGCCTCGACGATTTGGTGAACCTGCCGGCCTCGCGATTGGCGGCACTGTGGTTGATCCTGGCAGCCGCTCTCACGCCCGGTTCCAACGCAAGCGCTGCGATCCGCGCGGTCTGGCGCGACGCGAGCCGGCATCGCTCGCCCAACGCTGGCTGGCCGGAGGCCGCCATGGCCGGGGCACTCGGCCTGCGGCTGGCGGGACCGCGGATGTATGGCGAAACGCAGGTGGACGATGGCTGGATGGGCTGCGGCCGCGCTGCGGCCGATGTCGGCGATCTCCGCCGCGCGCTGCGGCTGTATCGTCTGGCCTGTGCCATTCAGTTCGCAATCGTGCTGGCGATCCTCAGCGCGCAAGGCTGAGCAATCCGTCGATATCGGCATGGGCTTCGAGATGTGCGGCCAGCCCGTTCAACGTCGCCTCGATGGCGGCGTCGTGTCGATAATCCGAGGGCGCCGCGCCGAACCATGCAAGCAAGGCTGCGCGCGCGGCATCGCCGTTGAACAGGCCGTGCACATAGGTTCCGCGCACCAGCCCGCAGGCGCTGGTGGCGCCGTCGGGTCGGTGATCGGCCAGCGTCAACATCGGGCGGATCGTATCGGGGCCGGTGCTGCGGCCCATGTGGATTTCGTAACCGGTATAGGCCGGGCCTTCGACAAGACGCCCAGCCACCTGTTCCACGCGCTTCTCGCCAGCCAGCACCGTGTTGATATCGAGCAGCCCCAGCCCGGCCACGGTGCCGGCCAGACCCTCCACGCCGCCGGGGTCGGCGATCTCGCGTCCGAGCATCTGATAACCGCCGCATAGCCCCAACACCCGGCCGCCGCGACGATGATGGGCTGCGATATCAATGTCCCAACCGGCAGCGCGCAACGCGGCAAGGTCGGAAATGGTGGATTTGGAGCCAGACAGGATCACCAGGTCGCAGTCTCCTGGCAGCGGCGTGCCCGCCCGCAGAAGCCGCAATTCGATGTCCGGCTCCTGTGCGAGCGGGTCCAGATCGTCGAAATTGGCGATGCAGGGCAGCACCGGCACACAGACCAGGCGTTTGCCGGTGCTTCTGCGATCAACGAGGTCGGCGGCATCCTCGGCGGGCAGGCGATGCATGTCGTGGAAGAACGGCACCAGACCGAGCGGTCGCCAGCCGGTGTGCTCGGCGATGGCTGCCATTCCGTCGGCGAACAGCGACAAATCGCCACGCATGCGATTGACCATGAAGCCGACGATGCAGGCGGCGTCATCGGGGGCCAGCACGGTCTTGGTACCCACCAGGCTGGCAATCACGCCGCCTCGGTCGATGTCACCGATCAGCACGACTGGCGTGTTCGTGGCGCGGGCGAACCCCATGTTGGCGATATCGCCAGAGCGCAGGTTGATTTCAGACGCACTGCCCGCGCCTTCCACCAGTACGATGTCGGCATCGGCGCCGATGCGGCGGAAGCTGTCGAGCACATGCGGCATCAGGCCGGGTTTCATGGCTTGGTATTCACGGGCGCGGGCGGTTGCCACCACCCGTCCTTGCACAATCACCTGCGAGCCGATCTCGCTTTGCGGCTTGAGCAGCACCGGGTTCATGTGCACGCTGGCTGGAACCCGGCAGGCACGCGCCTGCAACGCCTGGGCGCGGCCGATCTCACCGCCTTCTTGCGTTACCGCCGCGTTGTTTGACATGTTCTGTGGCTTGAACGGTCGCACGCGCAGCCCGCGCAACGTCAGCGCGCGCGCAAGCCCCGCGACGAGCACGGATTTGCCGACGCTGGAGCCAGTGCCTTGGAACATCAGCGCTGGGGCCATGATGCTAGAACTCGATCCCGGCTTGGGCCTTCACCCCGGCCGCGAAATGATGCTTCACCAGCGTCATTTCGGTCACCAGGTCGGCCGCGTCGATCAAGGCCTGAGGCGCGTTGCGGCCGGTGATAACAACGTGCTGGTTCGGCTGGCGTAGCACCAGCGCCGCCAGAACCGTTTCTGCCTCGATATAATGATATCGCAGCGCGATGTTCAGCTCGTCTAGCACCACGAGGGAAATATCCGGCCGCGCCATCAACGCGCACGCCGTCTGCCACGCCCTTGTGCAGGCGGCGATATCACGCGCCTTGTCCTGGGTCTCCCAGGTGAACCCCTCGCCCATCGTGTGCCATTCCACGAGGGGGCCGAATTTTTCGAGCACATTGCGCTCACCAGTGCCCCAGGCGCCCTTGATGAACTGCACGATGGCCACTTTCCGGTCATGGCCCAGCATCCGCAGCGCCAGTCCGAAGGCTGCCGTCGACTTGCCCTTGCCAGCGCCGGTGTTGACGATGACGAGACCCTTTTCGATCGTCTTGGCCGCGACCTCGTTGTCCTGGACTTCCTTGCGTTTGGCCATCTTGGCACGGTGGCGGTCAGCCGCTTCGGCATCGGTCTCGGTCATGCAGAACCTTTCAGGATCATCGGCAATCCGGCCGCCATGAACACCACATGCTGGGCGTGGGCGGCAATGCGCTGATTGAGCAGCCCTGCCTGATCGCGAAAGGCACGAGCCAGCGCATTGTCCGGCACGATGCCGAGCCCAACCTCGTTGGAGACCATCACCACCGGCGTGCGCGCGGCGATCAGGCTGGTCTCCAGCGCTGTCACAGCTGCCTCGATGTCGTGCTCGCCCAGCATGAGATTGGTCAGCCACAAGGTCAGGCAGTCCACCAACACCGGGCCGTCGCTGGCAACGATCGCCGCGGGCAGTTCGAGCGGGCTCTCAACCGTGATCCAGCCCTGCGCGCGCCGCTCCCGATGCAAGGCGATGCGGTCGCGCATCTCGTCGTCGAAGGCCTGGGCGGTTGCGATGTAGGTCCAACACGGCGGCCACGCCGTCACCAGCGCCTCCGCATACTGGCTTTTGCCGGAGCGGGCACCGCCGAGAACCAGGCTGAGCAGATGGGTTTGCAAGGCGAGACCTTTGACGCTGGAGGCAGGAGGGGCGTATGACCGCAGCACGATTGGTCCTTCCTTAACGGAAGGTGAATAGGGAATGCGGTGCGGGGGCAACCCCCAGGCCGCGGCTGCCCCCGCAACTGTAGGCGGAGAACGGCGTGCCATTATGCCACTGAGTTGCCGATCGGCGGCTTGGGAAGGTGGGCGCGTCGTGCCGGATGGGGTGATCCCGTCCGATATCCGTGAGCCAGGAGACCTGCCATTCGCGGCAATACCCACAAGGGTGTGCCGAACGGACTGTGCTGTCGGGCGGGGTGCCTCGGTGGTGACGATGTCTCGAACGCCACTCCGGCGCCGAGACGATCGACTTGCCCGGATCGTCTCCGGCAGGCAGTTGGCGCCCTATTTCCATGCGTGATGCGCTGTGTGCGCACGCGCATTTTGGGGGGCCTATGACCGATCACATCGCGCGCCTGCATGTTTGCACCACGTGCCGCGCCGGCCGGGAACTCGCTG
This sequence comes from Rhodospirillales bacterium, assembly GCA_025352665.1. Lineage (GTDB taxonomy): Bacteria > Pseudomonadota > Alphaproteobacteria > Acetobacterales > Acetobacteraceae > CAIQQQ01. The sequence goes on along the minus strand of JANXSM010000009.1, from coordinate 36,514 downwards.
AGGGCGAAGCCGTGCCGGGCACTCTGCTGCATGCCGAAATCGCCCGACAACTCCCAGGTCGCGCGGATCTTGCCTTGCAGCTGCAGGAAGTGAAATGCCTGTCGAGCTGCAAACGCGGCGGCGCTGCGGCCATCTCGATGCCGGGCAAATGGAGCTACTTGCTCGGTGATCTCACCCCCGATCTCGTCTCGGATCTGCTCGACTACTGCACACGCTACGCAGCCTCCCCCACCGGCACAGTCCTGCCCTCGCGCCGGTCTGCCTCATTGCAGAATTTCATCCTAGGCCGCTTCCCAGCGCTGGAGATCGTGGTTTGAACAAGATCCCGACCACCATCGTCACGGGCTTTCTCGGCGCCGGCAAAACCACCCTGGTGCGCCATGTGCTGGAAAATGCCGGCGGCCGGCGCATCGCCATCATCGTTAACGAGTTCGGCGCCATCGGCATCGATGGCGAAACGCTGAAAAGCTGTGGCATCGAAGGCTGCGACGATATCGTCGAGCTCTCCAACGGATGCCTGTGCTGCACGGTGGCAGAGGATTTCCTGCCAACCATGGAAGCCTTGCTCGCGCGGCCCAATCCGCCCGAGCACATCCTGATCGAAACCTCTGGCCTAGCACTCCCAAAGCCGCTGCTGAAGGCGTTCAACTGGCCGAGCATCCGCAGCCGCGTGACCGTGGACGGGGTGATCGCCGTCATCGATGGCCCTGCCGTCTCGGCTGGCCGTTTTGCCGACGATCCCGTGGCGGTCGCACGCCAGCGCGCCGAGGATGCTTCGGTGGATCATGACAATCCGCTGGCCGAGGTGTTCGAGGACCAGCTCAACGCCGCCGACCTGGTGGTGCTGAACAAGACCGATCTGATGACCGAAGTCGAAACCCTCGCTGTGATCCAGGCCATCGAAGCCCAGCTGCCACGCGCCGTGAAACTCGTGCGCACGCGAGAGGGGCAGCTGGACCCAGCCATCTTGCTCGGCCTGTTTTCGGCCGCGGAAGACGATCTGGCGGCTCGCCCCTCGCACCACGATGCCGAAGATGGCGCGCACGAGCATGACGATTTCATCAGTTTCGTGGTGCCAATGCCGCCAACCGCCTCGCCCGAAGCGCTGGTGGCGCGGCTGCAGACGGTGGCGGCAGGCCATGATGTGCTGCGCATGAAGGGCTTCGTGCGCGTTGTTGGCAAGCCGATGCGCCTGGCCATCCAAGGCGTCGGCAACCGGTTTCGCCATAGTTTCGATCGCCCCTGGACGGCCGATGAAACCGGCCCAGGCCACATCGTCGTGATCGGACGCAGCGGGCTCGACCAGTCCGCCATATCCGCCGCCATTCTGGACTGAACCAGTGCATCTGCTGGTCCGCGACACCACGACGCTGGATGACCAAGCCCCCGCCGAGAGCCTCGGGCAGAGCCCGGCCGATCTGGTGTTCCTGTCGTTCTCGGATGCCGATCTCGGCGAGTTCGCCGCCGCCTGGCAGAGCCTGCCGGATCGGCCGAGCCTGCGGCTGGCCAGTCTTGCGCGGCTGCGTCATCCGATGTCGGTCGATCTCTACGGTGAACAGGTAATTGAGGGCAGCCGCTGCGTCATCATCCGCTTGCTCGGCGGGCTGGATTACTGGCGCTACGGCGTGGAGGAGTTCGCTGCGATCTGTCGCCGGCGCGGCGTTGCTTTCGCCGTGTTGCCAGCCGATGGGCTGGACGATGCGCAGTTGGTGCAGCTGTCCACCGTCACGCCAGCCGCGCACGCCAGGCTCGATCAGTTCTTGCGTCATCGCGGACCGGATAATCTGCGCAACGCCATCCGATTGGCTGGCGCCCTGGCTGGCCTGGGCGAAGATGCTGGCTGGCAGCCACAGCCGCTGCCTGCGGCAAATGTTCTGGAACTCGGGCAGCCGACCCATGAACCGCTGGCCGTGATCGTGTGTTACCGCTCGCACGTGATGTCAGACGATATCGCCCCGATCCATGCACTCGCCGAAGCACTTGTGGCGCGCGGACTGGGCGTGCGGGCGATCTATGTCAGCAGCCTGAAGGACCCGAACGCCGCACCATTCGTGGCGGAGCGGTTGCGAGACTGGCATCCGGCCGTGGTACTCAACGCCACAGGCTTCTCGGCCTGGCGCGACGGCGCGGGTGCGACGCTGGAGCAAGCGGGCGTGCCGGTGTTGCAAGTGATCCTGGCGGTCGGATCGCAGCCGGCGTGGCAGGCCGGATTTCGTGGCCTGTCGCAAACCGATCTCGCCATGCAAGTCGTGCTGCCGGAGATCGACGGCCGGCTGCTCACCACTGCGATTTCCTTCAAGGCAGAGGCCTCTGCCCATCCGGGTCTGGAATTCACCCGCGTCATCAACCGTCCCGACCCAGACGGCATAGCACTCGCAGCGGATCGTGCCGCCGGCTGGGCAAGACTGTCGGCGGCGGCTGCAGCCGACCGGCGTGTGGCGATCGTGCTGTCCGATTATCCCGAGGCCGGCGGCCAGGTCGGCCACGCTGTCGGGCTGGACAGTTTTGCCAGCCTGTCGGCGATCCTTGGTGCACTCGCGGACGCAGGATATCGCTGCGGCCGTCATGACGCAGGGTGCCTCACCAACCAGCTGTGCCATGCGCCGTCGCAGCCGTTCCTGACGCTCGATCATTATCGAACCCTGTTCGCCACGCTGCACGAAGCAACCCAGGCCGCCATGCTTCAGGCATGGGGCGCGCCCTCCGACGATCCGGCGGTTAAAGAGGGCGGCTTTCACCTCCGCCATCACCGTGAGGGCAACATCTTGCTCGCCGTGCAGCCCGATCGCGGCCACGCGCTCGATCGCAAGGCAGGCTACCACGATGCCGATTTGCCGCCGCGCCATGCCTATGTCGCCTTCTACCTGTGGCTGCGGATCAGCTGGGGTGCTCACGCCATGGTACATCTTGGCACCCACGGCACGCTCGAATGGCTACCAGGCAAGGCGGCGGCTCTGTCCGTGTGCTGCCATCCGGTGGCGCTGCTGCGCGGCCTGCCAGTGATTTACCCCTTCATCGTCAACAACCCCGGCGAGGCCGCGGCCGCCAAACGGCGTCTGGGAGCTGTGACCATCGGCCACATGACCCCGCCCTTGACCCGCGCTGGCGCCACCACAGAGCTCGACCGGCTGATCGAGGAATACGCCGCAGCCGACGGGTTGGATCGGCGTCGCGGCGCCGTGCTGCGGCGGCACATATTGGAGCGTGCCGGCGAAACCGGATTGCTCGCCGAGGCCGGCGCCGATCTGACCGGCTCGGAGGACGAGGCGCTGGCGCGGCTCGACACCTATCTGTGCGACGTGAAAGATCTGCAGATCCGCGACGGCTTGCATGTGTTCGCCACAGCTTCGGACCAGCGCGCGGTGCTTCTTGAAACACTCGCCCGCCTCAACCCCGGTGTTGACGTGGCAGCGCTACTCGATGGCTGCGCCGAGGCCGAAAAAGCGTCTCTGTTGGCAGCGCTCGACGGCCGCTTCGTGCCGCCCGGCCCAGCCGGCGCCCCTACGCGCGGACGCGCAGACGTGCTGCCGACTGGGCGCAACCTGTTCACGCTCGACCCGCGCGCCATCCCGACCCAGGCCGCCGTCAGCCTGGCCGAGGCCACCGCCGCGGAACTGCTGCGCCGCCATGCCCAGGACCAGGGCGAGCCGCTGCGCCGCGTGGTCATCGACCTCTGGGGCTCGGCCAGCCTGCGCACCGGCGGCGAAGATCTTGCGCTGGCGTGGGTGCTGATGGGCGTGAGGCCGCTGTGGGACGAGGCTTCGTTCCGAGTCAGCGGCTTCGAGATCATTCCGTTGGCACTGCTGGATCGCCCGCGCGTGGATGTCACGCTGCGCATTTCCGGCCTGTTCCGTGACACGTTCGAAACCCAGATCGCGCTGTTCGACGCCGCATCGCGTGCGTTGGCGGCACGCGGCGAGGCTTTGGACTGGAATGGACTGGACGGAACGGCGCGGGTGTTTGGCGCAGCGCCTGGCAGTTATGGCGCGGGGGTCTCAGCCCAGCTTGATCGCAACGCCTGGTCAGATCGCGCCGAGCTGGGCCGAGCCTACCTCGAAGCCTCCGCCACCGCCTATGGCAGCGACGGGCCAGTGGCCGATCACGCAGGCATTGCCGCACGGATCTCGGGCGCACAGGCCTTCGTGCACCAGCAGGACCATGCCGAGACGGATCTGCTGGAGGGCACCGACTACGCCGCACACGAGGGCGGCTTCGCTGCCGCAGCCGATCTGCTCGGCGCCGCACCAACGCTGTATCACGCAGATATCTCGAAACCCCACGATCCCCGCATGCGCACGCTGGCGGAGGAGATCGCCCGCGTTGTGCGCGGTCGTGCGGCCAATCCGCGCTGGATCGGCGCCATGATGCGCCACAGCTATCGCGGTGCCGGCGAGATCGCCCGCGCGCTGGACGGTCTGCACGGTTTCGCCGTCACTTTGCAGCAGCGGCTGGACCGCCAGTTCGACCTGATGTTCGAGGCGACCTTGGGCGATCCCGCCGTGGATGGGTTCCTTCGGGCCGAGAATCCGCAGGCGCGCGCCGCAATGGCGGCGCGTTTCCGCGATGCTCTGGCCCGCGACCTCTGGCGCCCGCGGCGCAATGACGTCACCGAGCAACTGGCATGACCATTCGCGGCTGGTGCCCCGATCTGTTCACGCCGATGCCGTCGGGCGATGGCTGGCTTGCCCGGGTGAAGCCGCGCGGCCCCGCGCTATCAGCCGCGGACCTGCACATCGTCGCAGACGCGGCCGAGCAATACGGCAACGGTGTGATCGAGCTCACCAGCCGGGCCAATCTGCAGATCCGCGGCCTGACCGAGATATCGGCCAAACACTTCGCCACCAAAATGGTCGCAGCTGGCCTGGCGTCGCCCGAGCCGGCCATTGAACGCCGCCGCAACATCTTGGTCTCGCCTTTGGCAGGGCTTGACCGCACATGCGCGCCGGGCACGCTTGAGCTGGCCGCCGCCTTGGCGACCGCACTTGCGAAGTGCCATGAGCTCGCGGTCCTGCCTGGCAAGTTCCTGTTTGCCGTCGACGGCGGTGGCGCACTGCCGCTCGGCGATTGCGGTGCGGATATTGTGTTGCGGGCAGCCCTCGGGCGTTGGTTCGTCGCGATCGCCAAGGTCTCGGCCGAGACGGTCGACCCGGTGAGCGACGCGCTGGCTTTGGCCAGGCTGTGCGGTGCGCGACGGATGCGCCAGCATATCAACGAATTCGGCCAGCCACTCGTCGGCGCCGCGCGGCCGGCGGTCGCGAACGCCAACCCGATTGGCCATTTCGGCCAATACCAGGGCGTCGGCCTGCGCTTCGGCACCTTCCCGGCACGCCATCTGGCAGAGCTTGCCGGCGATGCCCCATTGCGCCTCACGCCCTGGCGCGCCGTCTTGCTGCAGGCGTCATCCGCCATCGCCGGTCCAGGGCTGATCCTCGCGCCGGACGATCCGATCCGCCGCATTGGCGCCTGCCCTGGCCGCCCCGCCTGCGCCAGCGCATTGGCCGATGTGCGTGGCGATGCACTGCGGCTCGCCCGCCTGTTTCCAGATGGCAGCTTGCATATCTCGGCCTGCGCCAAAGGCTGCGCGCATCCCGGCCCGGCCGATGTCACGCTGGTCGCCACCGGCCATGGCTACAACGTCATCCGCCAGGGACGCGCCTCCGACCAACCGACGGGACAGGTGACATGAGCCGCAGCTACCAACGTGACGGCGCCGCGATCTATGCCGAATCTTTCGCAACCATCCGCCGCGAGGCCGATCTGTCGGCGTTTTCGCCCGAGGACGCGCGCGTGGCCGTGCGGATCATCCACGCATGCGGCATGGTTGAAATCACCGCGGCGCTGCGTTTTGGGGCGGGCTTCACCGCCGCCGCCCGCGCGGCGTTGCTGGCGGGCCGCCCGGTGTTCTGCGACAGCCAGATGGTCGCGCACGGCATCACTCGCGCCCGGCTGCCGGCTGAGAACCCGGTGGTCTGCACCTTGCACGATCCGCAGGTCGCTCGCCACGCCCAACACATCGGCAACACACGCTCCGCCGCCGCCCTGGAATTCTGGGGGCCGCAGCTCGGCGGGGCCGTGGTCGCCATCGGCAATGCACCGACTGCGCTGTTCCATTTGATGGATCTGCTCGACGCTGGCGCCCCCTTGCCTGCCGCAATCATCGGCATGCCAGTCGGCTTCGTGGGTGCTGCCGAGTCGAAACAGGCGCTGGTCGATTTCGGCAAGATCCCCTTTCTTGTCGTTGCCGGCAGGCGAGGCGGCAGCGCCATGGCGGTCGCCGCCGTCAACGCCCTGGCGAGCGAGAAAGAATGATGGCCGGCACATTGTTCACGATCGGCATGGGCCCCGGCGACCCCGAACTGATGACCGTCAAGGCCGCCAGGCTGATCGCCGCCTGTCCGGTGGTGGCGTTTTTCGCCAAGCGAGGCCGCACCGGGCACGCTCGCTCGATCGCCGGGCATCTGATTGCCGCCACCGCCGAGGAACTCCGCTTCGACTATCCGTTCACCACCGAGGTCGCGCTCGACGATCCCAGCTACGCCTGCGGCATGACGCAGTTCTACACCACCTGCGCAACTGCCATCGCCACGCGCCTCGACGCGGGCCACGATGTGGCGCTGCTCTGCGAAGGCGACCCGTTCTTCTACGGCTCGGCGATGTATCTCTACGATCGGCTTGGCGATTATCGGTTGGAGACTGTGCCAGGCGTCGCGGGCATGGCCGGTTGCTGGTCGCGCGCCGGCCTGCCGTTCACCCATGGCAACGACGTGCTGACGGTATTGCCAGGCACGCTCGATGCCGCCAGCCTGCTCGCTCGTCTTGGCCAATGCGATGCCGCCGTCATCATGAAACTGGGCCGCAACCTCGCCAAGGTGCGCGTGGCCCTGGAACAGGCGGGGCTTGCCGACCGCGCCGTCTATGTCGAGCGCGGCACCATGGCGGATGAGCGCATCATGCCGGTTCGCGACATGACCGAACCAACCTGCCCGTATTTCGCGCTGATCCTGGTCCCCGGCCGTAGGCGTCAGCGATGAGCGGCTGGCTCTGCATCACAGGCCTCGGCCCCGGTGATCTCGCGCAACGCACACCGGAGGTTACCGCAGCTCTTGCGGCCGCCACCGATCTGGTCGGCTATGGCCCTTATCTCGCGCGCGTCGCGGGGCACCCTGACGCACGCCGCCACCCCTCTGACAATCGTGAGGAGCTCGACCGTGCCCGCCACGCTTTGACCATGGCCGAAGCCGGCCAGCGCGTGGCCGTGGTCTCCTCTGGCGATGCCGGTGTGTTCGCCATGGCGAGCGCGATCTTCGAGGCGATCGAACATGGCCCGAGCGCCTGGCGGAGCCTGGACATACGGGTGCTGCCGGGAATCTCCGCCATGTTCGCCGTCGCCGCTCGCATCGGCGCCCCGCTCGGCCATGATTTCTGCGCCATTTCGCTGTCCGACAACCTGAAGTCGTGGGACATCGTCACCACACGGCTCGCAGCCGTCGCCACGGCCGGTCTGGTGATCGCTCTCTACAACCCGCAGTCGCGCGCCCGCCCCTGGCAACTCGGCGCCGCCTTCGAGTTGCTGCGCCAGCTGCTGCCCGCAACCACTCCGGTGATCTTCGCCACCGCCGCCAGCCGGCCGGAGGAGCAGATCCGCCTCACCACTCTCGCCGAGGCCGACCCGGCCTGGGCGGACATGCGCACTCTCGTCATGATCGGCACAGCGGCCACGCGCATCATTGCGCGGCCAGACGCAGCACCCTTCGTCTACACCCCCCGCGGCATGAGCGCAGCCTGATGGGCGAGCCATTCCAATGCCGCGGCAACATCGCGGACGGCGGCAATCTTTTGCGAAGGTGGCCGGCGGATCATCACAACGGGCAAGCCCAGGGCGCGCGCCGCGGTCAGCTTGGCGACCGTGGCACTGCCGCCGGAATTCTTGGTGACGAGCATTTCGATGCTGTACCCAAGCAGCAACGCCGTCTCGAACGCCACATCGAACGGCCCACGTGCGGTGAGCACCTCAGCCTGCGCCGGTACCAGCTCCGGCTGTGGCGCATCGACGCTGCGGATCACGTAGCGATGCCAGGACGCCAGGCAGAACGGCGCCAGTTCGGTCTGCCCGATAGTGAGCAGAACCCGGCGCGGCACATCCCCAAGTGCCCGTGCGGCCGCTGGCATATCGCCGACCTCGATCCAGTGGTCGCCAGGCCCCACCACCCAGGCCGGCCGATCGACCCGCAGCAGCGGGATACCGGTGATCTCAGCCGCTACGACCGCGTGGCGCGTCATTTGCGCGGCAAAGGGATGCGTCGCATCCAGCACCGCCTCGATCCGCTCGCGCCGCAGATAATCCACCAGCCCGGCGATGCCGCCGAACCCGCCGATACGGCTTGGCAGAACCGGCAGAACCGGCGCCCGCGTGCGACCCGCCAGCGACACCGTGACATCGAACCGCACATCGCCCACCAGCGCGCGGGCCAGCGCCGAGGCCTCCGTGGTGCCGCCCAGCATCAGAACGCGCACCCGAAATCCTCCCGCCCATGACCCGCTGGCTCACCATCCTGGGGATCGGCGAGGACGGTATCGAGGGCCTGTCCCCCGCCGCTCGCACATTACTGCAGTCAGCACCGCTGGTCATCGGCGGCGCGCGCCATCTCGCACTTGCGCAATCCTTGATCAGCGGCGCCAGCCAGGCCTGGTCGCACCCGATCGAGGCGAGCTTCCCCGACATCTTCGCCCGCCGCGGCACCCAGGTCGTTGTGCTGGCCTCGGGCGATCCTTATTGCTTCGGCATCGGTGCCACTCTCGCCCGGATGGTATCGCCTGCCGAAATCCTTTGTCTGCCCGCGCCGTCTGCGTTCTCGCTCGCCTGCGCCCGCCTCGGCTGGGCCCAGGCGGAGGTTGACACGCTCTCGTTCTGCGGCCGGCCGCTTGAGGCGATCTTCCCCCTGCTGCAGCCCGGCCGCCGCTTGCTTGCTTTGTCCGCCGACGCCGCCACCCCGGCCGCGGTGACCGAGCTGCTGACCCTGCGTGGCTTCGGCGCCTCGCGCATCCATCTGCTCGAAGCGCTCGGCGGTCCCAGCGAACGCCATCGCATGGTGCTGGCCCAAGACGGGGCGCCCCACGACATCTTGCCGCTCAACCTGCTGGGTATCGAGCTTGTCGCTCATGCCGACGCCACCATCATTTCGCTCGCCAGCGGCCTGCCCGACAGTTTGTTCGAGCACGACGGCCAGATCACCAAGCAAGAAATCCGCGCGGTCACCCTTGCCAGCCTGGCGCCGCGGGCCGGCGATCTGCTGTGGGACATCGGCTGCGGCTCCGGCTCGGTCGCAATCGAATTCCTGCTGCGCCATTCCGCCAACCAGGCCATTGGCATCGATCACCACCACGAACGCCTCGCCCGCGCCGCCGGCAATGCTGCCAATCTCGGCGTGCCCCGCCTGCGCCTGATCGCAGGCCACGCCCAGACCGCCCTGGCCGGCCTGCCCGCCCCCGATGCGATCTTTATCGGCGGCGGCGGCGATGCCGCGGTGATTGAAACCTGCTGGGCGGCGCTGAAACCGGCCGGCCGGATCGTGATCAATGCTGTCACCATCGAGACAGAGGCGCTGCTGATCGAAACCTGCTTGCGGCTTGGCGGCACGCTCACACGCCTTTCAGTTGAGCGGCTCGACCGCATCGGGACCAAACACGGCTTTCGTCCGGCCATGACGATCACGCAATGGACTGCGACAAAATGATCATTGCAGGCATCGGCTGCCGCCGAAACTGCCCGGCAGAAGCCATCGTGGCGATCGTTGAGGCCGCGGGCGGCAATGTCACGGCGCTCGCCGCCCCGCTCGCCAAATGCACCGAGCCCGGGCTGCAACAGGCTGCCCGGCAACTCGGCCTGCCGCTGCTTCCGGTCTCACCCGAAACATTGGCCGATATGCAGCCACACTGCGTGACACGGTCGCTGCGCGTGCTGGCCGAAATGGGCGTGGCCTCGGTCGCCGAAGGCTGTGCGCTTGGCGCCGCCGGCCCAGGGGCGCGGCTGATCCTGCCGCGCATCTCAAATTCTCACGCCACCTGCGCGCTGGCCGAAGGAGACGATTTATGACGGTACATTTCATCGGCGCGGGCCCAGGAGCCGCCGACTTGCTGACCCTGCGCGGCCGTGACCTGCTGGCTGCCTGCCCGGTCTGCCTCTATGCCGGCTCCATCGTGCCCGCCGAAATGCTGATCCACTGTCCGCCCGGTGCGAAACTGGTCGATACCGCATCGTTCACCCTCGATCAGATCGAAGCGGAATACGTGGCCGCCACCGCTGCCGGCCACGACGTGGCGCGCCTGCACTCTGGCGATCTGTCGATCTACAGCGCCGTTGCCGAGCAGATCCGCAGGCTGGAACGCCACGCAATACCCTATACGCTGACCCCGGGAGTGCCCGCCTTTGCCGCTGCCGCCGCAGCCCTTGGGCGCGAACTGACCGTGCCGGAAGTGGCGCAAAGCCTGGTGATCACGCGCATCTCCGGCCGCGCCTCCGCCATGCCGAAAGGGGAGACGCTGACAGCCTTCGCCGCAACCGGCGCCACGCTTGCGATCCATCTCGCCGTGCACGCGCTCGACCGCATCGTGGCCGAACTGCTGCCCTTCTACGGCCCCGATTGCCCGACCGCGGTGGTGGCACGCGCCACATGGCCGGACCAGATGATCCTGCGCGGCACGCTCTCGACCATTGTGGCCCAACTGGCGGAAGCGCCGGTGGCGCGCACCGCCCTCATCATGGTTGGCCCCGCGCTGTCAGCTGCCGGATTTCGCGACAGCGCGCTCTATGATCCGGATTACCGCCGCAGGTTCCGGCCATGAACCGGGCGAAACCCGGCTCGCCCGACCAGCGCGCCGGCCGCGTCGAACAACACGATCTCGAGCTCGATCGCAGTGCCCGCCAGCACGTCCGCCGCCGTCTTCCAGGCGCCGGCGGCAACCGCCTCACCCAGGCCGGGCGCCAGCAGGAATGCCTCCGCCACGGTGTTGGCGGCCAGAACGGCGGACCGCAGCGCGGTAGGCGCCAGCTCCGCGAGAGCGGCCATATCCACGGCGCCGCGCCCGGAATTAAGATCGAGCCGCCCTTGTGCCAGCTTGGTCAGCTTGGCGACACCGCCTGCGATGGTGACGCGCGGCACCGGATGAACCCGCAGATATTTCAGCAGGCCGCCAACGAAATCGCCCATTTCGATCAGCGCCACATCCTCCATGCCGTGCAGCGCCTGCACCGCCTGCTCGGAGTTGCGTCCGGTCGCGCCGGCCACATGGTTGATCCCCACCGCCCGCGCAACATCGATGCCGCGATGGATGCTGTCGATCCAGGCCGCGCAGGAAAATGGAATGACGATGCCGGTGGTGCCCAGGATCGACAGACCGCCGACAATGCCGAGCCGCCGGTTCAGCGTGCGCTCCGCCAGGCGCTCGCCGCCGGGGATCGAGATCTCGACGACCATATCGGGCTCGCAACCGGCGCGCGCCCGCAGTGCGTCGCGGATCATCTGGCGCGGCACCGGGTTGATGGCCGGCTCGCCGGGCGGGATCGGCAGCCCCGGGCGCGTCACCGTTCCGACGCCGGGACCGGCGCGAAAAACCACCCCGGACCTGGCTTTGCCAGGCCGCAAGGTCGCCCGCACCAATGCCCCGTGGGTGACGTCCGGATCGTCGCCGGCATCCTTCACCACGGCGGCCATGGCACCGCCGTCGATCAACGCAGCCTCGGCCAGGGAGAACGCCACGACCTGGCCGCGTGGCAACGTGATCTCGACGGGGTCTGGAAAACACCCGTCCTGCAACGCGGAAAAAGCCGCAGCCGCTGCCGCCGTGGCGCAAGCGCCAGTGGTCCAGCCACGGCGAAGCGGGGGCTTTTGCTGCATGTTTGGTATATAGCGATGCGCCGAGGCACTCGCCAATGACCGCAGGCCTGATGATTGCCGCTCCTCGGTCCGGCAGCGGCAAGACCACCGTAACCTTGGCGTTGCTGGCAGCGCTTCGCCGCCGCGGCGTTTCAGTGCGCGCTGCCAAATCGGGACCCGATTACATCGACCCTGCATTTCACGCAGCCGCCACTGGCCACCCCAGCCTCAATCTCGACAGCTGGGCGATGCCCCCTCCGCTGCTTGGCGCCATCGCCGCGGAGGCATCACGCGACGCCGAGCTGTTGATCGTCGAGTCGGCCATGGGCCTGTTCGACGGCATCGCGGCGGCCCCTGGCCGCAGCGGGGCGCCAGCCGACCTCGCGGCAATTCTCGGCCTGCCCGTGGTGCTGGTGCTCGACGTCTCCGGCCAGTCGCAGTCCGCAGCAGCCGTTGCGCGCGGTTTCGCTTTGCACGACCCGCGCGTTCGCATCGCCGGCGTTGTGCTCAACCAAGTCGCCAGCGACCGCCATCACGCAGGCGTGGCCGCGGCAATGGGTGCTGCTGGCATCCAAGTGCTGGGCAGCATCCGCCGCGACGCCACCATCGCCTTGCCGGAACGCCATCTCGGCCTGGTGCAAGCCGGCGAACACCCGTCCCTGCCCGCGTTGCTGGGTCGCCTGGCGGACCTGGCCGAGCAGAGCCTGGACATCGCAGCGATCTCCGCGGCCAGCCAAGTCCTGAACGCCACCTCTGGATCGGGCGCAGCACTGCCACCTCCGGGCCAACGCATCGCCCTCGCCCGCGATGCCGCTTTCAGCTTCATCTACGCCCATCATTTGGCCGCCTGGCGCAAGGCCGGTGCCGAAATCATCGCCTTCTCGCCGCTCGCCGACGAGGCGCCAGACCCAAGCTGCGATGCATGCTGGCTGCCTGGCGGCTACCCCGAGTTGCACGCCGGGCGCCTAGCTGCAGCCACCCGCTTCCAGGCCGGACTTGGCGTATTCAGTCAAACCCGGCCCGTCCACGGCGAGTGCGGCGGTTTCATGGTGCTCGGCCGATCCCTGCAAGATGGCGAAGGCACCGACCACGCCATGACCGGCCTGCTCGGTCACAGCACCAGCTTCGCCCGGCGTCGCCTGAACCTGGGCTACCGCGAGGCAACGCTGACCGCTGCCGGCATCTTGGGCCCCGCCGGCACGGTGCTGCGCGGTCATGAATTCCACTACGCCCGCGTGACGGATGCCGGCCACGACGCACCGTTCTGCACCCTGGCCGACGGTCTGGGCCGCGACCTCGGCCTCGCCGGTGCGCGGCGCGGGCTGGTCAGCGGGTCGTTCTTTCACGCCATCGCAAGGTTTTTCCCATGATATTCGCAACGTTTGCCGAGCTGCGCGATGCCTGCTTGCAACTGCCCGAAGGCGATGCCGCCGCCGCAGCGGCCGTGGCCACTCGGCAGGCCATGCTGACCAAACCACCGGGCAGTCTGGGACGCCTCGAAGAACTCGTGGCCTGGCTCGCCTGCTGGCAAGGCCGGCCGATGCCGCGGCTGGACCGAGTGGAGATCCTCGTCTTCGCCGGCAACCATGGCGTGACCGATCAGCAAGTGTCGCCTTACCCGCCAGCCGTCACGGCCCAGATGGTTGCCAATTTTGTAGCCGGCGGTGCCGCCATCAACCAGCTCTCCACCAGCGTGGGCGCTCGGCTGCGCGTGATCCCGCTGGCGCTCGACGAACCCACCGCCGACTTCACCCAGCATCCCGCCATGACCGAACGGCAGTTTCTTGACGCCGTCGCCGTCGGTCACGCAGCCGTCGACCAGAATGCCCACTTGCTCTGCCTCGGCGAAATGGGGATCGGCAACACCACAGCCGCAGCCGCCCTCGCCGCTGCTCTGTTCGGCGGCACTGGCGCGGACTGGGCAGGCCGCGGCACCGGAGTGGACGACGATGGACTTGCCCGCAAACGTGCCGCCATCGACGCAGGTCTCGCCCGTCACCCGCACACCGCGCTTGAGGCCGCAGCAGCGCTGGGCGGGCGCGAGCTCGCAGCCATTCTTGGCGCGACCCTCGCCGCTCGCAGCCACGGCATTCCCGTGTTGCTCGACGGTTTCGTCTGCACCGCCGCCGCCGCCCCCTTGGCCTGCCTGCAGCCTGGCGCGCTCGCTCACACGCAGATCGCCCATGTCTCCGCCGAAGCCGGGCACCGCCGCCTGGCCGCAGAGCTCGGCCTGCAACCGCTGCTCGATCTCGGCATGCGCCTGGGCGAAGCCTCCGGTGCTGCGATTGCGGTGTCGATCCTGCGCGCGGCGATCGCCTGCCATGCGGGCATGGCCACATTCAACCAGGCCGGTGTGACGAACCGCGCATGAAGCCGCTTCGCACCGATGTCGCCGAGGCCTTCAGCCTGCTCACCCGATTGCCGGTGGGCTGGCTGTGGCCGCGCGATGCGGTGCCATCTGCGGCGCGAGCGGTCTGGGCCTATCCGCTGGTGGGATTGGTAATCGGCGGCCTTGCCGGCGCTGCCAACACTGCCTTGCATTGGCTCGGCGTGCCGTCGAGCCTGTCGGCGGTTTGGACGGTGGCGGTGCTTCTCCTCATCACCGGCGCTTTGCACGAGGATGGTCTGGCCGATACCGCCGATGGTTTCGGCGGTGGCCGCACCCGTGCGCGAAAACTGGAGATCATGCGCGACAGCCGCATCGGAACTTATGGCGCGGTCGCGCTGGTGGTTTCGCTCGGCGCGCGCGCAGCTGCGATCTTCGCGCTCCACGGCCACGCGACCGCAGCACTCATGGCCACCTGCGCCCTCGCCCGGTCGGGCAGCCTGCTCGTGGTGGAGAGCAACGCCCCAGCTCGCAGCGACGGACTTGGCGCTGGCTTGGCGCCGGGCTCAGCCGCCTCCGCTCTGGTCGCAGCAGCACTGGCGTTGGCGGCTGGTTTCATCTTGCTGCCGCTTGCGACCGCCATCCTGGCCACTCTCCTCACCGCCAGCGCGGGATGGGGCATGGCCTGCTTCGCCCGTCGTCAGATCGGCGGCTATACCGGCGACGTGTTGGGCGCGACCATCGCTGGCATCGAATGCCTGGTTCTGACGGTCTGCGTGCTCCGCTAAAGTCCTTTTATCTCACCCTGGACAACTGTTCCCATTCCCATGGAAGCCGCCAGCAGATCCACCGGCCTGCCTTGCAGCAGTGCGGACAGGATCCGCAGTGGCCCGCCATGCGACACCACCACAACATCGCCTCCGCGCCTGCGCAGCTCGGCATTGAAGTCCTGCACCCGTGCGATCAATGCGCCTCCGGTCTCGCCGCCAGGGGCTGCGAAGGCTTCGGGGTCTGCCGCCCAAACATCGAGATCCGCGCGCGGAACATCCTCCCAGGCCAATCCCTCCCAGGCACCGAAATCCAGCTCCAGCAATCGATCGTCGTGATGAACCGGGCGGCCGTCCGCCAAGGCTTCGGCGAACACGGCGCACCGGCGAGCGGGGCTGCTCCACAGCATCGCGTGGTGCATATCGCCGATCGCTTCGACCACGCCGGGGATCGTTGAACGCCATCCCGGCGCCAACGCCACATCACTGCGCCCGTAGCAGGTGCCGGGCGCCACCAGCACCGCTGGATGCCGGATCAGTGTGTATTTCAGAAAACTCTCCGCAACGATCCGACCATCTGCATCCTCACCTCTGACGACCGACATCACCATATGCCAACATGCGCGGCGGCCGTGCCACCTTGTGCTCGCAGCAGCCTTCGATACAGTCCGACCAGCCCGAACTGCAAAGGCCCGCAGCATGTCTGAACCCACCGACGAGACAGCCCTTGCCCTCGAATTCGATGTTCTCACCCGACGCGCCGGGTTGGACATTCCCGAGGAACGCAAGCCGCTGGTGATGGCGGGATTCAAGGAACTGCGACAGGGACTGGAGCTTTTGCGCCAGCCTCGCACGGCGGCTGAGGAGCCGGCCGGCTGCTTCGATATCCGCAGCGTCACGCGGGTGCTGTGAGCATGGACAAGCCCCTGCACGAGCTCTCCATTGCCGAAGCCGGCCGCAAACTGCGTGACGGCAGTGTTACCGCCGTGGCCCTCGCCCAGGACGCCCTGGCCCGCATTGCCGCGATCGACCCAGAAATCCATGCCTTCATCACCGTCACCAGCGAACGTGCGATCGAGGATGCACAATCCGCCGATGCGGATTTCGCCGGTGGCGTCGATCGCGGCCCTATGCAAGGCGTGCCCTACGCGCTCAAGGACATCTACGACACGGCCGGTATTCGCACGACCTGTCATTCGAAATTGCGTGAACACAACGTCCCCGCGCACGACTCTGTCGTGGCGTCGAAGTTCAAGGCCCAGGGCGGCGTATTGCTCGGCAAGCTCGGCACCCACGAATTCGCCATCGGCGGCCCCAGCTTCGACCTGCCGTTCCCGCCAGCGCGAAATCCCTGGAATACCGAGCACGTCACCGGCGGCTCCTCCTCCGGCTCCGGTGCTGCCGTGGCCGCAGGCCTTGTGCGCATGGCGATGGGTTCGGACACCGGCGGCTCCATCCGCGGTCCCGCCGCATATTGCGGCACGGTCGGCCTGAAACCGACCTACGGACTGGTCTCGCGCCGTGGCGTGTTCCCGCTGTCCTTCGCGCTCGACCATTGCGGCCCGTTGTCCTGGTCGGTGGAAGATGCCGCGATCGCCATGGAGGTGATCGCCGGCTACGACGCGCATGATCCTGCCAGTGCAGATCTGCCGAAACCCGATTTCCGCGCGGGCCTCGGCCGCGGCGTGGCAGGGCTGAAAATCGGCGTTCCCCGTAACTTCTTCCAGGACGCCGCGGGTCTCTCGCCGGAAGTGCTGGCGAACTTCGACGCAACACTGGCGAAGCTTGCCTCCCAGGGTGCGATCATCGAGGACGTTCGGCTTCCCGACTACGATCTTTTCAACACCGCCGGCCGTGTGATCCTCAGCAGCGAAGCCTACGCGATCCATGAGCACGACTTCCGCACCCGCCCGCTCGACTTCGGGCAGCTCGCCTATCTGCGCATCATCACCGGCGCCTACATCACCGCGGCCGACCTCGTGCAGGCCCAGCGTCTGCGCCGTGAGCTGACGGTGGCCGTCAATACCCAGCTGCGAACGTACGACGTTCTGATCACCGCCTGCGCGCTGGCCACGGCGCCGGCCTTCGCCGACGTGAAGCCGCTGCCGATCTCGTGGCCCGTGCAGACCATGCCGTTCAACGTCACCGGCAACCCGGCGATGTCGATGCCATCAGGGTTTTCCGCAAACGGACTGCCGCTCTCGGTGCAGATCGTCGGCCGCGCCTTCGACGAGGCAACGGTGCTGCAGGTCGGTGCTGCCATCGAAGCCGCCACCGGGCTGCTAGGTCGCCGGCCGGCGTTGGCGAAGCTTTAGCATAATATAAAAAATTAATTTATTTATCATTTTGGTCGCAGGGGGGAGGCTCACCCATGGTGAGCGCCTCCGGTGTTCGCGCCGTCTCGACCTGGCGGGCTCGACCAATAATGTTCACCAGATCCGCTTTGTGCACACTCGTATTGCTTGGCGAACGGAAGAAGGTGCCCGGCCTGCGAGCATGCGAAAGACCCACGAGGCGCGCCAAACTGTGGAACCGACGACGGCGTCAAGTTGTCGCTGCAAACTTTCGACTTGCAATCGCAACGCATCTTTCTTTTCTTGTAACGTTTTGAGATCGTTCGACAGTCGCGCCACTTGATCTTGTAACGCGCTGACTTGCTCCGTCAGGCGGCTTTGAACAACTTCTGCCTGGGCCTGAGCTCGTTCCGCCTGCTCGGCGAGCGCGATCACTTCGCGGCGCGAGGCGGATGTGCGGCCTGCGGCAATCGCGATTCGTTGCTTGTCTGTGTGCGCGCGGAGCTCAAGCGCGACAAGTTGTGCGCGCAAATGCATCAGCATCTCGCCAGCCGCCTGCGGGCACTTCGGATCGGGAGTATCACCGATTTTTAACTTTGGGCGTTCAGACCCGTAAATCATGACATTAGATCCCGTCATCGCAAATAGAGAAAGGGATCGACTCGAGCTGTCTCGCGGGATTGGTTCGCCATGCACAGCCGGCGGGCTCCGACGCGTATTCGGCGGTATCCCATAAGTATACCACATTCGGATTGCGGTAGGGATCGTGCTTCAGCAAGGGTTGCCACAAGCGCTGGAACACCGCTGTGTGACGGTGCCCCTCAGCCTGCTTTTCGGCTGTGTCGTCGTACCCCCGGCTGGCGGATTCCAGGTGAAACATCTCGGCAAAGGGGGTACAGATGACCCGGTAGCCGTAATCAGCCAGGCGAAGGCAAAGATCGATATCGTTGAACGTAACGGGGAAATTTGTCTCATCCAACCCGCCCACTTCGAGATAGACCGATTTGCGCATGGCGAGGCACGCTCCGGTTACAGCAGACATGCTGCGCACCAGGGCGAGCTCTCCAGCAGGCCCTGGGTCGCCTCGTTCGGAGCGACGCAGTTGATGGCCAAGATTCCGCCCTGGGCCGACGATGATGCCGCAATGCTGAACAAGGCCGTCCGCATACAATAGTTTGGCGCCCACTGCACCGATATCTGGCCGTATCGCGTGGGAGACCATCTCCGTCAGCCAGCCGGGATCGATCACGTCGGTGTCGCTGTTCAGCAGCAACAGAACATCCCCGGTCGCCTGGGCGACTGCTGCATTGTTCAGCGCGGAAAAGTTGAACGCCCCAGGGCAGGGAAGCACGCGCACGCGGGGATCGCGTTGCAGGCGGGCGAACAGCCGTATCGTCGCGGGCTCACGGCTGTCGTTGTCGATGATAAGCAACTCGAAGGCCGGGTAATCGGTGCGCTGCAGCAAACCTTCCGCACAGCGCGCGAGCATGTCGGCGTGGTCGCGGGTTGGCACCAGGATCGAGACCTTGGGTGCGGGGTGTTGCAACGGATGACGGATGCGGTTGCATCGCGCCAGCAGAGGAGCAGGCTCGACAGTCGCGCCGATTATGCCGATCTCGCCAAGGTGCCGGCGCACGACGCCGCGAGCGGCTTTCGCGTTCCAGGTCGCCTGTGAGAGCGTGGAGCGATGGCACAGCACCGCGGGTATATGGCGGATTGCGGTGGGCATCGCCCGCCAGCCGAGCCGGAGCACGAGGTCATAATGCGCCACAGCCGCGCCCACGGCATCTCCGCTCGGCCGCATGCCGCCGATGGCCCGCACGCTTTCAGTGCGCAAGGCTGCAAGATGACCAACACCATCACGACCGAGCATCAGATCCGGATCCCAGGCCGTCTTGAAGTAGGGATCGCATCGGTTACGGTTCACATCGACTTTGTCTTCGTCAGAAAACAGCAGTTCCACTTCGGTATCGGCTTGCAACATGTTGGCAAATTCGAAGAGGGCATGCGGCGGGATGATCGCATCAGAAGGCACGGCAATGATGAAAACGCCTCGGGCCTGGTTCAGTGCTTTATTGTAAAACAGGACACAGTCCGGCTCGTCGAGCGCTACTCCTCTCGGGTCGTCCCACACATCCATCCAGGCAGCCGGCGCGAACACTTCAAAATTTGGGTAGGCTTGGGTCTGCAAACCAGCAAGCAGGTCGGGCGCGACATGGCCCGACGGGATCAATACCAGTGAAAACTTTGGTTTTAACACCAAAGTTTCAACGCACACCCGTATAACCACTGTGTCCGCTGCGGACACACTGTCCTGCTCACGGGACCAGGCTGCGTACGCTTCGCTGTTTCCAAGCTGATACATTGATCCCAGTATGGCCTGTACAACAACCTTGGTCCAGAAGAACAGAGGCAACAGGTAAGGCACTTCGGATGAGTTCGGATGTTTCACGAAACGTATAGTCTGACGAACCAGGCGGCCAACGCAATCCAAGGGCCAAACGGTATTTGCGTCTCGTGGAGGTGGAGCCGCACTCGTCCCCGTCCAATCAGGAACTTCAAGCAGGCAGCCGCGATGCCGAACAGGGCAGCCGTGAGTATAACGAGGCCGAGGTTCTCAAGCCCGACCCAGGCTCCCGCCGCAGCCATCAGTTTCGCATCACCCTGTCCCAGCCCGTCGCGGTGGCGAAGCGCGCGATAGGCCCATTCCACCGCGCGGAAGGCGAGATATCCTACCAGTGCACCTGATGCGGCGGAGGTGATTGCGTCAGGGTCCAACCAAAGTGTAGCGGCGAGCCCCGCCAGCACGAGAGGCAGGGTTAGCGCATCTGGCAAAAGCAGATGGCGGAAATCGATCCAGGCAAGTGCCAGCAACGTCCAGCCGAGCACGCAGTTCGCCCATATCATTGCAGGGTCGCGCGCGGCCCAGACTGCCGAGACCGCAACCAGGATTGCGGCAAGTTCGATCCATATGTGGAACCGAGCAATCGGTGCTTGGCAGGAACGGCACCGGCCTCGCAGCGCCACGAAGCTCAGGATTGGCAAGAGCTCCATCGACGTCAGCGGTCGATGGCAAGACTCACATTCGGAGCGTGCCCAGCCCACGTTGCGTCCGGCGGGCAGCCGTATGATCAGCACGCCCAACAGGCTGCCGACGAAAGGTGCCGCCAGAATTGGCCATAGCCAGGACAACGGCGTAGCGCCGCCCACCTCGAAGAACGCTTGCATTTGGCTTCAACAGCGACAATTTACGTCTGCCATGGAGCATGCCGACCGATGAACGCGCAAGCAGGCCTGTCGTGAGGAATGCTGACTCCGAGGTAACCTCTCCGATTGAAGCTGTCGTGGCGCTGCTGGTCGCACATGGTGGGTGCGATGGCCGAGCGGTCAACCGTGGGAGGCACATCGCAACTGAAACCGGGCAACGCCTGGATGTCGTGCTGATCCAACTCGGCCTCGCCACCGAGCGGGCCCTGGCGGATGCATTTGCCTCCCACCTCGGCCTGCGCGTTGTCACAGCCCCGCGCTATCCGGCCGATCCTCTGTTTCCTGAGAGACTATCCGCGCGTTTCCTGCGTGCCGCCCGCGCCTTGCCGGTGGCGGTCGAGAACGGCCGGCTGGTTGTCGCGGTCGCCGACCCACTCGACACTTTTACGCCGCAGTCGATCGCCGTGGCGGCTGGCCTGCCAGTAACACTCGAAGTGGCCGTGCCGATTGACCTGGAGGCGGCCTTCGAGCGGCTTTATCCCGACGCCGCGCCAGACGACAGCCGGCCGGATGACGCAGCTCCCTCGGAAGAGGATGCGGAACGGCTGAAAGACCTCGCCAGCGAGGCGCCGGTCATTCGGCTGGTGAACCAGATCATCGCTCGCGCGGTCGAGACCCAGGCCTCTGACATACATATCGAACCCTTCGAGGATCGGCTCCGCGTGCGTTACCGTTATGACGGCGTGCTGCAGGAGGCTGAATCGCCGCCTGCCCGCCTTGCAACGGCGATCACATCGCGCATCAAAATCATGGCCCGTCTGGACATTGCCGAGCGTCGGCTGCCGCAGGACGGGCGCATCAAGCTTGCCGTGCGCGGCACCGAGATCGATTTCCGGGTTTCCACCATTCCTTCGCTGCACGGGGAAACCGTGGTGCTGCGAGTGCTCGACCGCAGCACGGTGGCGTTCGACTATGCCAAATTGGGCTTGGCCCCTGCCGTCATCGGCAAGCTGTCGGCCGCTCTGGAACTGCCCAACGGCATCCTTTTGGTCACCGGCCCCACCGGCAGCGGCAAGACCACAACACTTTACACGGCCCTGCTCGCGCTCAACTCGATCTCGCGCAAGGTGGTGACGGTCGAAGATCCTATCGAGTACCAGTTGCAGGGCATCAACCAGATCCAGGTCAAGCCGCAGATCGGACTGAACTTTGCCAGTCTTTTGCGCTCGATCCTCCGCCAGGACCCGGATGTGATCATGGTCGGTGAAATTCGCGATATCGAGACCGCGCAGATCGCCGTGCAGGCGGCGCTGACCGGGCACTTGGTGCTCTCCACGGTGCACACGAATTCCGCCGCCGCGACCATTCCCCGGCTGCGGGACATGGGGCTGGAGGACTATCTGATGACAGCGGTGCTTCGCGGCATTCTGGCCCAGCGCTTGGTCCGGCGCCTGTGCACCGCCTGCCGCCACGAAGCACCAGCACCACAGGCGTTGATCGACCGCTTCCAACTCGACCGGCACACAACCAGGCGGCCGATCACGCTATGGCACGCCGCCGGCTGCCCTGCCTGCCGCAACACCGGCTTTCGCGGCCGTCAGGCCATCGCCGAGTTCCTCGCGCCCGATGCTGCTGTCGAGCGGCTGATCTTCGCAAGAGGCGACCACAACGACATTGAACGCGCAGCGGTTGCCGCGGGGATGGTGACCATGTTCGACGCCGGTCTCGCGGCGGCGCTGGACGGCACCACCACGCTTGAGGAAGTGGTACGCAGCATCCGTGAAGCGGCCTGATGCCGCTGTTCAACTTCACCGCCATCAACTCCGCCGGCGAGACCCAGCGCGGCACGCTAGAGGTCGATGACGAAGCGGCTGTGGTCGCCAGCCTGCATCGGCAGGGCAGCATCCTGATGCGCGTGGAACCTGCAGCAGGAAACAGCTTCATTGACGGCCTGCTTGCGATGGAGTTCGGCCGTGGTCGCGCACTGGGCCGGCAGGAGGTCGCCAATTTCACCCGCGAACTGGCGATCATGCTCGCGGCCGGCCAGGATCTGGATCGCACCCTGCGTTTCCTGGTGGAGACGGCTCCCAACACGAGAGTGGCCGGGGTGATCGGCAAGCTGCGCAACACCGTGCGCGATGGCGCGCCGCTCGCAACAGCCCTGGGGCAGCATCCGCGCAGCTTTCCAAAGCTCTATGTCGGCTTGGTGCGAGCCGGCGAGGCCGGCGGCACGCTGGCACCCACATTGGAGCATCTCGCCTCGCTCATCGAGCGCCAGCGGGCGCTGGCCGCGACGGTGACATCGGCGATGATCTACCCCAGCCTGCTGCTGGTCGCAGCGATTGGGTCCATTGTCTTGTTGCTGACGCAGGTGCTCCCGCAATTCGTGCCGCTGTTTGCCCAGAACGGTGCCGCTCTGCCTGCCTCCACGCAGGCGCTGATTTCTGCCGGTGATTTCGTCGGCGCCTATGGGCTGTGGATTTTACTGGCGGCGATCCTGTCTGGCCTCGCCATTCGCCAGCTTCTGCTGCGCCCGGGGCCACGCCTGTTGGCCGATCGGGTGGTGCTGCGCATTCCGGTGATCGGTAGCCTGGTGCGCGAAGTGCTGGCCGCGCGCTTTGCGCGCACCCTCGGAACCTTGTTGATCAACGGTGTTCCGCTGCTGTCCGCTCTGGGCATCGTGCGGGGCAGCATTGGCAATCTTGCGGCCGTCGCTGCAGTCTCGTCCGCGTCGGTGGCGGCACAAGGCGGTGCGGGACTTTCCGCGGCGCTGGCCAAGGCGGATGTGTTTCCGCTGCGAACGATCAATCTGATGCGACTTGGGGAAGAGACGGCACAACTCGGTCCGATGGCGCTGCGGGCGGCCGACATCCATGAGGAGAAATCCCGCTTGGGCGTGCAGCGGCTGGTGTCTCTGCTGGTGCCGGTGATCACCGTCGTGATGGGGGCGGCGGTCGCGGGCATTGTGTCGTCGCTGCTGCTGGCGATGCTGAGCCTTAATGACCTCGCGAACTGAGCAGCAGGCCGGTTTCACGCTTATCGAGGTGCTGGTGGTCCTGGTGATCCTGGGCCTCGTTGGCGGGCTCGTGCTGTCACACGGTCCCGCGCGCCCGGCGGGACTGGACCTGCGGTCCGAGGCAAGCCAGATGATGCAGGCCCTGCGCGGCGCCCGTGGCCAGGCGATCGCAACCAACCACGACGTCGCGTTCGTGCTCGACCTACCGCAGCACGGTTGGCGCATTGATCGCGGCCCCCTTCACCCGCTTTCGCCCCCCGTGCGCGCGACAATGACTGCGGTAGCCGGCGACGCACCGCCCGCCACAATCCTGTTCGCACCGGATGGCAGTGCGTCCGGCGGTGTCATCGCACTGGCCGAGGGGGCGAGCACGATGCGGGTGGCCGTAGATTGGCTGACGGGACGCGTGGGTCTCCTCGATGCCCCGTAGATCCGCCGACATCGGGCAGGCCGGTTTCACCCTGCTTGAAGTGTTGGTTGCCTTTATCATCGCGGCGATGGCGCTCAGCGTGCTTTATCGCGGTGCCATCGACGGGATTTTGTCGGTCCGCGTTGCCACGCAGTATGAGGATGCCATTTCGCGCGCCCGCTCTCGCCTGGCGGCCATCGGCCACGGCAGTGCCATCGTCCCCGGCGAACAGTCCGGCGACGATGGCGGTGGATTTCGGTGGCATACCGTGATCACAACGCGTCAGACGGCGCTGCCACCGCCCGGCCTTGTCGAGGCCGGCACGCAGTTGCCGACATTGTTCGCCATCAGCGTAGCCGTTTCATGGGGCGTCGGCGAAACCGCGCGGAGCTTGCAACTCGACACCCAGCGTGTCGGCTTTACCCTGCCCCAGGGGCCGTAAGAAATTGGCCGTGACACCGCGCAGACAAGCTGGCTTCACGCTGCTGGAGGTCCTGGTGGCCCTTATTGTGCTGGGCTTCGTGCTGGCGGGCCTCGCGCAGGCGGTGCGGTTTGGTACACGGACGTGGGACATGCAGCAGCAGGCTCTGCGCAGCCATGGCGATGCGGACGCGGTGGAGCGGGTGCTGCGCCGCGTGATCGAACAGGCCGACCCGGGCCGGGATACGGTACCAGCCGAAATCACGGGCACAGCCGCAACGCTGAGCCTGGTGACCGATCTTTCTGCAGCCGCCCGCGGTCGTCCCCGCCAGGCGCAGGTTGCCCTGGGCGTGGATGGTGCCCATCGGCTGCTGCTGCGCTGGCTCCCCTATCTGCACGCACCCCGGCTGCAGGCGCCGCCGCCGCCCGAGCAGAGCGTGCTGCTGAACGGCGTGGATCGCCTGATGATTTCCTACTGGGGTCGCGACCAGCAGGGCGCGCGCGGCTGGCACGACGCCTGGCAGGGCCCGGATTTGCCAGACCTCATTCGGATCGGGATTGTCTTTCCGCCCGGGGACGCGCGGCGCTGGCCGCCGCTGGTAGCAGCCCCGATGCGGTCCAAGCCGCGGTGAGGCGGCGTTCTTCCCCGGTTTGGCTGCATCCACTATACCGGCGATGACGTAGTCCTTGGGAGGGACGAGACTCGCCACCCGCACGCAGTGACCGGAGCGTTCACCACACTCATGCTATCGGAATTCTTTCACTGGTGGGCCAGCCAGATACTGGATGTATTGCCGTCCCGGTTAACCCGCCAGGACGACATGACCGCTGACGCGACGATCTTGCGTGTCGTGACGCAGGACGCCGAAGTGCTGGTGGAACTTGTACGCCGGGTGAGGCGCGCCGAAACCTCGCTCGGCGTATTTTCTCTCG
Source organism: Rhodospirillales bacterium (assembly GCA_025352665.1). Lineage (GTDB taxonomy): Bacteria > Pseudomonadota > Alphaproteobacteria > Acetobacterales > Acetobacteraceae > CAIQQQ01. The sequence goes on along the minus strand of JANXSM010000009.1, from coordinate 11,269 downwards.
CACCGACCGGTATGCCCGCCTTGCGCGCGGCTGCCTCGGGGCCGCGTATGCCAAAGATCGTGCTGCTGCAGCTTCCCCCGAGCCTGCTGCTCGAACGTGATGTGACGCTGCCGCTTGCGGCCGAGGCGGACCTCGACCGCGTGCTAGGCTATGAGATGGACCGGATAACACCCTTCTCCGCAGATTCGCTGTTCTGGGCATGGCAGTTGATCCGCCGTGATCGCGAACGGGCCACGCTGCAGGTGCGCCTGTCGCTGCTGCCCAAGGCGCCGCTCGAACCTTGGCTTGCCGTATTGCACGAAGCTGGCATGGAGCCGGTCATGCTGATGGCGCCGGGCGCCGACCGCACGCCGCGTCACATCCCGCTGACCCGCAAGCTGGCGCCGGCAGGCGGCCGCGTCGCGCTGCGTGCCACAGCCGCGGTTTGCGCCGTGTTGGCGGTCGCCGTCATCACCACGCCCCTGGCGCTGAACGCCCGGGCCATAGCGACCGCCGAGGCCAGGATCGAACGGTTGAAGCCCCGAGTGGCCCAGGTGGATGCGCTGCGCAAGCGCATTGCTGCAGACACCGGCGGCGCCGACGTGTTCGCAGCCGATGCCGCGCGGGTCGGCAACGTGCTGCAAGCGCTGGCGGCCCTGACCGAGATCCTGCCGGACGACACCTGGCTGACCGCCCTCTCATTGCGGCAGCGGCAACTGACGTTCACCGGCCAGTCGGCCCGTGCCGCACGCCTGATCGGCCTGCTGGCCGCGGAACCGACGCTGCGCAATCCCGCGTTTCTGACACCTGTGACACGGGCCGATTCCTCAGGATCGGATCTGTTCTCGATCCGCGCCGAGCTTGGCCTGTGACCGCTCTGCCAACCGGCCCTCGCGGCCGCGCACTCGCCTGTGCGATCACGGTTGTCGCGATGGCCGTCCTGTGGCTCGGGGTCGTGTCGCCGCTTTTGGCCTGGCGTGACGATCTGGCCGAAATGCGCAGCCGTCGCGAGGCCTTGGCCGGCCGCATGGAAGCTGTGGCGGCCACGCTGCCCGCTCTGCAACGCCAGATCGACACCGCTTCGGCCAGCCAGCCTGTGCGCCTGTTCATCGAGGGAGCCTCCGACGCCGTCGCCGCGGCCACCTTGCAGGAGCGGATACAGGACATGGCGCGCAACGCGGGTGTCACGCTGACAAGTGCCGAGGCGCTGCCGGCCGAGCCCGTCAACGGCTATCGCCGCATCGGTTTGCGCGTGAACGTGGCCGGGGTCTGGCCGGTGATGACCCGCTTTCTGCAATCGATCGATGAGGCAACGCCGCGCATGTTGATCGATGATGTGCAGATGGAGCGAACTGCCGTGCTGTTCGGCACAGACCGTTCCATCAATGCCTCCTTCGCGGTTTTCGGTTTCAGAACGGGTTCCAGTTGACCCGGGCCACCATCCCAGTCTTGCTCGCTGTCTCGGTGATGCTTGCCGGACTGGTGGCGATTGAGTTTGTCACGAACGGTCCGTCCGTGAATGATGGCCCGCCCGCGCCAAGGCCTGCGGGTTCCGCCCAGCAAACCGCGAGGGGCCTCCAATCCGATGGCGCCGACACCGCAAAGTTTGTCCCAGGTTGGGTTTCAACCATTCTGGCGCACCCGCTGTTCAACGCAGACCGGCGACCGGTCGCGCCGACCGCGGTGGGTCCCGGTCCAGCCGCGGCTGGCCTGCCGCGGCTGTCCGGCGTGTTGGTGAGCCCTGCGGGCCGGCGGGCGATCTTTGCCGGACCCGAGGGCGCCCGGCCCATCACCATTGCCGAAGGCGGACATCTCGGCGTTTATACCATCACGCGGATTGACGAAGGCAGTGTGACCGTAACGGGACCCGACGGTCCACGCCAGATCCGCCCGAGCTTCGCGACAGGATCGGAGGGCGCGGCCGCCCGACCTGATAGTCCTGGCCTGCTCCGGCCAGGCGCCTCACCGACCGGCTTTGACCTGATACGCAATCCACCTAACATTCCGATCCCGGCGGCACCGAAACGATGAAATTTGAAAAGCCGCAACCTGGCCCTGCAGTTATTGCATTGTGCCTGGTGATGTTGTCCGGCTGCCAGGCAACGCAGGGTACTCTCACCCACATCATCCCTTATGACGGCAGCGCCACACAGCCTACCTCGCTGTCGCCAACCTCGTCTGCCTCGCTGCGAATGGACGGCCCGGTGGGCTCGCCCAATGCGGCACCGACCCCACAGATCAGCGTGGTGGCCCCGAATGAAGTGCAGATCCGTACCTCGCCGAGCAGTGCGGCCGGGGGAGACATCTCATTAGACTTTGTGGACACCGACATTCGCGAGGTGGTCGCCCAGATCCTGGGGGCAACATTGCGGGTGAACTACACAATCGACCCCGCGGTGCGGGGCACGGCCACCTTGCGCACGGTGCTGCCGCTGTCTCGAACCCAGTTGATCCCCACATTGCAGTCCCTGCTCGCACAGAATGGCGCCACTCTGGTCCAGGCCGACGGGTTGTATCGCGTGGTACCCGCGGCAGCCGCTGCTTCGGCGGCCGGTCTTGCCGATGGAGCCGGATCGGCCGGCAGTGCCGTCGTGCCGCTGCGTTTCGCCTCCGCCGAGGATTTGGCCCGCGTGCTGCAACCCTTCGTCGCCAACGGCGGCAAGATCGTCGCCGACGCCGCGCGCAATGCGCTGCTGGTCAGCGGCGACCCCTCCACCCGTGCGACACTGTTGACCCTGATTGCCGCCTTCGACATCGACATTCTGGCCGGGCAATCTTACGCGCTGCTTCCGGTGACCGCTGGAGACGCCAAGGATTTTTCGCAGGCGCTGCAGGATGCGTTTCGCGGCCCCGGCGGCGCCAGCGCGCTTTCCAGTGCGGTGAGGGTGGTGCCGATGCAGCGGATCAACGCGGTGCTCGTGGTTTCGTCCCAGCCGCGTTACATCGAGGACGTCCGGCGCGTCTACGGCCTGGTGGAACGCGCGCGCCGGCAAAGCGTGCGCGTATGGCATGTGTTCTACTTGCAGAACAGTCGCAGCAACGACATCGCCAATGTGCTCCAGCAGGCCTTCACCCCCGGCCATGTCACCGCACAGCCAAGTCCGCCGAGCACTGGCGGGTCGGCACGGCGCCAAACTTCCACAACGGGTGGGAGCACCGGCGCCGGCGGTGGTCTGCGCAGCAGCGGCACGAACTCCATTCCCGGTGGCCTGGGCCAAAGCGGCGGCACGATCACCCAGCAGGCGGTGCAGGATCCGGCCGCCGCCAGCGGCGCGCAAGCGCAAAGCCAGGGCCAGGCCAACCCGCTGCTCGGCGGTCTCGATCCGTCCGACACGGCGTCGAACACCGACACGATGCGCATCATCCCTAATCCGCAGAACAACGCATTGCTCGTCTATGGCACGGCGCAGGAGCAGGACACGGTCGAGGCGACACTGCGAAAGCTCGACATCTTGCCGCTGCAGGTTCGGATCGACGCGACCATCGCCGAGGTGACGCTGAACGACACGCTGCAATACGGCACGCAGTTCTTCTTTCGTGGTGGCGGCCTGGCCGGCGCCCTGGGCTCGGTCACGACAGGAATTCCCGTCAACCCGATCACCTCAGCGGTCAACGGCTTCGTTTTCGGGTCGGCAAACGGCGAAAGCGCCTTGAGTGCGTTGCAGGCGGTGACCACGGTGAAGGTGCTGTCGAGCCCGCAGCTTTTGGTGCTCGACAATGAAAGTGCCCGCCTCCAGGTCGGCAATATCGTGCCGTTCCTGACACAGTCGTCGCAAAGCACGATCACCTCGGGTTCACCGGTGATCAACTCGATCGACTACCGTGAGACGGGGGTGATCATGGAGGTCACGCCGCGGGTCAACAGCGGCGGGCTAGTGACGTTGGATATTTCGCAGGAGGTCAGCGATGTCGATCCCACCGGACCGACCACCACCGGCATCAACTCTCCCACCTTCCAGGAACGCGCGGTGCGCAGTCGCGTGGTGATCCAGGACGGACAGACGGTGGGCCTGGCCGGGTTGATCCGTGACAACGACACGCGGGGCAATTCCGGAATTCCCTGGCTGAAGGACGTGCCGATCCTGGGCCTGCTGGCCGGCAAGCAAAGCAACGTGCGCGCGCGTACCGAATTGCTCGTGCTGATCACGCCTCATGTGGTGCACGACCAGCGCGACGCGCGCGCCCTGACCCAGGATCTGCGGGAGGGCCTGAACGCGGCTGCCGCCGTGCCGCTGCAACTGCAACTGCAACAGCCGTCCGGCTCGACCGATCCCAGCGCGCGGCTGCGCCGCCAGTTGCATCTTTCGCCGTGAGGCCCGCCACGGTGCGATCAACGCGCGAACGCGGCTTCGCCCTGCTGATTGTGCTGTGGACATTGGTGCTGATCACGCTGCTGATAACCCAGGTCAATTCGGCCGGACGCAGCGAGACGCAGCTCGCGTCGAACCTGCGATTGGCCGCACGCCTCGAAGCGCTGGCAGATGGCGCGGTACATGCCGAAGTTTTCAGGCTCCTCCAGCAAGGACCGCGCGGGGTGATCGCGACTGGCGGTGTATCGCGTGTCACCCTGGACGGGGCCAAGGCGGAGATCCGGGTCTCCAGTGAGGCAGACAAGGTCAATCCAAGCCTGGCCTCCCCCGAACTGCTGCAGGCCCTGATGCGGGCGGTCGGTGTCGACACGGCGACGGCGGCAAACCTGGCAACGGCGATTGTTGTCTGGCGCACCCCGTCCGGGCAAACCGGCACGGGCGGTGCGCGATTCGATGCCTATCGTGCCGCTGGCCTGCCGTTCGGCCCATCCGGCGCACCGTTCCTGTCGATCGATGAAGTGGGCGCCGTGGTCGGCATGACGCCAGCCCTCCTGCAGCGTCTCGCCCCCCACCTGACACTTTATTCGACCGGCGATGCCAACCCTACCACCCCAGATCCGATCGTGCGCGCTGCCCTGCTGACAATCGGACGGGCATCGGCGCAGGCTGGCACGAATGGAACAGAGACCACGCAGGTCGTGACCATCCAAGCCTCAATCGAGGGGAGTGGCGGCGGCCGCTTCACCCGGCTCGCCACTGTTCAGCTTAGCTTCGGCGGCAGCACGCCAGACTATCGCATCGTCGCCTGGAACAGTGCCAATTGACCTTCACGGATTGCAGATGAGCTGGTCCGAGGCGGTATCGCTCGCCTGCGCATTCGCACCGCGCGAGCACAGGTCATAATCGTGGCTGCTGCGAGTCGAGGGGCTCCGGTAGATATACGGATGGCTCCAAGGGTCGATCGGCGCCTGCTCGCCTTTCAAATAGGGGCCGTTCCAATTGCGGATACCGGCGGGCTGCGCTGAGAGCGCTGCAAGCCCTTGGTCAGTGGAGGGATAGGACCCAATGTCGAGCTTGTAGAGATCCAGCACGGAGGCGATGCGCTCGATGGACTGCTTGGCGATGGAATTTCGAGCGCCCCCAAGCTGCCGCAAGACGGCTGGGGCCACGAGGCTGATGAGCAGACCGAGGATGGCGATGACGACCAGAATTTCCAACAACGTAAAGCCAGACTGCGATACGGCGTTGGCCACCCTCGGGTCAGCGGCTTGCGTCTGCGCAGCGGTCATGGTCGTAGCATCAGGACTGTCGTTCACGTGAACCTCGGCAAATGAAGGAGGCGGACAATGGCGGTGCCGTATCTTGCTTGTATGGCTCTGGTCGCCTCGATTTACCACTTGCCCCCGCGGGTGCTGCCCGCGATTCATCTGGTCGAAGGCGGCGTCCCTGGCAGCGTGAGCCGGAACCTGAACGGGACCGACGATCTCGGCGTGATGCAGGTCAACACGATCTGGCTGCCGGCATTCGCCAGGATGACGCATCTGACCGAGGCGGAGGTGCGCGATCGCCTGGTCAACCGAAGCTGCTTCAACATCGCTGCCGCCGGCGCGATCATGAGGCTATATATGGACGAAGCGCAAGGCGACCTGTTGCGCGCGGTCGGCTACTACCATTCGCATACGCCAGCTCTGAACGCGCCCTACCAGCTCAAGGTGATCGCGTCTGCCAGATTTTTGTTCAAATCTTCCCCATCCGGAACGGCGCCACGATGACTCCGTTCCAGACAGAAGATTAAGTCAGGAGATGGTGCCGTTCATCTTGTTCGGGAAGAAGCCATAATTGCCGCTGGCACCGCCAAGGTAAACGATATTCATAACCTGCGCTGTGGTACGACGATAGGCCTGCGCCTGGTCGTCGGTCGGTACGAGAGCGACGTTGACACCGTCGCTGCCGAGGATGCCGGCATCGCCAGAGAACCCGCCCGCTGCCTTGGACGCAGCACCACGGGCGTTCGAGATGCCCTGAGCCGCAACGCCGCCGCCAATGTTGTACAAGTTCGCGCGAATGGCGCCCGCGTGATAGGCTTCAACCGCAAGGATCGAGGCTGCGTAAGACAGAATTGATTTGTCGCTGATCAGAGCGGCGGCACCGGCATAGGCTGTGACACCGACGTCTTCAAAGACGAAGGCGCCAAGCAGGAAGCTGATCTCGTCGGCGAAGGGGTTGAACGTCTGCCCCGGCGCGATCAGGCCGCCGGCAATGGCGAGGTTGGTGAAAGTCTGGGTGAAGTTGATCGCCGGGCGCGACACCGCGGCGGAGCCAAGGGCTGCGCGCAAGAACCTTACATGCGCCTGTTCGTCGATCGTGATGTCCCGGCATAGCGACGCGTATTGGGCGGTCTTGAACGGAACCGCGCTGCCACCGGTGACGGCGCCGGGGTTGGTGCCGACATCGCCCGCCGCCAAGCCTTGGCCGGTCAACGCGCGGAGATAGAACTCAGCTTCCAGATATTCCAGGTTGAGGGCAAAGTTGACGATATCGACGTCGGTGATGGTAGCAGCCTGCGCAGGTACACTTTTCAGGGCAAGGCTGCCAACTGAAAGCGCTCCAACAGTCAGCAGACCAACAGAACTCAAGCTGGCGTTTGACAGAAGTTTGCGGCGATTAAGGCCCGCCTTCTTTTGAGTTATGCCCGCATTTTCTGGGGCAACCGTGTTCTCGGCCATGCAACACCTTCCTATACGATAAGATTCCAGAAAGCATGGAGCGGTATGCACCACGCGGTCTGCGCGCAGCGAAACATGGCCACGCGTTATCTATACGTTCAGAACTCAGCCTGGATGCACGGAGGCGGCAAAGATCTCGATTTAATTTTAGTGCCACAGGTCAACGAGTTTGGTGTGATGCCGCCGCCCGGAACCGTTTCAGCTGCGCGTGCCGGTGAAGCCCCATAAGCATTCCGTTCATTCGTTCCGCTACCGATTTTGCTGAGTTTTTGTTCAGCCATGCGCCAGCCCGCGCCAGAGATTCTTTGCGGCATTCGCGATTGACCAACAAGCGGGCAATTCCATCCGCAATCGCTGCCGGATCGGTTCCATCCAACCGCTCCACCGCATCGCCAGCGTCGTCAAATACGGCAAGTGGCGTCACCGCGACAGGAACTCGCGCCACCAACGCCGACCGCAGCGCGGCGCTGGATGCTTCCCGCGATGATTGGTAAGGCAGAACCACGAGGTCGCACGCTGCAAGCAAGTCACGCGATCGTGCTTCCGGCAGGAAGTCGGTGAACCATTCAATGGCATCGCCTAGTCCGGCAGTCCTGGCCTGCGCCTCGCATTGCCGGATCTCCGCTGCAGATTCGGGTGTGTCGTAGGCGGCATTGACCAGCCTCAAGCGCAGGCCTGGCCATGTCCCACGCAGCTGCGCGACCGCAGCGATCAGTTGGGGAATGCCTTTGTCAGGAAGAAAGAAACCGTAACAACCGATCAGCGGCGCAACGCTTGGCGGCAAGGCCCGTGGCGGCGTAGGCGGCGTGCTGTCGACCGCTTCGTCCCATGCCACACCGTGCGGAATCATTACGACATTGGTCGTGACCGCGAGGCCGTGCAGCACCTCAAGGTCGGCAATGGTATGCACAATCACGCGCGCCGTAAGCTGCAACGCGGCAGCCAAATCGTCCCGCTCAGCGGAAGGGATTTCGGCCAGGTGACGCGTGTTGTGCAGCGTGACAACGACAACGCGACGCGACAGCACCTCCGTCCGCAGCAGCCGGGCCAGTTCTGGCCAAGCAAAAAAACCTGGTTGATGCTGGATGACCACGACGTTTGGGTCTTCCTGGGCAAGAATTTTGGAGAGCGACCGCACATTGTCATCGCTGCCCAGCTGCCATCCCACGCGCAATCGGGGCCCGGCTGCACCGTCGTCGACAGTTCGCGCATCCGCGATCACCACAATCTCGCCCACGTCGCGGTGGTCCGGCCACGCGTCCAACAGATGCCGCGCGTATTCCGCAACGCCGCAGCGCACGCCCCAGGTTGTGATCCAGGCCATCCGGGTGGGCGAGGCCGGTGGGCTGACAATGGTCTCGATGGCTGCCCGGGCCATCGCGTCGACCAGCAGCGCATCGTTCATGGTGGCATCGATGCGCGCCGCGGCAGCCCGCATCCGGGCTCCTTGCGCCCCGGAAGCAGCTCCCGGCGTCGCCAGGGCCTCGGTCCAACCGACAGTGGCTTCGCGCAAGGCCAAAACGAGGTCATCCTCCGAAGGCTCGACCCATAGGGAACCGCCGCTGGCAAGGTGGCTCTGCGAGGGCGCAAACCGCCATGTCAGCAGGCGGGTCGTGGCGGCATCGCAAAAATCCGATTGGCCGCCGAAACCGGTCACGATCAAGGGCAGCCTGGCCGCCATTGCTTCTGCCGCCGGCAGGTTGAAACCCTCGCCTCGCGTCGGCAGCACCATGACGTCGGCATTGCGGTAAAGCTTCAGGAATTCGGCCGCCGCCAGATCATGGTTGATGAACACGATCTCCGGTGCATCCGGCTCTCGCGCCTGCAAGCTCGCTATCTGCTCTGCAACATCGTTGTGCGGATTGGGATAGCCTTTGATCACCAGTTGCACTGGGTCGGCGCGTCGGAAAGCGCGTGCGAAGGCGGCGATGAGAATGTCGACACCCTTGCGCGGCAGGCAGGACGAGACGTGCAGGAAAACCAGTGGCCCGGCGGGGCGCATCCGGGCACGCCGCTCGGCACCGAGGGCCCGGAACACCGAAAGATCAGGCGACTGCCCGATCATGTGGACGGGAACTTGAACCCCGGAATCCACCAGTGTCTTGGCAACGAAGGTAGAAGGCGCCAGCACGGCCTGAAACGAGCCGTTCAGCACGCGCACGGTTTCCAATGGGATCACAGATTCTTCCCAAAAAAACAGCGCCAGAATCAGATCTGCCCGGGACGGCGGCACATGCACCGGATAATGCTGGCTGACAATCACCTCCGGGCCGGTCGGCGGCTTTGGCCGCGCCACCAGGGCTCTGATGTCCGCGGCCTCGTTCGGCGGCACGCCGGAAAGATCATCGGTGACCTGGCCCTCGACCGGGATGATCCGAACCCGTCCCGGCCGCACCGCCTCGACGCTGCGTGCCAAACCGCGATTGATTGTCGCAAGGCTGTAGCTGCCATTGATATGACCGGTGACGGCAAAGCGTAGATTTGCGTCAAGCGCTTTCGAAAGCTCCACCGTCTCCGGCAGAGCGGCTCCAGCGAGCGCCAATGCCTCGACCAACACGGGGACATGGTGCTCCAGTCGCAGCCGGTCGAGCGAGCGGCTCTGTCGCCGGACAATGGCTTGCCGCAGAGCAGGATCAGCGGCCAAATCATGAATCCGCGCGGCCACGGCCGACGGGGTTCGCTCGAACAGGAGTTCGGCGGCGCCGTCTAAGGTGTACGGTACCGCCCCGCACGGCCAGGCCAGCACAGGCAGGCCATGGGCCATGGCCTCGATCAGTGGCACGCCGAAGCCTTCATGGTTGCTCAGCGAGACATAGAGATCCGCATCGCGGTACCATTGGCGCAGTTCCGTGTCGTCGACGAAGCCGGTGAAGATGACATCGTTGGCAATCCCAAGTTCGGCGACCAAGGCATGCAACTTGGCCACAAAGGCATCGGCCGTCGCCTGGCTGCGTCCGACCAGCACAAGCTGACAGGGATGCGGGTAGCGCGATTTGAAGGCGGCAAATGCCGCGACGAGATCGTCCTGCGCCTTGGACTCCACGATCCGTCCGACGAACAGAATCGTGAACACCCCGCTTCCGCGTGGCAGAGTGGGCCCAGCAGCCTCTGCCCGCATCGCATCGATGTCGAACAAAAGTGGACAGGAACGCACGACGGGATAGCCAAGCTGACGCAGGTCGAGCGCGTTGTATTCGCTCACCGCCAGCGCCGCAGCCACATGCGGCTTCCATTCGCCGAGCTGGGTTCGCCCGAGCCGCGCCAAAGCCTGCAGCTCTGGCGCCAACGTCAGCATTTCCGGCGGCGTGATGTTGTGATACATCAATACCTTGGGTGCGGCGAGGCCGGCGATGGTGTCAAAATTATCAAAGCCGAGCGAAAAATGCACCAGCAGCACGTAGTCGTCGTGCAAGGGCAATTCGTCCGATGGGCGCAAGGCAGCTCCCAGTTCCGGATCAGGCTGGTCGCAATAAATTTCGCTCTCGTAGCCAAGCCGGCGGAGCACGCGTTGAACGAGCAGCAACCCATTGGTGATCGCATCTCCGCGCGCCGAGCCAGGATGGAATTGGTGCACAGTCCGGCGCGGCGCCGGCCGTGTTTCGTGGCCGGCCAGCCGCGCGCCGACCAGCGCCTCGAACCTGGTGCGTGACGCCGGCAGATGCAAAGCTTCCAGCGCGGGCGGCGGCGGGAGTCCCTCGCCCACGAGGGCAGGGCGGCGACCAAGGCGACGCACCAACACGCGCACAGGGCCTGTGACCCGCCACGACGTGCTCCGTCGCACCGCGTCCAGCCACTCGTTGGCCGCGCGCGTTCGACCTGCCTCGACGCCGGCCCGCTCATGCGCGTCGACGAGTGACTGCTCGAGTGAGCGGATCTGCTGAATTCGGTGCTCGTTCAGCACCCGCAGTTCCATCAGCATACGCGTATCGTCGCGCGACCGTGTCTCCGCCGCCGCCGCGCGATCAGCCAGCGCCGCCGCGAGCGCCTCGGACCGGCCGATCCGGGTCGCCAATTCCGTATCGGCGACGCGCAGGAAGTCGTCGAGAATATTTGGCGGCGTCCTGAAATGTGGCGCGAGCTGGAGGGCTCGCTCCTCGGCGACATAGAAGCGATTGACCCCGTCGAACCACACGAATTGGTAGCCGGCCGCGAGCAACCCAGGCTCCCAAGGCAGGTGCGTCGCTGCGTTGGATCCCGGAGCCACGGCCCGTATGACAAGGATCCATGGTCGGTTCGCTGCAAGATCGGCACCCG
>JANXSM010000098.1 GCA_025352665.1 Rhodospirillales bacterium | reverse complement strand
GGCGACCGTCCCTGCTGGGTCCAGGGCAAAGCCCTGGCCGCGCGGAGCGCATCCGGCGGAGCCGGAACCCGCTTTCGGTTTCACCTCCGGCCTCAGGCGAATTCCTTGGCAAGGATGGGTTGGAAGGTTTGGGTTGCCTTGCGCATTTCGGTGGCTGGGTCGCTGCCTCCGATGATGTTTGTCAGGGCGCTTCCGATGGTATCGCGGAATTCGGTGACGCCGACGATTTCCGGCAAGCCCGAGCGGGCGATCTTGAGGCAAGCGAGGGCGGCCTCGAACCATTCGCGGGGGAAGGTGCTGTTTTCGACGATCTTCTGGTCCTGGTAGGTGCTGGCCCGGGCTGGCGTGCCGGAGCCGGTGCGCAACATTTCTGCCATCATCGCCTTGTTGGTCGCCCACTGCACGTACAGCCAGGCTGCACCCTTGTTCTTGCTACTGCTGGAAATGCCGATGCCGTCGATGAAGGTGGCGGAATGTTGCGCCTTGGGGCCGCGTGGCACTGGGGCGAAGCCTGCGGTGCTGGCGACCTTGGATTTGGTTTTGTCGATCAGCGGGGCGGAGAAGCCGATGCCATCGATCCACATGGCCGCGCGTGCCTGGCTGAACGTGGTCTGGCTTTCGCTCCAGTTGAAGCCGATCGAGCCCGGCGGGGCGGTCTCTCGCATCAGCTTGCCATAGAAGTCCGCTGCCGCGATCGCGGCAGGCGTGTCGGTCAGCAGAGTGCGGCCGTCGGCCGAGATGGTCTCCTGGTCCCAGCCGAGCAGTATCGAGGTATACGGCGGCAGATTTGCGTTCTTGAGTCCGCGGCCGACGTATCCGTAAACCCCTTTGCTTTTGTCGGTGAGCGCTTTGGCGGTTTCGAACATCTCGTCAAGCGTCTTGGGGAAGCTGAGGCCGCGTTCGGCGAAGATCTGCTTGTTGTAGAAGGTTAGCCACAAATCCTGGTTGAGCGGGATGGTGTGCAGCGTGCCATCGGCGGCGGTGGCGGCGTGAATACCCGGGCCGCCGAAATCGCCGAAATCATAGGACGCTTCGGTGAGGTTGCGATCAGCCAGCATGGGGCGCAGGTCGATCAGCCACTTGCCCTTTTCAATCAGCCTCTTCTGCACATGCAGCGCCACGTTGACGACATCGAAGCTGGTGCGGCCGGAGGCGAACTCCACGGCCACCTTGGGGCGTTGCTGCTGTTCGGGGATCTGCTCAGAGCCGACCTTGATACCGGTAAGCTCCTCGAACTCCTTCTCATGGGCCTGCAGCACGTCGCCACGGGGCGACTTGGCGAAATTGACCTCGATCTTGGAGCCCTTGAACTGCTTCCAGTCGAAGGCGGACTGGGCGTTGGCCCGTTCCACCAGGGCAGGTGCGGCCAGCAGACCGGCGGAGGCGCGCAGCATTTGGCGGCGACGTAGCATGGATCCATCTCCCTTTTGCGATCTCTGCGGATCGATACGATCAAGATAGACTTGATCGGCCTGCGGATAAAAGGGTGTGGATGCCCCGCACCGATGAAGTGCCCGCCGGCTGCCTCAGTTCGCCGTGCGCAGGTGCCGGATGACGCATTCGGCGGTCTCGGGTTCCGCCTGCGCGGCGGATTCCTCGTCCATCTCACCAACGTCGATCGGCAGCGCGCCGAGCTCCGGCTCGCGTGAGCTAAAACGATTTCGACCGCCGATCTTGGAGGCATACAGCGCCGTGTCCGCGGCCAGGATCAGTGGGGCCACGGTGCTGTGGCGCGTTGGCACCGCAGCGGCGCAGCCGATGCTGACAGTGACGACGCCGCATTCGCTGGCGCTGTGGAGTATCTGCAACGCCATGATCTCGGCCAGCACGCGGGCGGCAATCTCCTGGGCGCCGACGAGATCGGTCTCGGGCAGGATCAGCGCAAATTCCTCGCCGCCATAGCGGGCGGCGAGATCGCCGGGACGGTGCAGGCTGCCACGCAGGCAGGCTGCCACGCGGCGCAGGCAGGTGTCCCCGTCCTGGTGGCCGTAGCGGTCATTGAAAGACTTGAAGAAGTCGACATCGATCATGAGCAAAGCGATCGGCCGCCCGGCGCGCATCGCGCGGCGCCATTCGCGGCGCAGCGTCTCGTCGAACCGGCGACGATTGGCGATCCCGGTGAGCCCATCGGTGGTGGCCAGCACTGAAAGCTCCGACATGGCAATTGCCAGCGCCTGTTCGGTCTCCTTCTGATGCGACACGTCGCGCGCGTTGCTGATGTATTCGAGTGGCTCGCCCCGGCTGTCGCGAACCAGGCTCATCCGGGCCTCAATCCAGGCCCAACTGCCATCCTTGCGGGCGCAGCGATAGGTCGCGACGATCTGTTCCTCGGCCGGTCTGGTCCGACCGAACGCCAGCTGGAACACATCGCGGTCCTCGGGGTGCAGGAACTGCACCCATTTTAGACCATCCACATCCTGCGGTGTCCAGCCGAGGATCCTTTCAATCGACTTGGAGATGTAGAGCCGCCGGCCCATCAGATCGATGCGGCTGACGATGTCGGCAGAGTTCTCCGACAAGCGGCGAAAGCGTTCCTCGCTCTGGCGCATCTTGGCCTCGGCGAAGCGCGCGCTGGTCTCGCGCACGATCAGGGCGAGATCGAGCCGGCGGCGCCCGCTCATGATCATCCCCATGCCAAAGCTGATGGTGGCGAGCGTGGCCAGATAGGCCTGCTGCACTGGCGGAAGGATCGGCAGGTCGCTCACAACCATCAGTGCCGCGACAACCGGCACCGCGACACAGGCGCCGGCGAACCCCAACCGGGCCACCGCCAGCAGCAGCGGAGGGAAGGTGAGGAACAGCAGTTGAGGGTCCGTGAAGAACACAATGCCGCTGACCAGGGCGAGCAGGCCAAGGGCCAGGCCGCTGACACCGCGCCGCCCGGCAGCGAACAGCTCACGCAGTTCCTCCCGGTGCAGCGCCAGCACCAGCGGCGCGGCGACGATCACGCCGATGGCATTGCTGGCGACGATCCCCAGCATGGTCCAGGCCATCGCAGGTCCGGGAGCTCCAACATGGGCGGCCACCACGAGCGTAGGCACCAGTGAAACGCCCACCGTCAGGCCAGCGACTCGGGGCAGGGTCCCCGGTTTGGTCAGGTCGCAGGACAGGCCGACGCGTGCGCGCAGTGCCGCGGCGAGCAACCAGGTCATGACCGCGTGCGCGATGCAGGCGGTCAGCAGAACCTGGGCCGGCGATGCCGCAACCACATGCCACAGCGCCGTTGACAGCGCCGAGCCGGCCAGCCACCAGCCAAGCCGCGAGCTGCGCGAGATCAATGCTGCGCCGAGCCAGATGCCATTGCCGGCCCACAGAATAGGCTCCGCCGCAGTGCGAGGATGCCAGTCGTGGCACGCGAGGTCGCACAGAAACACCACCGCAAGCAGGCCCGCGAGGTAACCCGCCGGCGACAGCGCCTGGGGCAGCGCCTTTAGACCGGGTGCAATGCCAGGCAGATATTGGGCTGCGGAGCGCACCGCGCCAAGCCGCTCCAGCGGAGCCACGCCTCGCCTCATCCTCCACCCTCCCGTCCAGATGCCAGGAAAGGCTAGGACGAAAGGGTTAATGGAGTGTGTGTCGCCGCTTTGCTCGGGTGCCGCCGAACCGCCGGCTACGCAGCCGCGCGGTTGAGGAAGTCGCTGTAGCCGAACAGCCCCACCTGGCCACCGGTGTGCAGGAAAACGATGTTCTCCTCGGCCGCGAAACTCTTGCGGCGGATCAGGTCGATCAGCCCGGCCATGCCTTTGCCGCTATAAACCGGGTCGAGGAAGATCGCCTCCGTGCGGGCCAGCAGCATCACCGCCTCGGCCATCGAGTCGGTCGGAATGCCGTAGCCCGCGCCCACATAATCGCAGTTCGCCTCCACCGCCTCGCGCGGCACGGCGGGCCCGCCCATCAACTTCGTGGTCGCGTTGGCCAGGTCGAACACCGCCTGCTCCTGCGCCTCGCGGGCGCGGCGCGTGCCGATCCCGAGCACCGGGATCCGCGCGTTGATCATCACCAGACCAGCGACCAGCCCGGCCTGGGTCCCGGCGCTGCCGGTGGCATGCACGATACGGTCGATGCGCAGACCCATCTCGTTGGCCTGATTGACCAGTTCCAGCGCCACCGCGGCGTAGCCAAGTGCCCCCACCGGGTTGGAGCCGCCGCCCGGGATCACGTAAGGCGTTTCGCCGGCCACGGTGAGCCTTGCGGCCACTTCCGCCATCGCGGCATTCATGTCCGTGCCCGCCGGGCGATATTCGATATCGATGCCCATCAGATGGTCCATCAGCACGTTGCCGCCTTCGAGATAGTCCGGGTCGTTGGTCTGCACCCGTTGTTCGAGCAGGGCGGTGCATTTCAGCCCGAGCATCATCGCCACCGCCGCGGTCTGGCGCACATGGTTGGACTGCACGGCACCCTGGGTAACCACATGGGTGGCGCCCTGCGCCAGCGCCTCGCCCATCAGGAACTCCAGCTTGCGCACCTTGTTGCCACCGGTGGCAATGCCGGTGCAGTCGTCGCGCTTGATCCAAAGCGTCGGGCCGCCGAGCTTTTTGGACAGATTGCTCATCTTCTCCAGCGGGGTGGGAGCGTGGCAAAGCTTCACGCGGGGGAAGCGGGAGAGATGCATGGGGAACCTCGGCCTGATGGCTTTTGAGAGTGTCACGGAACGTCGGCTGGACTGTTGCTCCGTCATGGCCGCAAATCAATCCCGCAGCCGCGGAACACACCTTGCTTGCGTGCGGAAAAGCGCCACGTCATTTCTAAATCTCACGCCGCGGCGTAACATCCGTCTGCCGGGGTGAGACGTAAGGCTGATGTCACCGGGTAAGAGGACGGGCACATGTTGATCGGCAAGCGACGCGGCTGGGAAATAGCGGAACGCCTGGCAACACCCGAGGCGCTGATGCTGGGTCGGCGAGCGGCCCTCGGCGGCGCCCTCGCGGGCGGTGCCGCGTTGGCCGCGGCACCCGCCCAGGCACAGTGGAACCTGTTCGGCAGCAACGCTGCCAGCAACGCACCCCCCGTGGTGCTGAAACCGCTGACTGCCCCGCGGCTCGACCGCTACCCCGCCGGCCGCGCGATCAGCGCCGAAGCCGACGCCACCAGCTACAACAACTACTACGAATTCGGCCTGTCGAAATCCGTTGCCGGCGCCGCCCGCGCGCTGCCGATCAACCCGTGGTCGATCGAATTCACCGGCATGGTCGAGAAGCCGCGCACCATCGGCTTCGACGACCTCATGAAGCAGGTCACGCTCGAGGAACGGGTCTATCGCCATCGCTGCGTCGAAACCTGGGCGATGACGGTGCCCTGGACCGGCTTTCCCCTCAGCAAGCTGGTCGAGATCGCCAAACCCACGGCGAGCGCCAAGTATATGGTGTTCACCACCCTGGCCGACCCCAAGACCATGCCGGGCCTCGGCCAGCGCTTCTACCCCTGGCCGTACACCGAAGGTGTCACGATGGCGGAGGCCGCCAACGAGCTCGCCTTCATCACCGTCGGCATGTACGGCAAAACCCTGCCGCCGCAAAACGGCGCACCCCTCCGGCTGACCCTGCCGTGGAAATACGGCTTCAAGTCCGCCAAATCGATCGTCAAGGTCAGCTTCACCGACAAGCGCCCGGTCTCGTTCTGGGAGGCGCTGCAGGACAGCGAATACGGCTTCTGGGCCAACGTGAATCCCACCGTGCCGCACCCACGCTGGAGCCAGGCCACCGAAACGCTGCTCGGCAACGACGACCGGGTGCCCACCCAGATATGGAACGGCTACGGTGAGTGGGTCGCCGGCATGTATACCGGCCTGACCAAGGAGAGGCTGTTCGTGTGAGGTTGGGCAGCACCAAGCGCGTTCGCCGGGCTCTCGCCGCCAAGCTGTTCGCAGCCGCGGGTGCACTGTTCCTGGTCGCAAGCCTCGCCGTCGCCAGCCTGATGAAACCCTGGGCGACCCTGGCCGAGCTGGCGCTGACGCTCGACCACAACTTCGTCCTGGTTTGGGATCGGGCCGAACACAGCCAGGCCACCACCTGGATGTGGCTGCATGTGGTTATGCCGCTGATGCTGCGGCCGGCTTGGCTGCTACCGACCGCGGCTGGCCTCGTCTGCGTCGGCGCTGCCACCACATTTGCCTGGGGACAGCAGGCGCGACAATAAATCCAGGTGGCTGATCACCGTCACGAACGGGTGATCAGCCACCGCCATTGTTGTATGATAGCCGCCGCCAAACAGGAATATCAGCGAATTATGGACGACACGCGCAGGCAAACCGGCCTGACCGGCACCGCGATCAGCGCCGCGGCCGCGCTCAACAATCTCGGCACGATCCAGGCCACCGGCGCCACTTTCAACCTCTACACCAACCAGTCGGCAACCATCGTCGGCGCCGGCAACTCCATCACCTTGCAAGGCTCCAACGCTGCCGTCACAGCCAACGGTGCCTCCGATACCATCACGGTGAATGGCGCCTCCCAGGCCGTGACCGCCTCTGGCGAGGGTGATCATGTCTACGTCAGCGGCAACACCGTCACGTTGTCGGTGCTGCAAGGTCATGGCGAGATCGACCTCAACTCCGATGCCGATGTCATTACCGTCGCCGGCAACGCCAACCACGTGGTCACTCTCACGAGCGACCCGCGCAACGGTGGCCTTGGCGACGGGCTGACCAACAGCGCGGTCACCGTCTCCGGCAACACCAATAGCCTGGCGCTGAACGGCACGGGCAACACGATCGCTGTCACCGGAAGCGGCAACACGCTGGTGATTTATGGTGCGTTCGGCAACACAATCAATCTCGCCGGCGCCGGCAACACGCTCACCACGGCGGCCTCGACCGTGACCATTGCCAATGGCACCTATGCCACCGTCAACGGCGGCGGCAACACGGTCAATGTCGGTTCAGCCGACAGCGCGACCGTCACCGGCGACGGCCAGATGCTCTACGTCACCGGCACCGGAAGCTCTGTGTCCGACGTCGGTGACTTCGCCACGGCCACGGTCTCGGGTGTGAACAACGCCGTAACCTTTGCCGGCAACAGCTTGGCCG
This sequence comes from Rhodospirillales bacterium, assembly GCA_025352665.1. GTDB lineage: Bacteria > Pseudomonadota > Alphaproteobacteria > Acetobacterales > Acetobacteraceae > CAIQQQ01. Next base: position 2,082 of record JANXSM010000098.1, on the reverse strand, counting down.
TCACCCTCGCCGGCAGTGGCAACGCATTGCGCATTTCGGGTACTGCCGCACGCGCAACGGTCACCGGAACTGGCCTGGAACTCGCCGTCAGTGCCGCAAGCGTTGCCCTGGCCGCAGCGGCCCAGCTGAGCCTGGACGATCCCGGTCACACCGGCCAGTTCGGCAACGGCAACATCGTAACACTCGGCAACGGTGCCAGCCTGTCGCTGTCCGGCAGCAACAACTGGGTGCAGGCCGCAGCAAACGCTGTGGTCACCGTGACTGGCTCGGCCAACGGGGTCGCCGCCAGTGGACTTGGCAACACCATCTCGCTTGCGGGGATCGGCGAGACCGTGCTCGCCAGCGGCAGCCAAATCCTTCTCGCAGCCAACGCCCAGGCAAGCCTGACTGGCGCAGGCAACAGCGTCACCCTCGGCGCCGGCGCCACATTGACGTTGACAGCCGCCACCTCCGTGAGCACGGGCTTCGCCATCAACGGCTTTGCCTACACCTCCTACCATGCGGGCACCTTTCAGACTGGCGGCACCGCACCATTGCAGGCGCTTGCCGCCACCGGCGCCAACGCTGTCGAAATCGTGGTGACGCAGACCACTCCCAGCCTCACCGATCCCGCGATCTCGGCAGGTTCCGCCACCGAGGCTGATGCCAGCCTGGAACAGGCGATCGCGGCCGCCCAGCAGCTGGGCCTGCAAGTGCTGTTGAAACCCCAGGTCGACCCCGCCGATGGCACCTGGCGCGCGCGTTACAACTTCGCCGATCCCGCCACCTTCTTCGCCAACTACAAAACCGTCATTCTGCACTACGCCGCCATCGCCCAATCCAGCGGTGCTGCCATGTTCTCGCTGGGCTCGGAATTCCAGTCCCTCACCGGGGCCGCCTACCGCGCCCAGTGGCTCGACATCATCCAGGCCGTCCGCCAGGTCTATTCTGGCCCGCTCACCTACGCCTCCTCCTACGGCGAAACCGCCACCGTCAGCTTCTGGGACAAGGTCGACGTCATCGGCGTCAATCCCTACGAGGCATTGACCAACCTGGCCGCCCCCACCGAGGCCCAGCTCGTGGCCGGCTGGACGACCACCCCCAACGCGCAGCTGAACAATCAAGCGCCTACCACCTTCTACCGCAACCTCGCGGCGACCTACGGCAAGCAGATTCTGTTCACCGAAATCGGCTACCGCAGCGTGGACGAGACCAACACGCTGCAAGGCGCCAACGGGCCGACCAATCCCGGCGCCATCATCAACGGCACCACGCAGTTTCCCGCAGGGGACACACTGTATCCCGACTATCGGCAGCAGAGCACCGCGCTCGACGCATTCTTCCAGGTGTTCAGCCACCAGAGCTGGGTGGCGGGCTCGTATCTGTGGGAGTGGAATCCGAACCCGACCCAGGTCCAGGCCACCGATTTCAGCGTGCAGGGCAAACCAGCCCTCAATGTCGTGGACGCGTGGTACGGTGGCACGCCGGCCAGCCCCTCGACTGCTGGCACGGCTCCCGGCAGCATCGCCTTTCAAGGTGCGGGGGCCAGTCTGGTGATTGCTTCCGCCAACGGTAAACCGGCCCCGGTGACGGCACCGATCTCCGGATTTCAGGTCGGTGACAGCATCGTTTTCGACATGCCCGTCACCACGGCCAGCTTCACGCAAGCCAATGCCACGCTTTCGCTCGGCAACGCCGCGGGCTCGCTCGAGACCTTGCATCTGCTGGGCGATTTCACCGGCGAAAGCTTCACCATCACCGCCAACGGGTCCGGCTCCAGCATCGGTGTGGTCGCGAATGTGTCGCTCGCCGGGATCGCCTACGATTGGCACAGCCACGCCCTGCTCCCCGGCGTGCAGGTCGCATCCCCCATCGCCACCGGCACAACCGATGCCACCGGAGGCTTCGCGGTGCAGGCCGCCCCCGCCGGCACCTACGCCCTGACCGTCACCCGGAGCACGTCCGACCTCGGCCACGCCATCACCGCGGCCGACGCACTGGCCACGCTGGAGCTCGCCGTCGGGCTCAACCCGAACGCGGTATCGCCCATCACAGGCACCACGCCGCTGATCTCGCCCTACCAGCTCATGGCCGCCGACGTGA
>JANXSM010000047.1 GCA_025352665.1 Rhodospirillales bacterium | reverse complement strand
CGGCAGATGGAGGAACTGATACCCCTACTGCGGCAGCGAAACCTGGACAACGCAGTACAACTCGCGATCCAAGCCGCCCGGCATGAAGGCCCGCTGATCGATCATTTTTTGCGAACTCGGGCGGCGGTACAGCGGAGAGCTTTCCAAGCCGAAGCCGTCCGCCGGCCGACCCTCCCTCCGCCTCGTCGAGAGCGCCGCCGACCACCCGAGCGCGGTTGGCAAACGCCACAAGGGACGCTCCCACCCGTGAACGCCTACGCATCAACATCGCTGGTCGAGCACCATGGGCTGGCAGTGTTGATGCCTTTCTTAGAGGAGCGGGCCTATCGCGGCCGGGTGGTCAGCACGGTTCGCGGAACGCTGGCCAAAACCCTGCAGGCCGATTTCGGCGACGTGCTGATGAACACCGACGCCGACACTATCTGGTCCATCGAGATCAAGGTTGAGCAGCACCGGACCGGCAACTTGTTCCTTGAGACGTGGAGCAACCGGAACCTCGACAACAAGGCCTCTCACGACGAACGGGGCTGCAACCCTGGCTGGCTCCTATCGAGTCGCGCCGACCTCCTCCTCTACTACTTCCTCGACACAGACGATCTGGTAATCGCGCCGGTGTTCCGGCTCAAGCGGTGGGCGTTCGGATCCGGCGAGGAAGGTGGCATCTACGCCTGGCCTGAGAAGCGCCAGAACCGCTATGCGCTGGCCAACGACAACTGGGGCCGCTGTGTGCCTGCCGGGGTCATTGAGCGCGAGGTTGGCGCGAAGCGGATGCAGGTGCGGCAGATGCCGCTATTCCCTCCAGAAAGCACCGCCGGATGGGTCGCACGTTAAAGCCTCCATCGACCCCCCGGCCACTTTGGACCCCATTTGGACCCCCATTCAGGGAAAGTGGCGCGCCCTGGTGGAATCGAACCACCGACCCACAGCTTAGAAGGCTGTTGCTCTATCCGACTGAGCTAAGGGCGCCAAGGGTTTCAGTGGGTCCAGTTCTCGGCGCGGCCGAACTTGAAGTTATCGGCGTAGGATTTCGGCAGCACGCGGCGGACCCGCGGCAACTCGATATCATAGGCGATGGCGTTGCGATCGGCGTAGGCGACCGCCTCCTCGCGCGTTGCGAAGCGCAGGGTTACCTGGGCCTGGGTGTCCGCGCTGCCGCTCCAGCCCATCAGCGGGTCGGCGCGGCGCGGCGTGGCGGGGGCGTAGCCGAGGATCCACTCTTCGTTGGCGACACCCGACTGCATGGCGCTTTTGGGTTGCAGGTAGATGCGTGCGCGTGCCGGCATGGCGGATCTCCTCAAGAGTGGTCGGGGCGAGAGGATTCGAACCTCCGGCCCTCTGCTCCCAAAGCAGATGCGCTACCAGGCTGCGCCACGCCCCGACACGGCGCGAACCTATGAGGCTCGGTGCATGGTTGCAAGCGTTGGCTTTGCGGGGGCGTTGACGGGGGCTATTTCGCGGTGCCGAAGATCCGCTGCTCCACCTTGTCGCCCACGCGGATATCGAGCTTTTCGGCGGTGCCAGCGGCGATTTCAAGCGTGGCCCGCACCGGTCCGCGGCCGTCGATCACGGCCAGGCTCTGCGGCACCGTGTGCTCGGCGACGGTTCGGATGATGCCGTCGTTGTTGATGAACAGCATGTCCAGCGAGGAGATCGTGTTGCGCATCCACATCTGGCTCTCGCGCGGCTGGCCCCAATCGAACAGCATGCCTGTGCCGGGGGGCACCTCGGGGCGGAACATCAGGCCGGTCACCTGCTGGTCGGCGGAGATGGCCATTTCGACGGTGAAATCGAGCCTGCGGCCGTCGTGTGTCACGACCACGAGCTTTTCGGTGGGCAGCATCGGCTGCGCCGTCTGCGGCTCCGGCGTGATCTGGGCGAGTACGGGGACGGCTGCGGCCGTAGCTGCGGCAGCCAGGAAGAAGCGACGGGCGATCATACGGGAACCTCGCTGAGAGTCTGTGCCACCAGCCGGTAGATTGCGTCGCGCACCGGTCCTTCGCGCGGCGCGTCGCGCAGCGTGGTGAACCAGTGCTCGGGTGGGTTGCGGCCGGCGGCACGGTTGTAGACCAGGGAGCGCAACACTGTCTCTGCCGCCGGTGTGGTGCGGTCCGGGATGGCGATGTCGTTGAGGGTGGCCCAGATGCCGGCCCAGCAGCGGCCGACGGTGTAGGGGTTGTAGCCGCCGCCGCCGACCACGACGAGGCGCGGGGCCAGCCCGCGCACCATGCGCACCACCGCCCAGTAGGCGTTGTTGGACAGGGACAGCCGGGCCAGGGGATCCTCCTCCAACGAGTCGGCACCCGAGAGCAGAAAGATCGCCTGTGGGCGGAAGTTGGCGATGACGGGGAGCACCGCCTCCTCCATCAGTACACGATGCTCGGTGTCGTTCAGCCCCTGCGGCACCGGCAGATTGCGGGCCTGGCCGCCGGCGCGGTCGTGGACCAGGCCTGTGTGCGGCCAGCGGCCGGCCTCGTGGATGCTGATGGTGAGCACCCGCGCGTCCTCGGCGAAGGCGTCCTGCACGCCGTCGCCGTGGTGGGCATCGATGTCGAGATAGACGACGCGGGTCAGCCCCTGATCGAGCCATTGCAGGATGCCGAGCACAGGGTCGTTCAAATAGCAGAAGCCGCTGGCGCGATCGGGGCGGCCGTGATGGGTGCCGCCGCCGGGAACATGGACGACGCCGCCGTTGGCCGTGAGGCGGGTTGCCAGCATCACGCCGCCGGCCGAGGTGGCGGGCCTGCGGTAGATTTCCCGGTAGACCGGGTTGCCCTCGGCGCCGATGCGGTATTGGGCGCGGTCGGCCTCGCTCACGCTCTGGCTTTCTTCCGCCCGCTGCAACGCGTCAAGATAGGCGCGGTCATGGAAACGCAGGATCTGTGCCTCCGTTGCCATGGGTGCTTCGAGGGCGCGTTCAGGATCCAGCCAGCCCATCGCCGCGATCAGATCGGTGCAGATGGACACACGCGGGATGGCCAGCGGGTGCTTGGGTCCGTAGGTCGATTTCCGGTAGATTTCGCTGCCGATATAGACCGGCGCCGTTCGCGGATCGGGCATCATGGCCGCCGAGCCGCCTGCCTCATGCCCGGGCGCAATAGCCGCCGTCGACGGGAATGGCCGCACCGGTGACGAAGTTGGACGCGGCGGAGGCCAGATACACGGCTGTGCCGGCGAGGTCGGACGGTTCGCCCCAGCGTGCCGCCGGCGTGCGCGCCAGCACCGCCTCGTTCAAACCCGCCACCTGGGCGCGGGCACCCGCCGTCAGATCCGTGTCGATCCAGCCTGGCAGGATGCAGTTCACCTGGATGTTGTCGGCCGCCCACGAGGTCGCCAGCGCCTTGGAGAAATTCATGATGCCGCCTTTGCTGGCGGCATATGGCGCTGCGTAGGGCGCACCGAAAATCGACATCACCGAGCCGATGTTGATAATCTTGCCGCCGCCCGCCTGTTTCAGGGTGGGGTAGGCCGCCTGGCTGCACAGGAACGCGCTGGTCAGATTGGTGTCCATCACCGAATGCCATTCCGCCTCGCTGAGGTCCTGCGGTGCTTTTCGCACCGTGGTGCCGGCGTTGTTGACCAGGATGTCGAGTCTGCCGAAAGCTGTGATCGCATCGGCCACCATCTTCTCGCATTGCGATTTTACCGTCACGTCAGCCTCGAGGAAGATGGCATCGCCGCCAAGGGCTGCAAGCGCGCCCTGTGCCTTTTGCGCGTTGCGCCCGGCGATCGCGATGCGGGCGCCTGCGTCGCGCAGCCCGATTGCCATGCCGAGCCCGATGCCGCCGTTGCCGCCAGTGATGAGGGCCACGCGGCCTTGCAGATTGAACAGTGACACGGGGCCAGCTCCTGGGGTTCGGTGTCGCTGGCATCTTGCCTCGACATGCCCGCAATCTTACGCAGCTGGGCGCGGTCGCGCCAAACTTACGCAAACCAGGCGCTATCGCGCTAAACCGGATCTGTCGCCCATGGAAAGCCTGCTGGCGTTCGCCGTCGTCGTTCTGATCGGCCTCGCCGGGCTGCTGCTGCTGCGCACCCGCGCGTCGGTGCGGCGGTCACAGACCCGGTTGCGGGCCGCTTTGGAGCATATGAGCCAGGGGATCGTCATGGTCGATCTCGACGGCCGGGTGGCCGTCATGAACCACCAGGCCGCCAATCTGCTCGGGCTGCGCGGTCCCCTGGCCCGGGCCGGCCAGCCGATCGACGATCTCGACCGCTGGATCGCGGGCGAAGGCGGGTTCGCGGCCAAGCCTACTCCGGCCGGTGCCGAGCTGCGGCGGGGCGACGGGCGTGTGCTGGAACACGTTACCACGATACTTGCCACGGGCGGCGAGGTGCGCACCTATGCCGACATCACCGAGCGCAGCGAGTTCGCCGAAAACCTTGCCCGTGCGCGCGACGCGGCGGAGGCGGCGTTGCGCGCCCGGGCGGACTTTCTGGCCGTCATGAGCCATGAGATCCGTACGCCCATGAACGGCATCATCGGCATGGCGGGCCTGCTGCTCGACGCACCGGCCGACGCGCCGTTTGGAACCACCGAGCGGCATTATCTGCAGGTCATCCTCGACAGCGGGGAGCATTTGCTGAACCTCATCAACGACATCCTGGATTTCTCACGCCTGGACGCCGGGCGGCTCGAGCTGGAGGAGACGGCGTTCGACATTCGCAGCGTGGTAGGTGCTGCCATCAGCCTGCTCGAGACCGAGGCGGCGACCAAGCGGCTCGACCTTGTGGTCGGCTTTGCCGACGATGTGCCGCTGCGCGCCGGCGGCGACCCCGGGCGGCTCCGCCAGGTGCTGCTGAACCTGGTCGGCAACGCCATCAAGTTCACCAAAACGGGCTCGGTGCGCGTCGATGTCGCCCTGTTGGGCCGGGAGGCGGGCCAGGTGCGGCTCGGGTTCAAGGTGACCGATACCGGCATCGGCATCCTGCCCGAGGTGGTCGACCGGCTGTTCGATGCCTTCACCCAGGCGGACAGCTCGATCTCGCGCCGGTTCGGCGGCAGCGGGCTCGGCCTGACCATCTCACGCCAGTTGATCGAGCGCATGGGCGGCCAGATTTCGGTGGCAAGCCACATGGGTGAAGGTAGCGTGTTCGCCTTCGACATCCTGCTGCGGGCACGGCGCGCGACGGACGCGGGACGCAACGTGCGACCTACGTCCGAAACCGCCGCAACCACTCCCGCGCCAGTCGCAGCAACCACAATCGCTGCGACCGCACCTCCTGCGTTTCGCGCAAGGCGCGTGCTGGTGGCCGAGGATAATCCGACCAACCGCCTGGTGGTGACGCGTATGTTGGAGCGCATCGGTCATTCGGTCGCAGCCGTCACCAACGGCCGCGAGGCGCTGGAGGCGGTGCAGCTGACCCGCTACGACGTGGTGCTGATGGACGTGATGATGCCGGAGATGGACGGGCTGACCGCAACTGGCCTCATCCGCGCCCTGCCTGGCCCGGAAGCCAGCCTGCCGATCATCGGCCTCACCGCAAACGCCATGCGCTCAGAGGAGACCGCCTGCCGCAGCGCCGGCATGAGTGGTTTCGCCACCAAGCCGATCACCATCGGCAGGCTCGCCGAGGTGATCGAGCAGGCCTTCGGCCCCACGTGGCCGGACCGCTTGCGCCGAGGCGAAAGCCGCGTGTTCGACGCAGCCTGCATCGACGCGCTGGTGGCGAGCGCCGGCCGTGTCGCGACGCAGGCCCGCGTGGCTCGCTTCATTGCCGATCATCAGGGACGCATCGACAGCCTGCGTCTGGTCGAGGATGCGTCGGACCATGCAGCGCTTGCCGCGGGTGCCCGGGCTCTGGCGATGGAGGCGGGCGCCTTGGGCCTGATGCGCGCCGCCCGTGCCGGGCTGGACCTTGCGGTTGCCGAGCCATCCGCCTCACTCGACACTCTCGCCGTCGAGCTGTCGATGGGCGTCGACGATCTGCGCGACTGGCGGTCTCCGGTGGCGGAGTAGGCGAACACGCGGAAGTTCACCGCCGGCTCGACCGATAATTTGCCGACATTGCTACAATGTAATAAACTTCCAACTCAGAGCATCATGCTTTGAGAAGGAACTTACCGTGGCGACTTCGGAAAACGCGGCGCCGATGCTCAGCTATGACGGCCGCGTCGGTGAACTTTACCGGATCTTTCTGATCAACCTCCTGCTCACGATCGTCACCCTCGGCATCTGGCGGTTCTGGGCGATCACCCGCATGCGCCGGTATATCTGGTCGCGCACCGCCCTTGACGGGGACCGGCTGGAATATGACGGCACCGGCGGACAGTTGTTCGTGGGCTTCCTGTTGGCATTGGTCATGTTGGCTGCGCTGTTCGGTGTGGCGGCTGTGCTGGGCAGCTTTCTCGCCGACATCAACATCTATCTCGGCGCCGTCCCGCTGTTGCTGGCAGAGCTCACCTTGATCACGCTGGCGTTGGGCGCGCGGTTTTCGGCGCAGCGCTACCGGCTCGGCCACACGATCTGGCGGGGTGTCCGCGGCGGCATGCAGGGATCGATGATCGCCTATGGCATACGCTCGCTGTTGTATTCCCTGGCTTCCGTCGTGACGCTGGGCCAGCTGCTGCCGTGGGCGATGTTGCGGATGTTGGAGCGGCGGATCAACGCCAGTTCCTTCGGCACCCTGCGCTTCGTCTCGCACAGCCGGGCGATGCCGCTGTACCTGCGGTTCCTTGCGGCCTTCGTTTCGATCCTGGCGCTGGCGGCCGTGGTGCTCGGCATCGTCTATCTGCTCGAGCGGCCACTGATCGCCATGTACGGGCATCCGGCGGACCAGGCGGCCATGCAGGCCCAGATGCAGAGCGCCGTAGTCGTGTTGATCGGCGCCTGGCTGGTGATCGTGTTCGGGGGTGCGCTGATTTCAGCTGGCTTCGAGGCGGCGTTCATCCGCCAGATCGTGGGCCACACACAGCTGGGCGAAGTGCAGTTCTCGAGCCATGTTTCGGGAATGGACGTGCTGAAGCTGCGGCTCGGCAATGTGCTGATCCTGGTGTTCACGCTCGGGCTCGGGCTGCCATTCATCCTGCAGCGCAACGCCTGCTTCTTCGCCGTGAACCTGTTGGTGAGTGGCAAACTCGATCCCGCCACGCTGGTGCAGAGCGACCTGCCGGTCTCGCGCTTCGGCGAGGGCATGTTCCAGGTTCTGGACGCCGGCGCCGGTATAATCTGAACCAGGCTATGGCGACCGTGCCGCTTGGCCTGCCAGACGGCGGCTGGACCCGCCGTGACGATCATTTTGTGCGGCAAGCCCGCATCGACAGCACGCCTCAAGCCTGCGTGTCATAGTTCGCGGGAGGCTTTTTGACTTTGGAGACATGGACGTGACCAGCACACACAACGCTGACGCCGCGTGGCCGGTGCAGAAGCAGCTCGATGCCTACAATGCCCGCGATATCGATGGCTTCATGCAATGGTGGGCCGAGGACTGCGAATACTACGAATTCCCCGCCCGACTGCTCGCCCGTGGCAAGGCCGCGGTGCGGGCGCGTCATCTCGCCCGGTTCGAGGAGGCCAATCTTCATGGCAGGCTGGTCCATCGCATGTCGGTCGGCGATGTCGTCGTCGATCATGAAACCGTTGTTCGCAGCTTTCCCGAGGGCCCGGGCGAAGTCGATGTGATTGCGATCTATGAAGTGGCAGGCGGCAAGATCGCAAAGGCGTGGTTCAAGATGGGAGCAGCTCGGCTGCACGCGCCTGGCACCGTCACGATACGCCCAGCAGCGTTACGCGATCTCGCAACCATCCGCATCCTCACCCATGCGGCCTATTCGAAATGGGTCGCTGTCATGGGTCGCAAGCCCTTGCCGATGACCGCCGATCACGCGGAAGCTCTGCAGCGGCATCGTGTCGAGCTGCTGCATCTGGATGGAGAACCCGTTGGACTGATCGATATGATCCCGAGTTCCGATCACCTGCAGATCGACAACATCGCGGTCGCACCGGAGTTTCAGGGCAGAGGCTTCGGTCGGGTTCTGCTGGCCCATGCCGAACAGGTGGCGAGGGAGCTCGGGCACGGCGAAATGCGGCTCTACACGAACAAGCTCATGGGCAAGAATATCGCCCTTTATCTCGGCCTCGGTTATCGCATCGACCGTGAAGAGGCCTTCATGGATGGCTTCACGGTTTATATGAGCAAGCCCGTGTGATCGATATTCAGGAGGTGCTGCCGCGCGCCGCCTCGATCAGCTCCTCGGCACGCCAGGCCTGCAGCTTGCGGTAGATGGTCGACGGGTTGACTTGCAGCAGGCTCGCAGCACGTGGCACGTCGTCGTGGGTCTTGCGCAAGGCGGCCAGGATCAGGCGGCGCTCCATTTCAGCGAGCGGCAAGATCTCGGGCTCGGCCGGCGGCAGCGAGGCGATCGGCTGGATCGCGGCCGGCTCAGGAATTGCCGGCTGCAGCCCGGTCACGGGCGGTGGCAGTTCGGTTCGCTCCGGCAGGGTTGGCGCCGCGGGCAGGGCTGGTGGCTGGGCCCATGCGAGCGGCGGCAGCATCGCCTGGGTCACCCGATCGCCGTCGTTGAGCACCACGATGTTGCGGACCACGTTCTGCAGCTGCCGCACGTTGCCGGGCCACGCGCAGGCGAGCAGCGCGCGTTCGGCGTCGCGGTCGAGGCCACGGAAGCGCTTGTGCTCCTCACGCGAGAACTGGGTGAGGAAGTGGCGCGCGATCAGCAGCACATCGGTGGCCCGCTCGCGCAAGGGCGGCAGCACCAGCGGCACCACGTAGAGGCGGTAGAACAGATCCTCGCGGAAGCGGCCGGCCTGCACCTCGGCCTGCGGATCGCGGTTGGTGGCGCAGACGAAGCGCACGTCCACCCGTTCGGTTTTGCTGGCACCAACTGGCTGGAACGTGCCGGTCTGCACGAAACGCAGCAGCTTGACCTGCATGTCGAGCGGCATTTCGCAGATTTCATCAAGGAACAGCGTGCCGCCGCTGGCTTGGCGCGCGGCACCGGGACGGTCGGAGGTGGCTCCTGTGAAGGCGCCGCGGACATGGCCGAACACCTCGCTCTCCAGCAGGTCGCGTGGAATGGCGCCGCAGTTGAGTGCCACGAAAGGGGCGGCCGACCGGGGGCTTGCGCGATGCACGGCATCGGCTGCGAGTTCCTTGCCAGTGCCGCTTTCGCCGGTGATGAACACGCTTGCCTTGCTGGTCGCAACCGCTTCGATGGTGCTGTAGACTGCCTGCATCGCCGGTGCCGCGCCGATGAAACCGTGAAAGCGGCTGCGCTGCCGCGGCGCCTGGCGCAGGGCGTTGCGCACGGTCACCGTCAGCCGTTGGGCGTCGTAGGGTTTGGCAATATAGTCGTAGGCGCCGAGCCTGATCGCCTCCACCGCGCCATCGCGCGTGTCGTTCGCGGTGACCACGATCACCTGGGTCTGCACGCGGTCGGCGGCGATGCGGCGCAGCAAGTCGATCCCGCTCATGCCTGGCAGAGCGACGTCGAGCAGCACCAGGTCGGGCTGCCAATCGGCGATGTCGCGCAAGGCGGCCTCGGCGCTGCCGGCCACGCGCACGGCATTGCCAGACTGGCGCAGCAGGGCGCGGGCGAGTTCGGCCTGGGTCGGGTTGTCCTCCACCACCAGCACGCGGGGGCCAATGTCGGCGGCTGGCTGCCCGTCTGCTTGCTCGGCCACGGCGTGGGCTGCGGCGATACGTTGGAGCAGCGTGCGGTCCAGCACGTCCGACAGCCGGTCGCGGCGAAACGGTTTGACGATATAGTCGGCAGCGCCGCTGCGGATGGCATCCTTCGCCGCCTCCATCGAGGCATTGGCGGTCAGCACGATGATTGTGGTGTCGATGCCCTCGGCACGCATGCGGCGCAGCAGCTCGAAGCCGTCATAGTCCGGCAATTCCACGTCCAGCAAGGCTGCGGCTGGCCGCCAGGCCCGCGCCAGTTCCAGCGCCTGCTGCGCCGTGCCGACCACACGCGCCTCATGCCCCAGAGCGGTGACCAGGATGCGCATCAGCTCCGCCTGGGTGGGATTGTCCTCCACCACCATGACGCGGGCGCCGCCGATGTCCGATGGCACCGTCTCAGCCACGCGAGGGCTCCAACTGGACCTGCAGGGCCGCGGCCTGCTGGCCGGCCGCGATCACCCCTGCCACAATGTCGGCGTTCAGGATCGCAAGCGGGATGGTGGTACCGTTCATGGCCGTGCGGCAGGCGGCATCCAGCTCCGCAGCCCCCATTGCACCGGCAGCACCGGCCAGCGCGTGGGCCGCTTTGCGAAAGCCCGCGGCGTCGCCTGCCTGAACGTTCACGGCGAGCAGATCCGCAAGGCGCTGCAGGTCCGACTGGAACACGGCGAGCACATGGCGCACATCCTCCACCGTGAGATCCGCCATCAGTTGAACCGCGAAACCCTGCTCGTCCTGACTGTCAGACGTCAATTCTGCTCCGCTCCCCCGACTTTACGCCCGTTGCGGCAGGTCGCTGCCACCGGGCGATGGTTTCGGTGGCCTTTTTGTTCGCGCAATGCAAGCGCTTTACGAGGCTGCCGGCCGGAGCGCGGTCACACCACGATCAATCCATGGCGCAGGCCGCGTGTCACCGCCTCGGCACGGCTGCGCACGGCGAGCTTCGTGAACACAGCCTCGAGATGGTATTTCACCGTGTGGGCGGAGATGTTGAGCTTGCGGGCGATGGTTTTGTTGCTCATCCCCTCGCCTACCAACGCCAGCACCTCCACTTCGCGCGGGGTCAGCAATGGCCGGCCGGCGCGGTCTGGCGGGGCGAAGCCGGTGCGACCCGGAGGTGCCGGCAGGCGCACCTGCAGACCCTCCGCCACTGCCGCTGTCGCCGCGATGATCTGCTGCAGCGAGGCCGCGGGCGGCAGCACGCCCTGCAGCGCCTGGTCCGCGGCGACGGTGGGATCGTCCGACAGCACGAGCAACGCGCCGTCGAAGCTTGCGGCATCGGCGGGCACGGACTGGCCGGACGGCAACGCCAGCAGCAGCACGTCCGCATCCGCCTCGCTGGTCACGCCCAGGGCACGCTCCAGTTGCCGGCGTTGAAATTCGTCGGCGACACGAAGTGCCACGCGCGCTGGCGGCGGCTCGGTGGGTTGCATCATGACGGCGATCATGCCGGCCTCGCGGCGATTGTGACAGTGGCCTCGACGACGGCACCGCTTCTGAGCAGCCGCAGGCTCAGTTGCGCCCCGATGGTCTCGGCGCCGAGCATCGATGTCAGCGCGCGCGGCGAGACGAGGTGGATGTCGCCGGCGGACAGCAATATGTCGCCTGGCAGCAGCGCCCCCCAGGTCGGCGCGCCCTCGGCGATGCTGAGCACCATGAGACCGCTGCCATGCGCCTCGCCCACCGCGATGTCGCGCGGCAGCTGCACCGGCTGCACGCCGATGCCGAGCCAGCCGCGCGGCACATGACCGTGGGTGAGCAGTTGGCCGACGGACCGCTCGATCGTGGTCGTCGGGATCACGAGCACCGTGTCACGCGGGCCGAAGGTGGACATGCCGACCAGGCGGCCACGGCTGTCGATGACGGGGCCGCCCTCGGCCGAGAGCGGCAGGCGGATGTCGAGGCGGACCAGCCGGTCGATCCGGCCGCCGCATTGGCTTTGCCAGGCGGGTCCGAGCCGTTCCACCATGCCCAGGCTGGCGGAGGTTCCGCCCTCGCCGTCGCTGCCGAGCGCCACCAGCATGCCGCCGACATCGAGTTCGCTGCCAGGGGCGCGGGTGGCGGCCACGGCATCGAGCCGGAGCACGGCGACGTTGGTGGTGACATCGCGCCCGGCCGACATCGCGGGCACACGGTGGCCGCCGGGCAACACCGCCTGGTAGGCGTCCATCTCCGGCAGGCTCTGCTCCGAGGTCACCACCACGCCGTCCGACCACAGCAGGGCGGACAGCAGCTGGCTGGTGCCCCAGTCAAGCCCCACCACCATGGGCGATGCGTGGCGAACGCGGGCGGCGATGGCGTCAGAGAGCTCGATCAGTGCGTCGGACATCGGAATACCCCGCGTTGCGTGATCCCTACATGGTGGTTTCGGAGCCGTTGCGGTATCGGCCGGATGGCCGGGCCAGCTCTGATCACCGGACAGCCGTTCGGCTCGCATGGCCGCAAGGTTTCGAGTACAGCTCGGCCATGAGATCGTTGCGCACGCGCCTGTTCGCTGTCTGGACACTGTCGCTCGCGGCCTCCATTTCGGTCGGCGTGCTGCTGGTGCAGCTCTACCAGCAATCCGACGCGGCCCTGCTGTCGCGCGCCGATGCGGAGCTGGCGCGCAACTGCGACCAGATCGGCGACAGCTACACGTATTACACCTCCGGCTGGTCCGGCCCGGTGCCTGGCGCAGCCGACCCCGACCTGCAGCGCGACCTCGCCGCGGTCGTCGCCATAGGGCTGTCCGACACCGGCCGGGCGCGCGGCGGCATCCTGCGCGATCCCGCCGACATCGATCCCCCGACCGATCTCAGCCAGCTTGCCACCGCGGCCCTTGCGACCGATCGGGTTGTCACGCGGCATGCAGCCGTCGCCGGGCATACCGAGGTTTCGGCCGCGTGCCGCCTGCCCGGCCCGATCGCCAATCTTGCGGCATGGGTCGCCACGGACCTTACGGGCACGCCGGGTTACACCAGTCTCACGGGCGGCCTTGCGGTGCTGGCGGGGCTGGTGCTGGTGCTGTCGGGCGGGCTGACCTGGCTGGTGGTGACCTGGCTGCGCCATATCGGCCGTATCGAGACCGCGCTGGCCCGCCAGGATGCGCAGGGCGGCCTGCCGCGCATCGCACCCACCGGCGAGGTGGAGCTGGACCGCATCATCGCGGCCCTCAACGAAGCCGGGCAACGGTTGCGGGAGGCGCAGAATGCGACCCAGGAAGCCGCCGGCCGCGCCGCCCTGGCCGAGCGCATGGCAGCCCTTGGCCGGGTCGCGGCCGGGGTCGCGCACGAAATCCGCAATCCGATCGGCGCCATGCGGCTGCGCGCGGAATCGGCACTCGCCCACGAGGCCGAACCCGGCCGCACCCGCGTTGCACTCGGCGCGATCATCGGCCAGATCGACCGGCTCGACCGGCTCAGCGGGGAGTTGCTGGCAATGACCCAGCGCGGCGCTGCCGCGCCGGTGGACGTCGAGTTGGCACCGTTCCTCGCCGCCTGCGCGCACGATCATGCGCGGGACGGGATCGCCATCAGGGTTCTACCCATTGCGGGGGTATTCCGCTTCGATCCCGCCATGATCCGCCGCGCTCTCGACAACCTCGTGCAGAACGCGGTGCGCCACACGCCGCCGGGTGGCAGCGTCACGATTTCGGCCAGTATCGCGATGGGCCTGGCCATCACCGTCGCCGACACCGGGCCCGGCGTGGCCCCCGAACTGCGCGATACATTGTTCGAGCCTTTCGTCACCAGCCGGGCGGACGGCACCGGGCTGGGCCTGGCGATCGCGCGGGAGATGGTGCAGGCGCATGGCGGCACGCTGACCTTGCAGGAGACCGCGACGGGCGCGGCCTTCACGCTGAGCCTGCCCGAGGCCGCCGAATGAGCGTGATCCTGGTGGTGGACGACGATGTGGCCATGCGGGACAGCCTAGCCGAGACCATCACCGATCTCGGCCACACGGCGGAGCTGGCGGAGAACGGTGCCGTGGCACTGGCCCGCCTGGACCGTGACCGCCCCGACCGTGACCGCCCCGACTTTCATTGCCCCGACTATCATCGGGTGGACGCCGTGCTGCTCGATCTGCGCATGCCCGGCATGAACGGGCTCGAGGTGCTCGCCCGCATCCGTGCCCTGCCCTCTCCGCCGCCAGTCGCCATCCTGACCGCGGTGGCGACGGCTGCCAACACGATCGAGGCGATGCGGCTGGGGGCGGTCGACCATCTTACCAAGCCGATCGGCCGCGCCGAGCTTGCGGATGTGCTGACGCGTATGCTGCCGTCCGGCCCGGCAAGGCCCTCGGGCGAGGCCGCCCCCACCACGGAAGGCGACCTGATCGGCGGTTCCGCGGCCATGCGCTCGGTGCAGAAATCGATCGGCATGCTCGCCGACAGCGATGTGAGCGTGCTCATCACCGGCGAGACCGGCACCGGCAAGGAGGTGGTGGCGCGCGCCATTCACCGGCACGGCCGCCGTGCGAGCCGGCCGTTCGTGGCCATCAACTGCGCGGCCATCCCCGCCGAGCTGCTGGAAAGCCAGCTGTTCGGCCATGTCCGCGGCGCGTTCACCGGCGCCGTCGCCGACAGCTTCGGTTCGATCCGCGCTGCCGACACCGGCACGCTGTTCCTCGACGAAATCGGCGACATGGCCGGCCCATTGCAGGCGAAACTGCTGCGGGTGCTGCAGGAGCGCGTGGTGACGCCGCTCGGCGGCAAGCCCGTGGGCGTCGACGTGCGGATCATCTCGGCGACCCATCAGGACCTGGCGGTTGCGGTGCGCGACGGAAAATTCCGCGAGGACCTGTTCTACCGGCTCGGCGTCGTGCCGCTCGCCTTGCCGCCGCTGCGCGAACGGCTGGCGGATATCATCGAGCTCGCGGAGTTCTTCCTTGCCCAGTTCTCCAAGCCGCCGCGGCGGCTATCGGCCGGGGCCGCCGCGCGGCTGCTGGCGCATGACTGGCCGGGCAATGTGCGTGAGCTGCGCAATGCCATGGAACGCGTCGCGGTGCTCGGCCGCCGCCCCGTGGTGGCGGCCGAGGAACTCGACTTCCTGCGCCCCCGTCGCAGCGCAATCGAGGAGGTGCCCACCACTGACCTGCCGGGCGCCGTGGAGCGGCTGGAGCGGGCCATGATCGCCCGCGCCCTGGCGGACACCGACAACAACCGCAGCGAGGCCGCCCGCCGTCTTGGCATTCATCGCCAGCTTCTGCACGAGAAGCTGCGCCGCTACGGCCTGTCCGGAAGCCGGACAGACAGCGTCGGGGAAGCGGACGACACACCCGCTGGTTGAGATAAAATATTCAATGATTTCAATGAAAATTCTCTGGCACGGCGCTCGCAATACAGCTTTCACGGGACGATCCCCGTAAGAAGAATTTTGGAGACCCGCCATGAACCGCATGACCGCAGCCCTGCTTGGAACCGCGTTGGCCGCCACCTTCGCCGCCGGCGCCATCGCCCAGCCCCGCCCGTCTGGCCCCGCGCCGATGGCAGCCCACCAGGGTATGGGTTCGATGGGTGGCCTGAACTTCGACCCGGCGCAGCTGCCGGAAATCAAGGGCAAGGTTGCGCAATACACGCTGACTCCCTGGGGCGATGTCGATGGGCTGATCCTAGACGACGGCACCGAGATCCAGCTGCCGCCGCATATGTCCACCGGCCTTGTCTACGCCGTGCGCCCCGGTGACAGCGTGAGCATCCGCGGCCTGAAGGCACGCGCAACGGCGATGGTGGTTGCCGCCAGCATCACCAACACCGCGACCGGTGCCACCATCAGCAGCCAGGCCGAGCACACCGCCCAGGATGTGACGGGCGTGGTCAAGGCGACCCTGCACACGCCGCGCGGCGATGCCGGCGGCGTGCTGCTGCAAGACGGCACCGTGGTGCGCCTGCCGCCCCCGGAATTCAGCAAGCTCGCCGACATTCTTGCCGTGGGCAAGACCATCACGGTTCGCGGCGAAGGCACCACGACGCCGCTGGGCCATGTGATCGCGGCGCGGGAGATCGGGGCCACGCCCGACAAGCTGACCAAGGTCGGCCGGCCGCATATGGAAGGCATGATGCGCGGTTCGCGTGATCACATGCCGAAGCCTCAGTAAGGAGAAAGTGCTTCTTTTTTGAAAAAGGACGGCTTACCTGGTCCAGGAGCAACCGCTTCTGGACCCTTTTTCCAGCCGTGAACCATGGCGAGTTCCTGCTCGGCGCCGCGCCTGAAAGCAACTTGCTGTCATACCTTCGTGCCGAATACGAGCCCGATTCCCGCGGTGACGACCATGGCCAGGGCGCCCCAGAACATCACCCTGACGGCCGCCTTGAGCACCGGCGCGCCGCCGAGCCGGGCGCCGGCCGCGCCCAGCAACGCCAGGAAAGCCAACGATGCAACGGCGATCGCCGGGCTCACCCAGGCGGTGGATGTCACCATCGCCAGGCCGAGCGGGAGCGCCGCGCCGATCGCGAAGGAGGCGGCCGAGAACATCGCCGCCTGCACCGGACGGGCCGTCGTCAGGTCGGAGATGCCGAGTTCCTCGCGCGCATGCGCCGCCAGCGCGTCGCGCGCCATTAACTGCTCCGCCACCTGCAGCGCCAGCGGTCGGTCCACGCCGCGGCCGACATAGATCGCCGCCAGTTCCTGCACCTCGCCGGATTGGTCAACGGTCAACTCGCCCCGTTCGCGCGCCAGATCTGCGGCCTCCGAATCGGCTTGCGAACTGACCGACACGTATTCGCCCGCGGCCATAGACATGGCGCCCGCCACCAGCCCAGCAGCCCCGGCCACCAGAATGCTCTGGTGCGACCCCGCCGCACTTGCGACACCGATGATCAGGCTGGCGGTCGAGAGCACACCGTCATTGGCACCGAGCACGGCGGCCCGCAGCCAGCCCAGGCGGTTGCTGACATGGCGTTCTCGTGGGTGTGCAAGATCGTGCATGCCGCTGCTCGCACCTGTTTGAACGCCCATAAAGCCCGCCTTCCGCCACACGTCGAAGATTAGCGGTCCGTTGGTTGGTCTGGTGTCATGAAGTTTGGCAGGCGGCTATGCATTGCTGCATTTCACTGTCCCTCGCAGCCGGCGATGTCGCGCAGACGCCTCATGACGGCAACGGGGGGATCAGCCGCCGGCCACGCCCTGCGTGTTGACGTACAACGAATACAGCGAGCGGCTGGCGGCCATGAACAGGCGGTTGCGGAAGCGGCCGCCGAAGCAGACGTTGGCGCAGCGTTCCGGCAGATGGATGTGGCCGATCGGAGCACCTTCGGGGTTGAAGACGCGCACGCCGTCGAGCTCCGGTGTTCCCATGCCCCAGCCGCACCAGAGGTTGCCGTCGATATCGACGCGAAAGCCGTCGGGGGTGCCGCCTGGGCCGGCGTCGATGAAGGTGCGCCGGTTGGACAGCTTGCGGCCGTCGGTGACGTCGTAGGCGAGGATCTCGCGCGGGCTGGCGCGGGAGGCGACGAGGTAGAGGATGGTTTCGTCGGGCGAGAAGGCGAGGCCGTTGGGGCCGGGCACGTCGTCTGCCACAACGGCTGCGATGCCGGTGGCGGGGTCGATGCGATAGACGGCGGGGGCGAGTTCGCTTTCGGCCTTCTGGCCTTCGTAATAGCCGAGGATGCCGAACGAGGGGTCGGTGAACCAGATGGCGCCGTCACGGCTGACCACGACGTCGTTGGGCGAGTTGAGTTTTCGACCGCCGATGTTGTCGCACAGGACGGTGATTTCGCCGTCGTGTTCGGTGCGGATGACGCGGCGGCCTTCATGCTCGCAGGTGACAAGGCGGCCCTGGCGGTCGCGGGTGTTGCCGTTGGCGTTGCGCGAGGGCTTGCGGAAGATCGAGACGGTCCCGGTCTCCTCCTCCCATTTCAGGATGCGGTCGTTGGGAATGTCGCTCCACAGCAGGTAGCGCCCGTCACCGAACCAGACCGGGCCTTCCGCCCAGCGGCTGCCGGTGTGCAGGCGCTCGAGGCCGCCGAGCACGTGGAAGCGTTCGAAGGAGCGGTCGAGGATTTCGATGTCGCTGTCCGGATAACGCGATTGCGGTTCCCACATGATGGCTTCCCCTTGTTTGACCGCGATGGTGGCGCAATCAGCGCCCGAACACCAGGAGGGGAGAGCGGATGACGGGGGGCTACGTTGCCGCCGAACTGATCGTCAGCCCGGCGCCTCGGCGAGGTCGGGGCGGGCGCCCTTGGTGGTGAAGGCCACGTCCGCCGGCTCCTGCACTGCGTTGAGCACGAGGCTTCCGGCGGTGGCGAGGACGATCATGGTGACGACGGCGACGACGAACATACGCATGGCGGTTCCTACTCGGCGGGGTGGGCGGCGGGCTTCAGCGCTTCACCGCGCGTGCGTTCGATTTTTTCGTCCACCCATAGGCTGTGGTGCTCGCGGGCCCAGTTGAGGTCGACATCGCCGGAGGCCATGGCGTCGATGGCGCCCTCCATGCCGACGGAGCCGATGTAGATGTGGCCGAGCATGGCGGCGATCATGCCGAGTGCGAGCAGGCCGTGCGCTATCTGGGCGATCTGCATGCCCGAGACGTCGGTGAAGTAAAACGGAAATATCAGCGTGAATCCGCTGGCGGCGACGAGGCCGCCGCCAAGCACGACGATCCAGAAAATCGCCTTCTGGCCGGCGTTGAACTTCTTGGCGGGCGGGTGCGCGTGACCGATGAAGCCACCGCCCGCCTTGATCCATTCCACGTCCAGCCGGCCGGGGATGTTGTGTCGCACCCAGATCAGGAACATCAGGATGATCCCCGCGGTGAAGGGGAATGCCAGAAAGTTGTGCGAGATCTTGAGCCAGCCGGAGAGGGTGGAGAACGCGTCCGATCCCACCAGCGGCAGCAGCACGATGCGCCCGACGGCGATGTTGAGGCCGGACAATGCCAGGATGCACCAGGCGGTGGCGGTCATCCAATGCATGAAGCGTTCGAAGGCGCCGAAGCGCAGGATGGTCTGTGCGGCGCGGCCGCCTTCGATGCGGATGCGGCCCCTGACCAGGAAGAACAGCAGCAGCAGTGCGAGCATGCCGAGCACGGCTGCTGCTGCGATCCAGGGCAGCCAACTGCGCCGATAGTCGCGCCAGGCGGGGCCCGCCGGCTGGATCAGCGTGGCGGCGCGGCTGTCGGGCAGGGTGGTGTTGCCCAAGATTTTGTCAAAG
Organism: Rhodospirillales bacterium; assembly: GCA_025352665.1. Classification (GTDB taxonomy): domain Bacteria; phylum Pseudomonadota; class Alphaproteobacteria; order Acetobacterales; family Acetobacteraceae; genus CAIQQQ01. The sequence continues at coordinate 33,242 of JANXSM010000047.1, read as the reverse complement.
CCGTTGAGCAGCGCCTTCTGCTGCACCTCGGACTGTGTGGGATTGAAGCCGCTGACCGGCGCTGCCGGGCGATCCTGGGCGATGGCTGCATTGGTGGTCAGCAGCAGGGCGAGCAAAAGGATTTTAAACATCGATATTCGCCTTGTACGCGGTCTGCCATCCCCAGGAGCCCGAGCCGTAGCCGCGCTTGGTGACGCGTTCGCGGTAGATCTGGGCGATGATGTCGCCGTCGCCGGCCATCAGCGCCTTGGTCGAACACATTTCAGCGCACAACGGCAGCTTGCCTTCGGCCAGGCGGTTGGCGCCATATTTGGCGAATTCCGCGGCCGAATCGTCGGCACCCTCTGGGCCGCCTGAGCAGTAGGTGCATTTGTCCATCTTGCCGCGACTGCCGAAGTTGCCGAGCTTGGGATACTGCGGGGCACCGAACGGGCAGGCGTAGAAGCAGTAGCCGCAGCCGATGCACAGGTCCTTGCTGTGCAGCACCACGGCATCGGCGGTGGTGTAGAAGCAGTCGACCGGGCAGACTGCGGCGCAGGGTGCGTCGGTGCAGTGCATGCAGGCCATCGAGACCGAGCGTTCGCCGGGTTTGCCGTCGTTGATGGTGACGACGCGCCTGCGGTTGATGCCCCAGGGCACCTCGTTGGCGTTCTTGCAGGCGGTGACGCAGGCGTTGCAATCGATGCAGCGTTCGGCGTCGCAGAGGAATTTCATTCTTGCCATGGGTGCCTCCTCAGATCGTCGTGGCGATCTGGCACAGCGTGCACTTGGTTTCCTGCATGGCGGTCACCGGATCGTAGCCGTAGGTGGTGAGCGTGTTGGCGCTCTCGCCCAGCACGATCGGGTCGGCTCCCTTGGGGTAGCGACCACGCTGGTCGACGCCCATGAACCAGCCGGCGAAATGGAACGGCATGAAGGCCACGCCCGGGCCGACGCGCTCGGTGACCATTGCCTTCACCTGGGCCTTGGAGTTGCTTTCGGCCCCGGTCACCCAGACCATCGCACCGTCCTGAATGCCGCGGGCTGACGCATCCGTTGGGTTGATCTCCACGAACATGTCCTGGCGCAGTTCGGCGAGCCACGGGTTGGAGCGGGTTTCCTCGCCGCCGCCCTCGTATTCCACAATGCGGCCGGAGGTGAGGATGAGCGGGAATTTCTTGGCAACACCCAGGTCGACCGCACGCTTCTGCACGGTGGCGCCGATGTTGGTCATGCGGAAGGAGCGGAAGTCGGGCATCGTCGGGTATTGTGCCACCAGTTCCGGGCGCGTGGTGTAGATCGGCTCGCGGTGCACTGGAATCGGGTCTGGCAGGTTGAACGCGTTGGCGCGTGCCTTGGCGTTGCCGTAGGGCACGATGCCGTGGGCGATGCTGACGCGCTGGATGCCGCCCGACAGGTCGATCGCCCAGGACACGGTATCCGGATTGGCGCCGCCGATCTGCTGGATGGTGGCGAGTTCCGCGGGCGTAAGGTCCCCGGCCCAGCCGAGCTTCTTGAGCATGGCATAGGTGACCTCGGGGTAGCCGTCCTTGATTTCGGAGCCGAGCGAGTAGCTGCCTTCGGCGAGCAGGTTGACGCCGTTGCGTTCCACGCCGAAGCGGGCGCGGAAGGTGCCGCCGCCGTCCTTCACGTGAAGGTTGGTGTTGTAGAGGATATGGGAGCCCGGGTGCTTCTGCTCCGGCGTGCCCCAGCAGGGCCAGGGCAGGCCGTAAACATCGCCGTCCACATCGCCGCCCTTGCCGCGCAGGGTCACGACGTCGAACTTCTCCTGGTTGGCCATATGGGCCTTGAGCCGCTCCGGTGATTGGCCGGTGTAGCCGGTCGACCAGGCGCCGCGGTTGATTTCGCGGGTGATGTCCTCGACCACGGGATCCTTCCCGTTGACTTTGATGTTCTTGAACATCTTGTCGGCGAACCCGAACTTCTCGGCGAGGCGGTACATCACCTCCTGGTCGTTCTTGCTCTCGAAGATCGGGCTGACGACCTGATCGGACCACTGAATCGAGCGGTTGGACACGGTACGGCTGCCGCTGGTTTCGAACTGCGTGCAGATCGGCAGCAGATAGGTGTTGTTCTTGCGCTCGGACACCACGGCGAAGGTGGTCGGGTGTGGGTCGGCGACCACCAGCAGGTCAAGCGCCTCAAGCCCCTTCACCATTTCGGGCATGCGGGTGACGGTGTTGCCGCCATGGCCCATGACGAACATCGCCTTCAGCGGATTGCGCTGGTCCACCTGGTCCTTTGCCGCCAGCACGGCGTCGAACCAGCGGGTGGAGGGAATGCCCGGGGTTTCCATCATCTTCTTGTCGTCGAAACGCGACACCAGGTATTCGTAGTCGACCTGCCAGACCCGCGCCCAATGGCGCCAGGCGCTCTCAGCCAGGCCATAGTAATACGGCAGCGAGGTGACATCGAGCCCGGCGTCGGTCGCACCCTGCACGTTGCAGTGGCCACGGAAAATATTCGCCCCGGTGCCGGGCGAGCCGACATTGCCGGTGGCCAGCAGCAGGATGCAGTAGGCGCGCACGTTGGCGGTGCCGACGGTCTTCTGGGTGGCGCCCATGCACCAGATCAGTGTGGCCGGCTTCTCATGCGTTATCATGTAGGCAACGCGCTTCAGTTGCTCGCCTGGCACGCCGTTGACGCGCTCGACCTCGGCGGGGGTCCATTTCGCGACCTCCTTGCGCACGTCGTCCATGCCATAGACGCGCTGGGCGATGAAGTTGGTGTCCTCCCACTTGTTCTCGAACACGTGCCAGAGGATGCCGTAGATGGTGGGAATGTCGGTTCCCGGACGGATGCGGATGTAGTCGGTGGCATGCGCCGCGGTGCGGGTGAAGCGCGGGTCGATCACCACCAGGTTGGCGTGGTTGATCTCCTTGCCGATGAGGATGTGCTGCAGCGACACCGGATGCGCCTCGGCGGGGTTGCCGCCCATGATGATCATGGTCTTGGAGTTGCGGATGTCGTTGTAGCTGTTGGTCATGGCGCCGTAGCCCCAGGTGTTGGCGACACCTGCGACGGTGGTGGAATGGCAGATGCGGGCCTGGTGGTCGGCCGAGTTGGTACCCCAGAACGCCGCCAGCTTGCGGAACAGGTAGGCGCCTTCGTTGGAGAACTTGGCGCTGCCCAGCCAGAACACACTTTCCGGCCCCATGTCGGCCCGGATTTTCAGCAGTTTCGCTGAAATCTCGTCGATCGCCGTGTCCCAGGTGATTTTCTGCCACTGGCCGTCCACCAGCTTCATCGGGCTGCGCAGGCGACGCGTGCCTTTGACGAGTTCGCGCACCGAAGCGCCCTTGGCGCAATGCGAGCCGCGGTTGATCGGGCTGTCGAACGCAGGCTCCTGGCGCACCCACACGTTGTTCTGCACTTCGGCGATAACGGAGCAGCCGACCGAGCAGTGGGTGCAGACGGCCTTGACGCGCTTGACGGGCAGGGACTGATCGATGTTGGCGGCTTCGGCGCGCTTCACCGAGCCGAGCGGCAGGCCGGACAGACCCACGGCACCAGCGGCGAAGCCGGCACGGCGCAGGAAGGCGCGTCTGTCGAGCACGCCGGATGAGAGCTCGCCGAGCATCGACAGCATGCGATTTTTTTGGGCGACGGCGTCGCGGCGCTTGATGAGCATGGTGGCCTGTCCTCAGTACCGGTTCACGCGGTAGAAAGTTTTGACGTGTTCGCTGTCGGTGTAGTGCTTGCCGCCCTTGGTGCCCGGCGGCGTCATCGCCTCGGCCAGCTTGGGTGCGCCGGTTGCGGCGACCACGGCGGCGGCGGAGGTCAGGCCGAGGGTTGCGAAGAAGCCGCGCCGCTTCACGGCGGGTTCGCTGGTTTTGGTGTCGGTCATCTCGGGTGCTCCGTTCATGTCGGCAACGCGAAGGCCTGGATTTCTATTTCGATCAATAGCCGGCCGAGCTTTCCGACGGTGCGGTAGAACTCACGACCCTCGGCATGCTCGATATCGGTGAAGCAGCGAGCCGCCCAAGGTTGCAGGTGGTGGGTGAAGAAACTCTCATCGGTGATGTCCGCCGTGCCGCAGCTGCCGCGGATCAGCCCGGCCATCACCTCACATAGAAAGGCCAGATGGTCTTCCGGTTCCGCCAGACCCTCGGTGCGGACCAGGCCGAGGCGGTGCAGATCGGTGCGGACCTCGGCCAGCGGGCGTTCGTGGATGAAGCCGGTGAGGTAGTAGGACGCATAGGGCATCAACTCGCCGCCGCCGAGGCCGGTGAACAGGTCGAAATGCTCGCGGGCGATGGCGGTGGGGTCGCCGGCAAGAGCGGCTTGCGCAAGAGCCTGGCGTGCCTGCGCGAGCACGCCTTCGCCGGGAGCAGACGATGCCAGGCGGTGCAGCAGTGCTGCATCGGGGCCCTGCCACAGCAAATTGGCAAGCAAGGCGTAGGTGTCGGCGCGGGCTGCAGCGATCTCGTCCATCGCTTCGGGAGTGGCCAGTTCTGACTCGGCGTAGAGATCGGGGCGCAGGGCGGTGCGCGCAATGCCGGTGGCGGCCTCCACGGCGAGCACCCGATCCGGCGGGACGCGTTTCCAGCCAGAGACCGCCGGCTGCGACACACCGAGCGTGCGTGACAAGGCGGTTACCCCACCCACTGCATTGATCGCTCGTTCGAGGCCGTCGTCGCGCATTCCGTTCCTTGGATCCTTCAGCGGAAGGATTACACTTCCTTGTTGTGCCGGCCCGTCTTCCGTTGACCCGCACAGGATGCGTCAACGTCAGTTGCGCCTCAGGTCTTCCCAGGGCCTGGCCGATCATAAGATGCGCTTATGCATGTTTTCGCAAGGGGGCGAGACAGAGCTGTCTTTGAATTGGGCACCTCACGCGTCCGAGGCGGCGGCAAGCGGACGCGCTGTGGCTCCGTGGTTTTCTGTGTCGGTATAATTACGTAGTTGCATTGGTCGGCTGTTTGTGTTCTTGTTTTGTCCAATGACCCAAACCGCTTCCCTCTCTGTAACCGAGCGTTTCTCGCTGTCCATGTTCGGACTGCGCGGGGCTGTGGCGGCACGGATTGTGGGGAATGTGTTGTCGGTGGCGCTGATGACGCTGATCTGGACCAAGTTGCATCAGGTCGAGGCGCGGGTTCTGCGGCTGATTGCGGCGATCCGGGAGGGGCGTGTTCGCGGTGGCTGGGTTTGCCCCGGGCGGGCGTCGGCGGTGCGGGCGGAGGGTTTGCGGACGCCGGTGGCGCAGCTGCCGCGCGGGTTTGCCTGGCTGTGTGTGCTGGTTCCGTATTATGCGGCCGGGTTTGGCAGCCAGTTGCGCCACCTGCTCGGCGATCCTGAGATGGTGGCGCTGATTGCGGCCACGCCGCAGCTGGGGAAGGCTTTGCGTCCGCTGTGCCGGATGCTGGGGATTGCGGCCGAGTTGGTGACGCCCGCGATCGTGGTGACCGTCTGTGAGGACGTTGGCGGTGAACCCGGAGTTATCGGCGAAGCCACACCTGAGGGTTACGGGATCGAGGGTTTGCCGGTTGACCTGGGTGCGGGCGTGACAGGCGTGACAGCCGGCAGATTTTTCTCGCCCGCGTGACCGACCGCACATTTACACGATCATTTTGTTACGTTATCATAACATTCTGCCGTCTCGATCGGTGTGGTCGCGGCAATGGGATCCACGAGGCTTCTCACAGAGCCCCCAGCAGAGGCCTCAAGTCGGCGTGGCACCGCCGCCGCGGCGACGCAGAGCGGGCTCCAACGGTTCCAAAGCCGTCGCCGCTTCGGCGATCAAGGGTGCGGGTGGCGGCGGGATCGCCGGGACCGACAGGTCTGCGGGCGGCGGTTCCGGCATATCCGGTGGCGTTTCGCCGATCGCGCGGACCAGCAGCTTGGCGATATCGTCGATGGCGCGCAGCGGGCCCCATCCGGGCACACCGCCGGCGGTGTTCCAGTCCCACGCGTAATCGGCTGGGCCGATGAAGTTGCGGATGGCGGGATCGGCGATCCAAAGGCGCCGGAGAGCTGCCTGTCGCCAGACCTCCGGCACGTGGCGGGGCAGCCAGCCGGCGATCTCCTCGAGCGGGATGGTCTCAGCGGCGGGTGGGATTTCCTCGGGCAGCTCCGGGGCTGCGACCGCCGCCACCGGCGACGGCGACGGCGCCGGCGCCGGTTGACGCTTCAGCCGTGACCAGCGCCTGGCGAAGCCTTCCGGTTCGTCGCTCATCCCTGCTCCTCGTCCTCGGAGGACGCCCAGCGTCGGCGTTTGCGTTTGATGAAAGCGCGCTCGACATGATGTTCGGCGACGAATTCGGCCAGGATACCCGCGATCTCCGGCGGCATCGGCACGTGTTCGACGATGTCGTCGCCGGCTTCGGTGTAGCTTTCGCCCTCGGCGGGATCTGCGGTGACGCCGACGATGCGCACACCCGCTTCGGTCAGGCGTGCCGCCACCCAGATGCGCGGCTGGCCGGTGGTGAGATTGTCACGATAGGTCGGCGTGTCCGTGCGGTGGAATTCCAGCGTGTAGGGGCCGGCGTAGAAGCGCTCGCCGGTTTCGGTGGTGCCGAGCGGTGTGCCCGGTGCCAGATCGGGCGCCGAGGGCAGCACGGCTGCTGGCAGCCAGAGCGTGTCGATCCACGGGCTCGTCGCCTTGCGGCGCTCCACGACGATGCCGACGGTGAGGCTTTCTGTGGCCATGCTAGGCAACGACTGCGAGCGGCAGGCCGGTGATCAGATTCTGTGGCTTGAACCGCACCAGACGATCGGCGTTGGCGGCCAGCATCAGGTAGATCGGCCGTCCCGCCATGTCGGCTTGAATGGGTGTTGCGGCATCGGGCACCAGGCGGAACAAGGCGAGCAGGCGATCGGCCTCGGGCAAGGTTTCGCCGTGCCAGAGCGCGTTGCCGATGCGGGTGGCTTCGCTGTCGAGGCCGATGAACCAACGCCAGTCGGGATCGGTGATCGCGGGCAGCGGATCGATGCCGACGGATATGCCCAGCATGTGGCGCACCCAGATGGCGATGGCGCGGCCGAGGGCGTCCCTTCCGCCGGGGGTGCCGCCGAGGTCGAGCACCATGTCGAACGCGTCCGACCGGCCCCAGTAATCGGCCGCGTTGTCGTCGGTGAGCACGGTGAGCTCGGCGACCGGCGGTGGGGCCAGCATGGCCAGCAGCGGCGAGGCCTGGCGCTGCTGTTCGTGGGTTTCGATCGCCTCGGCATCGGCGAGCAGGATGGTGTTGTTGTGATGGGTGACGCGTTGCGGGCGGAAGAACAGCTCGGCAGCGCGCACGGTCGCGGCATCGGTGGTGTCGTGCAGCGCGTTGCGCAGGATGACGTGGACGAGCTGGGTGATGAACAGCGGCGGTGTGGCCGACAGATCGCCGGTGGCAAGGCGCAGATAGGCGGCCTCGATCGTGGGGGCGGCGATCAGGATGTCTCGGAAGCGCAGGAACATCTGCCAGTTCTCGACCGCATCGGGGTCGGCGAGCGCTGTGGGGTCGACCCGGGCGCGGGGGGTTTCCAGAAGCCTTGCGTGCAGCGCGCGTTCGAGGGCGCAGGCATCCTCCGGCGGCATTAGCTCGGGGCGGGCGAGGAAGGCGCGCAGGAAGTCGTCGGTCAGCAGCAGGAAGCCGTCAGCCGAACGGTCGAGCAGCAGGTGGCCGGAGGAGACCCAGAACTCGTTCATACGCGCCCGTCCGCGACGAGGCGGGTGAGGTCGATGTGGTCGGGGGCGTCGTCGCTCTCGACCAGGGCGAACACCGGCGGCGCACGATCGGCGCGCGGCGTCAGCGTGCGGAACTGCTCGACCAGACCGTCTGGACCATGGGAGCGGTGGACGGCCACCACCGTGCCGAGCGGCAGGTCGCAGAGCGAGGCGGCGAAGGCGACCTCCTCGCGGGCGGCCGCCAGGGACGTGTCGCGATCAGGGGCGCCGAAATGCCGGGCGAGCTGGTCGGCCAGCGCCGCGGCGACTGCTTCGGGATCGCCTTCCGCGACCTCCACCAGGGTCGACCAGCCGAGGCTGGCGACGCCGAGGAAGCCAGAACGCAGCGCGACCCTTGCCTTGTGGGTGAGCGCTGCGGGGTCGGCATTGGCGAACACGAAGGCGCCTGAGACCGCCCATTCGCCTGCCTCCGCGGCGCGATCGAACACGAAGCTGTCGGAGGGGTCGAGGCGGAGAGTACGCGGCAGCTTCATACGGCGATCTCGCCGTCGACCAGCCAGGACGGGTGGGCGAGGTGCGCCGCGAGGTCGCCGTCCCGCGTTTCGCCGTAGGCTTGCCAGCGCGCCATCACGGCCGCAGCGCCTTCGTGGGTCCAGGTGTCGAGCACCAGCATGAGATGGCGGGCGAAGCTTTCGATGAAAGGGGCGGTGGCGAAATCGTCGAAACCTTCCTCGATCAGCGCGGTGGGCGGGATGTCGCCGTGGCTGCGCGGCAGCTCGGCGCGCAGGGTGAAGCCGTAGACCAGGAAGGGCGGGATTTCGTGCTCGGGGGCGTTCTGCGGCCAGCCCAGACGGCCGCCGCCGACCAGGCCGCCGTCGAACCAGACCGTGTCGGGCCAGCCCAGGGCCAGCGGCTTTTCCGGCGGGCTGATGGCGAGCAGCGCGTCGGCCAGCGCGACCTGTCCTGCGAAGATCACGTGGCGGGCGGAGGCCAGCGCCTCCTCAGGTTCCAACACCACCGCGCAGTCCACGGTGTCGGAGCGGCGGACCCAGACCAGTACGCCGGCTCCGGCGCCGGCCTCGGCTTCCGCCATGGCGCGGGCGAAGGCGTCACCGCCCTCGCGCAATGCAATTTCGGTGTATGGTGGCGGCAGGGCGAGCACGGCTGCTTCCTTTGGCAAGACCACCCAATTATAGGACAGTCAAGCCAAAAGGACGAGTTGATGACCCAGAGCCGCATCGTCTTCGCCTGTTCCTGCGAAGCGACGATGACGCTGGAACCCGGGGCACTGAAACATTGCGGCGGGGAGCTGCGCACCGCGACGCAGCTGTGCCGCGCCGGCATCGGGGCGGTCAGTGCTGCGCTGGCAGAGGGGCGGCCGATCACCATCGGTTGCACGCAGGAAGCGCCGGTGTTCGCCGAACTCGCGGATGAGGCGGGCATGGAGATCCAGTTCGTCAATATCCGCGAGCAGGCCGGGTGGTCGGATGCGGGGGGCACCGGCCCCAAGATGGCGGCTCTCCTGGCGGCCGCGGCGGTGCCGATGCCTGAGACCGGCCTGGTCGGGCTGGAAAGCCGCGGGGTGACGCTGATCTATGGTTGCGACGAGACTGCGATCGCCGTGGCGCAGCGGCTGGCGGAGACGCTGGATGTGACGGTGCTGCTGACGCGGCCGGACGCCATCACACCGCCCGCGCGCGATGAATTCCCGGTGCTGACCGGAACGATCCGCACTGCGCGCGGCGTGCTCGGCGGTTTCGAATTGATGGTGGACGATTATGCGTCCGCCTCGCCGTCGTCCCGCGCGCGGCTGGTGTGGGGGGCAACCCGCAATGGGGCCGTCTCGCGCTGCGACGTGCTGCTCGATGTCAGCGGAGGGCCTTCGCTGTTCCCTGCACCCGATCTGCGGGAGGGTTATCTGCGCGCCGATCCGACCCGACCGGAAGCGGTTGAGCGGCTGGTGTTCGACGCCGCCCGTCTGATCGGCACGTTCGATAAACCGGCCTATATCCGGTTCACCGACAGTCTTTGCGCCCATAGCCGCAGCAAACGCACCGGCTGCACGCGCTGCCTCGACCTGTGCCCGGCCGGCGCCATCACGCCTGCTGGCGATCATGTGTTCATCGATCCCACGATCTGTGCCGGTTGCGGCGCCTGTGCGGCGGTCTGCCCGACCGGAGCCGCCACTTATACGTTGCCGCCGCCGGCGAGCGTGATCAGCCGGATGCGCACCCTGCTCAGTACCTACGCGACAGCGGGCGGCACCGACGCGGTGCTGCTGCTGCATGACGGGGATCACGGCCAGGCGCTGATCGAAGCAGCGGCTCGGTTCGGTCGGGGGCTGCCTGCCAACGTCCTGCCCTTGCGGTTGAACGAGGTGACGCAGGCGGGACTCGATATCTTCGCCGCCGCCTATGCCTATGGCGCGGCGGGCGTGGTGGCACTTGCGCGTGCCAAACCGCGCCATGACATTGCGGGGCTGCATCGGGTTGTCGCCTTGGCCGAGGCGATCCTGGCGCCGCTCGGCCTTGCGGCACCCCAGGTGCTGGAAACCGATGATCCCGATGCGCTTTGGAGCATCGCTGGCGGAGGCACGGTTGCGGCGCCCTCGCGCTTTCTGCCCATGGCCGAGGGGCGCCACCTGACCGTAACCGGGCTGCGCGAGCTGCATCGGGCGGCAGGTGCCCCCGCCGCGCGTACGGAGCTGCCGCCGGGCAGCCCGTTCGGGGCCGTGGTGGTGAATACGGACGGGTGCACCTTGTGTCTCGCCTGCGTCGGGGTCTGCCCTGTGGGCGCGTTGCGCGACGATCCGGACAAGCCGACCTTGCGTTTCGCCGAGGAGGCCTGCGTGCAATGTGGCCTGTGCCGCGCCACCTGCCCGGAGAAGGTGATCAGCCTGGCGCCGCGCCTCGATCTCACCGCCTGGGCGGCGGGCGCGGTGACGATCAAGCAGGAGGAGCCGTATCCCTGTATTTCCTGCGGCAAACCCTTTGGCGCGCGCAGCACGGTGGAGCGCATTGTCGCCAAACTGTCCGAAAAGCACTGGATGTTCAGCGGCCCGAATGCCGGACGCATCGACGTGGTGCGTATGTGCGAGGATTGCCGGGTCGAGGCGGTGATGAACGAGAGCTTCGACCCGCACGCCGCCCCGCCGAGGCCGTTGCCGCGCATGGAGTGATACCGGCGGCCGCTCTATCGGGGCTGTGCCGTTTGTCGACGTGCGATTGTCTTCCGGTCGGTGGCGCGACCTCAAGGGCAAGCTGCCTGCAGCGGTCGCAAGCGCGACCCTTGACCCCGCGCCACCGACCGGAAGCGTGGCTGACATCGACAGAATGAGCGGATCTGCAAAGCTTAGAGCGTGATGACCGAAGGTGGAATCACCGAAACGTCTGAATCACGCAATAAACAAAGAGCTGGAGCGGGATGACGTCGCCTATCACACGTCATCCCGCCCGCCAGCTCGGGTCCAGCCGCGCGACGCCACAGGCGCTTGGCCTTGCGGCGAACGCAGGGGCGGGAAGAAAATTGCGCGGCGAGGGCAGACCCCATCACGGTTCAAGAGAGCCTACAATGCGGCGAGCCAACTCCGGACACCCGACGCGTCGCCGAAATGCTCCTGCACCTGCAAGCCCAGGCCGCCGAACGCCCGGGCGGCGCGCATGCCGTCCTCGTCGGTGACGTCGTCGCCGATGAACACGGGGACTCTGCCGGCAAAGGGCGGCAGGGCCATCAGCGTGTCGACCGCAACACCCTTGTCGATGCCGGCGGGCTTGACCTCCCAGGCCATGTGGGCGGCCGACAGGCAGTGGTGTGGCCAGTGCTGCAGCCGATGCCGCAGATCGTCTTCGAACACCGAGCCGGCGGCGGGGTTGCCGCGAAAATGCAGCACGTAGCCGCGCGTCTTGCGCTCCAGCAGCGCACCGGGATAGCGGGCGACCAGCGCCGCGGCCGTGTCGAGCCAATTCTGCGGAATGGCGTGGCCCGCGGCGCGCTGCATCGCGGCCCCGGGATTGGAGCGGATCACGCCACCGTGTTCGCCGGCGACGGCGGTGGCGACGTTGGGCAACAGCGCGTCCACCTGTTCAATCGGCCGACCGGTGACGATGGCGAGCGCTCCCCCCAGCCGATTGCGCAGGCTTGTGAGCACGTCCGCAAGGCCTTCAGGCACGGTGACGGCGTCGGGCGTGGCGGCGAGATCGATCAATGTGCCGTCGAGGTCGAGAAACAGCGCCGCCCGGTCCGGCAGCGCGATCACGCGCGGCAGCCGATCAGGCGGATATCGTAGACCGGGTTTTCGAACATCGACAGGCCCGGCGAGGACAGCAGCATCCAGCCATGAAAACCTGGCCCGCCCGCGCGGCTGTCGGTGATGTCGAGATAGACGGCCTGGTCGACCGGCTGGTCGGGACCACGGACGATGCAGTTGCGCACGGCGATGCTGAGCGTGCCGAAGGCGAGTGTCTGGCCGACCTTGCCCACGAGGGGCGTGACTCGGGCGGTGATCTTGTCGAGCGCCGCAAGCTCCACGCTGGGGCGCGACAGCCAGCTGTCGGACGGTGGCGGCTGGGCCGGGGAGGGCTGCGTTTGCGGCGCACCAGGGGCAGCCGGAGGATTCTGCGGGAGGGTTTGCGCCAGAGCCGGCGTGGCCAGCAGTGCCAGGGCCAGCAGGAAGGCTCTCACTCGGCCGCCTTCAACGGGGATTTCAGGCTTTCGACCATTTCCACCAGGATCCGCCGCATTCCCCCGGGGTCCACGCCCATCAACACCGCGTCCTCGAACGCGTCTCGCATGGTCTGGTCGAGCTCCGCGTGATTTTCTGCGAGCATGCGCAGTTTTTCCCGGCAAGACACCGGCGCGCCATCGGGCTGCGGCCAGATTTCAGGAGTCATTTCGGCGCCTGGTTTTCCCTCAGCGACTTCTGCACATTGCTCGACAGGTCGCCTACAGAAAATATGAATTTGCCGAGCAGGTCTTCAAGGCTTGCGGCAGATTGAGTGATGGTGATGCGGCCGCCGTCGCCCAGCATCTTGTCGTTGCCGCCGGGCACCAATGACAGAACCTTGCCGCCGAGCAAGCCATCCGACGTGATCTCGGCCGAGCTGTCGGTCGGCAGCTTGATGTTGTCCTGCACAGTGAAGCTGATCTGCGCCTGATAGGATTTCGGGTCGATCGAGGCATTGGTGATGCGACCGACCTTCACGCCGGCGACACGTACGTCCGAACCGGGGTTCAGCCCGTCGATCCGTTCGAAGGCGGCGTTCAGCGTGTAGCCGCTGGTCGCCGTACGGCCGGAATGCACCATCGCATACCCGAGGAAACCCACGGCCACCACCAACACGGCGAAGCCTGCGATCAGTTCAGAAGCGTTGCGCTGCGCCATGGGCGGGCGGGCCTTTCGTCAGCAGCCATGAGCCGCGGCTATCCTGCTCAGCGTCAAGATCCCGGGGTCCAGGCTTCGTAATCGCCGGTGGCGGCCGCACGTGCGCCACCCTGGTAGTCGTGGCCCTGCGGGCGATAGCTGGTCGCGCTGCCGGTGGCGTTGGCCAGATGCGGCTTTTGCCACGGCTTGCGGCCGGTGTCCGGCAGCGGCTGGTCGGTGGTGTAGTGCAGCCAGCTGTGCCACTCGGCTGGCACACTCGAGGCGTCTGGCACGCCGGCATAGACCACCCAGCGCTTGGTGCGCCCTTTCACGGCCGGGCGTGCCAGCGTGAAGTAGCGGTTGCCGAGCGCGTCGGAGCCGACCGAGCGACCGTGGAGCCAGGTGAAGAGCTTGGTGCCGATGTCCATGCTTGCACATATAGGCGAGGCCGGGCACGCGGTCCACCGGCAAGCAGGGCCGGCGTGGCTGCGTTTCGGGATCGTGCTGCTTTGCGACTGTTACCCACAGGATTTTGTGGTCTGTCTGGCTTTGACCCACAAAATACACTTCCCGAGTCGGGGCAACCGCCATAGGTTACGTATCATGGCGAAGCACACATCAAAGATCTCGGCTTGGCACGGATTGCGCACCCGCAAGGCATGGGCGGCCCCCGATCCCGACAGCCCCACGCGACAGGTGATTCTGCCGGCTTCGTGGAACGACGATGCCGCAGCTGCTCTCGCGGCGCTGGCGCCTGGCGAAGGCCCCGTCAATCTGCAGGACGCGGCATCCAGCTGGATCGCCCCGATCGCCGCCCGTGCCCAGCGCGCCGGGCTCGATCGTCGGCTGGAACAGGAGCTGCACAGTCTGCTCGCCACAAGACGCGGTTCGGCCGATGCCGCGGTGTGGCGCGGGTTCGGCTTCAAATCGCCGGGCTTCGTGCTGAACCTCGCGGGGTTTCACGATCCCGAACACGGTTTCGATGCCGGTGCGTTTGGCCAGGCGGTCGAAACCGCAACCATCACGCTCGCATTGCTGTCGCCCTCGGCGACCTCGTTGTGCATCGGTATCGCGGGGATGGCCGGGCTTCTGGCGGAACTCGGGCTCGACTATGACAGCGAGGCCGCGCGCGCTTTTGCCGCCAATGTCGCGATGACCCTGCGCGCCCACGCCGATGTTGCGTCAAGCGAGCTTGCCGGCCGGTTCGGGGCGATCGCGGAGGCGCGGGTACTGCCGTTGGCGCCGCCCTCCCCCCTGATCCAGCCGACACTTCCGGTGCCCGCCGGCGTGGGTCTGCGCCACAGCGCCACCACCGTGGTGGCAGCGCCCGGTCAGGTGGAGGCGCTGCTCGGCGTCGAGACCGGCGGGATCGCGCCCGCCTTCTCCCCGCTCGACGACCGCGGCCATTTGACGGCCACGGCCCGGGCCACTCTGTGTGCCCGCGGCATGACGGCGGAAGCGGCATTGGCGGCGACGCTTGCCGGCAATTCGCCCTTCACATTGCCGGGCTCCGCTGGCCATGCCGCCATGCATGATGCGGTCGCACCCTGGATCCATGTATTGCCGGCACGGCCGCAGCACGCCGTTCTTGCCGTCGAGACCGGGACCAAGCGGCGCGATCTGCCGTCGCGGCGCAAGGGCTACACGCAGAAGGTCGCTGTCGGCGGGCACAAGCTGTTCCTGCGCACCGGCGAATATGATGATGGCAAGCTGGGCGAGATCTTCATCGGCCTGCACAAGGAGGGCGCTGCCTTCCGCGGGTTGATGGACAGCTTTGCGGTCGCCGTCAGCCTGGGCCTGCAGCACGGGGTGAAGTTGGAGGAGTTCGTGGAGGCCTTCACCTTCACCCGCTTCGGCCCGGCCGGCAGCGTGGAAGGCGACCCGGGCGTGGCCCGCGCCACCTCGATGCTCGACTATGTGTTCCGCAATCTGGCGCTGAGCTATCTTAACCGCGAGGTGGCACCCGCCGAGGACGAGGCAGCCGACACGCTCGGCGATGGGGCCAGCGACCGCGCGCCCTTGCTGCCGCTCGATCTGCCCAGCGAAGATAGCGTCCGAACGCGACGGCGCGCATTGCGCCTCGTGGCAAAATAGAGGGAATGACGATGGGCCGGATCGAAACACGTCTCGCAGAGCTCGGCATCACTCTGCCGACGCCGATGGCGCCTGTGGCGAACTACCTGCCGTACGTCGTCACCGGCGACCTTGTTGTGGTGTCCGGCCAGGTGCCGGCGCGGGACGGCAAGGTGGCCTACACCGGCATTCTCGGCGATAATGTGCCGATGGAGACCGGCGTGCAGGCGGCGCAGCTGTGTTTCATCAATGTGCTGGCCCAGCTGAAGGTGGCCTGCGGCGGCGATCTCGACCGCGTACGGCAGGTGGTTCGCCTCGGTGGTTTCATCGCGGCGGTGCCGTTCTTCACCCAGCACGCCCAGGTGATGAATGGAGCCTCCGATATGTCGGTGGCGGTTTTCGACGACATCGGCCGCCATGCCCGCACAACGATCGGCGTGCCGTCGCTGCCGATGAACGCCGCGGTCGAGGTTGAAGGCATGTTCAGGATTGCCTGAGGCGCTGGCCTCCCCATGTGACCGGGATGTCTGAAACGCTCAATCTGTCCCTGCACCGGCACGTCGCCGATATCGACCCAGCCGAGTGGAATGCCTGCGCCGGAAGTGACAATCCGTTTGTCAGCCACGCCTTTCTGTCAGCAGTGGAAGAGAGCGGTTCCGCCGGTTCACGCACCGGCTGGCTGCCGCAGCATGCGGCGTTGCGCGATGGTAGCGGCCGTTTGGTGGCATGCGCTCCGATGTATGCGAAATCGCACTCGTATGGCGAGTATGTGTTCGACCATGGTTGGGCCAACGCGTTCGAGCAAGCTGGTGGCAAATACTATCCCAAGCTGCAAGTGGCGGTGCCGTTCAGCCCGGTGCCAGGTCCGCGTTTTCTGCTGCGCCCAGGCAGCGGCGTGTCGGTCACTGTCATGGGCCAGGCGCTGGCGCAGGCCTGCGATGAGCTCGGTGTGTCCTCGGTGCACGCCACGTTCTGCACCGAAGCGGAATGGACGGAGCTGGGCGAGGCCGGCTGGCTGCGCCGGATGGGCATGCAGTTTCACTGGGACAATCACGGCTACGCCAACTTCGACGACTTCCTTGGCGCGCTGTCTTCTCGCAAGCGCAAGTCGCTGCGGCGAGAGCGGCGAGATGCCAACGCCTGCGGTTTGGAGTTCGTGACACTGCGCGGACCCGAGATCACCAAGCAGCACTGGGCCGCGTTCTATCGGTTCTACAGCTCGACCGTGGATCGCAAATGGGGCAGCGCGTATCTGACCAAGGATTTCTTCCCAACTCTTGGCAAGCTGCTCGGCGACCGCGTGGTGTTGATGCTGGCGCTGCAAGCCGGCAAGCCTGTCGCGGGCGCCCTGAACCTTGTGGGCGAGCACGCGCTGTACGGCCGAAACTGGGGCTGCGACGGCGACTTTCCTTTTCTGCACTTCGAGCTTTGCTACTACCGCGCCATCGACTTTGCCATTGAACACAAGCTTGTCCGCGTCGAGGCCGGGGCACAGGGCGAGCACAAGATCCAGCGCGGCTATCTGCCGGCGCCGACCTATTCTGCTCATTGGATTTCCCACGGCGGCCTGCGCCGCGCGGTGGATACCTTCCTGAGCGACGAACGCGCCGAAAAGCTTGCCGAAATGGCCGCCCTTGCGGAATACTCTCCGTTCCGACAATCCGGCGAGGCTGAGCCATGAGCAGCACGTTCAATGCGCGCGATGCAGGATCCTACGAACGCCTGATGGGCCGATGGAGCCACATGCTCGCGGGCAAGTTTCTCGCCCATGCCGGCACAGCGCCCGGCTAGCGGATTCTCGAAATGGGATGCGGCACCGGGAGCCTCACCTTCCAGATCCCGGAGACCATGGCCTCCGTCACGGCCATCGATTATTCGGACGTTTATGTGGCCGCGGCACAGGCTCGCAACACCTGTGAGCGCATCACCATCGAACGCGGCGACGGCTGCAGCCTGCGCTTCGCCGATGCCAGTTTCGACCGTGCCCTAACACTTCTCGTGCTGCAACATGTGTCAGACCCGGGTTTGGCGGTCCGCGAGCTTCGCCGTGTGGTGCGCCCCGGAGGCGTTGTGGCAGCAGCCGTCTGGGACACATGCGGCGGCATGCTCGCACAGCGCATCGTGTGGGAGAACGCGGCCGTTTTCGACCCCAACGCAGCGACACGGCGGGCCGCCACAATGAGCCGGCGAGCGGCACTCCCCGGTGGCCTCGCCTCGCTATTTCGCGATGCAGGCCTGGCGGCGGTGGACGAGCAGGAGTTGCTGATCCGGCAGAATTACGCAGATTTCGAAGACTACTGGGTCCCCATGGCCAGCGGCGAAGGCAGCGTCGGCGCGTATCTCAGCACATTGTCCGCGGATGACCTCGCGCGGCTGGAGGCGCTGGTCCGGGCGTCGTATCTGTCCGGTGCGCCTGATGGCCCCAGGTCGTTCACTGCGGTGGCGTTTTCGGTGCGTGGCGTCGTGCCTGGGTGAGTGCGCCTTATTCCGCGCGAGTCACTGATTTTCTGCAGGCTGATCCGCAACGGCTTCTCGAAATTCTAAGTCTGGCCAATGCGCGCTCGTATCGCACCAACGAAACGCAACAACTGCGTGCCTGGGACGTGTCCATTGCGGTTCTGCAAAATGCCTTGCGAAAGGTCGCGATCGCCGCGAGTTGGCGATTGATCCTCGAATTCCCAATGCGGCGGCTGGGCCGGCGTATTGACGCGCTGTTGATTACACCGCGCGGGCCCTGGGTGTTGGAGTTCAAGACTGGCGCGACAACCCTGACCCACGCTGATCGACGGCAGGTCGAAGATTATGCGCTCGATCTGCAGGACTTCCACGCCGGCAGCCGCACCACGCCGATCGTGCCCATTCTTGTTGCAACAGATGCCGTACTACGGCCGGTCGCCTGGCCGTTGTTCCTGGCAGGTGCCGCCGAGGTCATCGATGCGTCCGCGTCGACACTTGCAGCCTTATTGCTGGAACTATGGGAGCGCGTTCCTGCCCCTGCCGCGCCGCTCGATGTCGACGCCTGGGAGCATGCGCCATATCGTCCTGTGCCCGGCATCATCGACGCCGCATGCACGCTCTACGACCAACACGGCGTGGCAGACATCGCGGCGGCGCGGGCGGATGCGATCAATCTATCCACGACCACCGACGCTATTCTCGAAACCGTGCAGCGGGCGAAGGATACGCACCTGCACATTATTCTGTTCATCACGGGCATTCCGGGCGCGGGCAAGACGCTATGCGGATTGAATGCCGTTTTCGGTGCGGGTCGACAAACCAACGCGACATTCCTGACCGGCAATCCCACCCTCGTGCATGTTCTGCGCGAAGCGCTGGCGCGGGACCATGCCCAGGGCGACCGCGGTGCGATGCGTGCGGCCCGGCAGCGGACCAAGGTCTCCATCCAGGCACTGCCCGCGTTTCGCGATCATTACGTTCAGCGCAGCGACGCACCCGCCGAGCATGTTGCAGTCATAGACGAGGCGCAGCGGGCTTGGTCGCGCGACCATGCGGTTCGCAAAAGCGTGGATCGTCCGGTGCCGTTGAGCAATTCCGAGCCGGCACATCTGTTGGAGATCATGGGGCGGCATCTCGATTGGGCGGTGATCGTCTGCCTGATCGGCAACGGGCAGGAGATCCACGATGGTGAAGGCGGTCTGGCCGAATGGGGGGTGGCCCTTTCCGAGCAGCATAAGTTCATCGCCTTGGCCGCTCCCGCGACGTTGACCGCCACAGAGGCGAGGCAACGCCTGCAGATGCTGCCTGGCATGTCTGTGCTCGACGCGCTTCATCTGGAAATTCCAATGCGCAGCCTTCGCAATAATGCCGCGTCCGCCTGGGTAGACGCCGTTTTGCAGGGGACGCTGGCAGATGCACGCGCGATTGCTGAAACCCGCGGGCCGGTTCCGTTTCGAATGACCCGCAGCCTGGCGGATATGCGCAATCATCTACGCGGAGCGGCGCGCGGGAATCGCCGTTCCGGCCTGGTGGCGAGCTCTGGTGCAAAGCGGCTGCGCGCGGATGGTCTCGGCAGCGAGCTTCCCCATATGGACGCGAATGCCGTGGCCCGGTGGTTTCTCGACCATTGGCCAGAAGACGTGCGGGCGTCGGATGCGCTGGAACAGGTGGCGACTGAATTCTCCTGCCAGGGACTGGAGCTTGACCATGTCGGCCTGTGCTGGGGTGGCGATTTGATCCGCACAGATCGTTGGTGCGTGCGTGGCTTCGTGGGCACGCGCTGGACCCATCCACAAGGCGCTGAAGCAATTGCCAACCGGATCAACACCTATCGTGTGCTGCTCACGCGGGCGCGGTACGAGACGGTGATATTCATACCGGTCGGCGATGCCTGCGATCCCACGCGTGATCCGGCGGAGCTCGATGCCATCGCTGCCTACCTTGAAGCCTGCGGCGCACAGCCATTGGTGCTCGAACCGATGGCAGCGGTTCCTTTGCAGGCCTTGCTGATCTGATGCGCAGCAGTCTTCCAATCGCTGCGTATGCCATGCCTGAGAGCCTGATGATGTCGGATAGACACATCAGCCGGCTCTAAACCTTTGTTTAATCGATTATTTTTATGGCTTTGGATAAAGTATCCAAAGCCATAACGATCTCAGCCTTCGCTTGATCGGATATCATTTCGCTCTGCGCGCGCCGCGATGCGTTTCGGGGAGCCGCGGGTGGCCAAACAGTTTGTCGCGCAGCGTGCCCGGGATGTAGCCGGTCTTGTAGATCCCGCGGGCCTGGAGTTCGGGCACCAGCAAATCAACCACATCCTCCACGCATTCGGGCATCACGGTGCGGGAGAGGTTGAAGCCGTCCACATCCGCTTCGCTGACCCAGGACTGCAGCGCGTCGGCAACCGTTGCGGCAGAACCGACGATCGGTGGCTGGCGGCTGCCGAGGATGAAGCTGTCGATGAGTTTGCGTTTTGTCCAGACCGCGGCCGCGCGCGTGGTGATCGCCTCGACATTGGACTGATTGGCGTTGCTGGTCTGGTGCTGGATCGGTGCGTCCATTTCATATGTCTCGAAGTCCATGCCCGTCGAGGCGGAGAAATGAGCGAGTGCGCCTTCGACGCTGGCGTGGCGGCGGTAGTCGGCAAGCTTGTCGTGCGCCTCGGCATCCGTGCGGCCGATCACCAGTGTGGCGCCGACGAAGACACGCAGCGGATGCTGCGCCTGGGCACGCAGATCGGCGACGAGGGCGCCCACCTGGGGTTTGCTGGTGCCGTTGACGAAGACGCATTCGGCGTGGGCTGCGGCGAACTGGCGCCCGCGCGTGGAGGCACCGGCCTGATACAGCACCGGTGTCCGCTGGGGCGTGGGGGCGACCAGATGCATTGCGTCCATCTTGATGCGGCCCACACCTTGCACACGCCGCACGCGAGATGGATCGGTGAAGACCCCGTTGTTGCGCACAACGGCATCGTCGTCCCAGCTGGCCTCCCAAAGCCTATAGACGGTGTCGAGATAGTCGTCGGCGAAGTCGTAGCGCTCGTCATGGGCGACATTTGCCTGCAGGCCCACCGCACGGGCAGCGCTGTCGAGATAGCCCGTGACGATGTTCCAGCCGATGCGCCCGCCGGTGAGCTGGTCGAGCGTCGACATGCGTCGGGCGAACAGATAGGGCGGCTCATAGGTGGTGGTGCAGGTGACGCCGAAGCCGAGATGTTCGGTGACCGCGGCCATGGCGGGGATCAGCATCACCGGATCGATCAGCGGCACTTGCACGGCGTTGCGCAAGGCGGCATCGGCGTTGCCACCGTAGACGTCGTAGGCGCCCAGCACATCGGCGAGGAAGATGCCGTCGAACAGGCCACGTTCGAGGGTGCGGGCGAGGCTGGTCCAGTAGGCGAGCTCGCCGTAGCGGGCGGACTGGTCGCGCGGATGCGTCCACAGCCCGTGCTGGATATGGCCGACGCAGGCCATGTCGAAGGCGTTGAGCCGGATTTCTCGGCTCACGAGCTAATCCGATCTAGCCGGATTTCCCGGCTCACGAGCCAATCCAATCTGGGCAGATTTCGCGCATTATTTTTCCGAACGTGGGTCAAAGGCGTGCTGCAGGCCGTCGCCCAGGAAGTTCACCGCAATCACGGTGACGAAGATCAGCAAGCCGGGATAGACGGCAAGCATCGGCGCGGTCGTCACCAGCTCCTGGGCGTTGTTGAGCATGTTGCCCCAGCTCGGCGTCGGCGGCACCACGCCGAAGCCCAGGAAGCTCAGCACCGACTCGAACAGGATGACGCGGCCGACGGTGAGCGTGAACGATACGATGACGGGTGTGGCGATGTTGGGCAGGATGTGGGTGGCCATCATGTAAGGGGCACCTGCCCCTGCGGCACGGGCGGCACGGACATAGTCGCGTTCGCGGATCTGCATCGTGGCGGCGCGGACCAGGCGGGCGATCGAGGTCCAGTCGACAATCGAGATGATGATGACGATGCGCCAGAAACCCGCCGCACCCGAATGGGCGAAGTCGGCGGAGAAGCCGAGCTTGGTGAGGTCGACGGCACCGAGCACGATAAGCAGCGGCAGCAGGGGGAGCGCGATCATGCCATCGGTGAAGCGCATCAGCACGCCGTCAAGCCGGCCGCCAAAATAGCCGGCGATCACGCCAATGATCGTGCCGATAACACCGCCGATGACGGTGGCAAGCAAGCCCACGAGCAGCGAGATCTGGCCGCCGACCATGAGGCGGATCAGCACGTCGCGTCCGGCCTCATCCATGCCGAGGTAATGGCCGGGACCTGGCGGGTCGAAGCGCGCGAACAGATCGGTGGTGTCGGGGTCGATGTGGAGCAGGCTCTCGAGCGGATAGGCTGCCAGCACGAAGGCGATCAGAGCGAGGAGGATGAACAGGCTGGCCATGCCAGTACGGTGGCGGCGAAAGCGGCGCCAGCGCAGCGTCCACACGCCGATGGCAGCGTCAGGGCGCATGAGTGCTGCGCTCACAGCGAGATCCTGGGGTCGAGCCAGCCATATGCGATGTCAGCGAACAAATTGCTTACAAGCGTCACCAGGGTGGCGAACAGCAGGCCAGACAAAGCGAGGTTGAAGTCATTGGATAAAATCGAGTCGTAGATCATCTTGCCCATGCCGGGCTGGGCGAACATCGTCTCGGTCAGCAATGCGCCGCTGAACAGCGTACCAAAGCTCAGCGCCATCACCGTCACCACGGGGATCAGCGCGTTGCGCAGAGCGTGGACGAGCACCACGCGACCTTCGCCGTTGCCCTTGGCCCGTGCGGTGCGAATATGGTCCATGCGCAGCGTCTCGATCATGCTGGCGCGCACGAAGCGCGTGAAGCCGCCGGTGTTGGCGAGGGCGAGTGTGACCACTGGCATGATGAGATGGCGGGTATGGTCGAGCAGGCTGCCATCGCCCACGTTGGCGATGCCGCTGGCGGGCAGCCAATGAAGCCTGACGGCGAATACCAGGATCATCATGAGCGCCAGCCAGAACACCGGCACCGAAATGCCGGCGAAGGCGCCGAGGCTGATCAGGCCGTCGATCCAGCCGCCGGGCTTCAGAGCAGCGACGATGCCCAGCACCATCGCCAGGATCACCGACAGCACGAAGCTGATCAGCATGAGCTTGCAGGTGGTCCACAAGGCCGGGATGAGCACCTCCAGCACTGGCTGGGAATGGGTGCGAGAGAAGCCGAGGTCGCCGCGCAGCGCGTCCCACAGCCAGTGAAGATAGCGCAGGTAGAGCGGCTGATCGAGGCCATAGATGGCGCGCAGCCGGGCGACCACCTCGGGGGTGGCGCCGGGGTTGGACTGGATCATGAGATCGAGCGGGTCGCCGGGCATGAGGCCGATCAGCGCGTAAATCACGAAGCTCATGACGAACAGAACCAGCAGCGCCTGCAGGCAGCGACGGAGGATGAACTTCGTCATGTCATGCCTCCTTGAAATGGCATGCGGCCGATTGGCCAGGCGTTGCTGCGGGTTCAAGCGCGGGCGGCACCTTCGAGCAGATCGGCTGCGCCTTCGGGCATCTCGTGTGAAAGACGCATCCCGGCGGCGGGTTCAGCGGACTGGGCATCTCGCCCTTGATGCCGGAATGGCGGCGACGGGCGCGGCCGATGCGGGGCACGGCGTCGAGCAGCGCCTTGGTATAGGGATGCGCGGGATGGGCGAACAACGCCTCCCGCGGGGCCACTTCGACGAGGCGGCCGAGATAGAGCACGGCGACGCGGTCCACCAGATGGTTCACCACGGCGAGGTCGTGGCTGATGAACAAATACGAGAGATGGCTCGCCTCCTGCACTTCCTTCAGCAGGTTGAGCACCTGGCTCTGGATGGAGACGTCGAGTGCCGATAGCGGCTCGTCGGCCACGATCAGCAACGGAGCCGGCGAGAGCGCGCGGGCAATGGCGATGCGTTGGCGCTGGCCGCCGGAGAATTCGTGTGGGTAGCGGTTGAGCGCGTCGCGCGGCAGGCCGACCTGTTCGACGAGCTCGGCGGCGCGGGTCCGACGGGACGCGGCATTGCCGATGCGTTGGATCAGCAGCGGCTCGGCAATGATATCCGACACCGGCATGCGCGGGTCGAGCGCGCCGAATGGGTCCTGGAACACGATCTGGATTTTCGAGCGTGCGGCGGGCCATGTCGCCTTGGTGAGAGTCTCGCCCTGGAAGCGCAGGCTGCCGGAAGTGGCGGTCTGCAGGCCGGCCACGGTGAACCCCAGCGTGCTTTTGCCGCTGCCGCTCTCACCCACCAGGGCCAGGGTCTCGCCGGCCTCGATGGAGAAGCTGACATTCTCCACGGCGCGCACGGTCTGGCCGCCCCTGGCGGGGAAATGCACGCTCAGACGATCGACGCCCAACAGCTCGCTCATAGCTTGAAACACGCAGCGTCGTGGCCGGGCGCGTGTTCCAGCAGCGGTGGTTCAGCCACGCGGCAGCCGGCATCGGCCAGCGGGCAGCGGTCAGCGAAACGGCAGCCCTGGATACGGTCGAGATCGGGCACGCCGCCACGGATGACCGGCAGGCGGTCCACCCGATGATCGGGATCGGGCAGGGTTGCGATCAGCCCGCGCGTGTAGGGATGCAGCGGGTTGGCGAAAAGCACGTCCGCCGCCGCACGCTCCACCACGGTGCCGGCATACATCACGATGATTTCATGGGCGATTTCGCTGATGACGGCGAGGTTGTGGCTGATGAACTGGATGGCCATGCCGATCCGCTCCTGCAGGTCCTGCATGAGATCGAGAATCTGCGCCTGGATAGTGACATCCAGCGCCGTGGTGGGCTCGTCGGCGATCAGCAGCGCGGGCTCGCAGGCCAGCGCCATGGCGATCATGGCGCGCTGGCGCATGCCACCGGACATCTGATGCGGATAATTGGCGGCGCGGTCGCGCGGCGAGGGAATGCCGACGGCATCGAGCAGCCGCACCGCCTCCGCCTCGCCCGCGTCCCATGAAGCGTTCTTGTGCAGCACGAGCACTTCGGCGATCTGCCGGCCCACGGGCATCACCGGGTTCAGCGCCGTCATCGGCTCCTGGAACACCATGGCGACGTCCCGCCCACGCATGTCGCGCCAGTCGTGAGCGCTCTGGCCGATCAGCTCGCAGTCCTTAAAGCGGACAGAACCGGTGACCACACCCGGCGGCGGCACCAGACCCATCAGTGCCAAGGCGGTCATTGACTTGCCGCAGCCGCTTTCACCGACCACGCCCAAGGTGCGGCCGGCCGACACGTCATAGTCGATGCCCGCGACCACAGCGCGGCCGCGGAAGCCCACCTTCAGGCCGCGGACCTGGAGCAGGCTCAATCGGCTGTCCAGTCTTCAGCCCAGTTGACCGCGTATTCGTTGTGGCCGGTCGGCTCCAGGCCGTGCAGCCATTTCGGGATGGTATGGGCCTCGACCCGGAAGAACAGCGGCAGCACGGGCAACTCCTCGGCGTAGGCGCGCTGCATGGCGGCCCAGGCGATCTGACGTTTGGCGGGTTCGAGCTCGGTTTCCACGGTGGTGATCCCGGCGTCAACCACTGCGTTGCGCCATCCCATGTAGTTGGTGCCGGAGAAGTTATTGGCCACGCTTGGGATCTGGTCGCTGCCGAGGAGCTGGCGCGGGCTGCTTTCGACGGGGAACAGCCAGGAATACATCACCACGCCCTGGAAGCTGCGCCGCTTCAGCGTCTCGCCGAACAGCAGGCGCGGCGGTTCGTTCTTGATGATCGTCTCGACGCAGGCGGTCTTCCACTGGCTCTGGATGACCTGCTGCATCAACTCGCGCAGCCGCACGCCGGAGGTGACGCTGAAGGTGACGGAGAGCTTGTCGCCAACCGCATTGCGGCAGATGCCGTCGCTGCCCGGTGTCCAGCCCGCCTCGGCCAGCAGGGCGCGGGCCTTGGTGGGATCATACGGGTAGTGCGCCACGTCGGGTGTGTAGATGTGTTCCAGCGGACTGACCCAGCTGTCGGCGATCGGCAGCTTGCCGCCGAACAGCCGGTCCGACATGGTTTTGCGGTCAACGGCATGCAGCAGGGCGCGCCGCACCCGCACGTCCGACAGGATCTTGTTGTCCAGGTTCACGTCGATATGGTCGTAGGCCAGCGTCGGTTTGTAGACGTAGTCGAACCGATCGGGCTCCGCCTTGGCCAGCGCCAGCACCTGGTCGATGGTCAGGCCCATGCCCTCGCCCGGCGTCATGTCGATATCGCCGGACTGCAGGTTGGCGAGCAGGGCCGCGGTGTTGTCGACGGTGCGGAACACGATGCGGCGGATCTGCGGGCGGTGGCCGGTCCAGTAGGGGTTGGGGGTCAGCACGATGGTGGTGCCGTTGGTGATTTCGCTGACCAGGTACGGCCCGTTCCAGAGCCCGGGCGTGGTGGGCGCACGATTGTAGAAGCTCTGATTGATATAGTCGCCTGGCGACTTTGCGGCCTCATAGACCGGCCCCTCCACGTGTTCAGACAGCATGTCGCCGATGCGGTCGTAGAGCGTGCTGACCTCGTCTAGATGCATCACGGCGGTGCGGTCGTCGACCACGTCGACCTTCTCGACCATGCCCCAGGTGTGGGAGTTGGCGAAGCCTGAAGCGGGATCGTGGCCGACCTTGGCGGTGAAGGCGAGGTCTCGGGCGGTGACGGGCACGCCGTCGCCCCAGAACAGGCCGGGCTTCACCTTGACCGTGACCTCCATCCCGCGCGTGTGGCCTGGCGCGCCGGCGGGGCGGTCGACGATGCGGACCAGGCCGTTTTCGAGGCTCGGCACGACCGTGCAGTACGAGCAGACCAGCGACCAGCTTTTGTCGTGAATGGTGACGGGGCGAAGGGTGAAGCCTTCGACGTAGGATTTGACGGCTTCCGGGTTGATTTCCGGATGCATCTGGGTCGGGAAGGACGCAAGCCCGATGACCAGCTGGTCACGCGCCAGCACTGGCCCTGCCGCAAGCAGCGACAAGGCCAGAGCAAAAAGGAAGCGGATTATTCGGCGCTCCAGTTTTCCACCCACAGTGGGCTGTAGTCGCCGTGGCCGGTGGGGGTGAAACCCTTCAGCCATTTCGGCACCACATATGGCTCTGCACGGAAGAACAGGGGTAGCACGCGCACTTGTTCGGCGTAGATCTTCTGCATTTCCGCCCAGATGGGCTTCTGCTTGGCGGGTTCCAGCTCTGCTTCAGCGGCGATGATGTCAGCGTCGACCTTGGGGTCGTTCAGACCGATGTAGTTGGCCCCGCCGAAATTATTTGCAGCGGTCGGGATCTGGTCACTGAACTGGGTCTTACGCGGACTTTCGCCGACCGCACTCGACCAGCCATACATCACGAGGCCGGTGAAACTGCGCTTCTTGGTCGTTTCGCCGAACAGCGTGCGGGCCGGCTCGTTCTTGATGACCGTCTCGACGCAGGCGACCTTCCATTGGCTTTGCAGCACCTGCTCCTGCAATTCGCGCAGCTTGTTGCCGGCTGTGGTGGCGAATTCAAAGGAAAGGCGGTCGCCCTTGTCGTTGCGGCAGATACCGTCGGTGCCGGGCTTCCAGCCGGCTGCCGCCAGCAACTGCTTCGCCTTGTCGGGCTGGTAGCTGTAGGTGGCGGTGTCCTTGGTGTAGTTCGGGTCGAGCGGGTTCACCCAGGTGGCGGCCACCGGCTGCATGCCGTTGAACAGGCGCTTGACCATGGTGTCGCGGTCAATGGCGTAAAGCAGCGCTTGGCGCACGCGCAGATCCTGCAGCGCCGGGTTCTCGATTTTGAGGTCGATGTGCTCGTAGGTCAGGCTGGGTTTGAAAATATAGCTGAACTTGTCAGGGTTCTGCGCCTGCAGCGCGATCACCTGGTCGATGGTCAAAGCCGGCGCATCGCCTGGGGCGAGGTCGATGTCGCCCGACAGCAGATTGGCCGACAAGGCCGCGGTGTTCTCAATCGTTTTGATGACGATGCGCTTGAAATAGGGTTTGGCACCGGCCCAGGCCGGGTTCGGCGTGAACACGATCTGCGACCCGCTGTCGTAGCCGCTGACGACATAGGGGCCGTTCCACAGACCCACGGTGGTGGGCGCCCGATTGTAGAGCGTGGCCTTCAGATAGTCGCCGGGCTCCTTACCTTCGGCCGCCTTGGCCTCGATATGCGCCGGCAGCAACTGGTCCCACTGGTTGTAGTCGGTCACGATCGGGCTCACGTGCAGCACGGCGGTGTGGTCATCCACCACGTCCATGCTCTTGGCGCGGTCCCAGGGATGGTTGTTGCTGAAGCCCGATTTCGGATCGGTGCCGAGCTTCCAGGTGAACGCCAGGTCCTTGGTGGTGACGGGCGTGCCGTCGCTCCATTTCAGGTCCGGCTTGAGCGTGTAGGTGACCGCGATGCCCTTGCTGCCGTCCTTCAGCGTTTCGAGCTTGGCGCCACCGTTGTCGACGGTGGGCAGGCTCGTGCAGAGCAGGCAGGTGAGCTTCCAGTCTTTGTCGAACGCCGTCATCGGGCGGATGGCGAAGTCGAGCACGTAGCTCTTGATGACGGTCGGATCGATGTTGGGGTTGAGGCTGGGGGCGAATTGCGCGACGCCGATGACGAGATCGTCTTTAGCGAAGGCGGGCGCGGCCAGGGCGGTTGTCACCGCCAGGGCACCCGCGAGGGCGCGAAGCTTCATATGCACATTCCTGTCATGGCAGAATTGCAGCAATCAAACGGGCTGTTGCCCGCCCGTGTCAACGACACGCATTGTGCGGCGTCGTTTCGAGGGAACAGTCTATGAAAGCCACCGCGCGTCGTATGGAGTTTCGCGCCCTTCTGGCGGGATCCGCCTGTGTGCATCCGGCCTCTGTGTACGATCCGATCTCCGCGCGGATTGCTGAGGACCTGGGGTTTTCCTGCGCCATTCTGGCGGGCTCCACGGCGGCTCTGGCGGTGCTGGGATCGCCCGACATCGTGGTGCTTACGCTGACCGAGTTCGCCGACCTGGCCTGCCGGATCACTCGTGGCTCCAACATTCCCCTGCTCGTCGACGCCGACCACGGCTACGGCAACGCGTTCAGCGCGATGCGGACGGTGATCGAGCTTGAACGCTCCGGTGTCGCTGCCCTCACGCTGGAGGATACCCACCTGCCGCAACCCTTCGGCACAACCAGCGCGCGCCTGATCTCGCGCGAGGAGGCCCAAGGCAAGCTGCGCGCTGCCCTGATTGCCAGAACCGATCCGCAGACGGTGATCATCGGTCGCACCTCCGCCATCGGGATTGCGGGCCTTGACGAGGCGATGGAACGCGCCCGGTTGTTCACCGAGGCCGGCGCCGACGCGTTGTTCTTTACCGGCGTGGAAAGTCTGGACATGATCCGCGCCCTGCGAAAGGTGAGCGAACTGCCGATCATCCTGGGTGGACCCGAATTGACCGACTTCAAAGCATTGACCGCCCTGGGTGTGCGGATTTCACTGCGTGGCCACCAACCGATCCAGGCCGCGATCCGCGCGGTGCACGACACCATGCTGGCATTGCGCGATGGCACGCCGCTTCCCACACTGGCGGGCCAGCCGCTGATGGCGCAGGTAACGCGAGCGGCCGACTACGCCACGGCCGGCAGAGACTTCGCCGGCCACAAATAGCTCAAGGCCCGTGTCCATAGCCGCGCCACGCCCGGCTTGTCTGACCTGGTGCGCACGATAGACGGTCGTGTGGATTTCTCACCGCTTGCCGCGTTGCCAAGCAGTATGTCAATGCTGGCGCGAACGCGGGCGCGGGCACGATGCAACAGAACCCGCTGGTTCTCCGGCGAGACGCCCAGCAGCGCACAGGCCTCCTGCGAACTGCGGTTCTCGAGGTCGCGCAGAATGATCGCGGCCTTCTGGGCGGCGGGCAAAGCGTCGATCGCGGATTGCACATGCTGCCACAACTGGCGCCCCGCAATCAGCCGCTCTGGGTCCAGCACGTCCCACAAGGCCGGGATCTCCTGCCAATGCCCGTCGGCTGTGAATGCCCCAGCCTCGACCGCGCGCTCGACTCCGTCCAGCCCAGGCAGGCCGATGGTGCGACCTTCGATGGTGATGCGGGTGCGGGCGCGGTTCATCACGATGGTGAAGATCCAGCCAGCAAGACCCGACCGTCCCTCGAACCTGGTGATGCCGCGGAACACCGCCAGCCAGGAATCCTGCACCACTTCCTCGGCCTGGGCGCGACTACCAATAATGCCCTGCGCCACCCCCACCAGCGAGTGATGGTAACGGCGAATCAGCCGGCGGTAGGCGGCCTGGTCACCCGTGCAGAGCAGGGCGAGGAATTCCGGAGTGTCGAAGACGGCATCCCCGTTCGTCATCTTGCCTTCCGCGGTAAACATAGAATTTCTGTCACCTTCTCGAAATTGCCGAGTCCGGGATAGACCACCAAATGTATGATCCGGAGCGGCTCCGTTGCTGGATTATCGCCGTTCCTGCCCGCCTTAGGAGATTTCCGTGCTGGTCTGCCGAGATATGACCGAAGTCGCCACCGACTATCTGGAGGACGCATTACCCCTCGCGCGACGCCTGGCAGTGCGGTGGCATCTGGCGATCTGCAGCTTCTGTCGTCGGCATTATCGCCAGTTGCGCCAGACCGTAGCACTGCTGGGCGACATGCCCGCGCAGCCGCCGGCGCAAGAAATCGTGACTGGGGTGCTGCGCCGGATCCGCGAGATCTCGCGCAATAATGGCGATATCGAGCCAGACGTGCCGTAGTCGGCGCCCAGCCTCTGGGCCCTGATCAGCTGCAGGTGGCATGCGGCTCCAGCCACCCCATAGTGGCCTCGGGCTCGCAGTCGGTCGTCACCAGATAGGGCTTGATGTCCAAAAGTGGCGTTCCCGACACACAGTCGAGGTAGCGCACCCGCAGCCGCCCGGGCCCGTCGAACCCTTCGAACGCCACCACCGACACGCCGATGGGATTGGGCCGCCAGGGTGCCCGGCTTGCGAACACGCCGCGAGGTGCCGCTCCCAGCCCGCGTTCGAACGGTGGCGTGAACACAAGGTCCGTGCTGCCGGACTGGTCCAGCCAATAGAGCAGGATGAGATGGGAGAACCCCTCCAAACCGGCGAGGCCAGGCTGATACGCGGCATCAACCTGGGCGTGGCACAGCGGTGCCGGGCGCAGCTGGCGGCCATTGCGAGGACACTTCGAAAGGGTATCGAAAGGTGTCGACAGGGATCCGATCGTTTGCAACATAACAGTGCTGGATTCTCCGCATGCGGGACGTCATGGTGCCAGGGTGCGAGGGTGCCAGAGTGCCGGCCCCCCCGCCAGTCGTGCGCCAAACAGGGATCGCCATGCAACCCGGCGTTGAAACAACAGCTTCGCTGCCGAATTCGACCGTCCGGGTCGCCCTTTCGCTTCCCATCAGCCGGTCGTTGAAGATCATGGCGGTGGTGGTGTTCCTGTTCATCGTCGGCGCCACGGCCAACCGGCTGCAGCAGATGCGCAAACTCACGGTGAGCGAAACGCATCTGCAAATGTCACAGCTGGCCATGGTGTTCGCAGAGCAGACCGGGCGTGCCGTCGAGACTGTCGATTTTATTATGCGTGGCGTCGCTGAGCAGTATGGGGCCCAGGATCCGCAACTGACCGCCGACACGGTGTACCGGCGGATGGCGGGAGTGCGCCAAATGCTGGCTCTCGATATCGCTGATGCCCATGGCCGTGTGCTGCTCTCCTCACGCACCCCTCGTGAGGCCAGCCTGCCCCAGGTCGGGCTCGACCTGCTGCGCCAGCCCGAAGCCGCCGCCGACAACGCCCTGCAGATCAGCGATCCCATGCGCGGGCCCAATGGCGGATGGACCGCGGTGGTGATGCGCAACCTGCCCGGTGGGCGCGCCGCGGGCGTAGTGACGGCCACGCTGAATCTTGCGTATTTCGAGGATTTCTACCGCGCCGTGGCGTTGAACGACAACGGTGCCATCCTGCTGCACCGACGCGACGGCACCGTGCTCGCGCGTTTCCCGCACGATGACCGGGTGATCGGCACCAGCTACGCCGAGCTCCCGCCGTTCCGGGACATCCTTTCCAAGAGCAACGCCGGGACCGTTGAAATGGCGAGCCCGACCGACAACGCGACCCGCATCCTGGCCATCCGTGCGCTGAAGGCATTTCCGCTCGCGGTCAACATCTCCGTCGACGAATCGATGGTTTTGGCGAACTGGCGCCGGCAAACCTGGGAATTCGCGGCCGCCGGTCTGGTGTTCACCTTGGCCCTTGCCACCCTCCTGTTCCAGCTTGTCCGCCGCTCGCGCGAGATCGAGACTGTGATGGGCTCCCTGCACCAGGCCCGCGATGCCGCCGAGACCGCGCATCGCGACGTTCTCGTGCAGATGAAGGAGCGGGAGCGCGCCGAAGCGGCACTGCGCCAGGCGCAGCGGGCGGAGGCGGTCGGCCAGCTCACCGGCGGCGTGGCGCACGACTTCAACAACCTACTGACGGTGGTGCTGGGCAACATCGATCTTATCGAAGACAGCGCAGAGGCCGAACCCTTTCTCGGCCACCTCGCCACCATGCGATCCGCCGCCGAACGCGGCGCCAACCTGACCGGCCAGATGCTCGCCTTCGCTCGCCGCCAGCCGCTGATGCCCCGCGCCGTGGATCTCAATACGCTGATTGCCGACATGCAACCTCTCCTTGCAAGTGCTGTCGGATCCTTCATCCCAATCAAACTCGAACTTGCGCCTGGTCTGGAGCGGGCGCGGGTCGACCCGACCCAACTCGAGCTGGTGGTCCTCAATCTCGCCATCAACGCCCGCGACGCGATGGCGCAAGGCGGCCTCCTGACATTGGCGACTGGCCTCGTGACCCTGCCCGAAAGCGATGCGCCGGATGCGCCGAACGCAGGCCGTTACGCGCAACTCAGTGTCACAGACACCGGAACGGGAATGACCGCCGAGGTGCTGGAACGCGCCTTCGAGCCATTCTTCACCACCAAAGGGCCCGGCGCCGGCTCCGGCCTGGGCCTCAGCCAGGTTTACGGCATGGCCCGCCAGTCCGGCGGCACGGTGACCATCGACTCCGAACTCGGCTACGGAACCACGATCCATCTGTTCCTGCCGCTTGCGACCGGCGTGGATGCTCTCGCCGTGGCCCCCACCCACGCACCAGGCGCCATCCCAGCCCGCCGCTCGACACTACTCGTGGTCGATGACGACAGTGATGTTCGCACCACCACCACCCGGCTGCTGCGGCGACAAGGCTACTCCGTGATCGAGGCCGCCGACGCCACCTCCGCCCTGGAACTGATGCGCGATAACCCGGACATCGACCTGCTGCTGACCGATGTGGTGATGCCTGAAATCAACGGGCCGGAACTTGGCCGACTTGCGCGCCTGCTGCGCCCTGCCCTGCCCGTGGTGTTCATCTCCGGCTACGCCGACCCGGAATCCATTACCGGCCCCAAACCGCTGGGCCGCCTACTTCGCAAACCCTTTCGCCCAGCCGAACTCACCCACGAGATCGAATCTGCACTGGCATCCGTCTAGAGCCTGATGACCGAAGGTGGAATCACCAAAAGGTCTGAATCACGCGATAAAACAAACAGCTAGGAGCCTGTCCGACAATTTTCTAGCCGACGCGGATGAGTGTCTGATTCACTTAGCTGTGTGAGCAAGTTCTTTCGCGCGTGGGACGTTGACCAGGGTTGGGTGCTTCCTCCGTCGCTGCACGACGATGCGCCGGCGGGGCACCTGGCGCATTTCGTGCGGGACACGGTGCGCGAGGCGTTGGATCTGTCGGCGATCATGGGCACTTATGA
>JANXSM010000042.1 GCA_025352665.1 Rhodospirillales bacterium | reverse complement strand
CCTTCACGGCAGCCAGAGCCACCTTTGCCTTCAAAACTGCGCTGTGCGCCTGCCGTGTGCGTTTCGTCATCTTCACTCCTGATCGACACCAAAGGTGCCGAGTTCAGGCAGGATATTCCACTTATGGTCGTGTCCGAATTTGGCCAGCCACTTCTGTCGAACACCATCTCCTAGAAACTCGCGCTCGTTCAATTAGATTACGCCACCGGCGCACAGGTCTCATAGGACTGCGCATTCGCCCCGCGAATCGCCTCAACCACCGCGCGCGTGACCTCCTTCGTGCGGGATCTCCCCCCGATATCGGGCGTCATGATCCCCGCGGCACAGACCTGTTCCACCGCCACCATCAATGCCGCCGCCGCGGCCGGCTCGCCGAGGTGCTCGAGCATCAGCGCCGCCGTCCAGAAACTCGCCACCGGATTGGCGATACCCTTGCCGGTGATATCGAACGCCGAGCCGTGGATGGGTTCAAACATCGACGGATAGCGCCGCTGCGGATCCACGTTGCCGGTCGGCGCCACGCCGAGGCTGCCGGCCAGCGCTGCTGCCAGGTCCGACAGGATGTCGGCGTGCAGATTGGTCGCAACGATGGTGTCGAGGCTGCGCGGTTTGCACACCATGCGCAGCGTCATCGCGTCCACCAGTTCCTTGTCCCATGTCACGTCCGGGTAGTCCTGCGCCACCAGAGCTGCGATCTCGTCCCAGAACACCATGCCGTGACGCTGGGCGTTCGACTTGGTCACCACCGTCAATAACCGGCGCGGTCGGGCGCGGGCGCGGTCAAACGCGTAGCGCATGATCCGCTCCACGCCGACCCGGGTAAAGATCGCAACCTCGGTCGCCACCTCCTCCGGCAAGCCGCGATGGGCGCGTCCGCCATGGCCTGCGTATTCGCCTTCAGAGTTTTCGCGGATGATCAGCCAGTCGAGATCCCCCACTCCCACGTCGCGCAACGGCGAGGTGACGCCAGGCAGAATGCGTGTGGGCCGAACATTGGCATATTGGTCAAAACCCTGGCAGATCGGCAGCCGCAGCCCCCAAAGTGTCACGTGATCGGGGATATCCGGCGCCCCGACGGCGCCGAAATAGATCGCATCCGCTGACTTCAACTGCGCAAGACCATCCGCCGGCATCATCACGCCATGCTTGCGGTAATAGGCGGATCCCCAGTCGTAATGGTCGATCTGCAAGATGAAACCGCTCCGCCCGGCAAGCGCGTCCAGCACCTCCAACCCGGCATTGATGACCTCGGGGCCGATGCCGTCGGCGGGGATGGCGGCGATTTTGTACTGGCGCATGATTTCCTCAGCTTGTGTCGCACAGAACTTGCATAGCCCGACGCGCACACTCTTGCCAGCGCCACCCGACCTGTCACAATTCGGCAACTGACAGACGTCACACCATCTGCCGGAGGAAATCGCCATGCGCCGTTTGCTGTTCGCTGCCACCGTCCTTGCGGGCATCACGCCTGCGGCCGTCCGCGCCCAGGACGCGCCGACTCAAACGCTGCGCATCGCCCTGGCGGAGGATGGCGACATCCTCGACCCCACCATCGCGCGCACCTTCGTCGGCCGCATCGTGTTCGCCGGCCTGTGCGATAAGTTGTTCGATATCAACGAGAAACTGGAAATCGTACCACAGCTGGCCGCCAGCTACGAATGGGCCGATCCCAAGACGCTGATCCTGCATCTGCGCCCCGGCGTGAAGTTCCACGACGGCACCGACATGGACGCGACGGCGGTGAAATACAGCCTCGACCGACACGTGAACCTGCCCGGCAGCACCCGCAAGGCGGAACTCGGCGCCATGGACCAGGCCGTAATGGTCGATCCGCTGACCGTGAAGGTTCTGCTGAAGACGCCATCCTCGCCCTTCGTGGCGCAGCTCACCGATCGCGCCGGCATGATCGTCTCGCCCAAGGCGGCGGAGGCGGCGGGCAAGGATTTCGGCCTGCACCCCGTGTGCGCCGGTCCGTTCAAATTCACCGAACGGGTGGCGCAGGACCATATCACGCTGGATCGCTTCCCCGATTACTGGGACGCCAAGAATATTCATTTCGCCCGCGTGATATATCGAGTGATCGTCGACAACTCCGCCAAGCTCGCCAACCTGCAGGCCGGCGCCGTCGAGATCGCCGAGCGGCTCGCGGCAACCGATGTGGGGGACGCCCGCAAGGACCCCAAGCTCAACATCATGGTGTTCCCGAGCCTGGGGTATCAAAGCCTTAACATCAACGTCGGCAACGGCCCCAAGTCGAAGCTGCCGCTGGGTGCCAGCGCCCTGGTACGCAAGGCGTTCGAACTGTCGATCGACCGCACGGCGTTGATGCAGGTAGTGACCAACGGCCTGTTCACGCCGACGGCGCAGGGCATTCCGCCGACCAGCCCGTACTATGCCGGGGAGGTGAAACCACCGGAGCGTGACATCGCCAAGGCCAAGGCGCTGCTCGCACAGGCGGGGGTGAAGACCCCCGTCACGATCAACCTCACTGTCTCCACCAGCCCCGACCAGCGCCAGGTCGGCGAGGTCATCCAGTCCATGGCCTCCGAAGCCGGGTTCGACGTGAAGGTGCAGGCGACGGAATTCGCCTCGATGCTGTCGGCCGAAGGCACCGGTGATTTCGAGGCAAGCGGCATCGGCTGGTCCGGCCGGGCGGATCCGGACGGCAATCTATACAGCTTCCTTTACACCAACGGCCCACTCAACGACTGGAAATACAGCAACAAGGACGTCGACACCTGGCTCGACGCGGCGCGCGCCACCACGGATGTTCCGCAGCGCAAGGCCCTTTATGCCAAGGTGGTGGCGCAGGTGGAGCAAGACCTGCCCATCCTGTACCTCGACAGCAACGCCTGGATCACCGGCGCCAGCAAGAAGCTCACGGGATTCCGGCCGATCGCCGATGGCATGGTGCGCCTGCAAGGCCTCGAGCTGTCGAAATAGGTCTGGGAACGCAGCATGAAGGGCCATCTCGGCAAACGTATCCTGCAGGTTATCCCCACGCTGCTGCTGGTGAGCATCCTGGTGTTCTGCCTACAGCAGCTCATGCCCGGCGACCCCGCGATGGTGCTGGCCGGCGAGGAGCGCGACCCCAACGTCATCGCTCAGATCCGCGCCGAGCTGTGGCTCGACCGGCCGCTGCCGATCCAGTATTTGCACTGGATCGGCGGCGTGCTGCAGGGCGATCTTGGCTTTTCCTGGCGCATCCGCCAGCCGGTGCTGCAACTGGTCGCGACCAAACTGCCGGTCACCTTGCAGCTGGGCGCGATGGCCTTCGCCATCGCCGTGGGGATCGGCGTGCCCGCCGGCATTCTCTCGGCCGTCAAACGCAATACCAAATGGGACTATCTCGCCAACGGCATCGGCCTCGCCGGCCTGTCGACCCCTAATTTCTGGCTCGGCATCATGCTGATCCTGCTGGTGTCGGTGAAGCTCGGCTGGCTGCCGCCCTCCGGCTACGTGCCATTGTCGGAGGATTGGCGACAATCCCTGGCCACCACGATCATGCCGGCCTTCGTGCTGGGCAACGCCATCGCTGCCGTGCTGATGCGCCATACCCGCTCCGCCATGCTGACCGCCATGGACCAGGACTACGTGCGCACCGCCCGCGCCAAGGGGCTCGGCGAATGGCGCGTCGTGCTCAAACACGCGCTGCGCAACGCGCTCGTGCCGGTGGTGACGCTGGGTGCCCTCGAACTCGGCACGCTGCTGTCCGGCGCCGTGCTAACCGAGCAAGTGTTCTCCATCCCGGGCTTCGGCAAGCTCATCGTCGATGCCGTGTTCAACCGTGACTACCCGGTGGTGCAGGGCGTCGTGCTCGTCACCGCCACGATCTACGTTCTGCTTAACTTGCTGGCGGATGTGCTTTACGTCGTCATCAACCCAAGGCTCCGCGACGCATGAGTGCAACCATGGCTGGCGCCATCCCCAAGGCCCACGCGGCACAAAGCCCTACCAAGCTTGCGGTGTGGCGGTTCTGCCGCAGGCCCGCGGCATTGATCGGCCTATTCATCGTCACGGTGTTCATCCTGGTGGCGCTGCTCGCACCCTGGATCTCGCCGTACGACCCGATCAAAACCAGCTGGACGATGATCCGCAAGGCGCCGTCTTGGACCAATTGGATGGGCACCGACGAGAACGGACGCGACGTGATCAGCCGAGTGATCTGGGGTGCACGTGCTTCGATGATGGCAGGCGTCGTCTCTGTCGGCATCGCCGCCGGCATCGGCGTGCCCGCGGGTCTGATCGCAGGCTTTGTCGGCGGGCGGACGGATATGCTGCTGAGCCGACTGGTCGATGCCATGCTGGCGGTGCCGAACCTGATCCTCGCCATCGCCCTTGCGGCGTTCCTGGGCCCGTCCCTGCAGAACGCGATGATCGCCATCGGCATCACCGCAGCCCCGGTGTTCATGCGGGTATCCCGCGGTGCCACCATGGACGCGGCAACCAACGACTATGTCGAGGCGGCAAGGGCGCTCGGCAACCCGGCCTGGCGCGTCGCCATCCGCCACATCCTGCCCAATATCGTGCCGCCCGTACTGGTGCAGGCAACGCTTGCCATCGCCGGCGCCATCATCGCGGAGGCGGCGCTGTCCTTCCTCGGTCTCGGCCAGCAGCCGCCAGCGCCGAGTTGGGGCAGCATGCTTAACTCCGCCCAGCGCTTCCTCACCCAGGCGCCGTGGCTAGCGATCTTTCCGGGTGCCGCGATCTTTCTGTGCGTGCTGTCGTTCAACCTGGTTGGTGACGGCCTGCGCGACGCACTGGACCCGCGCGGGAAATAACCTATTCCGTCGGCATAGCGGCCGGCAGCTCGGTACCATGGAAGTCCTTGCAGGCGGCACGAAGCTTACCGTTTGCGAGGTCTTTCTGGATCCACGCGTTGACCACCGCGCGCAACGCATCGTCGCCTTTGTGGATGCCGGCCGAAATCCCGGCTGCATCGCCAATGGCCAGGACGATGCGCGGCGCACCGTGGCTAATCGGCTGGTTTATCGGGGGTGCCCCACTTCTGTATACCGGAATACAGAATTAGGTTTAACGCGGCCGGCCCGTCGCGTGCGGCCCCCGCGTCGTCAGATACCGGCCCGGATCTCGTCGCGAACCTCGTTCGCAACAGCGTGCAGCCCTACGTGACCCGCGCTGGACAGCACACTGGCGCCGAGCCGGTTGTTGATCCAGGCGTAACCAGCCACAGCCTGGTTGTCCGTAGGGCGCCCCTCGATCGGCCGCATGGGCAATGTGTCGGCCGTGTTCATCGGCTGCAGGTAGACCGTGACACGGTTGCCTGCAGCGTCATCGTACATCAGCAGTCCCGCGGGTCCGCCCACGGCCGCCAGCACGCGACCGCCGATGAAGCGATACCCGAGGCGGGTCAGATCGGGCACGCCGACATGGCGGCCCAGCCTGCTCGACATCCAGTTGACCAGCCTGACCTGGTCGCTGGGGCCGAGTTCCACGGGGCGGGTGGCGTCGGCGGTGAACACGCGGTGTGCGGAGGACGCCTGCATGGTCAGCCACTCCATGTCGTTGGGGCGTTGGCGGTCGCGCAGACCCCAGCCGCCGGCAGCCCCCACGCCCAACGCCAGCACGATGCCGGCGGCGACTCGCCAATGCGCGACCGTTCGTGACATGCGGGTTTCAATGAGACGGCCAAGGTGCAGTGCGGGC
This sequence comes from Rhodospirillales bacterium, assembly GCA_025352665.1. Taxonomy (GTDB): domain Bacteria; phylum Pseudomonadota; class Alphaproteobacteria; order Acetobacterales; family Acetobacteraceae; genus CAIQQQ01. Next base: position 4,564 of record JANXSM010000042.1, on the reverse strand, counting down.
GGAACCGGTTCCAGCGCCTTGAAGGCGAACGCCTGGCGCAGCAGCGCCGCCTCGCGGCGCCAGTCGTCCAGCCGCGCCTGTAAGGCAGGGTTTTCAGCAACCTGCTGCGCCACCTCGGCGTGGCGAGCCAGGTCCAGCCTGCCATCGACGAAGGCGTGCAGTTCCTCCTCCTGAATAGGACGGGTCGGTTGCGTCATTTCACTCTCCGAAGCGGTGGGTGGGCCGTAAGAGTGTCCTGCTCTCCCATGTGGCGGCGCAGTGCGTCGCGGCCGCGGCTGAGGCGGGACATGATAGTGCCGATGGGCACGTCCAGGATGGTCGCGATGTCGCTGTATTGCAGTCCTTCGACGACCACCAGAAGCAGCACCTGGCGCTGGTCGGCGGCCAGCCTGTCGAACCCGCGCACCAGGTCGCGCACCGCCAGGCTCCATTCCTGAGCGGGAGCCACCGGGCTGTCGGCGCCTTCGGCGTCGATCGAAACCATCAGGCGCCGCCTGGCCGTGCGCCAGCGGCTAATGAACAGATTGTGCATGATGGCGAACAGCCAGGGCTGCAGTTCCGTGTCGCGGGTACGGCGGGGCAAAAAATCGAGCGCGTGAACGAGGGCGTCCTGCACCAGGTCGTCGGCGTCCTGGTGGTGGCGCAGCAGGCTCCAGGCGTAGCGCCGCAACGCCGGTACTGCGTCCTCTATTTCCGCCAGCGCCGACATGGGTGCTCCGTCGTGGTCATCAGGACGTAACACGCCGCCATCCTCCGTTTATTCCATCGTGATTTTTTTTGCAGCAGTGCGGGAATAAGCCCGGCGCTTCGGCGTGAACCGTCATGTGCTCATGAATAAGGACCAACACATGCAAAAGTGCGTCTCTGCAATCTTCGCCCTAGGTCTGATAACCCTGTCCGGCCATGCCATGGCGCAGGCTCCGGCCCCGCATCTGCGTGGCACGATCACCAAGGTTTCCGGCGACACGATCGACGTGCAGTCCCGTGGCGGCGCCACCACAACGGTCACACTCGACAGCAATGTCACCGTGTCAGGCGTGTTCAAGTCGAGCATGGCCGAGATCAAGCCGGGCAGCTTCATCGGAACGGCCTCGGCACCACAGCCAGATGGCTCGCTGAAGGCGCTTGAAGTGACCGTGTTTCCGTCCGGTGTGACCGGCGGAGACGGGCATTACGCGTGGGATCTCGAACCCAACAGCACCATGACCAACGGTCGCGTCGGCGATCTGGTCGGCACCAGTGGCCGCACCATGACGGTGAAGTATCCGAACGGCGAGAAGCAGATCATGGTGCCAGCCGACGTGCCTGTGGTGAGCTTTCATGGAAGCAGCCGCGCTGCTTTGGTGGTCGGCGCGCATGTGACGGTCAACCCCACGAAGGCGGCCGATCAATCCACCCATACGTCACGCGTGTCGGTTGGCGAGAACGGCATGATCCCGCCGGCGTAACTGCCGCCGTTTAATGCGCATGGGCGCTGCTGGGCGATTGTCCGGCAGCGCCGTGCTTGGCAATCGGATATCATGATGGCTGTCACGCGCACCGTGCTGGTGCATCCCTTACTGGTCCGCATCACGCACTGGATCAACGCCTTCGCCATCACCTGCATGGCGATGAGCGGCTGGCAGATCTATAATGCCTCACCGTTGTTCGGCTTTCGATTTCCCGCGTGGGCGACGCTGGGCGGCTGGCTTGGCGGGGCGATCGCCTGGCACCTGGCAGCCTGGTGGCTGCTCGCCATCAACGGGCTGGTCTACGTCGCCTACGGCCTGGCGTTGGGCCATTTCCGAAAGCATCTGCTGCCGATCACCCCGGTGTTGGTCTGGACCGATTTTCGCGCGGCACTGGCCCTGCGGCTGCGCCATCAGATCGGCCAGTACAACGCCGTCCAAAAACTGTCCTACGTCGTGGTGCTGCTGCTGCTGATCCTGGCGGTGCTGTCGGGGTTGGCGCTGTGGAAGCCGGTGCAGTTTCAGGCGCTGGCCGGTTTGCTCGGCGGTTACGAGGTCGCGCGGCGGATACATTTCGTCGCCATGGCCGGGATCGTCGCGTTCGTGGTGTTGCACCTGTCACTGGTGATCCTGGTGCCGCGCACCTTGCCGGCGCTGATCACAGGGCGGGCGCGAGCCAAACCCGACGCCTCGCAATGACCAAGATCTGGCCGGAGGCCTCGCCATGAGCAAGATTTCATCGCGTGACTTCCAACCACAGCTGCGCCGGCTGGAGCGCCGGCTGTTCCTGCGCTCCAGCCTGTCGCTGGGCGCACTCACGTTGTTGACCGGGTGTAACCTGCAGGACGGCGACACGACGGATCGTGTGCTGTGGGCGATGTCGCGTTTCAACGACCGTATGCAGGCGCTGCTGTTCAACCCGAACACGCTGGCGCCGACCTATGCCGCCAGCGAGATCACCAGACCCTACCCGTTCAACGCCTTCTACGGCGAAGACGATGCCCCCGAGATCGATGCGGCAGACTGGAAGCTCGAGGTCTCCGGCATGGTGCAGGACCGCACCGCCTGGACCTTGGATCGCCTGCGCGAATTGCCGCAGGAAAGCCAGATCACGCGGCATATTTGCATTGAGGGATGGAGTGCCATCGGCCAATGGAGTGGCGTGCCACTGCGTGAATTCCTCAAGCGGGTGGGTGCGGATACCCGCGCCCGCTATGTCGGCTTCAAATGCGCCGATCGCTATTATTCGAGCATCGACATGGCAACGGCCTTGCACCCGCAGACCGTGCTGGCACTCGACTTCATCGGCAGGCCCCTGCCGACGGAATTCGGGTTTCCCCTTCGGCTGCGCGTGCCCACCAAACTGGGGTTCAAAAGTCCCAAGCACATCGCAGCCATTTTCGTGACCAACGACTATCCCGGAGGCTACTGGGAAGATCAGGGCTACAACTGGTTCAGCGGATCCTGAGCGGGCGCGCAACCCCGGCCACCAGAGCGATCGGCGGTTTGGGTTTCGCAGACCGTTGATCGATCGTAGCGATTGCATTGGCGGTTCTGGTCGAGTGGAGGCGTTCTCAGTGAATCCAGAGTGGCACTCCGCCCACGATCCGTCCGCTCTTTCGGTTGTCTTCTGTATCTCCGGGCAGCTTCGGGATGAGCATGTGTTGTTCCCGGAGATCACGAAGCTCGCCGAGGAGCTTTCCGCCACCGTCATCATCAGCACCTGACGTCGTCGCGGAACCAAGGCCGCCGGCGTGATCTATCGCGCCCAGGCACATCGTATGTTCGGTTTTCTGCTGGCCGAATGCCTGCCAGATGCGCTGGTGGACGCGCTCGCCTTCACCAGGGCGTTTCCGGATTTCGAGGCGGAGACGGCAAAGAACTTCGGCGAGGTGACCGAGCTGGAGATCCGCCGCCACTTCCCGAATGCGATCGTCGATATCGAGGACGAGGCCATGGATCTTTCCTTTGGCGATCCGGCGGTGAGCGACACAAACAGTCTGCGCATGCTCTACAAGGTGTGGAGATGCAACGAAATCAAGCGGCGGCAGGAGCATCTGGTGGGCAGGGCGTTCGATGTTGTGGTGCGGATGCGGCCCGATGTGATGCCCGATATCGACGCAGCCTTCGTCAAGGCGCTGGCTGACCGGCGCCACGATAGGGTCGTCTATATTCCCGACGCCGACGAGACGCTGTTGTGGCTGGATGACGTGCTGGCGGTCTCCTCATCGTCGGTGGCCAACGACTACGCCGCATTGTTCGCACAGTCATTGCTGAAGCGGTCGGGCGGGTGGAGCATCATTCACCGGGAGTTGGCGTCTCACCTGCAGTCCGTGCAGGTTTCGCCGAAAACGATCTCGTTGCGCCGGCCCATCACGGAAGATTCGGCGTTTCGCCAGAGGCAGAATGCCGACCTGCTGGAAAGTCTGCTCGACGCCGATCGATACGAAACGAACATTGCGGCCGGAGCGGAGCTTTGGCCGGCGTTGAAGCACGTCGTCAAATCCGTCCAGAACGTGCAAGCAGATCCTGCCCGGGCCTTGAAGGAAGTGGAGCAGATTGATCTTCAGTTTCTCGACGCAGGCTTCTTCCGACGGGTTTGCTATCTGTCGTCGGTAATCTTTCAGAGTTTGCGAGAGGTTCATCTCGAATTCTTCTGCAGGGTCCTGCTGTCGGTCGCTGCCGACGATCTGTTCGCAGACGTGATGCAACCGAGCGCGCATCCGACGGTGGTGGCGTTGCGTCCGCTCTGGAACGGGCTGGGGCAGCCGCGGGTGCTGTCGCTCGATATCGACGAGAGGACCATCGCGCAGGAGCGCGGCGCATCGCTGTGCCGCATGCTTGCGGCCAGGGTGAAGGCCGATCTCACCGAGAGCGAGGTCGCCCGCAGGCTCGCTGCTTTGAGTGCGGCCTTGTAAGGCCCGGCGATCGTCCGACCCGGGCGCTCGCTGAACTCAGTATCAATGCCCGCTTGGATGGTATCCGTCCGGCGAGGACCGCCTGCCGAACTCGCAGTGTGCCGCTCATAAAGGTGCTTGTATGGACGCCGTTAAGGGCACCGCTATGAGCATGGATGGACCTGGTGGAAATTCTGGTTGGCGTTGAGCGCCGTCGGC
>JANXSM010000041.1 GCA_025352665.1 Rhodospirillales bacterium | reverse complement strand
GCCGACGGCGCTCAACGCCAACCAGAATTTCCACCAGGTCCATCCATGCTCATAGCGGTGCCCTTAACGGCGTCCATACAAGCACCTTTATGAGCGGCACACTGCGAGTTCGGCAGGCGGTCCTCGCCGGACGGATACCATGGTAACGCTCGTTCTGTGCTTTCTCCTTGGCGGGTGCGACGTGCTCGATCGCGGCTTCTTATCGCCAGGCGGGCCCGTCGCTGCTGCCACCCGGCATCAATTTCTGGTGGTTTGCCTTGCCATGCTTTTCGTGAACGGGTCGGTACTGTTTCTGTTGCCGCTGTTCGCCTGGCATTACCGTCTGTCCAACACGCACAGCGCCTACCGCCCGCAATGGGTCTTCAGCTGGACGCTCGAAGGATTGATCTGGATCCCTCCGACGCTCATCGTCATCGGGCTCTCGGTGCTCCTGTGGCGCGACACCCACCGGCTCGACCCTTCCAAACCGCTGCCCGGTCCGGCGATCGAAATCGAAGCCGTTGCCCTGGACCGGAAATGGCTGTTCATCTACCAAGCACAGAGTGTTGCTACGGTAAATCGGCTGGTTATGCCAGCCGGTCAGCCGGTGCATCTCAGCCTAACCAGCGCCACCGTTATGCAATCGATCCTGATGCCCCGCCTGGCCGGGCAGATCTACGCCATGGCGGGGATGCGCACGCAGCTCAACTTCGCCGCTGACGCGCCTGGCTCGATCCGGGGAACGAACGTGCAGTTCAACGGCATGGGCTTCCAGAACCAGAAATTCGACGTGGAGTCGCTCGGTCCACGGAGGTTCGCAAACTGGCTGGCGGAAACTGAGGCAAAGCCGAACCGGCTCGACCCGGCCGCGTACGAGACCCTGTCCCGCCGCTCCACCTTGCCGCACCCACTGGCCTTCGGTGCAGTCGACCCCGGGCCTGTTCGACCGCATCGTCGCTCAAACCCAACCCAGTGCCCATATGCTCGCGCTTAAAAATCTCCCACCACGCCCGTTTCCGATGGAAACCAGCCCGCCATGTATGAAACCGGTGTCTGGCACGTCCTGCTCGGCGATCTGAGCTGGGGCGAATTGCCCTTCGTGCGCGCCTAGCGCGATCCGAGCATTAACGAGATCATCGGCGCCGTAGCCGGCGCCACGGTGGTGATCGGCGCTCTCGCGGTGTTTGCGTTGGTCACCTATCTGCGCGCGTGGCGCCACCTGTGGACGGAGTGGTTCACCAGCCTGGACCACAAAAAGATCGGCATCATGTATACAGTGCTGGCCGCGGTGATGCTGAGCCGCGCGCTTGTCGAGGCGGTGCTGATCCGGACACAGCAGGCCCGCGCCATCAATGCGGCGGACGTGGTGGAGCCGAACGACTTCGCGCGGCTTTTCACCACCCACGGCAGCATCATGATCTTCTTCATGGCGATGCCTTTCCTGACCGGACTGATCAACTACGCCATGCCGCCGCAGATCGACGAGTGCGACATGGCGTTTCCGTATCTCAATTCCATCGGCTTGTGGCTCACTTTCGGCGGAACAGGTTTGATGATGGCTTCCCTGGTCGTGGGGGAATTCTCCACCGGCGGCTGGAGCGGCTACCCGCCCTATACCGAGTTGTCGTTCAGCGGTGGCCCTGGGCCGGATTACTGGATTTGGGCGGTGTCGCTGTCCTCGATCGGCAGCATCACGGTCGGCATAAACGTCGCCTGCACGCTTTATAAAATGCGCGCCCCCGGCATGACCTGGATGCGCATGCCACTGTTCTGCTGGACCTCGCTGTGCACCGCCATCCTAATGATCTTCGTCATGCGGCCGCTCACCCTGGCCACACTGCTGCTGGCCGCTGACCGCTACGCCGGCATGCATTTTTTTACAGCCGACCTCGGCGGCAACATGATGAATTACGTCAATCTGTTCTGGTCGTTCGGTCATCCAAAACTACACATTCTCATCCTACCAGTGTTCGCCGTGTATTACGAAGTCGCCTCCACCTTCTCGTCGAATTGACTATACGGCTACACCTCCTTGGTGATCGTAACCACCGCGATTGCCGTGCTCTCCTTCACCGTATGGCTTCACCATTTCTTCACCACGGGGCAAAGTGCCGACGTCAACGCCGCGTTTGGCATCGCCACCATGACAATCGGCGTGCCGACCGGTGTCAAAATCTATGACTGGATCTGGACCATGTTCCGGGGCGAGGTGCGGTTCTCCCCACCCATGCTGGTCTCCATCGCCTTCATGATGACCTTCGTCCTCGGCGGGTTCACCGGCATCATCCTGGCAACGCCCCCGCTTGACTACATGATGCACAACACGCTGTTCCTGGTCGCACATTTCCACAACATGCTGATCGGCGGCACGCTGTACGGGCTGATCGCCGGCTACATATACTGGTTTCCCAGGGCGTTCGGTTTTCGCCTGAACGACCGCTGGGGCCGGATCTCCGTCGCCTGCTGGCAGCCCTCGCTGGCGCCCTGGTTCTCGCAGCCGGTCTCGCCAGCCTGATCGTGCAGCTCACCATCAGCATTCGCGACCGTGCGGCCAACCGCATGCCCACAGGCGACCCGTGGGACGCGCGCAGCCTCGAATGGTCCATGGCCGCGCCCCCGCCCGAGTGGAATTTCGCGACCATCCCGCAGGTGGGCGGGCTTGATGTGTTTTATGTGTGCAAACGCAATGGCGGCGCTTACCGGCCAGCCGACCATTATCGGGACATCAAAATGCCGACGCCGACCGCCTGCGGCGTCATCATCGGCCTCCCGGCCGGGGCGTGCAGCTTCGGCCTCGTCTGGCGCATCTGGTGGATGGCGGCCCTGTTTCTGGCGGTCGCCATTGTAACGCTGATCGCCCGCTCCTTCATGCGCGAGATGACCCGGATCATACCGGCCGCGACCGTCGAGGCGGTAGATCGACGCTGGCTCGCGCAGGCCGCCGCGGCGCGGCCGATCTCCCGTCAGCTCGATCAATCCCCGAGCAACGAAGGGCTCGCCCAATGGACAGCGTAGCAGGGCCGCAGCGCCGCCACGTCGGGCTCAATCTGTCGGACCACCCACAGGAGGTGCGCGACGTCGAAAGCGACGTTTTCGGCTTCTGGGTTTTCTTCATGAGCGCTGCGGTGCTGTTCGCGCTGCTGTTCGCCGTTTATGGCACCATGCCGGCCGCAACCGTCGGCGCCCCGGGCCCGCTGCAGATGTTCAAGATCGGCGCTGCCTTCATCGAGACGCTGTTGCTACTGACCTCCTCCTTCCCGTTCGGCCTGGCGTCGATCGCACTGAAGCGAGACGTGCGGGCCGCTCGCCTGGTGCTCTGGCTGGTCGTCACCCCGGCGCTTGGCATCGCCTTCCTCGCGATGGAAGGCCAGGATTTCGCGACCATGGCGGCAGACCATGGCGCGCACGACCGCAGCCGGTTTCTGTCCGCTTTCTTCGTGCTGGTCGGCATGCACGGTCTTCACGTCACGATCGATGCGATCTGGACGATCGTCATGCTCGTCCAGCTGTCAATTTTCGGCCGCGACCGGAGCGTAAAGTTGAACCTCATCCGTCTCAGCCTGTTCTGGCACTTCCTCGATATCGTCTGGATCGCGATCTTTTCGGTCGTTTACCTGCAGGGACTGATCCAATGAGCTCGCCGCGGCTGGAACGGCGCGAAACGATGACCTACGTCGTGGGCTACAGGCTGGCGTTGCTGCTCACCTGCGCCGCGTTCGGCCTCGTCTATTTCCATCTGGTCGGCGCGCGCCTCGCCTTCACCATTGTAGCGGGCCTGGGCGCGGTTCAGATGGTGGTGCAGTTCCGCTGCTTCCTCCACATCGACATCAAACGCTCCGCCCGTGCGGACCTGTAGCTGATCCTTTTCTCAAGCCTGATCATCGCACTGATGGTGGGCGGCACGCTCGTCATCCTGCTCAACCAGCGGACACGAATGATGTAACGAAGCGTCCCGGCGGCTTCACAACTCTACCACGGGGGCATCCCGCTGATCAGCGCCGCCGTCATCCCGTGCGCGACGGTGGTGGGTCGCTCGGGCCGGTGCTGCACCGACTACGTGTCTGTCCGGGTTGGCTTGCGCCGGCGGCTCGCCTATGAAGCAGCATGCGCACCGATCGGGTGCGGCTGAGGAGTCTGCCCGTCATGCCCGATGACAGCGCCACTGTTTCACTCCCTGGCCTGTGCCAGGATGCGCGTAGCGCAATGGTCGACAGTCAGGTGCGACCCAACAAGGTAACCGACCCGCGCATCCTCGCCGCCATGCGCAGCCTGCCGCGCGAGCAATTCCTGCCCCAGGCGCTGCAGGCGCGCGCCTATGCGGACGACGATGTGAAACTGAGCCAAGGCCGGGTAATGGTCTCGCCGATGGTCACTGCTCGCTTGCTGCAACTGGCCGCCATCCGGCGCGGCGAGCGGGTGCTGCTGGTCGGCGCCGGCACCGGGTATACGGCGGCGCTGCTGGACGCGTGCGGCGCCGATGTCACGGCGCTCGAAGAGGACACTTCGTTGCTGGCCGTCGCGAAGGTGGCGCTCGCCGCCTGGGCGCCGGGGGTGGTGCTGGTCGAGGGTCCGCTTGTCGAGGGATGGAAGGCTGCCGCACCCTATGACCTCGTGATCATCGAAGGTGCCGTGGAGCATCTGCCGGACGCGCTGGCCGCCCAGGTCGATGCGCTTGGGCGACTGGTGATGGTGCGGGTGGCGGCCGGGCAGGTGGGGCAGGCGACGGTCGGGCGCAAGTCGGCGAGCGGGCTGAGCTTTTCCGCTGAGTTCGATGCGACGGTGGCGGCTCTGCCGGCGATGCGGCGCGCCCCGGCGTTCGTTTTCTGAGGTGCCTGCTCCGAGATCGGGTCGGGCGGATCGCGGACTGAAGTTCTGCGGGTGCGCAAAAGCTTGGCGTGACCCAGGCTACTGTGGCACATAAATAGGCTTGGCTGGCGTGCATCGTGGAGGTTTGGATCGATGACAGTGGCGAAACATTGGTACGGTGCCATCGGCGTGATGGCGGCCCTTTCCGTGGCCACGCCGGCTTTTGCACAGTCGCATACGCTGCAGGAGGCGCTGGCGGCGGCCTATTCGAACAATCCGTCGCTGCAGGCGGCGCGCGCGCAGCTGCGAGCGACCGACGAGAACGTACCGACCGCCCTGGCTGGCTGGCGCCCGACGATTACGGTAAGCGGCAGCTGGGGCACCGCGACAGGCGACCAGACCTCCGGCTCGTCCGGCCGCTACATCACCACACAGCAGGGGCGCGCGGTGGCTTCGGCCTCGACCACGATCACCCAGCCGCTGTATCGCGGCGGGCGCACCACTGCGAGTACAAATCGCGCGGAGAACCTGGTGCTAGCCCAGCGCGCGAAACTGATCGCCTCCGAGGCGCAGCTGTTCTCGGATACCGTGACAGCCTATGTGAACGTGATTTCCACCACGCAGATCCTGGCGCTCAACACCAATAACGAGCAGGTGCTGACACGCCAGCTGCAGGCCACCAACGACCGCTTCCGCGTCGGTGAGATCACTCGCACCGACGTGGCCCAGGCCGAGGCGGCAGTCGCCGGCGCCACCGCCACCCGCCAGACCGCGGAAGGCAATCTGCAGACGGCGCGCGCGACCTATCAGCAAAGGGTTGGCGAACTGCCGGACCGCCTGGTGGAGCCGCAGCCGTTGAGGCTGCCGACGCGCACGCTGGAGGAAGCGAAAGCGCTCACGACAGCGAACAACCCGACGGTGATCGCAGCGCTGTTCCAGAACGCGTCCGACAAGGACAATTTCGACCTGCAGTATTCGGCGCTGATGCCCAACATTGCGCTGCAGGGCACCGCGTCCTACACGCAGAATGCGTCCCAGGCCCGGGTGCAGACCACCGGCCAGCAGGCACTCGTCAACCTCACCGTGCCGATCTACCAGGGCGGTTCGGAATACTCGGCGATCCGAGCGGCCCGGCAGACAGAACAGCAGAGCAATCGCCTGATCGACGACGCCCGCCGGACCGCGACCCAGCAGGTGATCAGCGCGTGGGAGACCTACCAGGCCGCCAAGTCGACCATTCAAAGCACCAACACGGCCATCCGCGCCAACCAGATCGCCCTCGAAGGCACCCAGCGCGAGGCCATCGTGGGCAGCCGCACCACGCTCGACGTGCTGAACGCCGAACAGACGCTGCTGAACAGCCGCACCACGCTGGTCAGCAACCTGTCCAACCTGGTCACAGCGTCGTATCAGGTGGCGGCCGCGGTAGGCCGGCTCACGGCGCGGGATCTCAACCTGCCAGTGCCTTACTACGACGAGACCGCCTATTACAAGGCGGTGCATGACCGCTGGATCGGAACCGGCGACTTCGCCACCAACCAGCCCGGTCGCTGACCGGATGGGTTTTCGGGTCGGCCGACAGATGAGGACAGCATGAGCAGCAGCCAAGGCAATTCTCCCGCCGGCGCCGATCCCTCGATGGAGGACATCCTCGCCTCGATCCGCCGGATTCTGAGCGAGGACGATACCGGAACCGCCGTGCCGGTGCAGGCGACCGTGCCGGGCACTCCCACACAGTCCGTGCCCCAGCCTGCGCCACAGGTCGCTCCCCAACTGGCCCCGGCTCCGCGCAATGTGCTGGCACTCGATGCCTCGATGCTGGTGCGTGAACCGCAGGCACCGTCCGCGATGGCGGCCAACCCGCCGTTGGCAGGCTTGAACACGATCGGCGCGCCGCCGCCCGCACCGGTGCCGGTGTTGCCGGCCCTGCAGTTTGAGGCCCCGACGCCGGTTCAGCCAAAGGCCCCCGAGCCAGGGTTGCAGTCAGCACCGCCGGGGCCGCCCGCCTTCGAACCGGCGCCGCGTCCGCTCGCCATGGACGACGACGCGGCCCTGGTGGCGCCGGAAGCCGCCGCCGCCGCCGCCTCTGTCGGCAATCTCATGCGCACCCTGGTTGTCGAGCGACAGACCGCAGTCTACCGCGGCGGCCCGACGTTGGAGGATCTGGTGCGCGAGGAGATGCGTCCCCTGCTCAAGCAGTGGCTGGACACGCATCTGCCGCCCATGGTCGAACGCCTGGTACGGGTAGAGATCGAGCGCGTCGTCAGCCGCGCCGTCTCCTAACCCCGTAAACCGGCATCGTCCGGCACCCCACGTGTTTGATCGGCTGTTTCCCCATGCTGTCCAAAAGCCATAACCCCGCCGCGACCGAGCCCGAGCTTTACGCGGGCTGGGAAAATTCCGGCGCGTTCGCAGCCGACCCCGCGCGCAACGCGCAGCCCTTCACCATCATGATCCCGCCGCCCAACGTCACCGGCACGCTGCATGTCGGCCACGCGCTGACGTTCACGGTGCAGGACACGCTGGTGCGCTACCGCCGCATGACCGGGCGGGACACGCTGTGGCAGCCGGGCACGGATCACGCGGGCATCGCCACCCAGATGGTGGTCGAACGCCTGCTGGCCTCCGAAGGCACCACCCGCCAGGCGCTCGGGCGTGAGGCGTTCGTTGAGCGCGTGTGGCAGTGGAAGGGTGAGTCGGGTGGCACTATCACCACCCAGCTGCGCCGCCTCGGCAGCTCACTCGACTGGCCGCGCGAGCGGTTTACCATGGACGACGGCCTCTCCGAGGCGGTGCGCGAGGTTTTCGTTGCCCTGCACCGCGAGGGGCTGATCTACCGCGACCGGCGGCTAGTGAACTGGGACCCCAAGTTCCAGTCGGCCATCTCCGACCTCGAGGTCGAAAGCCGCGAGATGCGCGGCTCCATCTGGCATATCAAATACCCATTTGCCGACGGCAGCGGCCGCTCGATCACGGTGTCGACGACACGGCCGGAGACGATGCTGGGCGACACTGCGGTGGCCGTGAACCCCGAAGACCCTCGCTATGCCGACGTGATCGGCTACGAGGTAGTGCTTCCGCTGACCGGGCGGCACATTCCCATCATCGCCGACGCCTATTCCGATCCGGAAAAGGGCACCGGGGCGGTCAAGATCACGCCCGCCCATGATTTCAACGATTTCGAGGTGGGCCGCCGTCACAATCTGGCGATGCCCTCGGTGCTCGACCGCGCAGCGCACACCACGCTGGCCGAGATCACCCTCGAAGCCGTGCCGGGCCTGGCCGATCCGGAATGGACACGCACGCTGGAGGGGCTCGACCGCTTCGAAAGCCGCAAGCGGATCGTGGCGGAGCTGGAGCGGCTGGAGCTGCTGGTCGCCGTCGAGGCGCACACCAACCAGGTGCCGCACGGCGACCGCTCGGGTGTTGCGATCGAACCGCTGCTGACGGTGCAGTGGTATTGCAACGCCGGCGAACTCGCCAAACCCGCCATCGAGGCCGTCGAGCAGGGCCGCACCAAATTCGTGCCCCAGCAGTGGGAGAACACGTTCTTCGCCTGGATGCGCGACATCCAGCCCTGGTGCATCAGCCGCCAGCTCTGGTGGGGCCATCGCATTCCGGCCTGGTACGGACCGGATGGCACGGTGTTCGTGGAAACCACCGAAGTCGCTGCGCAGGCGGCCGCCGACACGCATTACGCAGCACCCACCGAGATCACCCGCGACGAGGACGTGCTGGACACCTGGTTCAGCTCAGCCCTTTGGCCGTTCTCGACGCTCGGCTGGCCGCACCGCACACCCGAGCTCAGCAAGTACTACCCCGGCGACGTGTTGGTGACCGGCTTTGACATCATCTTCTTCTGGGTCGCCCGGATGATGATGATGGGCCTGCACTTCATGGGCGATGTGCCGTTCCGCACCGTTTACATCCACGGCCTAGTCCGCGACGAGCGCGGCCAGAAGATGAGCAAGTCCAAGGGCAACGTGATCGACCCGTTGGCGCTGATCGACCAGTTCGGTGCTGATTCGCTGCGCTTCGCCATCACCCGGCTCTGCGGTCCCGGCCGCGATGTGAAGCTCGGCCCGGGTGCGGTCGAAACCGGCCGTGGTTTCATCACCAAGCTTTGGAACGCCGCCAGATTCTGCGAAATGAACGCGATCGCGCCGGATCCCACGTTCACGCCAGACCAGGCCACACTGCCGCTGACCCGCTGGATCCTGGCGAGTGCTGCCGACGCGGTGGTAGAGGCGACCGCGGCACTGGAGGCCTTCCGCCTCGATGACTACGCCGCCGCCTGCTACCGCTTCGTCTGGAACCAGTACTGCGACTGGTTCCTGGAATTCGCCAAACCCACCCTGGCCACCCCCGACACGGCGGAAGCGGCGGAGGTTAAGCGCACCGCAGCCCATGTGTTCGGCCTGATCCTGCGTCTGCTGCACCCCTGCATCCCCTACGTGACCGAAGAGCTGTGGGACGAATTCGGCTACGGCCCCGCCAGCAGCCTAATCACCACCGCTTGGCCGGAAGCCGTCGTGGTTCCCGGTGCTGCGGCCGCCCGCGCCGAGCTTGACTGGGTGGTGCGGCTGATCGGCGAGGTCCGCGCCGTCCGCGCCGAAATGAATGTTGCCCCCTCCATCAAGGCGCCGGTGTTGCTGCGCGACGCTTCGGTTGAAACCATGGCCCGCGGCGGCCGCTGGCTGGAGGCGATCGGCCGCATGGCGCGGGCCTCCGAATTCGGCGCCCTGGTCGGCGACGTGCCCCGCGGCGCCGCACAACTCGGCCTGGACGAGGCCACCATCGTCATTCCACTGGCCGGCCTGATCGATCTGGATGCCGAACGCGCCCGCCTGGCAAAGGACCGCGCCCGGGTGGAAAAGGACGCCGACGGCATCGCCCGCAAGCTGGGCAACGCCGATTTCGTCTCCCGTGCCAAACCGGAGGTGGTCGAGGAAAATCGCGAGCGCCTCACCACGGCCCAGACCGAGATGGCCCGCATCGATGCAGCCCTGGCGCGCATCGCCTGACGCTGGACGTGAGCCCCAGGTAAGGGCAAAGAACTCAGATCCAATTCACTGCGAGACACAAATGACTCCCACCGAAATCGACCGCGTCCAGGTCTATCTGCGTCGCATCCTCGGCTCCGACCGTATCAAGATCCAGCCGCCGGCCAAGGCTGGCCTGTCGGTTGAAGTCTATGCCAACGACGAGGTGATCGGCACGCTGCACAAGGACACCGACGAGGGCGAGATCTCCTACGCGCTGCACATCACCATCCTCGATGAGGATCTGCCGCAGCTGAAAAAGCCCGCCGCGTCGCGTCGCTGAACGCTTTGGGCTGCTGAACGTCTGACGAAGGAAACGCCAATGACAAAGATCTGGGACAAATCCCGCCTGCCGTCGCGCCACGTCACCGTCGGGCCCGACCGTGCGCCGCATCGCTCCTACTATTACGCGATGGGGCTCACCGAAGAGGAGATCAACCAGCCTTTCGTCGGCGTCGCCACCTGCTGGAACGAGGCGGCACCCTGCAACATCGCTCTCTCGCGCCAGGCCCAGTCGGTCAAGAAGGGCGTCATCGAGGCCTCCGGCACGCCGCGCGAATTCACCACCATCACGGTGACGGACGGCATCGCCATGGGCCACCAGGGCATGAAGTCCTCGCTGGTCTCGCGCGAGGTGATCGCCGACTCGGTCGAGCTCACCGTGCGTGGCCATGGCTATGACGCACTCGTGGGCCTCGCCGGCTGCGACAAGTCGCTGCCCGGCATGATGATGGCGATGCTACGCCTCAATGTGCCGAGTGTGTTTATGTACGGTGGCTCCATCCTGCCGGGCCGCTACAAGGGCCGCGACGTCACGGTGGTGGACGTGTTCGAGGCGGTCGGCCAGCACGGTGCGGGCAACATGTCCGATGAGGATCTGCACGCGCTGGAATGCGTGGCCTGTCCCTCGGCCGGCGCCTGTGGCGGCCAGTTCACCGCCAATACCATGGCAACCGTCTCCGAAGGCATCGGCCTCGCCCTGCCGGGCTCCGCGGGTGCCCCGGCACCGTACGAGGACCGCGACCGCTGGGCCGTGGAATCGGGCAAGGCGGTGATGAACCTGATCGAAAAGAACATCCGCCCGCGTGACATCGTCACCCTCAAGGCCTTGCAGAACGCAGCCGTTCTGGTGGGCGCCACCGGTGGCTCCACCAACGCGGCCCTGCATCTGCCGGCAATGGCCAATGAGGCCGGCATCCGCTTCACGATGGACGACGTGGTCGCCATCATGCGCGCGACGCCCTACATCGCCGATCTCAAGCCGGGCGGAAAATATGTTGCACTCGACGTGCACAACGTCGGTGGCATTCCGGTCATCATCAAGGCACTGCTCGATGCCGGCCTGCTGCATGGCGACTGCATGACCGTCACCGGTAAAACGCTGGCCGAGAACCATAAGGACGTGGTGTTCCCGCTCGACCAGGACGTGATCTATCCGGTCAGCCGGGCCATTTCCCAGACCGGCGGCGTGGTCGGCCTCAAGGGCAACCTCGCACCCGACGGCGGCGTGGTGAAGATTGCGGGCATGAAGACGCTGCGCTTCGACGGCACCGCGCTGTGCTTCGACTGCGAGGAAGACGCCTTCGCCGCCGTCACTGCCCGGGCTTACAAGGCCGGCGATATCATCGTCATCCGCTACGAAGGGCCGAAGGGCGGCCCGGGCATGCGCGAAATGCTGTCCACCACCTCGGCCATCTACGGCCAGGGCATGGGCGAGGCGGTGGCGCTGATCACCGATGGTCGTTTCTCCGGTGGCACGCGCGGCTTTTGCGTGGGCCATGTTGGCCCCGAGGCCGCCGTGGGTGGGCCGATCGCGCTGCTAAAGAACGGCGACCGGATCATCATCGACGCGGCCGCCGGCACGATCGATGCGGAGCTCAGCGACGCCGAATGGGCCACCCGCAGGGCGGCCTGGAAGCCGCGCAAAACCGACTACAACAGCGGCGCCATCTGGCGCTTCGCCCAAAACGTCGGCCCCGCCCATCTGGGGGCACTCACCCATCCAGGAGCTGCCGCCGAGACGCATTGCTACGCCGACCTGTAATCAAGCTTCCAGCGACGCCACTCTATAACGATAGGTTATAACAACCGACTTAGATTGGACGGTGACGCCGCTGTGGGCACTGCCTATTCTCCGGCTGCGGCGCGAGTAGACGCCCAGCCGGAGGAACACGATGCCAGATGCCCCCACGATCGCAGGGCCCGATCCGGACACGCGGACGCCGCACTTCGTCCTGCCCGCAGGCGCCTGCGACGCGCATTGCCACATCTTTGGTCCGGCATCGCGATACCCCTACGCGCCTGGCCGCAGCTACACACCGCCGGACGCGCCGCTTGAGATGTTCACGGACCTGCAGAACAGGCTCGGCATCACCCGTGCCGTGATCGTCAACGCCAGCTGCCATGGCGACGACAACCGTCCGGTCACCGACGCCATCGCCCAGAGCGACGGCCGCTATCGCGGCATCGCCAATGTCAGCCCCGACATCTCCGACCGCGCGCTGCAGGATCTGCACGAGGCCGGGATCGACGGCTGCCGCTTCACCTTCCTCAAGCGGCTAGGCCAGGCAATGGACATGGCGGCGTTCCATTCCGTCGTCGAACGGATCGTGCCGTTCGGCTGGCATGTCGACCTCTACCTCGACCCTCACACGGTGGCCGAGTTCACCCCCATGCTGACCCGGCTGCCGGTGCGCTACGTCATCGACCACATGGGCACCGCGGCAGCCACCGACAGCGTGGACGATCCCAACTTCCAGGCGCTGCTGGCCCTTTTGCGCGCTGACGAGAAATGCTGGGTGAAGGTCACTGGGCTCGAGCGTTCGTCCGCCACCGGCGCACCGTTCGATGATGCCGTCCCACTGGCCGCGAAACTGGTAGAAACCGCGTCGGCCCGCGTGCTGTGGGGCACCGACTGGCCGCATCCCAACCTCAAGCGAATGCCCAACGACGCCGATCTGGTCGACCTCATCCCGCGTTACGCGCCCGACGCCGCCGTTCGCCAGAAGCTGCTGGTGGACAATCCCACAGCCCTGTTCGGTTTCGCGTTATGAGCGGCAGCGTCGCGCATGCACCGGTGGGCGTGCCCCGCAGCACCCGGCCATGGTGGCAGCAGCTTTGGGCCTGGGTGATGCTGTCGATGCTGCTCGGCGTGCTCGTCGGCCATTTCGCTCCCGAGACAGGGGCTGCCATGCAGCCGTTCGGCGACGGCTTCATCCGGCTGATCCGTATGCTGATCGCACCGATCATCTTTTGCACCGTCGTGCACGGTATCGCCAGTATGGGCGACATGGCCAAGGTCGGCCGGGTCGCCGTGAAGGCGCTGGTGTATTTCGAAGTTGTCACCACCATCGCCCTGGTGTTCGGCCTGGTGGCGGTCAACCTCACCCATCCTGGCGTTGGCATGAACGTGGACGCCAGCACGCTGAACTCGGCCGCGGTGAAGTCGGTCGCGGCCCAGACGCATGACGTGGGCGTCGTCTCGTTCCTCATGAACATCATCCCCAACACCATCGCCGGCGCGTTTGCCGAGGGCAATGTGCTGCAGGTGCTGCTGATCTCCGTCATCGCAGGCTTCGCGCTGACCTTGATGGGCGCTGCGGGCCGTCCCGTGGTCACCCTGGTCGGGGCGGTGTCGCAGATGCTGTTCCGCGCGGTTGCCATCGTGATGTGGGCGGCGCCGATCGGCGCGTTCGGCGCCATCGCCTTCACCGTGGGCCGCTACGGCGCCGCCTCGCTGTGGTCGCTGGCAGCCTTGCTGGGCTGGTTCTATCTTACCTGCATCCTGTTCGTGGCCGTGGTGTTCGGCACCGTGGCGCGGCTGTGCGGCTTCAGCCTGTTTAAGCTGATCCGCTATATCCGCGAGGAACTGCTGATCGTGTTCGCCACCACCTCGTCCGAAACCGTGCTGCCGCGGCTGATCGCCAAGATGGAGGCGCTGGGCTGCGAGGAGGGCGTGGTAGGTCTGGTGGTGCCGACCGGATATTCATTCAATCTCGACGGCACCTGCTTGTATCTCGCCTTCGCCGCGGTGTTTCTGGCGCAGGCCACCAATACGCCACTCGGCTGGGAACAGCAGGTCGGGCTGCTTGCAGTGCTGTTGCTGGCCTCCAAGGGCGCCGCGGGCGTCGCCGGCGCCGCCTTTGTGGTGCTGGCGGCGACACTGTCCTCGGTCGGCACCATTCCGGTCGCGAGCGTCGGCCTAGTGCTCGGCATTCACCGCCTGATGTCGGAGGGGCTGACACCGACCAACCTGATCGGCAATGCGGTGGCGACCATCGTGGTCTCGAAATGGGAGAACGCGCTGGACGCGCCACGAATGCGCCGGGTACTGGATGGGGAAGCCGTCAGCCGCTAGAGCGTGATGACGTCTGATAGGCGACGTCATCACGCTCTAATATATCAGACGTGTTCGGGAGCGGCCTCGCCGAGCAGGTCAGCCAAGGTTTCCTCGGCCAGTGCGAAACTGGTGCTCGCCCCGGTGTCAGAGGTCACCATAACCAGCCGCACCCCCGCCAGTGGCGTTTCCATGAACGCCATGTCCGGGCCGGAGGGATAGACACCCACCCAGCGTTCCACAACCTCGGGCGCGTCGATCGCAAGCGTTGCGGTGAGTTCGGCCAGGATGCGGTCGTCGACCGCGCGCGGCTGGAACGGGTCATGCGTGTCCGCGTAGTGGTGGCTGTCGCCGACCACCAGCGAGCCGTCGGCACCCTGAACGGCGATCAAATGGATGCCGTCGGTCAGCCACTCCTCCTGCTCGGCCTCCAGCCGTGCCCGCAGCTCCCCAAGCGAGGGCATGCCGGCGTAGCCGAGGTAGCGCACCAGTCCCAGGTCGCTCATGACGGCCGCATTGAGGGTGAAACCGGGATCGGCCACCCGCAGCATGTGCAGCTTGCACAGCGTGATCTGGCGTCGCGCCATCACGTCGGGAAACAGCGAAACCAAATCCGAGCCAGGGCATACGATGATGTGGTCGGCAGTGATCCGCCCGCCCGGCGTCTGCACCGCCCCCGCTTCCACATGCAGGGCCGCGGTGCGCACCAGGAAGGTGACGCCGGCGGCGGCCAGCCAGGCGGTGAGCTGGCCCACGGCGTAACGGCTTTCCACTCGCAGCTCATGCGGGCTGTAGAGCGCGCCTCGCAGATCGGCCCGCAACCCCTGCGACGCGTTGGCCAGCGCATCGTCGCGCAGTATTTTGCAACCGCCGCCCATTGGCGACTCCGCGAATTCCTCCAGCACCGAAAGCGCCTCCGGCCGCCGCGCGCACATCAGCAGGCCGCGGTGGTGAATGGCGATACCGGCCTGGCCCGCGATCTCCGACCACACGTCGCGCGAGCGCAGCGCGCGGCGCCAGGTGATGCCTTCCTTTTGGCCGGTGACGGTGATGAAGCCGAAATTGCGGATCGACGCGCCGGCCGCCCGCGCATCGCGGTCGATGACCGCAGTGCGCAATCCGTGCCTCTGGGCCGCCAACGCATGGGCAAGGCCGACGATCCCGGCGCCGACAATCAGACAGTCGTAATGTTGGTTCATGACCGTTTCGGATTACGCGGTCGGGCGGTGCGCCACAAGCACGACGCTATGACGTTTGGCCGAGATCCCACCACAGCCCGGCATAGGCAATCATGCCCTCACGAGCCGCCGGCACCAGGAAATGTTCGTTCGGCCCATGCTGCTTGCAGCCGTTGTAGCTGAGCGGGATCCACACCAGCGGCACACCGAGATGATCGACGAACACGTCGCCTGGCAGTCCTCCGCCGCCGCTGGGCACGATCTGCACGTGCCGGCCGAGGCTTTTCTGCATGCTGTCGCGCGTGCGCTGCACCCATGGGTTGGCAGGGTCTGTGCGGCTGGCCGCCATGCCGCCGCCGACATTCTCGATCAGCACCTCGGCAAAGCCTGCGTCATCAAGATGGCGGCGCAGAGCGGGGATGAAGTTCGCGTGGTCGCTGTCGACGGTGTAGCGGATCTGGCAGCGTGCCCAGGCATCTGGCGCCACCGCGTTGACCGGCGCTTCTGGCCGCCCAGACAGCATGGCGAGCACGATGAAACTGGCCCAGGCATAGACCTTCTCCGCAGAGCTCAGCCCGGGTTCGCCCCATTCCGGGTTCACCTGGGCGGCGGCTTCGCTTTGCATCTCGCAGCCGGCAAGCACCGCGCGCACCGAATTGGGAATACCGTTCTGCGGCACCCAGTCGCGCACCAGGATCCGTCCATTCCGATCGGCGATACTGGCGATGGAATGCGCCAGCACAATGGCGGGGTCGATCGTCATGCCCCCCCAGTTGCCGCTGTGCACGCCGCCAGGTCGCAGCCGCAGCGCCAGGTCGAACTGCACGGAGCCGCGAGTGCCGGAGAAGATGGTGGGCGTGTCCGGTGTCATGCGCGGCCCGTCGCTTGCGATCAGCACGTCGGCGGCCAGCAGCTCCGTATGGGCGGCGACGAATTCCTTGAGGCCCGGAGAGCCACGCTCCTCGCTGACTTCGAGCACGATTTTGATGTTGAAGCCGAGCCGGCCACGCACCGCGAGCACAGATTCCAGCGCTGTCAGCACCGTCGCATGCTGGCCTTTGTTGTCAGCGGTGCCGCGGCCGTACCAGAGATCGCCGACTTCCGTGAGGACCCAAGGCGACAATCCGGCGTCCCACTGGTCGTCGAGTCCGCGTACCGTGTCGCCATGGCCGTAGGTGATGATGGTGGGAAGGGCCGGGTCTTCGATCCGAACCCCGGTCAGGATCGGGCCAAAGCCGGCCACCGGATTGGGGTGAACGCCAACGGAAAAGCCCATCCGCTCCAGCCAGGGCTGGATGGCATCGCCGAGGTAACGCTGCACGTCGGCGGCGTAGGCCGGGTCCTGCGAGGTGCTGGGAATGGCGACGAGCTCGGCCAGATGGTCGCGGAAGCGCCCGCTGTCGAATACCTCGGTGGCGTGGGCGATGGCGGCGTCTCGGGTCATATGGGCATCTTTCGAAACGAGAGGGCGAATTGGGTGAGCAGTCCGAGTGCGAGGCCCCAGAAGGCCGCACCCAGGCCGAACAGGCTCATGCCAGACGCAGTGCACAGGAATGTGACCAGGGCTGCATCGCGCTCATGCGGCGTGGCGAGTGCTGTGGTGAGCCCGCCCAGGATGGCGCCGAACAGGGCCAGCCCTGCGATGGCTGCGATGAGTTCGTGGGGCAGGGCAGTGAACACGGCGGCCAGCGTGGCGCCGAACACGGCAATCACGAGATAGCCGATCCCCATCACCAGCCCGGCGCGCCAACGCTGGCGCGGATCGGGATGCGCTTCAGGTCCCGCGATGATTGCAGCCGTGATGGCTGCCGTGGTCACGCCGTGGCAGCCGAACGGAGCCAGCAGCAACGAAGCACCCCCGATCACCGTCACCAGGCTGCGCGGGGCCAAGTGGTAGCCGGCCGCCCGCAGTACGGCGAAGCCCGGCAAATACTGGCCGGTGATGGCGACCAGCGTGAGCGGCAGCGCCAGGTTGATGACGGCGAATAACGAGAACTGCGGCACGGTCAGCACCGGCACGGCGAACGCCAACTGCACACCGGAGAAATCGGTCTGACCCCGCGCCATCGCCAGCGCCACCCCCACCGCCAGAGCCAAGGTCACCGCGAACCGCGGCAGCAGCCGGCGTGCCGCGAGCCAGACGACCAGCATCGCGCCGACCAGCAGCGGATCGTGTGCGCCCGAGAGGAACACATCGGCGCCGAACCGGAACAGGATGCCCGCGAGCATACCGGAAGCGACCCCGCCGGGCACCAGGCGCATCACCCGGTCGAACAGGCCGGACAGCGCCAGCGCCAGGATCGCCGCAGCCGAGACCAGGAAGGCGCCGATCGCCTCCGGGTACGGCACCGAGCCCAGCGAGACCACCAGCAGGGCGGCTCCCGGGGTCGACCACGCGACCGAGATCGGCGCGCGATGGATCAGCGTCAGCGCGATGCCGGACAGGCCGCAGCCGAGCGAGATCGCCCAAATCCAGGAGGAGGTGAGGGCAGGCGACAGATGCGCCGCTGCGGCCGCCTGAAATATAATCACCACGCTGCTGGAATAACCGGCAAGGATCGCGACCAGCCCGGCCACGATCGGTGCCGCCGTCCAGCCGCGCGAGACCGTGCCGCTCATCGTCGTGCCTGCGCCACGAAGCGGTGCGATAGCGCATGATAGATCCCCTCGAGGTGAACCAGGCGCGAGCAAGGAATGCCGATGAACACGGCCCGCATCAACGGCGCCACCACCTGTGCCAGCGGCAACTGCGGCGGCAGAAGGTGCCGGCTCGGCCCCAACTCGGCGCCCAGCGAGAGGGAGGGCAAAAAGAGACTGCCAAGTGCTCCGGCGACCGCGCCGAAAAAGGTGGCGAGCAGTTTGTTAACGCCAAAGCCGAGCGCCTGGGCGTCACCGATGCCAGAGACGGTGCTGTGACAGGTGGTGCCGCGCATCGGCACTGTGAGCCAAGCCATCGGGGCATGGACGCAACCCGAAGTTGCACCAAAATACGAGTGGGTTCCCAGCAGCACCAGCGATGCTGAGCCGGACGCAACAACGGTGCCAATGATCAGCTTACTGGTCCCCGCATCCAGCGATCGCCCCATCTTGTCGACGGCAAAGACAATGCTCGCTTGCGGTGTGTTGGACCCGGATGTGGTACGGATGCACGCACAGGCTCACGCTGAACTCAAACCAGGAAACGGGCAAGACGTACTGCCGTGTGCCCGCGCGTGGGATGCAGGCTCGGCATGATCAGCAGGCAGTCGTCGTAGGGCGTACGGATCTCGGAGATCCCGTCCATGGCAATCAACGTGTTGCGGCGCGGGATCACCTCGCCTCCGTGAAAGAACTGCACGAAATCGAACTGCGCCGAGTTGGCCGAGATCACATGCGTGACGGTGGCGCTGCG
The DNA here is from genome assembly GCA_025352665.1 of Rhodospirillales bacterium. GTDB lineage: Bacteria > Pseudomonadota > Alphaproteobacteria > Acetobacterales > Acetobacteraceae > CAIQQQ01. The sequence goes on along the minus strand of JANXSM010000041.1, from coordinate 51,833 downwards.
CCGCCGCTTGCCGGGCCGCTTGGCGCGGACCTGCGGCACCAGGCCGGTGTGGTGCAGCAGCGAATTCACCGTCGCCTCCGTCATCGCGACCGTCTCATGCAACCAGTGCTGCCCGGCCTCGACCAGATTGGCGACGGCGGGATGATCGGGATTGGAAAAATGCGCGTAGTCCACCATCCGCCGGCCGCTGGCATGGCCGGCATCGGCGACCACAAGGTCCGGCGCTGCGAGCCCTTCGGCGAACTGACGGCCCTTTTCGGTCGTGCCGCACAGGATCAGCGGGTCTGAAGGCCACAGCATCGAATGCAGGTCGAGCAAGATATCGACGCGGTCGATCAGCGGGCGGATCTGGCGCGCCCGGTCCAACTCCAAACTGCGGTGTGGACCATCGAGGGTGGCTGCATCCCACACTCGGTTAAGATCCTCGTCGACGTAGCGGCTGGCGGTCGGCTGCGCCGGGTCGAACCGAGCAAAGGCGTCGATGTTGTTGAAGCCCAGGGTCAGCGTGCCGCGCGCGGGGCGCACCTGTTCGCGCAGCAGGCGGTCCAGCACGACGGCACCGGCGATTTCGTTGCCATGGGTCAATGCCACGATGGCCACATGCGGGCCGGGCTCGGGGCCCTTGAAACTGGCAAAGGCGGGCACGCCGATATTGCCGGCGAGCCACGGGGCCAGGTTGGGCGGGATGATCTGGACATCGAAATCGGGCAACGGCGAGCGGCCCGGCACCAGGATATCCAGGCGCTCGGTCATGTAACCAACCGGTTTGCGAGCTTGCGGATGAACGCGTCGCATGCATCGAGCTGCGCTTGTGCGATCCATTCGTCCGGCTGGTGCGCTTGTTGGATCGAGCCAGGGCCGCAGACGATGCTGGGAATGCCAGCTTGCTCGTAGATCCCTCCCTCGGTGCCGTAGCTGACCTTGCCGACGCTGTTCGAGCCGGTGACCTGCTTGATCAGCGTCGTCAGCTCATGCCCCTCGGCCAGCCCCATGCCGGGAATGTCGCCGACGACCTCGAAGCTGAAGCCGCTGCCGAGGTCCACCTCGTGCATAGCGGGCTCGATTGTCTCGGCGACGAAGGCGCGCAAGCGAGCGACTTCGGCATGCCGGTCGCTGCCGGGAATGACACGCCATTCCATGACGAATTCGCAGTGCTCGGGAATGATGTTGAGAATGTTGCCGCCGGCGATGGTGCCGACATGAATGGTGGTGTGCGGCGGTTCGAACCCTGCTGCAAACGGGCCAACGGCTGCAAATCGCTTTGCCTCGCCGTTGACCCACCCGATCGCCGCAGCTGCCGCCTGGATGGCGTTCACACCGCGGAACGGCTCGCTGGAATGGCCTGGTTTGCCCTTGACCGTCACCTTCAACGCAACGCGGCCCTTATGCGCCAGGATAGGCTGCATCAGGCTCGGTTCTCCGACCACGCACAGGCTCGGTTTCAGCCCGCTTTCAGCCACGTCGGCCATGAGCAACCTGGCCCCTTCCATGGTCGTTTCTTCGTCGAAGGTGATGAACAGATGCATGGGGCGGGCAAGCCTGCGCGCCACCAGGTCGGGCACAGCGGCCAGGCAGCTTGCAACGAACCCCTTCATGTCGCTGGCGCCGCGGCCGTAGAGTCGGCCCTGATCGGCGAACAGCACAAACGGATCGCGGCTCCAGGCCTGGCCGTCCACCGGCACGGTGTCGACATGGCCAGACAGCGCGATCCCGCCGGCGACCTGCGGCCCGATTACTGCGTGCAGATTGCCCTTCTGGCCGGCCGCGTTACGGCTCACCCGGAACGCCACGCCGTTCTGCTCCAGCCAGCCCTGGACGAAATCGATCAGCGGCAGGTTGGAGTTGCGCGACGTGGTGTCGAACGCGATGAGCCGGCCCAGCATCTCGACGGTGGTCAGGTGGGGTGACAGGGGCGGCTGCGGTGGTGCGACAATGCTCATTGCGACACTTTATCCAGAACACGCCACCCTGCAACTGTAGGCCGCATCAGTGAGCCTTGTGAGCAAACTTTCGCAGTTTGCGGTCTTCACAAAACCTAAGCAGGGCTGCGCTGACACGCTCTTTGAAATGCAGTCCGTTGGCGTGTCAGCGCAACTCTGCTTAGGATCACGGGAATCTGACGGGAGGATGCGGGATGCGGTTCAAGGGTGTGGCCATCGGCTCGCTGCTGATGGCGGCTGTACCAGTCGCTGCCAGCAACGCTCTTGCGCAAAACGTCACGGTCGCGGTCGGTGCCGCCGTCGGCAGCATCGACCCGCATTACTACACGCTGACCCCCAACACCTCGCTTGACGCGAATGTGTTCGAGCGGCTGGTCGAAACCGACGCCCAGGCGCGCCCAATGCCGGGCCTGGCGACCAGCTGGAAGCTCGTCGACGACCGCACTTGGGAGCTCAAGCTGCGCGATGCCAGCTTCCACGACGGCACGCCGTTCACAGCCGAGGATGTCGCATACACCATCGCCCGCGTGCCGACCGTGGTGAACAGCCCTGGCAGCTTCGCGATCTACACCAGGCCGATCACCGGCGTGGAGATCGTCGATGCGCACACAATCCGCCTCAGTACCGCGAACGTCTATCCGCTGCTGCCCACCGATCTCGCCCAGCTGTTCATCATTCCGCACAAGCTGGGCGCCAACCCGACCACGGAGGATTTCAACTCCGGCAAGAACGCCATCGGCACCGGGCCCTACCGCTTCGTCTCCTACAAACCGGGCGACCGCATCGAGCTCGAGCGCAACGACGGCTACTGGGGCACCAAGCCGGCCTGGCAGCACATCACCTACCGCATGATCACCAACGACGCCGCCCGCACCGCCGCCATGCTGTCCGGCGACGTTGCCATGATCGACCAGGTGCCAACCGCCGACATCGCCCGCCTGCGCGCCGACAAGGGCGTTTCGCTGTGGGAAACGGTATCGCTGCGCATCATCTATCTCGCGCTCGACCAGGGCCGTGATGGCCCAACGCCTTTTGTCACCGGCCCGAACGGTGAGATCCTGGCAAAGAACCCGCTGAAGGATTTGCGTGTCCGCCAGGCGCTGTCGATCGCCATCAACCGACCGGCCATCGTCCAGCGGGTGATGGAAGGCGCTGCGATCCCCTCCGCCCAGTTCCTGCCCCCCGGCAGCTTCTCCTATGTGCCCGGCCTGGTGCCGCCGCCCACCGACATCGCCAAGGCCAAGGCCTTGCTGGCCGCTGCCGGGTTTCCGAACGGGCTCAAAATCACCCTGCACGGCTCCAACGACCGTTACCTGAACGATGCCAAGATCGTCCAGGCGATCGGCCAGATGTGGACGCGCATCGGCGTGCAGACCGCGGTTGAGACACAGCCCTGGTCGAGCTATGCCGGCCATGCCACCAAGCTCGAATACTCTGTGTTCCTGCAGGGCTGGTCGATCAGCTCGGGTGAGGCGTCCAATCCTTTGCGCGCCCTGGTCGCGACCTTCGATGCCGCGAAGGGTCGCGGCACCGTCAATCGCGGCCGCTATTCCAACCCCGCACTGGACAGCCTGATCGACAAGGCGGTCTCAACCGCCGATGACGGCGCGCGCGAGGCGCTGCTGATCCAGGCCACGCGAATGGCTATGGACGACGTCGCGATCATCCCACTGCACAACCAGAAGAACACCTGGGCCACCCGCGCCGGCTTCACCTACGTGCCGCGCGCCGACGAAGAAACCCGCGCCTACGACCTGCGTCCCGCAAACTGATGCTCCTTTGGTTTCTGCGCCGGCTGCTCCAGGCCATGTTCGTCATGTTGGCGATGTCGCTGATCGTGTTCATCGGCCTGCACGCCATCGGCAATCCCGTCGACATTCTGATCTCGCCCGAGGCCGACCAGGCGGAGCGAGCGCGCATCATCACCCAACTCGGTTTCGACAAACCCCTTTGGCAGCAATACGCCTACTTCCTGCAAGGCGCCCTGCACGGCGACCTCGGCCGCAGCTTCGTGTTCAACGAGCCGGCGCTGCAACTGATCCTGCAGCGCATGCCCGCGACGCTGGAGCTGGCCGTCACCGCCGTGCTGCTGTCGGTGCTGGTGGGTTTGCCGCTGGGCCTGTTCGCGGGGCTGTATCCCAACAGCTTCGCCGGCCGCGCCGTCATGGCCGGCAGCATCCTGGGCTTTTCGCTGCCGGGGTTCTGGGTCGGGCTCATGCTCATCATGGTGTTCGCGGTCAGCCTCGGCTGGCTGCCCAGCTCCGGCCGCGGCACCACGGCGGCACTGTTCGGCGTGCAATGGTCGTTCCTGACGCGTGATGGGCTGGCGCATCTGGTCCTGCCGGCGCTCAACCTGTCGCTGTTCAACATCTCCCTCGTGCTCCGCCTCGCCCGCGCGGGTGTGCGCGAGACCATGCCGCTCGACTACATCCGTTTCGCCCGTGCCAAGGGCCTGTCGCCGACGCGGGTGGTATTTGTGCACGTGCTGCGCAACATCCTCATTCCCGTGGTGACCGTGGTCGGGCTCGAGCTCGGCAGCACCATCGCCTTCTCGGTGGTGACGGAAAGCGTGTTCGCCTGGCCGGGTATGGGCAAGCTGATCATCGACAGCATCAACGTGCTCGATCGCCCTGTCATCGTCGCCTACCTGATGATCGTGGTGGTGATGTTCGTCACCATCAACCTGGTGGTCGACCTTCTCTACACGGCACTCGACCCGCGCGTCCGGCTGGGAGGACGTGCCTGATGGCGGTTCTTGAAAAGCCCGTGGCAGCACCTCGGGCGAGGCCACGCGAGCAGTCGCCATTCGCGCGCATCGCCGGCGACTTCGCCCAAAGCCCCGTCGCCATAGCCGGCCTGGTGGTGATCGTCGTCATCATCCTGCTCGCTGTTACCGCGTCCCTGATCGCGCCGCAGAACCCGTACGACCTTGCCCAGCTCGACATCATGGACGGCCGCCTGCCACCCGGATCCAGCTCGGCCGACGGTCTCACATTCTGGCTCGGCACCGACGACCAGGGCCGCGACATGCTGTCTGGCATCCTCTACGGCCTGCGCATCTCGCTTATCGTCGGCGCCGGCTCGGCGCTCGTGGCGGGGCTGGTTGGAACCTCGCTCGGGCTCACCGCCGCCTACGCCGGCGGGCGGGTGGAAGCGGCGATCATGCGGCTTGTTGATCTACAGCTATCGTTTCCGGCGATTTTGGTGGCGCTGATGATCCTGGCCGCGCTCGGCAAAGGCGTGGTCAACGTCATGCTGGCCCTCGTCATCGTGGAATGGGCCAGCTACGCCCGCACCGCGCGCGGTGCCGCGCTGGCCGAACGCGCCCGCGAATATATCGAGGCGGCAGAGTGCCTGGCACTGCCGAAATGGCGCGTGGTGTTCCGTCACCTGCTGCCCAATTGCCTGCCGCCGCTTATCGTCATCGGCACCATTCAGGTCGCCCGCGCCATCGCCCTGGAGGCGACGCTGAGCTTTCTTGGTTTGGGCGTGCCCATTACCGAGCCGTCGCTCGGCCTGCTCATCGCCAACGGCTACCAGTACATGCTCAGCGGCAAATACTGGATCAGCTTCTACCCGGGGATCGCGCTTCTGGTAACGATCATGGCCATCAATCTCGTCGGCGACCAGCTGCGCGATGTGCTGAATCCCCGGTTGCAGCGGTGAGTGAGATGACGCTCGAACTGCGCGACCTGCACACGCATTTCGACACGCGCGTCGGCGCCCTGCGGGCCGTCGACGGCGTCAGCCTGTCGGTCCGCCGCGGCGAGGTGCTGGGCCTCGTCGGCGAATCGGGCTCCGGCAAATCCGTCACCGGCTTCTCTATCATCGGTCTGGTCGACCCACCCGGCCGCATAGTGTCCGGCCAGGTGCTGTTCCAAGGCCGCGACATCACCGGCCTGCCCGAGCCCGAACTGCGCAAGCTGCGCGGCAACAGGATTGCCATGATCTTCCAGGACCCGATGATGACGCTGAACCCGGTCCTGCGCATCGACACGCAGAGGATCGAGACCGTGCGGGCGCACGACAACGTCTCCCACGTCGTCGCCCGCACCCGCGCGCGCGACGCGTTGGGACAGGTCGGCATCCCCAGCCCCGACGAACGCCTGTCCTCCTATCCCCACCAGTTCAGCGGCGGCATGCGCCAGCGCGTGGCGATCGCCATCGCCCTGCTGCACAACCCGGCATTGATCATCGCGGACGAGCCGACCACGGCGCTGGACGTGACCATCCAGGCGCAGATCCTTGCCGTGGTGCAGAAACTGGCGGCCGAGCGCGGCACCTCGCTGCTGTGGATCACGCATGATCTCAGTGTCGTCGCAGGCCTCGCGGACCGGGTGGCGGTGATGTATGCCGGCCGTATCGTTGAATCGGGCTCGGTCGACGCGGTTCTCGACCGCCCGATGCACCATTACACCGCGGGGCTGATCGGCAGCGTGCCCAGCCGCAACAAACGCGGCGCCAAGCTGTTGCAGATCCCCGGCATGACCCCATCGCCGCTCGACCGCCCCGCCGGCTGTGCCTTTCGCACCCGCTGCTCCGCCGCCACCGAAACCTGCGCCCAGGAGCCGCCGCTGACGATGCCCGAACCGGACCGCACCCTGCGCTGCTTCCATCCGGTGCGCATATGAGCGAGGCCCTGATCGAGCTGCGCGAGGTATCGCGCCGCTTTGGCACACCCAACGGCGCCCTCTCCCGCCTGCTCGGCCAGAGACCCGCGCCGATCGTCCACGCCGTCGACCATGTCAGCCTCAGCATCCGGCCGGGCGAAGTGGTCGGCCTGGTCGGCGAATCAGGCTGCGGCAAATCCACCCTCGGCCGTCTCGCGGCCGGCATCCTCAAGCCCTCCGACGGCCAAGTGTTCTGGCGCGGCCGTGACAGGGCGGATTTCCAGGCCGCCGCCCTGAAATCCGCCCGGCTTGGCGTGCAGATGATCTTTCAGGACCCGCAGTCCAGCCTCAACCCGCGGCTGCGCGTGGCCGAAATCATTGGCGAGGCGCCGCGCGTGCATGGGCTGATCGGCCCGGAAGGGTTCGACGCCTATGTCGATGCCCAGATGCGCCGCGCCGGCCTCGACCCGACACTGAAGCGCCGCTACCCGCACCAGTTCAGCGGCGGCCAGCGCCAGCGTATCGGCATCGCCCGGGCGCTTGCGGTGCAGCCGGACATGCTGGTCTGCGACGAGTCGGTCGCAGCACTCGACGTTTCGATCCAGGCGCAGATTATCAACCTGTTTCTCGACCTGCGCACCGAGCTGAACCTCACCTGCCTGTTCATCAGCCACGACCTCGGCGTGGTCGAACATGTCAGCGACCGCGTCGCCATCATGTATCTCGGCCGCATTGTGGAGGAGGCGCCGGCGGAGGTCGTGTTCTCCCACCCCAACCATCCCTACACCCAGGCGCTGCTCGCCGAGGTGCCGCGACTGGAGAACCGCCGCAGCCACTTCGGCGCCATCCAGGGCGAACTGCCCAGCCCGTTGCACCCACCTCCGGGCTGCCATTTCCACCCGCGCTGCCCCCACGCCATGCCGCGCTGCAAGGTGGAAATCCCCAAACTGCGCGAAATCGCGCCCGGACAGAAAAGCGCCTGTCACCTCAATGATGTCGCCTGAGACGCTCGGCTGGAAGCATCGCGCCTGGCGATTGCTGCCGGCCGGACCCAGGCGAAGCGCGCTTGCGGCGATTACCGGCGCCTTGGCGCCGAGGCCGGACCGAAAGCCGCCGCCAGCGGGGGGCGGCTTGGTGCTCGCCGGCGAAATCAACCGCCCCTCCGGCCTCGGTGAAAATGCGCGCCTGATGCTGGCGGCGCTGCAGGCAATGGGAGCCGCGACCATCCCGATCGACACCGGCGACAGCGTCACCGCTCCGGCTCGGATCGCCACCATCCCGCCGCGCGGCATGCCGCTGGTGCTGCATGCCAACAGCCCGATGATGCCGCTGACCCTGCTGCGCCTGCCGCGCGCCCTGGCGCGGGGAAGACGGGTGATCGGCTATTGGGCATGGGAGCTGCCGACCATGCCGGCCGTCTGGCGGGCCGGCCTGCCGTTCGTCCACGAGATCTGGACCCTGTCTCGGTTCAGCGCCGACGCGATTGCAACCTTGCTGCCGCCGGGATCACCCATCGCCCTGCGCGTGGTGCCCCCGGCGATCGGCCTGGCGCCGCCACGCCCCTCGGGCCGCACCCGCGCCGATTTTGACTTGCCGCCGGATGCGCTGATCACCCTCGTCTCGTTCAGCCTCGCCTCCAGCTTCGCGCGCAAAAACCCGCTCGCCGCCATCGCTGCCCATAGCCGGGCTTTCGGCGACCGGCCGGACCGGATATTGCTCCTCAAAGTGACCCACACCGCCCAGCACGAGTCTGATTTCGCCGCCTTGCGCGACGCCGCCGCAGGCCTTGGCAATGTGCGCTTCGAAACGCGGATGTGGGACGATGCCGATCGCCACGCGCTGACCGCCTGCGCTGACATTGTGCTCTCGCTTCACCGCAGCGAAGGCTTCGGCCTGGTCCCCGCCGAGGCGATGCTGCTCGGCATTCCCGTGATCGCCACCGGATGGTCGGCCAACACCGAATTCATGGACGCATCCTCCGCCCGGCTGGTGCGTTACCGTCTGGTCTCGGCGACCGATCCGCGCGGCGTGTTCGAAGCACCGGGAGCCGAATGGGCGGAGGCGGATGTGGATGACGCTGCGACGCATCTGCTCGAACTCGCCGGCAGTGCGGCGTTGCGAGCGCATCTCGGGGCCGCCGGCCGGCGCATGGCGCAGGAGCGCCTGGGCGACACGCCGTTGCGCGATGCGGTCGCGGCACTGGGTCTTTTGTAACATGCGCGGAACTCTAAGGGTTCTCGTCTGGCAATGGGGCCGCCGCGGCGCTGGCCCGCGCTTTGCCCTCGAACTCGCCGGCGGCCTGCGCCACGTTGAGAATGTCGTCAGCATGCTTTCGCTGTCGCGGCAGTCGGAGTTGATGGAGCAGGTAGCACCGCCACAGGTGGAACTTGCCTACGCGACCTATACGGGACTGCAGGGGTTTATGACCCGCATCCTGACCATGCCGTTGTTGCTGCCAGGCCTGATAAAGCGACTCCAGGCGCTGAGGCCAGACATCGCGATCTGTGCCATGCCGGCACCGCTCGACCTGCTGATGTCAGCAGCCCTGCGCCGGCTCGGCGTGCCTTATTGGGTGGTGATCCATGACGCCGACAGCCATCCCGGCGACGGGTTTCCGTTCCAGATGAAGCTGCAGCGAAGGCTCGCCGACGGCGCCTGCGGGCTGGTGGCACTTTCAGCTCACGTGGCGGCGCGCCTACGCGAGCAGAACGCTTTGGCGGGGCGGCCGTTGATCGTGGCCTCCCACCCCCCCTTCAATTTTGGCCCGCCACCCCCGCCGCCGGCCAGCCACGGCGGACCGCTTCGCCTGCTCTTCTTCGGCCGCCTGTTGCCCTACAAAGGTCTCGACCTGTTTGCCGACGCCCTCGGCCGGCTCGGTCCGCGCGCGGATATCGAGGTGCGGATCGCAGGCCTCGGAGCCGAGTCAACAACGCTTGCGCAGCTGCGCGCCATGCCCAATGTCACGGTCGATCGCCGCTGGATCCCCGAGGGTGAGATCGGCAACATCCTCGCCTGGGCCGACGCGTTGGTGCTGTCGCATCGCGAAGCCAGCCAGAGCGGCGTCGCCGCCGCAGCGATCGCAGCCCGCCGCTGGGTGGTGGCGACCGAAGTCGGCGGCCTCGCCGAACAACTGGCGCACGAGCCACTCGCCCGGTTGTGCCCGCCCACCGCCGATGGTGTGGCACAAGCAATCCTGGGGTTGCTCACCGACCCACTCGGCACGGCTGCGCCCCATTCCGACACGGGCTGGGTGGATTTTGCCCATCTCCTGATCGAGCAGATCGAAGCCCGGCAGCCCGCGGCCGCAGGCCGCTGACCAGGGTTGCCGCTCGTCGAAGGGAACTCCACCTTTGGCCTTGTCAGACTTCGGCGCTTCGGTGCGCTGCACCGTTACTGATCTGGCACCCGCACCGATAGTCTTCACCAGGGCCCGGATCAGATCCTGTCATCTTTGCGCGGCTTTACGTCAGCTCTGTCGCTTTTGTCCGCACTACCGCATCGCGGTGCGGATCGGCGCGCTGTCGATCGAGGCTGCGATCGCCGACCACAGCTTCTTACGGTTGAGCCCAACATCGAGCGGCAGCGGCCGCTGGGTCAGCCGGTCCGGGCGAGGGAACTTGTCATTCAGCCAACTGTGCCGGTCCGACATGCCCCAGGTCAGCACACCCAGCACTGCGGGGCTCGCCAGCACCGCGTCCAGCCAGGCGCGGGCGTGAGCTGCGACCGCATCGTCGCGCACCGAAATATCGGCGGGCAGCCGCTGGTCGCGCACGTCGAGCTCGGTGACGATCACTTTCAGCCCCATAGAGGCGATATCGGCCACAAACTTCGCCATAACGTTCTGGTCGAGCGTGATTTCACCGGCGTCGAGATGGCCCTGCAGCCCGACCGCCTGCACCGGCACGCCGCGACGCAACATGTCGGCCAGCAGTTCGAGCAGGGCCACGCGTTTGCGCTCCTGCCACGCCAGCGTGTAGTCGGTCCCGAAATCGTTCAGCACGCGCAACGCGCCCGGGTCGGTTTCTGCGGTCGTGTGGAAGGCGATGTCGAGATAGGCCGGGCCCAGAGCGCGCTGCCACAGCGTGCGACGCAGCTTCAGAGGCTGCTTGTCATCGGGGTCGATCACCTCATTCGCCACGTCCCAGTGAACGAGCTTGCCCTTAAAGTGGCCGACGACGGTGCGAACGTGGTCGGTCAGAATATTCTCGGCGTTGCCCGCATTCAGCGTCGGCTCCAGCCAGTCCGGATTGCCTTCGTGCCAGACCAGCGTGTGGCCGCGGGTGCGGATGGCGTGGCTATTGGCAAAGCTGAGTAGCGCGTCGGCGCGGCTGAAATCATAGGTTTGCGGAGCAGGGTGGATATCGGCCCATTTGTAAGAGGCCTCGCCGACCACCATGCCGCATTCGGCGTCCACTCGGGCGGTCGCCATTGGGTCGTTGGCCAGCGTGTCGTCGCTGAGGGCGGAGCCAAAGAACAGCCCGCGCCGTTTTGCGCGCGCATTCAGGGCGGGCACCGTATCGGCTGCCATCAGGGCGAGCGCTGATCCTGCGAGAAGTGATCGACGGCCAAGGCGCGGCATGCAGCGCTCCGGATGAAATCTGCTGTAGTTGCTTGAGGCGTTCGGCGAGCCACGTCAACGTGACTCGCCGTGTTTTATAGTTTCAAATTAGTCGAGAAATCATTCGTTTAGGCGGCACGGGCGCGAGGTGCCTGGGCAGCCGCTTGACCCGGCGGTACCATCACCGGGACCTTGGAGCGGATCAACTTTTCGATACTCCGCAGGAAGGCCCGCTCCTCGCCGTCGCACAGGCTGATGGCAGTGCCGGTTGCCCCGGCGCGCGCGGTGCGGCCGATGCGGTGGACGTAGCTCTCTGGGACATTCGGAAGGTCATAGTTGATAACATGAGTGACGCCGTCGACATCGATGCCGCGCGCGGCGATGTCGGTCGCGATCAGCACGCGGCACTTGCCGCCGCGGAAATCGGACAGCGCGCGCTCACGCTGGCCTTGGCTTTTGTTGCCGTGGATGGCCGTGGCGGGCAGGCCGCTTTCCTCGAGGTAACGCACCACGCGGTCGGCGCCGTGCTTGGTGCGCGTGAACACCAGGGTGCGGCCGGCGGCTGGGCCCATCAGCAGGTCGAACAGGACGGCACGCTTGCGCGAGGTTTCCAGCATGATGACATGCTGCTCGACACGCTCCGCAGTGGTGGCCACAGGTGCGACCGCCACCTGCGCTGGATTCTTCAGCATCGCTCCAGCAAGGCCGCCGATCTCGTTCGGCATAGTCGCCGAAAAGAACAGTGTCTGCCGCTGCGCTGGGATCTGGCTCACGATCTTGCGAATTGGCACGATAAAGCCGAGGTCAAGCATGTGGTCGGCCTCGTCGAGCACCAGCATTTCCACCTGGTCGAGCCGCACGGTGCGGTCGGACATATGGTCCATGAGGCGACCCGGGGTCGCCACCAGCACGTCGACACCCATCGCCATGGCGCGGGACTGGCGACCTTTCGGCACGCCACCGAACATGACGGTGACCTTGAGGTTCATGAACTTGCCGTAGATGCGGAAGCTCTCAGAGATCTGGTTGGCGAGCTCGCGGGTTGGTGCCAACACCAGCACGCGGCAGCCGCCGGGGCCGACGCGCTTGGGGTTGGCTGCCAGACGCTGCAGGATCGGCAGGGCGAAGGCTGCGGTCTTGCCGGTGCCGGTCTGGGCAATGCCCTGCACGTCGCGGCCGGCGAGGGCGAACGGGATCGCCTGCAGCTGGATGGGGGTGGGGGTGGTGTAGCCCTCGGCGGCAAGCGCCTTGAGCAACGGCGGGACGAGCCCGAGTTCTTCGAATGTCATAGGAAATACTCTCGCGTGGCGACGCACGTCCACAAGCCGCGGACACACGTCGAGAGCGGTCTTCAGGACCGCAAACCGGCGCAAATTGCTGAGTGAAAAGGGCTACCTGGAGCGTTGGCGCCCGGAACAATCCCGTTTTGCGGGATCTGGTCTTTCCAGGCTGGCAGCGCACAAAACCACATCAAGGGGCGCTTAGACCAAATACGTGTGCAGTGCAGCAAAGTCAAGAAATTCCGGCGGCCCTGGCGCGCGGCTGGGTTGCGGGGCAGATTATCCTACAGAAGAGCGAGCGGTGGAGCAAAGCGATGGCGGAGTTGGTGCGGCTGGAACATGTGGGCGACATCGGCGTGATCATCATCGATCATCCCCCGGTCAACGCGCTGTCGGTGGCGGTGCGCGAGAGGCTGGTGGCGGCGGTGCGGGCGCTGGCCCAGGCGCCGGGACTGCGCGCGGGGGTACTCGCCTGCGACGGGCGCACCTTCATCGCCGGCGCGGATATCCGCGAGTTCGACGCGCCGCCCGGCGGAACCACCACCCATGATGTGTGTGAGGCATTGGATCACAGCCCCAAGCCGATCGTGGCCGCGATGTTCGGCACCGCGCTCGGCGGCGGCCTGGAAGTGGCGCTGGCCTGCCACGCCCGAGTGATCGCGCCTGAGGGCGTGGTGGGTTTCCCGGAGGTGCGCATCGGCCTGTTGCCCGGCGCCGGTGGCACCCAGCGGCTGCCAAGGGTGACCGGTGCGCTGGTGGCGCTCGAGATGATCACTTCCGGCCGCCATGTGCCTGCGGCCGAGGCGCTGGCCACGGGGATCGTCGACGAGGTCGCCACAGACGTGCGGGATGCAGCGATGATCCGCGCGCGCGCGCTCGCCGACGCCGCACGCTTGCCGCGCATTCGCGACCTGCCGCTGCCGCCGGTGAATCGCGCGGCGTTCGATGCCGCCCTGGGCGCGATCACTCACAAGGCGCGCGGGGCCGTGGCGCCGGCGGAGGCCGCGCGCTGCGTGGCGATGGCGCTCGACACCGACTTTGACGAGGCGCTGCAGCAGGAGCACGCCGCTTTCCAGGTGCTGCGCACCGGCGCCCAGTCTAAGGCGTTGCGTCACATGTTCGCAGCCGACCGGGCCGCGGCGAAAGGCCGCGACGCCCAGCCGTGGCCGGTCCGCCATGTCGGTATCGTCGGCGGCGGCACCATGGGCTCTGGCATCGCCATCGCCATGGCCGATGCAGGCCTTGAGGTGACATTGGTGGAGGTTGGCGATGCCGCCATGCAGGCGGCGGAGGCGCGCATCCGTACCGTCTACGACCGCCAGGCCAAATCCGGCCGGCTGAGTGCGGCCGCCCACGCCGCTCGCCTCGCGCACCTGTCGTTCGCAACCGATGTTGCAGCCCTCCGCGATACCGATCTGGTGATCGAGGCGATCATCGAGAACATCGACGCCAAGCAGGATGTGTTCCGCCGACTGTCCACCGTGGTACGGCGCGACACTATCCTGGCCAGCAACACCTCCTATCTCAATATCGACCTGCTGGCTGACGTGGTCGACAACCCGGAGCGCGTGCTCGGCCTCCATTTCTTCAGCCCCGCTCATGTGATGCGGCTTTTGGAGATCGTGCGCGCCGGGCGCACCGCGCCGCAGGTGCTGGCGACCGCACTCGCCTTGGCCAAACGCATCCGCAAGCAGCCGGTGGTGGCCGGCATCTGCGACGGGTTCATCGGCAACCGGATCTTCTCGGTGTGGCGTAAGCAATGCGACTACGCGCTGGAGGATGGCGCGCTGCCGCATGAGGTCGATGCCGCACTCGAACAATTCGGCATGGCCATGGGCCCGTACGCAGTCGGCGATCTCGCCGGTCTCGACATCGGCTGGGCTCAGCGCAAACGCTTGGCAGCCACCCGCGACGCCCTAGAGCGCTATGTTCCGATTGCCGACTGGATCTGCGAGGAGGGACATTTCGGCCAGAAGACTGGCCGCGGCTATTACTTGCACCAGGATAGTAAGCGCGTGGTCGATCCGGAGGTGACCGCGCTGGTGGAGCGCGCCTCAGCCGAGCGCGGCCTTCGCCGCAAGCCGATCTCGGCTGTGCATATCCAAACCCGCGTGCTCGCCGCCATGGTGAACGAGGGGGCCAAGATCCTGGCGGAGGGCATCGCCGCCCGCCCGTCCGACATCGATGTCGTGCTGGTGCACGGCTACGGCTTTCCCTCCTGGCGCGGGGGGCCGATGCACACGGCGGACGCGCACGGTCTCGGCGCGATCCTCAACGTTGTGCGCAGCATGTTCGCCGAAAGCGGGGCAGGGTGGCAGCCTGCCCCGCTGCTGGAGGAGCTGGTTGCGAGCAACCGCGATTTCGCGAGCCTCAACAGGCTCGGGTAACCACTCCGGCAGCACCGATTGCAGCGTCCCCACGACGGTGTCGACGTCATTCTCGGTCGTTTCCGGATGCAGCGGCAGGGTGATGCAGCGGCGGCCGTCATGCAGCGCCACGGCAAAATCCCCCGCCATTTAGCCGAAGGTCTCGCGGCACCAGGTCAGTTCGTGGACGGCACGGCAGTTCACCGCGACTTCGATGCCACACGCGCGAAGGCGCGGCACCAGGATGTCGCGCTCGACGTCGCAGCGGTCGAGCCGGGTGACGAACAGATGGTGGGCATGGGTGGTGTCGGGCCTGCGCGCGCAGCGGCCAGCCCCGCGCGATGGATGCGCCAGGCATCAAGATAGGCGAGTTGGCTGCTGCCGAGCAGGCCCGCGAGTTCGGTCATCTTGTAGTTACAGCGGGGAATCTTCATGTCCAAGTGCTGCCAGAGCATGGAGTTCGCGTCGCGCCGCTCGAAGGCATCCGCGGTCATCCCGTGGGAGCGCAGCCTCCGGGCGAGGTGGGCGATACCGGCATGGCGCGTGGTGCGAATGCCGCCTTCGCCGATCGGCAGGTTCTTGGTGGCGTAGAAGCTGAAACAGGCAGTGTCGTTCACCTGGTCCAGACTGCGACCACCGACGCGCGCCTCCGTTGCGTATGCGGCATCATGGATTAGAGCCTGATCGCTCCTGGTAGGCGAAGCAGTCAGGCTCTGGAGCGGGATCACGTCCATCGTTGCTAGCGGGCCGTGACCGGAGCGCATCGGCTCGGCGATCCCGGCGAGGTGTCCGACAATGTTGGTGTGGCGCACCAATTCTAACACCAGCGGGTCGTCGAGCACCGAGCCGCGGGCGTCGGTCAGTCTTGCCCGGCCGGCCAGCGACCCCACAGGCGATGAAGCCAATCAGATCCGGTGGCTTTGCGATGCCTTGGACCGGGTGGCCGCCAATCCCACCGCCAGCCGGCTGCGCCCCCGCGTGCCCACAGGCGGGTTGGCCGGCTTCCTGCGTCAAACCTTTCTGCTCGCCGTCACCGGTGGGTCCGCCCATCTGGCCGGCGCCGGGGTGGCGGAGCTGGGATTTTGGCCGACCGATCCGGACCAGCTGATGGCCTTCGCCAGGTTCCAGTGGGGGCGCGCGCTGGCCCGGGAGGGTGCGCGCGACACGCTTCTGGCGCAGCTTCGTCAAGCCTGGCCGTCGGAAATCCTGCAGCTGGCCGACGAACATCTCGCGCGTAACATCCGGCCGCTTCCACCGCATCGATCCGCCGGGCCCGAACATAGGGTGGCGGTGGTGGCGAGCTTCCTGGGTCAGCCGAGCCACACGCCGACGCCCATTGCCTTGCATCACGCGCGCATCCTGCGGGAGGTTGGCCTGTGCGTGCATGCTTTCGCCCCGATGGCGCCGGTCGACCTACCCTTAGACGCCGACACTGCCACTGGCCTGGGGCCATCTGCATCCTTTCCGGGTTCACCTGGCCCCAGCCCGGCCTGCGCGCAGCCGCGCCGAAATTGCGAACGATGCGGATACGGTGGCACTGATCAGCGCTGCTGGCGGAGGATTCCTCACGTGTGTGGCTACTGGTCTGGAGTGTCGCCCGTCTTCCGCCGGCATTGGTTTTAGCGGCGGACGCGCTTCGTCTCTCGTCGCATCAGGCCGATCTGCGCGGTAGCCTGGAGCCTGATCGCTTCTGGTAGGCAAAACGATCAGGCTCTAGCATTTTGCTTTAACGAGCAATTTTATCGCGCGGTTGGTCCCATCTCAGGCCTGCGACGACACCGTGGCGCTCGGATGCGGCAAAACGGTGAAGCCGAGCTCGAACCACTGCCGCAACTCGAACAGATCCGACAAAATGTTGCTGGTGCCGAAGATGACCAGCCCAGGGTTCAAGCAGGCCGGCTCACACGATATCGGTCGCGACCAGCACTCCGAAAATCGCCGCCGCCCCGCCGATCAGGCCGGCGGCGATGGTCAGCGCCTTGAACCTGGTGACGATGGAAACCGATGCCAGCACGATGGCAATCTGCAGGGCGCCGGTGGCGAGCTCGAACTGGTGATAGACGTGAAACGCATGGTCGCGGTCATGCGTCTGGTGGTCTGCCTTCTCAGCGAGCTGCTTGCGGCCGTCGCCGTTCTTGGGGTCGTCGTTCATGCGTACCGCCTCGCCACGCAGCCGTTCGACACGCTTGGCCGCCTCCGGCCCGGGGCTCGGCAGGCTCTCGATCACATCGGCGGAGCTGGTGTAGGTCGCGGCACGGATCGTCTTGGCCTGGTACTGCGCCCAGGTGTCGGTCAGCGTGATGTGATGGGTCAGATACTGATTCTGCGAGGCCTTCTCGCCCATTTCGGTCAGCGCTAAGGCCGCGGCGAGACAGGCGATCATAATCGCCACATTGCGCGGGCCATGATCGTGTGCGCCTGCGTGCTCGGCCTCGTGGTGGGCGCGCTCGATGCCTTCCTGGGCCTGTTCGATGGACTCGGACACAATGCGTCTCCCTCAATGAAAAGACGTTCTTACATGAAACCGAGTGTCGGATGGTGGGCGCGACAGGGATTGAACCTGTGACCCCCGCCGTGTGAAGGCGATGCTCTACCGCTGAGCTACGCGCCCGACCGAAGCCGGAACACCATCTGGGACGCGGGTTCTATGGGTTTCAGGCCGATGACGCAAGCCTCTTTCGTCCACTCTCGTTCGGGGAAAATCAGGAACATCGATCGATAGCAACTCGGCTAAACGTCCAGATTGGCGACCTTTAGGGCGTTTTCCACGATGAAGTCTCGGCGGGGTTCGACGACATCGCCCATCAGTGTTGCGAACACCTGGCCGGCGTCTTCGACATCGCCGATTTTGACCTGCAACAGAGTACGCACAGCGGGGTCGAGGGTGGTGTTCCAGAGTTGGTCGGCGTTCATTTCGCCTAGGCCTTTGAAGCGCTGGATGGCAAGGCCGCGGCGGCCTTGCAGCAGGATGCGTTCATAGGCGGTGGCGGGGCCGGCCACTGGGGTCTCGGTGTTACCAAGCTTGATAAGGCCGGGTTTAGCAAAGCGGCTATGCAGGACTTCGGCGCGGTCAGCGAGCCAGCGTGCTTCAGCACTGCGGAGCGTGGCCATGTCGAGCACGTGGCGTTCGGCTACGCCGCGGACCATGCGGGCCAGCGTCAGCCCGTCGCGGGCGTCGGCGGTGACAACCCAGCCGCGTTCCGCCGGCAGCGAGATATCGTTCATTCGTTGCGCCAGCGGGCCGGCCGCGGCGGCGGCCTTGGCGGGGTCTGGCTGCAGGGCGCCGGCGATGGCGGCCTGCTCGAGCAGCGACAGCGGGGCTGAGCCGGACAGCCGGCGCAGGCGGCCGGCGAACTCGCGAAGGCGCCTGGCTTCGTCGGCGAGGTCTGTACCAGTGAGGACGTCGCCATTCGCGTAGGTGAGGCGAGCCTCACCGAGCGCCTTGTCGAGCAGGTATTCTTCGAGCGCCGCGTCGTCCTTCAGGTAGCGCTCCTCGCCGCCGCGAGTGGCGCGGTAGAGCGGCGGTTGGGCAATGTAGAGATGACCGCGCTCGAGCAGTTCGGGCATCTGGCGGAAGAAAAAGGTGAGTAGAAGTGTACGAATATGCGAGCCGTCCACGTCGGCGTCCGTCATGATGACGATGCGGTGGTAGCGTAGCTTGGTGACGTCGAAGCCGCCGTGCTCTGGTTCGCCGCGGCCGATGCCGGTGCCGAGCGCTGTGATCAGGGTGCCGATTTCGGCGCTGCCGAGCATGCGGTCGAAACGGGCGCGCTCGACGTTGAGGATCTTGCCCTTCAGTGGCAGGATCGCCTGGAACTTGCGATCGCGGCCCTGTTTGGCGGAGCCGCCGGCGCTGTCACCCTCGACGATGAAGATCTCACATTTAGCGGGATCGCGTTCCTGGCAATCGGCGAGCTTGCCGGGCAGGGTGGAGACGTCGAGCACGCCCTTCCGGCGGGTGAGTTCGCGTGCCTTGCGGGCGGCTTCGCGTGCGGAGGCTGCGTCCATCACCTTCTGGATGAGCGCCTTGGCTTCGCGCGGATGGGTTTCCAGCCAGTGCGAAATCACGTCCGCGGCGGCAGCCTGAACGACCGGTTGCACTTCTGAACTGACCAGCTTGTCCTTGGTCTGCGATGAGAACTTCGGATCCGGCACCTTGACGGAGAGCACCGCGGTCATGCCTTCGCGCATGTCTTCGCCGACCAAGGCGAGGCTATCCTTTTTGCCCATGCCATCGGCGTATTTGGTCATGACGCGGGTTAGCGCCTGGCGGAAGCCGGCGAGATGGGTGCCGCCGTCGCGCTGGGGGATGTTGTTGGTGAAACACAGCATCGTCTCGTGGAAACTGTCGTTCCAGGAGAGTGCGAATTCGACACGGATGCCGGCTTGGTCGTCCGACGTGGTGACCGAGATGGGCGGCGTGAACACTGGATTCTTGGCACGGTCGAGATACTGCACAAATGCGACCAAACCGCCCTCGTAATAAAAGCTTTGCTCGGTCGACGGCGCGTGGCGCTCGTCGCGCAGCACGATGGTCATCCCTGAGTTGAGGAAGGCCAGTTCGCGCACACGGCGTTCCAGGATGGCGATGTCAAAATCGACATTGGTGAAGGTGCCGGTGGAGGGTTTGAACGTCACCTCGGTGCCGCGCGGTCGCGTGGCTTGGCCGACCATCTTCAAGGGTGCGACGGCATCGCCGTGCTGGAAGCGGATGTAATGCTCCTCGCCATTCTGGAAGATGCGCACCTCCATCCATTCGGAAAGTGCGTTGACCACGGCGGCGCCGACGCCGTGCAGGCCACCGGAGACCTTGTAGGAGTTCTGGTTGAACTTGCCGCCGGCGTGTAGCCGGGTCAGCACCACCTCGGCCGCCGAGATGCCTTCCTCCGGGTGGATGCCGGTGGGAATTCCGCGCCCGTCGTCGCGCACGGTGACGCTGCCGTCGCCGTTGAGGGTGAGTTCGCACCGGCTGGCGAAACCCGCCTGAACCTCATCCACCGCGTTGTCGATGATTTCGAAGACCATGTGGTGCAGGCCCGAGCCGTCATCGGTGTCGCCGATATACATGCCGGGACGCTTGCGAACGGCATCGAGGCCACGCAGGACCGAAATGGACGACGCATCGTAAGCATCACCGGGCGGGGCGTCGGAATCGGGATTGGGCGCGGCGGGGTCGCTCATGCCGTGGGAGTGCTCCTGGGGAAGGTACGGAATATGCTAATAATACTGTGGTGGCGCGGATTTAGCCACCTTCCTGCGGGATGCCTGATGCGCCGGGGTCGGCTGCGCGTTGGCCGCAAATCACTTGTATTCTGGATCCGCATACAGTCCTTCACCGCCGGTGCGCCAGAATGTCGCCTGACCTGCCAGAGGTGCGAACACTTCGGCGTCGGTGCCGGTAAGAAATACCTGTGCCGGCAGGGCTGCCAACGCCGCGAACAGGGCTGTGCGGCGCTTCAGGTCCAGATGCACCGCGGGCTCGTCGAGCAGCAGCAGAGGTGCGCCACCGCGGGCCTGGGCGAGCAGGGCGGCATGGCCGAGCACCACGCCGATCAGCAGCGCCTTCTGCTGACCGGTGCTGGCCTGTGCCGCGGGCAGGCCGGTGGCCAGGTCCGCCATGGCGAGATCGGCGCGGTGGGCGCCCATTGCAGCACTGCCGGTCGCAGCGTCGCGGGGGCGGGCGGCTTCGAATTCGGCGCGTAGCCAGTCTTCGACCGCCAAGGCCGGCGCCTCGGTCAGTCGGGCCGCGATCGGGCAGAGCAGGTCAAGGCGGGCTGCCGGGAAGTCACCGGCGATGCCGCCTGCGAGTGCCGCATCGAGTTGGGCGATCAGGTCGGCGCGGGCGGCGGTGACGGCGACCGCGTGGCGGGCCATCTCGTCCTCCAGCCCGGCCAGCCAAGACGCCTCCCAGCGCGGTTCCGCGAGCAGGCGGCGGCGCTCGGCCATAGCGGTGTCGTGGGCTGCCACGGTGCGGGCGTTGCCGGGCTCCAGGGCATAGACCAGGCGATCGAGGAAGCGTCTGCGCCCGGAAGCACCTTCCAGGAACAGCCGGTCCATCTGCGGCGTGAGCCAGACCGAGGCGACGCGTTGCGCGAGCTCGGCCTGGTTGCGGGGCGCGGCGCCATCGAGACGGAAGACTCGGCGATCGACGTTCTCGTCGGTGGTGCCGGTGCCGATTTCGGTGGGCCCCTCCTGGGTTGCGAGCCGACCGTTCACGGCCCAGGCGCCGGTGCCGCCTTGCGCCACGTCCGCCACGCGCGCGCCGCGCATGCCGCGGCCGGGGGCGAGATAGGAGATCGCCTCCAGCAGATTGGTCTTGCCGCTGCCGTTGGGGCCGCTGATCACCAGCAATCGGCCTTCCGGCTGCCAGCGCAACGATGCGTAGTTGCGAAACCGCCCCAGCGTTAGCCGGAGCAGTTTCAGACCCGGTTCAGACAATTCCGACGCTGCGGAGCGCGTCTCTCAAACACGCATCGGCATCAGAACATACAGCGCGCTGGGATCGGCGCTGTCCTGCACCACGGTGGGGGCCGAGCCGTCGGAGAAGCGGAACTCCACGCGGTCCTTGATCTGGGCCGTGATGTCGTTGAGGTAGCGCGCCTGAAAGCCGATTTCGAGCGGACCCGCGGCGTAGCTGACTCGCTCGCCGTCGAGCTCCTCGGTAGCGGTGCCCTGCTCGGGGCTGGCGGCTGAGATGACCAGCAGGTCCTTCGCCAGCGACAGCTTCACCGGGCGCGACCGTTCTGAGGAGATCGCTGACACGCGGGCCACGGCCGCCTCGAAATCCTTGCAGCCGACGCGCAGGATCTTTTCGTTGTCGCGCGGAATGACCCGCTCGTATTCCGGGAAGGTGCCGTCGATTAGCTTGCTGGTCAGGGTGATGCCGTCGACCTTGAACTGGATGCGGGTGTCCGACATCGCGAGCTCGACCTCGCCCGAGGCCTCTTCGAGCAGCTTGCGCAGCTCGGCGATGGTCTTGCGGGGAATGATCACGCCGGGAATGCCGGAAGCGCCGGCCGGCAGTTCGATCTCGACGCGTGCCAGGCGGTGGCCGTCGGTGGCGACCGCGCGCAGCACCTTCACCCCATCGCTTTCGGTCGCGTGCAGGTAGATGCCGTTGAGGTAGTAGCGCGTTTCCTCGGTTGAGATGGCGAAGCGCGTGCGGTCGATAAGTCCGCACAGGGCGCGGGCCTCGACCATGAACCGGTTGGGCAGAGTGCCCGCGGTCATGGAGGGGAAGTCTTCGATCGGCAGCACCACCAGGCTGGTGGCGTAGCGGCCGGCCCGGACCGCGAGCTGCGCATCGCCGCCCGGGTGGTCGAACTCGACCTCTGCACCCTCGGGCAGGCGGCGCACGATTTCGTATAGCGTCGCCGCAGGTGCGGTGCAGGCACCGTTGCGCACGGAGGTGGCCGCGACATCCTCAACGACCGCGATTTCCATATCCGTTGCGGTCAGCGTGAGTTTCACATCCCGAACGGCGATCATGACATTTGCGAGGATCGGGATGGTGTTGCGCTTCTCCACCACACTCTGGACATGGGCCAGAGCCTTGAGCAGCACCGCGCGGTCGGCCTTGAACTTCATAACGGATCCTCTGGGCCTAGGCCACGAATCGGGGCCGAAGCATAGCAAGTTCGCAGGCTAAGGCCATAGGCGCGGAGCGCAATCGATTGCGGCGCCGAGCGCAATCGACGGGGCACCCGCTGCGAGCGGTTGAGGACCGTCAGGATTCCAGCATTCTGCGGAGCAACTCTACGTCTTCGGCAAAGGCTGCGTCACGTTCCATTAGCTCGGAGACGCGGCTGACGGCGTGCATCACTGTGGTGTGGTCGCGATTGCCGAACTTGCGGCCGATCTCGGGCAGCGAGCGGCTGGTGAGCTGCTTGGCCAGATACATCGCCACCTGGCGGGGACGTGCAACCGCGCGGGCGCGGCGGGCGGAAGACATGTCCGACAAGCGGATGTTCCAGTGCTCGGCGACACGCTTTTGGATTTCCTCGATCGTGACGCGGCGATCGTGCGCCTTGAGGATGTCGTGCAGGACTTCCTGGGTGGCTTCGAGAGTGACGTTGCGGCCGAACAGATTGGCGTGCGCTATGAGGCGGTTGAGTGCGCCTTCGAGTTCGCGCACGTTTGTCGTGATCTTATGGCTGAGGAATTCCATCACCTTGGGCGGCACCGGCACGCCCGCGCGCGCGGCTTTGGATTCCAGGATCGACATACGCAGTTCAAACGTGGTGGCGTGCAGATCAGCCACCATACCGCAGCCCAGGCGAGTGCGCACGCGGTCCTCGAGGCCGGACAGGTCCGACGGCGATTTGTCAGCCGAGACGACGATTTGCTTGCCGGCGTCGACCAGGGCGTTGAACGTATGGAAGAACTCTTCCTGGGTGGCGTCCTTGCCGATTAAAAACTGCAGATCGTCGATCATCAGCACGTCCACGCTGCGGAGCTGTTCCTTGAACTCCATGGTGGACTGGCTGCGGATGGCGGCTATGAAGCGATACATGAACTTCTCGGCCGACATATAGGCGACCGAGACAGGGCGTGCCTGCAGATCGGGGGCGCCTTCGGCGTCGACGGGATGGGTGAGTTGCCATGCGATGGCGTGCATCAGATGGGTTTTGCCGAGTCCGACCCCGCCGTAGAGAAACAGCGGATTGAAGCCCTGGCTGGCTGGCTTCTCGGCCACGCGCCGGGCGCAGGCATAGGCGAACTCGTTGGGCTTGCCGACGATGAAGCTGTCGAAGGTGAAGCGCGGATCCAGCGGAGCGTCAGTGCGTTCCTCTGGCTTGGCACGTTCCTCGGGCCGGGCGCGTTCGTCGGGTTTGCTGCCGTTGAAGCGGGCGGTGGTGGCCGCGGGTGCAACATCGTTGGCGGGCACCGGGCCCGCCGCGGGGGACTCGTGAGGCGCGATGCTGACGGTCTCGGTGAGCACCTGCTGCTGCACGCCGTTTCCGACGCGGATTTCGACCCGACGCACGCTGTCGTTCTCTGCTTGCCAGAGCGATTTGAGACGGTCGCCATAGTGGCTGCGCACCCAGTCGCGCAGGAAGCGCGTGGGCAGACGGACGGTGACTTCGTCGCCATCGAGGCCGGCCAGAGTCATTTGGCGCAGCCAGGTTCGGTACTCGACGTCACCGACCTCGCTCTGCAGCCGTCCCCTTACCCGGGCCCACTGCACCGCCAACTGCCCCTCGCCGTTGGACATCGCAATCCCCCCAATCACACAGCCGCATCCGCGCGCATAATCCAACTCGAGCGGAACCGAAGCCTTTCGAAGGGCTATCGGCTCGGTCCAGAGCGGTCAAGCGACGAAGTAATGATTAGGTGGAAAACGTCCGCTGGGCAAATGCAAACTGAAGAAACAAAATAAAGAAATGCTCTAGGTGAATACTGATATTGACTAATTCGGGCGCGTCTTAAGGGCGGGCCCAACTGGGCCTGGTCGTGTAAAATAATGGGCGTGGCGCCCGTCCGCCGCCCGCCTGTATGGTTCCGTAAGAACCAGGGCGGACGGAGCGTGTTGTATCAGACGGCCGCGATCGCCTTGATGCGCGCGGACAGGCGCGAAATCTTGCGTGCAACGGTGTTCAGATGGGCAATGCCCTTGGTCACGGCACGCTGCGCTTCGGGCTGCGCCAGACGTAGCGCTTCGACCGCGGCGGCCTTGTCACCCGCGGCAATCGCGGTTTCTACCTTCTTGATGAAGGTGCGCATGCGGGATCTGCGGGCCGCGTTACGATCGGTGCGAACGGCGATCTGGCGGATGCGCTTGCGGGCGGAGGCGGTATTGGCCATAGGTCTCTTTGATCCGACGAGGCAGGCCCGAGCGAACCGCTCCTGCCTGCTGGGTTGCATTCATGATTCCAACATCCTGCCACTTCCTGGCTCGCTTGAACAGCGCCCTGGTGTGGGTGACAGTCATATCGGGTGGCCGTACGCGGTTTTGCCCCGTCTAGCCAGGGGGGGTCTCATAGGCAGGCGGGCAGGCAGAGTCAAACTATTCGTGCAGCCGGCGGCGGTGTGTTTGACGAGGCAATAGATTGCAACCTGATGAATACTTGCCGGCCTCTTACCTGTCATACTGCAACTTGGATCTGCACAACGGGTTCTAAGCGTCCGTGCCACAACGGAAATCGCGCGTGCGGAATTTTGCACTCGCTCAGCCGTGCGTGAAGGCTGGCTTCCGTTTGTCGGCGAAAGCCGACATGCCTTCGCGCTGGTCCGCCGTGCCGAACAGTGGCAGGAACAGGCTGCGCTCGGCGCGCAGGCCCTCGCTCAGCGTGGTCTCGAACGCCCGGTTGACGGCTTGTTTGGCGATCACCGTGGCGGTGGCCGACAGCTCGGCGAGCCTGGTGGCCACCTTCAACGTCTCGCTCACCAAGTCGGCGGCCGGAAACACGCGCGACACCAGGTTGGACCGTTCCGCCTCCGCCGCGTCCATCATCCGCCCGGTCAGCACCATGTCCATCGCCTTGGATTTGCCGACCGCGCGGGTCAGCCGCTGGCTGCCGCCGGCGCCGGGAATGACGCCAAGATTGATCTCGGGTTGGCCGAATTTCGCGGTGTCGGCCGCAAAGATCATATCGCACATCATTGCGAGCTCGCATCCGCCACCAAGGGCGAAACCTGCTACGGCTGCAATGATGGGCTTGCGCACCCGCAGAATGATCTCCCACGGGGCAATGAAGTCGTGCAGGACGGTTGCCGGGTAGCTGCGGTCCTTCATTTCCTTGATGTCGGCCCCGGCGGCGAACGCGCGCTCGGAGCCAGTGAGCACGATGGCGCCGATACCTGGGGCTGCGTCGAAGCCCAGTAGGGCTGCGCCGAGTTCGGCCATTAGCTGGTCGCACAGGGCGTTGAGCGCCTGTGGGCGGTTGAGGCGGATCAACGCCACCCGCCCTTGCGTTTCGGTCTGGATCATTTCCGGTTCGGACATAAGGAGCCTCTCAGCGCTGGATGCGCGAACAATAGCCATCAGCGCTGGGTGCGCTGACAATAAAATGTGCTGCGCGCCGATTGAACGATGCGCGACACGCCCGGGCAGGCGGGAAGGCCCGGGCAGCGCTCGCAGGGCTGGCCGGTGCGGCCGTAGACCTTCCAGGCGTGCTGGAAATAGCCGAGTTCGCCGTCCGGCTGCACATAGTCGCGCAGGCTTGATCCGCCCGCGGCGATCGCCTCGGCCAGCGTTGCCTTGATGGCCGGGACCAGCCGCGCGGCGCGGGCGCCGGCGACCGCACCAGCCAGGCGGCGGGGGCTGATCCCTGCCCGGAACAGGGCTTCGCACACATATATATTACCGAGCCCCGCGACGTTGGTCTGGTCGAGCAGGGCTGCCTTGATTGGGGTCGCCCGGCCAGCCAGTGCCTTGGACAACACGGCTGCAGTGAACGCATCGTCGAGCGGCTCGGGGCCGAGGTCTGCAAGCAGGCGGTGGCTGTCCTCGTCCTGGGTGGGCATCAGGTCGACCGAGCCGAAGCGGCGCGGGTCGACGAAGCCGATGCGCCAGCCGTCGTCAGTCTCCAGGGTCAGGTGCTCATGCGGCGGTAGGTCGTTTTGCCCGGCTGGCGTGATCACCATGCGGCCGGACATGCCGAGATGGATCAACACGCTGTCGCCGCCGGACAGGCGCATGAGGATGTATTTGGCGCGGCGCCGGAAGCTTTCCACGGTGGCGCCGGTCATGCGTGTCGCCAGGCCTGGGGGGAACGGCCAGCGCATGTCCGGGCGATTGGTGGTGGCGGATGTGATGACCCGGCCGAGCATCCGTGCGCTCAGGCCTCGCATCACGGTTTCGACTTCGGGGAGTTCCGGCATTGGGGAAGCAGGCTATACACTCTCTCTCATGAGCGACAACACCACCTCCCCGGCTGAACCCGTGATCGACTTCGGCTTCCGCGAGGTGCCGCTCGCGGACAAGAAGCCCCTGGTGCGCGCCGTGTTCGACAGCGTGGCGCCGAAATACGATCTGATGAACGACCTGATGTCGCTCGGCATCCACCGGGTGTGGAAGCGGATCTTCAACACAGCGCTGGCACCGTCGCCCAAGAAGTCGCTGCTCGACCTCGCCGGTGGCACCGGTGACATCAGCTTTGCCTGGCTTGCCGCTGGCGGGGGGCCGACCATTCTGTCGGACATCAACGCCGCCATGCTGGGCGTGGGGCGTGACCGGGCGATCACGCGCGGCTTGGTTGCCGGCCTCACGTTTCTCACCGCCGATGCCGAGCGGCTGCCGCTGTTGGATCGGAGCGTCGACACGGTTTCGATGGCTTTCGGGCTGCGCAACTGCACCGACAAGGACGCTGTGCTGGCCGAGGCGCGACGCGTGCTCAAGCCCGGCGGACGGTTCTGCTGCCTGGAGTTCTCCCACGTGCAGGTGGCGGCCCTCGCACCGGTGTATGACGCGTGGTCGTTCAGGGTGCTGCCGCGGCTGGGCCGGATGATCGCTGGTGATGCCGACAGTTATCAGTATCTCGCCGAGAGCATTCGGATGTTTCCAGACCAGGAGATGCTCTCGGGCATGATGTGCACGGCGGGGCTTTCAAGGGTGAGCGTGCGCAACCTCAGCGGCGGGATTGCCGCAATTCACACCGGCTGGCGACTATGACCCTCGCTAGCAAACGCGTCCTGCTGATCGTCTCGGGCGGCATCGCTGCTTATAAAGCCCTCGAACTGGTGCGGCTGCTGCGCAAGTCGGGCTGCGGTGTGACCTGCGTTCTGACCGAGGGGGGCGCGCATTTCGTGACGCCTCTGTCGCTGCAGGCGCTGTCGGAAGATCGCGTCTATACCGAAATATTTTCGCTGACCGACGAGAGCGAGATGGGCCATATCCAGCTGTCGCGGGCTGCCGACCTGGTGGTGGTGGCGCCGGCCTCGGCCGATATTCTGGCCAAGATGGCGGTGGGGCTGGCATCTGATCTCGCGACCACGCTGCTGTTGGCGACCGACAAGGCTGTGCTGGTGGCGCCGGCGATGAACGTGCGCATGTGGCAGCATCCTGCCACCGTCGCGAACATGGCGACCTTGGCCTCTCGCGGCGTGACCGTGGTGGGGCCGGACGAAGGTACGATGGCATGTAACGAATACGGGTTCGGCCGGCTTGCCGAGCCGCCGGCGATTTTGGCCGCCATCGCGGCGCTGCTGATCGGGCCACGCCCGCTGGCGGGCCGGCACGCGCTGGTCACCTCCGGGCCGACGCATGAGCCGATCGACCCGGTTCGGTACATCGCCAACCGCTCCTCCGGCCGGCAGGGGCACGCGATCGCCGTGGCGCTGCAGGCGTTGGGGGCTTCGGTCACGCTGGTCAGCGGCCCCGTCAGCCTGCCCGATCCCGCCGGTGTTCGCACCATCCATGTCGAGACCGCCGCCGAGATGCTGGCCGTCTGCACCGCAGCGTTGCCGGCCGATATCGCGGTGTTCGCGGCAGCCGTCGCCGACTGGCGCACCGAGGCTGCGGCACAGAAGCTGAAGAAGATGCCGGGCATGGATACGCTCAGCCTCTCGTTCGTGCAGAACCCGGATATTTTGGCCACTATCTCGCAGGGGCAGCCGCGGCCGCAGCTGGTGGTGGGATTTGCTGCGGAAACGCAGGACGTGATCGCGCACGCAACCGAAAAGCGGCGCCGCAAGGGCTGCGACTGGATCGTCGCCAACGACGTTGGCGCCGGCGCCGACATCATGGGCGGACTGGAGAACGAAGTGCATCTGGTAACCGAGCAGGGCGTGGAAAGCTGGCCTCGGCTGCCCAAGGATGCAGTCGCCACCCGGCTTGCCGCGCGGATGGCTGCGGTGTTCGCGTCATGAAACTGCGCATTCAGCGACTGCCACATGCCATGGCCCTGCCCGAATACGCGACCCTTGGTGCGGCAGGCATGGATCTGTTGGCCGCCATTCCCGCAGCAGTCACGGTGGCACCTGCGGGGCGCACGCTGATCCCGACCGGTCTGCGGGTTGCAGTGCCGGAGGGCCATGAGTTGCAGGTGCGTCCCCGCTCCGGGCTGGCGCTCAAGCATGGGATCACGCTCGCCAACACGCCCGGCACGATCGATTCCGACTATCGGGGGGAAATCGGCGTAATCCTGCTGAACACCTCCACCACCGCCTTCGTGGTGGAGCCGGGCATGCGCATCGCCCAGGCCGTTCTGGCGCCGGTGCTGCGTGCGGAATGGGAGGAGGTCGACACGCTGGACGAGACCGCCCGCGGCAGCGGCGGCTTCGGCAGTACGGGCTTTGGGCAAAATCGACAGGCGTCATGAAAACGCCACTCCTCATTAACAAGGTGGTGGCGTAGGAGGCACGCTTACGTCTTGCGCGGGCTGCTGCCCTCGCAAGACTTGAACGGGGCACCGCCCGGACCGTTTCGCCTTTTTACCGGATGTCGCCCATGCCCCTGCCGCTCCCCTCCGCCCTGACCGCCGGTCGCCGCCTGCCCAACATATGGGACCTGGTGGCGGTGCTCTGCGTGTTCGCAGCCATCCTCGCGGTGGTGCAGGTGACGCCTGCGACCTTCCAGCCGATCGACGCGCCGAACGCAACCGTGGTCAGCCTCGATCCGTCGCATCTGCCGGAATACGCGCTGCGGACCACCTTGCGCATGTTTGCGGCCTTGTTTGCCTCTCTGGTGTTCACCTTCACCTTCGCGCCACTGGCCGCGAAAAGCCGGCGTGCCGGCATCGTCATGGTGCCGATCCTGGACATTCTGCAGTCTGTGCCGATCCTGGGGTTTCTTACCTTCACCACGGCGTTTTTCATGTCGCTGTTTCCCGGCCGGGTGATCGGACTGGAGCTGGCTGCCATCTTCGCCGTGTTCACCAGCCAGGCGTGGAACATGGCGTTCAGCTTCTACCAGTCGCTGACCACGCTTCCGGAAGACCTGGTCGAGGCCACCCGCGCCTTCCGGCTATCGCCTTGGCAGCGATTCTGGCGGTTGGAGGTGCCTTTCGGCATGCCCGGGTTGGTGTGGAACATGATGCTGTCGATGTCGGGCGGCTGGTTTTTCGTCGTGGCGTCCGAGGCGATCACGCTGGGCGACCAGAGCTGGAAGCTGCCGGGCATCGGCAGCTATGTGGCCCAGGCGCTGGACGACAAGAACATGACGGCGATTTGGTATGCGATCGGCACCATGTTCCTGGTCATTCTCGCCTACGACCAGCTGCTGTTCCGCCCGCTGGTGGCCTGGTCCGCCAAGTTCCGGGTGGAGCTGACGGCGGGTGCGACGGCCGAGGACCCATGGGTGCTGAAGCTGCTGCGGCGCACGCGCGCCCTGCGGTTCGTCGGCGGGTCGGTTGCGGTGGTGTTTGGTTTCATCGGGCGTATGCGGCTGGATTTCTCATCAGCCTCCAAGCCTTCCAAGCCCGCGACGCCGACACGGCTGGGCGACGGCCTGTTCTTTATCAGCGTCGCGGTTGTGGCAGGCTTTGCCGCCTGGCAGATCGTGCGGTACGTTCTGGTGCACGACGTGGGACTTGCTGATCTCGCCGAGGTCGTGGGCCTTGGTTTCATTACGATGGTCCGCGTGGTCGTACTGATCGCACTTGCCAGCCTGATCTGGGTGCCGATCGGCGTGTGGATTGGCCTACGACCCAGCCTGGCGCGCAGCATCGGCGTGGTGGCGCAGTTCGTGGCGGCGTTCCCGGCCAATCTATTTTTTCCTGTTTTTGTCATTCTGATCGTGCGTTTCCGCGGTAGCCCGGACATCTGGCTGACGCCGCTGATGATCCTGGGCACACAGTGGTACATCCTGTTCAACGTCATCGCCGGCGCCTCGGCCTTCCCGGGCGACCTTTTGGAAGCGTCGCGCAATTTCCGCATCGGCGGCTGGCTGTGGTGGCGACGCGTGATCCTGCCGGGGATCTTCCCATATTTCGTCACTGGCGCCATCACCGCCTCGGGCGGGTCGTGGAATGCGGCGATCGTCGCCGAGGTGGCCAGTTGGGGTGACACCAAGCTGCGCGCCCACGGCCTTGGAGCCTATATCGCGCAGGCGACCGACGAGGGGAATTTCGCCCATGTTGTGCTCGGCGTGGTCGTCATGTCGATCTTCGTGCTGGCATTCAACCGCGTGCTGTGGCGGCCGATGTATGCCTTCGCCACCCGCCGGCTGACGCTATGACCCCGCCTGACGCTCTGAAAGGATACCCAGCCATGGACGGTCACCTCGCAGCTTCCCCCCTTGTTGAAGTGTGTGGCTGCCGGCAGTCGTACCACAAGGACAGCACGTCGGATGTGCTCGTGCTCGACGATGTCAATCTCAAGATCGCCAGTGGCGAGATCATCGGGCTTTTGGGGCGCTCAGGGTCGGGCAAATCGACGTTGCTGCGGATCGTGTCGGGACTGCTGGCGCCGACCGCGGGTGAGGTTCTGTGGCGCGGCGCCCCTTTGAAGGGGCCGGCGCCGGGAGTTGCCATGGTGTTTCAGAGCTTCGCCCTGTTTCCCTGGCTGACCGTGCAGCAGAACGTGGAACTCGGGCTGGAGGCGCAGGGCGTCGGCCGGGTGGAGCGGGAGGACCGGGCGGAGGCGGCGATCGACCTGATCGGTCTTGGCGGTTACGAGAGCGCCTATCCCAAGGAGCTGTCGGGCGGCATGCGTCAGCGCGTGGGGCTTGCCCGGGCGCTGGTGGTGCATCCCGACCTGTTGCTGATGGACGAGCCGTTCTCAGCGCTTGACGTGCTGACCGCCGAGACGCTGCGTACCGATCTCATCGACCTGTGGATGGAGTCGAAGCTACCGGTCAAGTCCATCCTGATGGTGACGCACAACATCGAAGAGGCGGTGCTGATGTGCGACCGTATCTTGGTGTTCTCGTCCAATCCCGGGCGCGTTGCGAGCGAGCTTGCGGTGCCGTTCCCGCATCCGCGCAACCGGTTGGCGCCGGATTTCCGCCAAATGGTGGATGATATTTACGCGCTGATGACGCGCAGGCCAGCCAAGTCGTCGCCGGCCGTGCCAACGCCTGCGGTGGAGGCGGGGTTCGCCACGCCGATGGCACCGGTGTCGACCAACTTGTTGGCCGGTCTGCTGGAAGCGCTGGCCCAGCCGCCCTATGAAGGCCGCGCCGATCTGCCCGCGTTGGCCGGGTCGCTACAGCTGGAGGCGGACGAACTGCTTCCGATGGGTGAGGCGCTGCAGCTGTTGCACCTTGCCGATCTCGCCGACGGCGATCTGGTGCTCACCGACGCCGGCAAGCAGTTCGCGCTCGCCGATACCGATGAGCGCAAGGCGATCTTTGCCACCGCCCTGCGTGCCCATGTGCCGCTGGTGGCCGCGATCCGGCGCACCTTGGACGAGCGCTGGAATCACCGCGCCTCCGCCGTGCGGTTCCGCGACGAGCTGGAGGACCACATGTCGCCCGACTACGCGGAGGACACGCTGCGCACGGCGATTTCCTGGGGTCGTTATGCCGAGCTCTACAGCTACGACGAGGAGGCGGCACAATTCAGCCTGGAGGATATCGACACAGCCGGATGATCCGCTAAGGTATAGGTGGAAAAAAATTAACAAAAAGGAAACGATTTATGTCCAAGATTTCCAAGCGGTTGGCCCTGCTGGCGGCAACACTGCTGGCGACCGCGCCGGCCTTCGCATCCGCGGCCTTCGCGTTCGACGGCTGGCATACCGAGAACATCACGACCATTCCCGGCAAGGCCGCTGGCTACGACTACATCACGTATGACGCGGCCAACAAGCACGTGTTCCTTGGGCACCGCGGCGAGGGGCTGCAGGTGTTCGACCCGGCCACCCACACGCTGATCAAGACGATCGAGACCACGCCCGCACATAGCTCGAACGGCGTGGTGCTGGCGCCTGACCTCGACCTCGGTCTGAGCGAGAATGAGGATGGCACGTTCATTCCGTTCAAGCTGTCGACCCTTGCCTCGCTCAGCGAAGCAGTGAAAATCGCCCCCGGCATCGACGCCGGCCATTACGATCCGACGACCAAGCGGGTGTTCTTCAACACCGAGCCGACCAAGGAAGGCTCGCCTGTGATGGCGGTCGACACGACGACCTTCAAAGTGGTGGGCACCCTCGTCGTGCCGACCCAGAAGGCGGAGGGCGCGGTCGCCGATGGCCACGGCAAGCTGTATTTGGCTGGCCAACTCGAGAGCAAGATCTTCGTGATCGACACCGCCGGCATGAAGCTGGTCGACACCTATTCTTCGCCGGCGTGCGGCAAGCCCACGATGATCGAGGTGGACACCGACCTTAAGCGCCTGTTTGTCACCTGCCGCTCGTTGGGTGACAAGAAGGCGGCGCTGGTCGTACTCAACACCGAAAACGGCGCCACGGTGTGGTCGGCCGAGATCGGCGACGGCACGGACTCCCTGGTCTATGACAAGGCCACCAAGCGCCTGTTCAGCGCCGACGGCATCCACGCGACGCTCACCGTGGCCGAAGTGACCTCGGCAGACAGCTTCAAGTTGGTCGAGAGCCTGGCGACCTACAACAACCTCAAGGTGGTCACGATGGATCACCAGAATCAGAAGCTATACGGCATGGTGGCCGAGGGTTCGGCCGATTATGCGAAGAAGGTGAATACTGCGGTTTCGTATGTCAATCCGAACACGGTGTTCCCGAATACATTTCGGGTGATTACCTTCTCGAAGTAACGGCTGAGGGCGGTTGGGTGCGGGGCCAAATCGTTACGTATCTAGAGTAATAACGCCCGAGGTTGATTGAACTGCGCGATAAAATTGCTCGTTAAAACAAATTGCTAGAGCCTGATTGCTTCGTCTATCAGAAGCGATCAGGCTCTAGATCGGGATAATTTCTCATCGGCGAAATCATCCCGACCTGACGCGGCGAGACGTTTTTTCTCCGAATAGCCACGATAATGTCACAGCGCCGCGTAGGTCTCTTCACGAAACGACCCGTTCGCGCCTATGCTCGCGTCACGAACATAGGAGACCTGCAATGCTGACACGTCGCGTTTTGCTGGCTGCAACCGCTGCGACGCCACTGGCCGGGCTGGCTGCCTCCGAGGCCGTCGCCGCGACGCCCAAGGGTGTGGTCGTCATGGTCAAACAGATCGACGACGTTGTCAGCTTCGATCCGGCCGAGGCGTATGAGTTCACCAACAACGAGGTGAACGGCAACGTCTATCGCCGGCTGGTGGTGCCGGACGCGAAGGACCATTCAAAGGTCACTGGCGATTTGGCCCAGTCCTGGACGATCAGCCCGGATGGGCTAGTGTTCACCTTCAAGCTCAAGACCAATGCGAAATTCCCCACGGGCAAGGTGCTCACCGCCGATGATGCGGCGTTCTCGCTGCAGCGTGTTGTGAAGCTCAACAAGACGCCTGGTTTCATCATCAGCCAGTTCGGCTTCACCAAAGACAATGTCGAGAAGCTGATCGTGGCGAAGGACGCCACCACGTTGGAAATGACGCTGCCGTCGGCGGCTGCCCCTACCTTCGTGCTGTTCTGCCTGTCGGCTGCGGTCGGCTCGATTGTGGAGAAGGCGACCGTCATGGCGCATGACGTCGGCGGCGATCTTGGCAATGCATGGATGAAGACCCATTCGGCAGGTGCTGGCGCCTATCAGCTCACCGAATGGGTGGCGAGCGATCACATTACAATCGACGCCAACCCTAACTCGGGCATTCCGGTCGGGGTGAAGCGCATCTCGATCCGCCATGTCGCCGACCCCTCGACGCAGATGCTGTCGTTGCAGAAGGGCGATGCGGACATTGCGCGCGACCTGACGCCCGATCTGCTGACCAAGGTGAAGGCCGACAAGGGCTACACCGTGGTCGAGTCGGGTCAGGGCAACTCGATGTATCTCGCCATGAACCAGAACGTGCCCGAATTGCAGAAGCCGCAGGTGCACCAGGCGATCAAATGGGCGATCGACTATGAGGCGATCGCCAAGAACATCACGCCCAACCAATGGGTCGTGGGCCAGGGGTTCCTGCCGGTCGGCCTGCCCGGTGCGATGACCGACAAGCCCTTCAAGAAGGACGTCGCCAAAGCGAAGGCGTTGCTGGCAGAGGCCGGATATCCGAACGGCTTCAGCATTTCGATGGATTTCTATTCGAGTGCGCCGAGTGCTGACATCGCCCAGGCGCTGCAGGCTGATCTCGCCTCCATCGGGATCAAGGTCAATCTGATGCCGGGCGAGCAGAAGCAGGTGATCACTAAGACCCGTGCGCGCACCCATCAGCTGGCGCTACTGTCATGGGGGACGGATTACTTCGATCCGAATTCCAACAGCCAGGCGTTCTGCGAGAACCCGGACGACGGCAACGACAGCAAGCTGAAGATTCTTGCCTGGCGCAGCCACTACGTCGACAAGGAATTGAGCGACATGTCGCTGGCGGCGTCCAAAGAGCTCGACGGCGCCAAACGCATCGCGATGTACAAAGACATGCAGGTGAAGTTCGCCCAGCGCGCGCCCTTCGCCATCCTGTTGCAGAAGATCGCCTCGGCCGGCCTCGGCAAAGGCGTGTCGGGCCTGGTGATCGGTCCGCTGCCC
The DNA here is from genome assembly GCA_025352665.1 of Rhodospirillales bacterium. Classification (GTDB taxonomy): domain Bacteria; phylum Pseudomonadota; class Alphaproteobacteria; order Acetobacterales; family Acetobacteraceae; genus CAIQQQ01. The sequence goes on along the minus strand of JANXSM010000041.1, from coordinate 16,604 downwards.
GATTTTACCAATTACACCAGTATCAAGAAGGCCTGATCCACTGTCCAGGCGGGTCAGGTTCGGCCGGCTGGCGGGCACCGCCTCCAGCCTGCTGATCACGTTGTTCGGTCTGGTGTTGGTGACGTTCCTGATCGGTCGGGTCATGCCGATCGATCCGGTGATCGCCATCATCGGGGATCACGCACCGGAGGATGTGGTGCAGCGCGTCAGGGTCGAGCTCGGGCTCGACCGGCCGCTGTATGTGCAGTTCGGGATCTATGTGTGGCAGCTGCTGCACGGCGATCTCGGCCGCTCGGTGATGACCTCCAACACAGTGGTGGAGGACATCCAGCGGTATTTCCCGGCGACGATCGAACTGGCGACAGTGGCGATCATTGTGGCCACCCTGGTGGGTGTGCCGCTTGGCGTGCTGGCCGCGGTGCGTGCCGGGAGCAAGACCGATGTCGGCATCCGTATCCTGTGTCTGGCCGGCCATTCGATCCCGATCTTTCTACTCGCCCTGATCAGTCTGCTGGTGTTCTACGCCAATCTTGGCTGGGCGCCCGGGCCGGGGCGGGCGGATGTGGCGTTCGAGGGGTTGGTGCCTGTTGTGACCGGGTTTCTGACCATCGACAGCCTGATTGCGTGGGACTGGGATAGTTTTTACGACGCGTTGGCGCATCTCGCCCAGCCGGCAGGTGTGCTCGCGTATTTCTCGATGGCGTATATCGCCCGCATGACGCGTGCTTTCATGCTTGATGCGCTGGCTGGCGAATACGTCATCACCGCGCGCGCCAAGGGCTTGTCGCAGCTGCGGGTCATCTGGCGCCACGCCTTCGGCAACATCGCTGTGCGGCTGGTAACGGTTCTGGCGCTCACCTATGCTGGGCTGCTGGAAGGGGCGGTGGTCACCGAGACGGTGTTCAGTTGGCCAGGCCTGGGCCAGTACCTGACCGTCTCGCTGCTGAACGCCGACATGAACGCCGTGCTGGGCGCCACTTTGGTTGTTGGACTGATCTACATGGCACTGAACCTGTTGGCCGATGCAGCCTACAAGCTGCTGGACCCTCGCGTTTCATGAGCGCGTCAATCGACCGCACCTGGCTGCTGAGCGAGGCACCTGCCTCGCGGGCACAGGCGGCCTGGGGCCGGCGGTATCGGCTGTGGTGCGACTTTCGCGCCAATCCGTTGGCGATGGGCGGACTTGTCATCGCCGTTGTGCTGGTTCTGGCGGCGTTGTTCGCACCGCTGCTGGCCACCTACGACCCCAGCGCCCAGGAACTCGCGAACCGTCTTGCGACACCTTCCGCGGCGCATTGGCTGGGCACCGACGAACTCGGGCGCGATGTGTATTCCCGCCTACTGTTCGGTGGACGCGTCACCTTGGGCATGGTGATCTCCGTCGTTGTGCTGGTGGCACCGCTTGGCCTCGCGGTCGGCTGTGTCGCGGGCTACTTCGGCGGCTGGGCGGACACGCTGCTGATGCGGGTGACCGATGTGTTCCTGGCCTTCCCGCGGCTGATCCTGGCGCTGGCTTTCGTCGCGGCCATCCATCCGGGCGTGACCTCGGCGGTGATCGCCATCGCACTCACCGCATGGCCCCCCTATGCGCGGCTGGCGCGGGCGGAGACGCTCTCGATCCGCAACACCGATTTCATCGCAGCCGTGAGGCTCACCGGTGCGTCCTCGGTGCGGATCATCCTGCGCCACGTGGCGCCGCTGTGCCTGGGCTCGTTGATCGTACGGGTGACGTTGGATATGAGCTCGATCATCCTCACCGCGGCCTCGCTCGGCTTCCTCGGCATGGGCGCGCAGCCGCCTTCGCCGGAATGGGGCAGCATGATAGCCACCGCCCGGCGGTTCTTTCTCGACCAGTGGTGGGTGCCGCTGATCCCCGGCATCGCCATCTTCGTCGCCTCGCTCGCCTTCAACCTGCTGGGCGACGGGTTGCGCGACGTGCTTGATCCGAAACAGCGATAGGCTCGATTAATGCTCGTCGAGATGCAGAACCTCACCATCGCCTTTCCCACGCCGCAGGGCATGAGCCAGGCGGTGCGCGGCGTGTCGATGACGTTGGGGCAGGAGAAGCTCGGCATCGTTGGTGAAAGCGGCTCCGGTAAGTCGATTTCGGCCCGCGCCATCCTGCGGCTGTTGCCGCCGCAGGCCGTGGTGACCGCGGATGTGCTGCGCTTCGACGGTATCGACATCAAGACCGCCTCCGAACGCCAGATGCGCGCCATCCGCGGCAGGCGTGCCGGGCTCATTCTGCAGGACCCGAAATACTCACTGAACCCGATCATGACCGCTGGCAGCCAGATCGCCGAGGCTTGGCGCAACCAGAAGAAGGGCAGCAGGCGGGAGGCGGCGGAGGCGGCACTCGACCTGCTGTCTCAGGTGCAGATCCGTGATGTCAGGCGGGTGGCGGCGGCCTATCCGCATGAGCTGTCGGGTGGCATGGGGCAGCGGGTCATGATCGCCATGATGCTGGCGCCCGACCCGGAGCTTTTGATCGCGGACGAGCCCACCTCGGCGCTCGACGCCACCGTGCAGGCGGAGATCCTAAGGCTGATGGAGGATTTGGTGAGCCGGCGCGGCATGGGCCTCATGCTGATCAGCCACGACCTGCCGCTGGTCAGCCATTTCTGCGATCGGGTGGCGGTGATGTATGCCGGCCGCGTCGTCGAGGAGCTTGGCGCCGGTGAGTTGTTGCACGCCAAACATCCATATACCCGGGGGTTGCTGGAATGCCTGCCGACGTTGTCGCATCCGAAGCTGCGCCTGCCGGTGATGGCGCGCGACCCGGCTTGGCTGGCGTGAGGGCTCGGGCATGATTTCCGTGCAGGACCTGCGGGTGCGGTTTGGCCCGGTGGAGGCGGTGCGCGGGGTGACGTTCGCGGTCGGCGAAGGCTCCAGCTTCGGCATCGTCGGCGAGAGCGGCTCCGGCAAGTCGACCGTGCTGCGTGCTTTGTCGGGGCTCAACCCGGACTGGTCGGGGCGGATGACCATCGCAGGCACGGCTCTGACGCCCAAGCGGTCGCGTGACTTCTTTCGCCGGGTGCAGATGGTGTTCCAGGACCCGTATGGGTCGCTGCATCCGCGCCAGACGGTGGATCGCGCCTTGTCGGAGCCGTTGCTGGTGCATGGGATCGGCGATATCGACCGGCGCATTCGTCAGGCGCTGTCCGAAGTGGCGCTGCCGGCCGCGGCGCGGTTTCGCTACCCGCACCAGCTGTCTGGCGGGCAGCGCCAGCGAGTCGCGATCGCGCGGGCGTTGATGTCGGAACCTGAGGTGCTGCTGCTCGACGAGCCGACCTCCGCACTCGACGTGTCCGTGCAGGCGGAGGTTCTGAACCTGCTGGCCGACCTGCAGGACCGCCGCAAGCTGACCTATGTGATGGTGAGCCACAACCTTGCCGTGGTCGCACATCTGTGTCCGATGGTCGGCGTGATGCAGGGCGGCGAGATGGTGGAGATGATTTCCGCCGAGGATCTGCGGGCCGGCCGCACGAGGCACCCGCACACCGCCGATCTGCGCAGGCTGAGCACGGAGCTTGAAGAAGCATGACGAATGTTTTGATGGTGCCGATGCGCGATGGCATCAGGTTGGCGACCGATGTGCATCTGCCTGATGGCGCTGGGCCGTTCCCGGTGGTGCTGGAACGGACCCCGTACGGGCGCAACGAGATCAGCCGTAGCGAGGTGACCGTGGCTGCACCCACGCCGATCAAGCGCAGCGAGCTGGCGGGATATTTCACCGCCCATGGCTATGCAGTGGTTTTTCAGGACAATCGGGGACGCTACGGCAGCGAAGGGGTCTTCGAAAAATACCTCTCCGATGGCGAGGACGGGTTCGACTGTTGCACCTGGATCATGGCCCAGCCTTGGTGCGACGGGCGGATCTGCACGATGGGGCTTTCCTATGCGGCCCATACCCAGGCGGCGCTGGGGTGTCTCGACCCGCCGGGGCTGGTGGCACAGGTGATGGACAGCGGCGGTTTTGCCAACGCGTGGAAAGGCGGAATTCGCCAGTTCGGCGCCTTCGAGCTCAAGCAGGCGACCTGGGCGCATAAGCAGGCGATCCTGTCGCCGGAAGCGGTGGCCGATCCGGTGATGCGTGCGGCGCTGGAAGCCGAGGACATCTGCGACTGGTTCACCCGCATGCCCTGGCGGCCAGGCCATTCGCCACTGCGTCATCACCCTGATTATGAGGCCTATCTTTTCGACCAGTGGACGCATGGCGAATGGGGTCCGTTCTGGCAGAAGCTGGGCATCTGGGCCGAGGGATTTCACCTGCGCTACAGCCGCGCCGATTGCGTGCACATGTCGAGTTGGTACGATCCCTATTCGTTGACCGCGACGACCAACTACATGGGGCTGAAACGGGCGGGGCGTGGGCCGCAGCGGCTTATTTTGGGGCCATGGACGCATGGCAACCGCTCTGCGCAGGTGTTCGGCGACGTAGATTTCGGACCGGACGCTGCGATCGACAGCTGGGCCGGCGACTGGCGGCTGTACCGGCTGCGCCATTTCAACCATGTTAGCCGGGGTACGGTGAACCCAGAGCCGGCGGTGCGGGTGTTCGTCATGGGCGGCGGCACCGGAGGGCGCACCAAGGCGGGCCATCTCGATCACGGCGGACGCTGGATCTCGCTCGATGACTGGCCGGCGCCCCTGGCGCGCAACGTGGCCTTCCATCTGCATGCGGACGGCAGGCTTGATCCGGCGCTGCCCGCGCCGGGAGCGATTTCATATGACTACGACCCCGCGCATCCGGTGCCCACGATCGGCGGCAATCTCACGAGCCTGGAGCCGGTCGCCCGCGGCGGCGCCTTTGACCAGATTGAGGCTGCGGAATTCTTTGGCTGTCGCGCGCCTTTCCTGCCGCTGGCCTCGCGCGCCGATGTGGTGGTCTTTGAAACCGCACCCTTGGCCGAGGCCACGGAGGTAGTCGGGCCGATTGAGGCAGAGCTGTGGGTATCGACTGACGCACCGGATACGGATTTCACCGCCAAGCTGGTCGATGTGTATCCGCCGAGCGAGGATTATCCGCGCGGTTACGCGATGATCCTGACTGACGGGATCTGCCGGCTGCGTTATGCGGAAGATCCTGCCAATCCCCGCATGCGTGTGCCCGGCGAAGTTGTGCGTATCCGGATCACGCTGTTTCCGACCGCCAATCTGTTCCAGCGTGGCCACCGCATCCGGCTCGACATCTCGTCGAGCAACTTTCCGAAATTCGACGTCAATCCCAACACCGGTGAGCCGGAAGGCCAGGCGCGGCGGCGGCAGGTTGCGGTAAACACGATCTTCATGGACCCTGCCCGCCCGAGCAACGTGAAGTTGCCGATCCCGTAGGAAACCAGCCATGCCGCAGCCCGACCATATCTCCGCCCTCGGTGTGCCCGATGCCGAGAGCCTGCCGGACGATCTGAAGCTCATCTGGGCGAAATGCGTGGAGAAACTCGGCTTCGTGCCGAACGTGTATGCCACGCTGAGCCTGAAGCCACAGCGACTGCGCGACTTCATGCAGATGTTCAACGAAATCATGTTGTCGGAATCAGCACTTTCCAAGTTGGAGCGCGAGATGGTGGCAGTTGTCGTCTCCTCCGTGAACCGCTGCTACTACTGCCTGGTCTCGCATGGGGCGGCGGTGCGCAAGCTGTCCGGCGACCCTCAACTGGGCGAGATGTTGGCGTTGAACTATCGCGTGGCGCCGCTGGACGCCCGGCAGCGGGCGATGCTGGATTTCGCGTGGAAGCTTACTGCGACGCCGGCCGAAGTGGTCGAGGCCGATCGCGCTGTGCTGCGCGGCGTTGGTTTCGATAACGAGGCGATCTTTGACCTGGCGCAGGTGATCGGGCTGTTCAACCTGTCGAACCGGATGGCGATCACCACCGATATGGTGCCCAACGCGGAATACCACACGCTGGCGCGGTGAAGCGTCAGCCCACTATCGCCCGAGGTTGAACCAACCGCGCGATAAAATTGATCGTTAAAACAAAAGGTTAGAGCCTGATCGCTTTGCCTACCAGAAGTGATCATGCTCTGGCGCTACCAATCGACGGTAGCGCGACGAGGCCGCGATCGCTAAGCTCCGGCACGGGAGACCAAAGAACTCTATAAGGCGACCAAACGTCCATGGCTGAAGTATCGATACGAGACGTGCGCAAAGCGTTCGGCGCTACCCAGATCCTGCACGGCGTGAACGTTGAGGTGGCGGATGGTGAGTTTGTCATTCTTGTAGGCCCCTCCGGCTGCGGGAAGTCGACGTTGTTGCGGATGATTGCAGGCCTCGAAAATATCTCGAGCGGCGATATTTCCATCGGTGGCCGCGTGGTGAACAACGTTGCTCCAAAAGAACGGGACATCGCGATGGTGTTCCAGAACTACGCGCTCTACCCGCATATGACGGTGCGGGAGAACATGGCGTTCTCGCTGATACTCGCGAAGGCGCCGAAGGCGGTGCTGGAGCAAAAGGTCGGCCGTGCCGCCGATATCCTTGGCCTTACGCAACTGCTCGACCGCTACCCGCGCCAGCTTTCCGGCGGCCAGCGCCAGCGGGTCGCGATGGGTCGCGCCATCGTACGCGATCCGCAGGTGTTCCTGTTCGACGAACCGCTGTCCAACCTCGATGCCAAGCTGCGGGTGCAGATGCGCGGCGAGATCAAGGACCTGCACCAGCGGCTGCGCACCACCACCGTCTATGTGACGCACGACCAGATTGAGGCCATGACCATGGCCGATAAGATCGTAGTCATGCAGGGCGGGAATGTGGAGCAGATCGGCGCGCCGCTCGATCTCTACGATCGCCCCGCCAATCTGTTTGTCGCCGGTTTCATCGGCTCGCCGGCGATGAACTTCCTCAAAGGCCGCATCCAGGGTGGCGCCTTCCGTGTCGGCGACATGCTGCTTCCGCTTGGCTCCACCCGTGGCGTGGCCGAGGGCATGCCGGTCGTGTACGGGATTCGCCCCGAGCATTGGCGGCTGGACGATGGCGGCATCCCCGCCACCGTACGGCTGGTGGAGCCAACCGGCTCCGAAACCCAGGTGGTGGCGGAGTTCGCCGGCCACCGCGTGGTCTGTGCGTTCCGCGAGCGGGTGACGGCGCGGCCTGGTGAGATCCTGTGCATCACGCCTGATCCTGCGTGCGTTCATCTGTTCGACGACGCGACGGGGATGCGGCTGGCATGAGTGCCCATGCCGATCCGACGCTGTGGGTGCGCTCGCGCAGCAAGCCATCCGCCCTTGCGAAGTTGTTCGACAACAAGACGTTCCTGATCTTCATCTGCCTGGCTCCTGCCTTGGGGCTGCTTCTTGTGTTTCTCACCTATCCGCTGGGCCTGGGCATCTATCTGTCCTTCACCGACACCCAGTTGGGCAAGCCAGGCGTGTGGGTGGGGTTGGAGAATTTCCAATATCTGCTGACCGACCGCGTGTTCCTCAACACCGTCTGGAACACGATCTTTTACACTGCGGCGGCAACGGCTGCGAAATTCGCGCTAGGGCTCTGGCTGGCCTTGTTGCTGAATGAGAATGTGCCGCTGAAGTCGCTGCTGCGCGCCATTATTCTGCTGCCGTGGATCACGCCGACGGTATTGTCGGCGATCGCCTTTGGGTGGATCTATGATCCGCAGTTCTCCATAATTTCGTATGTGTTCAAACATTTAGGGCTGATCAGCACCAATTTTGACTTTCTGGGCACGCCTTGGCACGCCCGCTGGTCGTTGGTCGTGGCCAATACCTGGCGCGGCATTCCGTTTGTGGCGATCAGCCTACTGGCCGGGCTGCAGACAATTTCGCCCTCGTTGTACGAAGCCGCGATGCTGGATGGCGCCAGCGGCTGGCAGCGGTTTCGCCGCGTGACGGTACCGTTGCTGATGCCGATCCTGGCAGTTGTGCTCACCTTCTCGGTGCTGTTCACCTTCGCCGACTTTCAGCTTGTGTACGCCATCACACGCGGGGGGCCGATCAACTCCACCCATCTGATGGCGACCTTGGCCTTCCAGCGCGGCATTCCCGGGGCGGCTTTGGGCGAGGGAGCGGCGATTGCGGTGTCGATGATCCCGTTCCTGGTGATCGCAACCTTGTTCAGCTACTTCGCCGTGGGCAATCGTAAATGGCAGCAGGGGAGCGACGACGATGTCTGAGCTCGCATCGCCGGCCCCGATTTCCACCAAGGACGTGCCGCAGGTGATGGCGTGGGACAGTCGCGCGCGCCGTGCGGTGACGATCTACGTGCCGCTCGCCTGTTTCCTCCTCATCCTGCTGTTTCCGTTCTATTGGATGACGATCACCACCTTCAAGCCGAACGGGGAGTTGCTTGACTACACACACACCAACCCGTTCTGGATCAATTCGCCGACGCTGGACAACATCCGCAAGCTGCTGTTCGAGACGGAATATCCGCGCTGGTTGACCACCACCATGGGAGTCGCTTTCGGCGCGACGGCGATCTCGCTTGTGGCCTCCGTGCTGGCGGCCTACGCCATCCAGCGGTTGCGGTTCCGAGGCTCCAAATATGTGGGGCTGGCCATCTATCTCGCCTATCTCGTGCCGCCGTCGATCCTGTTCATCCCGCTCGCCGAGGTCGTCTACAGTTTCGGCCTGTTCGATAGCCCGTGGGCGCTGGTGCTGACCTATCCGACCTTTTTGATCCCATTCTGCACCTGGCTTCTGATCGGCTACTTCAAGTCCATTCCTTACGAGTTGGAGGAATGCGCACTGATCGACGGCGCCTCGCGCCTGCAGATTCTGCGCCGGATCACCCTGCCGCTGGCGGTTCCGGGATTGATTTCGGCAGGAATCTTTGCCTTCACCCTGTCGTGGAACGAGTTCATCTACGCGCTCGCGTTCATCTCCTCGTCCGAAAACAAGACCGTCCCCGTCGCCATCCTGACGGAGCTGGTGCAGGGCGATGTCTACCAATGGGGCGCGTTGATGGCCGGCGCCCTGCTGGGCTCGCTGCCGGTTGCGATCTTCTATTCGTTCTTCGTCGAATACTACGTCTCGTCCCTGACCGGCGCGGTCAAGGAATAACACGGGCGGCCAGCAAGGCCGTGACACGACAAGGGAGGTTTTGCATGAACATCATTACCCGCCGCTCCGCACTGCTCACGGGCGCTGCTGCGATCGGCGCGGCAGCGCTGCCGAAGTTTGCACTTTCGGCCATTCCAATAGGCAACGCCACACCGCCTAAACTGCCGATCGAAAGCGGCGCCACACTGCGGGTGCTGCGGCCGACCAAGTTCCTCGACCCCGACGAGGTGATCTTTCGCGCCAATATCGCAAAGTTCACCGAGCAGTTTAAAGTTCCTGTGCGTGTCGACTTCGTCGGCTGGGAAGACCTGCGGCCGCAGGTGGGTGTTGCCGCCAACACCGGTGCCGGCCCAGATATCGTGGTGGCATGGCCGGACGACCCGCATCTGTTCTCCGACAAGCTGGTCGAACTGTCCGACATCGCCGAATACCTCGGCCAGAAATACGGCGGCTGGTATTACCTCGCCGAGAAATACGGCAAGAAATGGGGCACCAACAACTGGATCGCCATTCCCATGGGCGGCTCGGGCGGGCCTGCCGTGTATCGCAAGAAATGGGTGCAGGAAGCCGGCTTCGACACGTTCCCGACCGATCCGGCGGACTTCCTCAAGCTGTGCCAGAACCTCAAGAAGAACGGCCACCCTGCCGGCTTCGCGCTGGGCAATGCGGTCGGCGACGCCAATGCCTTCGCGCAGAACCTGCTGTGGTCGCATGGTGGTTTTCTCGTCGACGAGGACAACAAGGTTGCCATCAACAGTAAAGAGACCATTGAAGCGCTGAAATACGCCAAGGAGCTGTATCCGACCTTCATTCCGGGGACGATCTCATGGAACGATGCCAGCAACAACAAGGCGTTCTTTGCTGAGGAAATCGGGTTGACGCAGAATGGCGTGTCGATTTACTTCGCATTCAAGAACGATCCTAAATACGCAGCCCAGGCCGCTGACACCGACCACGCGCCGATGCCGCTCGGCGTGTCCAAGACGCGGGCGGAGCAGGCGCTGATCCTCAACGCCATGGTGTTCAAGCACACCAAGTATCCGAACGCGGCGAAGGAGTTCATCCGCTTCATGATGGAGCAGGAGCAGTACGAGCCCTGGCTCGCCGGCTGCCTCGGCTACTGGGCGCAGCCGCTGAAGGCCTACGCGCAGTCGGCGGTGTGGACGTCGGATCCCAAGATTGCGGCCTACCGCGACACTTGCGGGCTGCAGTACTGGAACGGCTTCAAAGGCCCGATCAGCCAGGCCTCGGGCGCGGCCACGGCGGATTACGTGTTGGTGCAGATGTTCGCAGCCGTTGCCAGCGGGCAAGCCACAGCCGAGGATGCGGTCAAGGAAGCCGAACGCCGGGCCAAGCGTTTCTATCGATAATCACGACGGAACCGGGTTGCGCGATCGCGTGACCCGGCGCCGCACAACGAATGGCAGATGACATGAGCTTCAGGATCGTGACACCGTCTGGCGGCGGCGGCTATGTCTATGAGAGGGAGGCGCTTGCCAGGATCGGCGCGGAGATTATCGAGGTGCCGGCTGATGAGGCAGCCTTTGCCGCCGCCGCCCGCGATGCCGATGCGATCTATGGCAAGGGCATCCGGATCAGCCGGACGATCATCGAAGGGCTCACCCGCTGCAAGGTGATCGCACTCGGCAGCGTCGGGGTCGACAGCGTCGATATCGCAGCCGCGACCGCGCGCGGCATTCCGGTCACCAATGTGCCGGACACATTTATCGAGGAGGTCGCCGATCACGCCATGACGCTGCTGCTGGGAGGCTTCCGCCGCCTGGTGGAGCAGGACCGGCTGGTGCGCGACGGCCGGTGGCGAGAGGGCAGGGCGCAGCTTTACCCCTATCCGCGGCTGATGGGGCAGACCCTGGGTTTCATCGCCTTCGGCCATGTCGCCCGCGCGGTGGCGTTGCGGGCCCGCGCGTTCGGGCTGCACATGCTGGCCTACGACCCTTACGTCGAGGAACTCGTGATGCCGCCATATGGCGTGGAGCCAGCAACGCTCGAGGAAGTGCTGACTCGCTCCGACTTCGTCTCCATGCATGCGCCGGCCACGCCCGAGGCGCAGGGCATGCTGACCGAGCAGCATTTTCGCATGATGAAATCCAGCGCCTTATTCATCAACACCGGCCGCGGCGGCACGGTGGACGAGCCCGCGTTGATCACCGCCCTGCAGCAGGGTTGGATTGCAGGCGCCGCACTAGACGTGTTGGCAACCGAGCCGCCGCGGCAGGACAATCCGCTGCTGCAGATGAACAACGTGACGCTGACCGCCCATGTCGCGTCGGCCTCCGCCCGGTTCGATCCGGCACGCAGGCGTCGTGTGGGGCAGGAACTCGCCTTGGCTCTGACGGGTCGCTGGCCGATGAGCTGCGTCAATCCTGCGGTGTTGTCCGGCAGTGCTGCAGATCGTTGGCAGCCGGTTTCCATGGAGCGCGGCCCGAACAGCTGAATTCTTCGCCGATGTCAACGTCGTGATCTTGCCGACAGCGCCCCCAGGGTTCACCAATAGGGGCAATGTCAGAGCCGACCCCACGCCAGCTGTTTTTCAAAGTGTTCCCGTCGATCGCGTTGCCGATGTTCATGGCATCGGTGGACAGCACCATCGTGGCGACCGCCCTGCCGGCCATCGCCGGCACGCTGGGAGAGGTCGAGCGGGTGAGCTGGGTCGTGGTCTCCTATCTCGTGGCCACCACAATCGCGGCACCGGTGTATGGCCGGTTGGGCGACGCACTTGGCCGCAGGCGGATGATGTTCGGAGCGCTCGCCTTGTTCGTGGCAGCATCCGGTGCCTGTGTCGTGGCCCCTTCCATCCTGTGGCTCACCCTGGCGCGGGTGGTGCAGGGGCTGGGCGGCGGCGGATTGATGACCCTCAGCCAGGCCCTGGTCGGCGAGATTATCCCGCCGCGTGAGCGGGGGCGTTACCAGGGTTATACTGCCTCGGTGTTCATGACGTCGTCGACCTTCGGGCCGGTGGCGGGCGGCTGGCTTACGCAGCATCTCGGTTGGCAGAGTGTATTCTGGATCAACCTGCCGCTCGGCGTCATCGCCCTGATCCTGGTGCAGCGCCTGCCGATCCGGTCGAAGCCGGGCGGCCGGTTTCAGTTCGATTTCACGGGCCTGGCGCTGTTCAGCTTCTTTATAGCACCTTTGCTGCTGGCGCTGGAGCAAGCCCGCAAATTCGCCTGGGACGCGGTGCCGGCGGCCCTGGCGCTGTTCGCGGTGGCCGTGGTTTCGCTGCGTTTCCTGCTGCGCCAGCAGATGCTGGCCGCCCTGCCGTTGCTGCCGGTCAGCCTGCTGCGCCAGACCGCGATCTGGCGGACCGAGTTGATGGCGGCAACCACCGGTGCCACGCTGGTCCCACTGGTCACTTTCGTTCCGATTTATCTGCAGGTCGTGCGCGGCACCACGCCGTCCGAAACCGGGTTGTATCTGGTGCCGCTGACCATGTTCATCGCGGTCGGCTCGATGATGACGGGCCAAATCATTACCCGCACAGGCCGCAGCGCCATTATCCCTTCGATTGGGCTGTCGATGCTTGCGGTGGTGCTGGCCTGTCTTGCGGTGTTCTCACCCATCCTTACGCTGTCGCAGCTTCCGTTCATGTTCTGTGCCATCGCCCTGCTGAACGGCACCCCGATGCCAGTGGTGCAGACCACCGTGCAGATGCTCGCAGGACCCCGTCAGCTGGGGGCTGCTTCGGCCAGCGTGCAGTTCTCGCGCTCGATCGGTGCGGCCCTCGGCACGGCGTTGGTTGGCGCGGTGCTGTTCGGAACCCTCGCCGCGGTCGACCCGGCGACCGCCGCGCTGTTCGGGGATCTCGTGGAATCGGGACCGCAGGCTTTGGCCGGCCTGCCGCCTGAGCGGGTGGCGGTGGTGCAGGAGGAGATCAGCCACGCCTTCCAGGCGGCGTTCGCCGCCATCGCGGTGTTCTCCGCCATGGGGGCGTGTTTGGCCTGGAGCCTGCCGGTGCGCCGGATCGAGAACCGTCCGCAGGCGCCAGTGCGGCTCGATGAGGCGGCCGAAGCGCCCACGCCGGGAGAATGAGCGGCGATAGCGTGCCCGTCGAAGATCTGCTGCGCCGCGCCCACGTGTGGCACGAGTCGGGCGAGGCGGATGCTGCACAAATCCTGACGCAGCGGGCGTTGGCGCTGGCGCCAGGGCATTCCGGGGCGATGGCGCTACTGGCGCGGCTGCGCTCGGTGCATACGCCTGTGCCACAGGGTTCGCCCACGCCGCAGGCGCTGGTCGCGGCCGAGCACAACAACCGCGGCGTGGCGGCGGCCTCGCGGGGCGAGGCGGAGCTTGCACTGTCCTGCTACGCGGCGGCGCTTGCGGTCGACCCCGATCACATTGAGGCATGGTCGAACCGCGGCAACAGCCTGCAGCTGCTCGGCCGGCTCGAAGAGGCGATGGCGTGCTACGACCGGGCCATCGCCATCAGCCCCGATTACGGCAACGCCTATGCCAATCGCGGCCATGCCAACGAAAGCCAGGCTCGCCTGCAGGAGGCCCTGGCCGATTACGACCGGGCGATCGCGTTGCTGCCCAATCTCGTGGGCGTGATGGTCAATCGCGGCAATGTGCTGATGCAGCTCAAGCAGTTCGACCGGGCGCTGGCGAGCTTCGATCAGGCGTTCGCCCGCGAGCCTGGGCTGGTGGAGGCGATCAACGGCCGCGGTGCCGCGCTGGCGGATCTGAATCGCAGCGAAGAGGCGCTGGATGCCTTCGGCCAGGTGCTGGCGCTGGCGCCAGGCCATGTGGCCGCGATCGTCAACAGCGGAGCGGCGCTGCACCGCCTGGAGCGGTTCGACGAGGCGTTGGAGATGCAGCGACGGGCACTGGTGCTGAAGCCTGATGAGGCGGTGGCGCAATATAATTTTGCGACCACGGCGATGGAGTTGCGAAAATTCCCGGAGGCGCTGGAGCATTTCGCCGCGGCGCAATCGTTGCGCGCCGACTATATCGAGGCGCATTGGAACGAGAGCCTGTGTCGGCTGACGACGGGCGACTTCGCCCGCGGTTGGGCCAAATACGAATGGGGCTGGCGGGCGAACCAGCGTGGCGGGATGCGCGACTATGGCGATCAGCCGCGCCAAGGTGTCGACCCCTGGCTCGGCGAGACGCCGATCGACGGGCTTACGATGCTGCTGCACGGCGAGCAGGGGCTGGGCGATACGTTGCAGTTCTGTCGTTACGCGAAATTGGTCAGGGCGCGCGGCGCGCGAGTGATCCTGGAGGTGCAGCCGCTGTTGCTGAAGCTGATGCAGCGCCTGCCGGATGCCGATGTGGTGGTGGCGATGGGGGACGAACTGCCGGTCTTCGACCGCCGGATGCCGCTGATGAGCGGTCCGCTGGCATTCGGGACCACGCTGCAGACCGTGCCGTCGGAGGTGCCGTATCTGCCGGGCGACCCCGCGGGGATCGCCGCCTGGCGTCTGCGACTTGCAGCGTATCCTGGCATCAAGGTCGGGCTGGTATGGTCGGGCGATCCCAGGCCAGATCAGCCGGCGGCCCACAGCGTCGACAAACGACGCTCGATGCGCCTTGCGCAGATGGCGCCGTTGGCGGAGGTTATAGGCGTGACCTACGTCTCCTTGCAGAAGGGATCGCCCGCGGAGCAGGCGTTGGACCCGCCGGCGGGTTTCGCCCTGCTCGACTGGACTGACGAGCTGGCGGATTTTACCGACACCGCGGACCTGGTCGGTGCGCTCGATCTGGTAATCACGGTCGATACCTCGGTCGCCCATCTCGCAGGCGCGCTGGCGCGGCCGGTGTGGGTGCTGAGCCGTTACGACGGCTGCTGGCGCTGGTTGGAACACGGCGGCGACAGCCCGTGGTACCCGACGCTGCGGGTGATCCGTCAGACCGCGCGGGGCGATTGGGCGGGCGTGATGGGGCGTGTTGTCGCAGCTTTGCGCGCCATGGCGGCCTTGTAGCGCAAGCAGGCGCTTGTGTTTTTCGCAGTCTCTGCACAAAAGAGGCCCGGAGATCGGACTCGGCACATGATACGCCGAAATAAGGTCCTGCCCGACCCGACCATCTGCTTTTCCACCGCACGCTAGGCGTACACACGATATGGACACGACACCTGATCCGCGCCCCGGACCTGCGGATGCGCCCGCTACGATTTTGTTCTCCCATCCTGCGTTCTGCCAGCTCGGCTTGCCGGTGCGGGCGGGCAAGGGGCCATGGACCCGTGACGTCGGCACCGCTTGCGTCACCATCACAGCTGGGCCTACCGAGGCAGCCTTGCCGGGCGGCAAGCTGTTGCGCGCGCTGTTGCTGCTGATCATGGATGGTGCTGTGCGCGGCGGCGCCCCAGTGGTCGATCTCGAGCCGGATGCGGCAAGCGTTGCCGCCCGCTTCGGGCTGGACGCGACACCTGCCAAGCTGCGCGACCTGATCGAGCAGCTTGATCGCCTGGTCAGCGCCAAGATCACCGTGTCGACCGATAGCGGACCGGCGCTTAGCCTGTTCGATGGCCGCGCCCGGACGCATGTGGACGAGCATGGCTGGCGCGCCAGCGTAAAGCTGAACGCGAAGTTCTTCGCAAGCCTCGTCGAGAAGCCGATCCCGCTCGAAGCGGCTGTTGTAGCGGCGTTGATCGGCCAGCCGGCGACGCTCGATGTTTACATGGCGGTGGCGTTTGCAACCGCAGATCTGGAGCCGGCACAATCGGCTGCGACCACGTGGGACGATCTGCTGACCAGGTTCGGCACCAACGGGCAGGATCTGGAGACCTTCCGCCCGCAGGTGGAGGAATCGCTGCGCACCATCAGCGGCCTTTGCCCGTTGTTCTCGCTGATTGTGGCCGACCGTGGCGTGGACGTGCGCAAGTTACCGCCGCGGCCGGTGGTGGTGCGGGCGCCGAAGTCCGCTCCGGTGCCGCCGCCCGCGCCGGCCCCGATCGCCGCCGAGCTGCCGCGGATCGAGCCTTTGCGCGAGGTGGCGCGTCCTGAGCCGGTCCGGGCCGAGCCTGTTCGTGCCGAGGCCCCCCGTGTTGAGCCCCCACGTGTCGAGCCGCCCCGTCCGGTTGCACCGATGCCGCAGCCGGTGCCGGAGCCGGTGTACGAGCGGCAACAGGAGGGGTACGGTCGTGGTGGCCGCGGTCCGGCGCAGACCATCGCACTGCGCTCCAACCTCACCGGCCTGCAGCAGGTGATCTGGCTGCAGCGGGCCAACGGGCGCGACGATCCCTTGGTCGAAATCACGCCGGGCAATCGCTATGATCCCGCGACAGTCACCGTGCTCGCATTGGAGCCGGTGGTGGTGCAAATCGTCGGCGGCTTGCACCAGCGCGAGTTCGAGCGTGTGTCGGCCTGGACAATGGCCAACCGCGACCTGATTGACGCTTTCTGGTACGAAGAGATCGATGATCAGGACGAAATTCTGGCCCAGGTGAAGAAAGTGCCCGCACCCGGCTGGCGGGAGTGAGAAAGGGTTAGGGTCGAGACCCGATGTGCGGGGATCCGGCCGCGCCGGATTGCCTTCGGCTCGACCAGGACTTCGTCCTGGACCTATCAGGGGCAGGTGCCCCTGAACCCCTCTCATTGAAGCGGGTCACTGCCTGAGGAGGGGCTCAT
>JANXSM010000112.1 GCA_025352665.1 Rhodospirillales bacterium | reverse complement strand
CCAACGACGTGGACCCGAAGATCATTGCCCGTGGCACGCCCGGCTTCTCCGGTGCCGATCTCGCCAACTTGGTGAACGAGGCCGCCTTGCTGGCCGCGCGCATCGGCAAGCGGGTGGTGGCGATGGCCGAGTTCGAGTTCGCC
Source organism: Rhodospirillales bacterium (assembly GCA_025352665.1). Lineage (GTDB taxonomy): Bacteria > Pseudomonadota > Alphaproteobacteria > Acetobacterales > Acetobacteraceae > CAIQQQ01. The sequence continues at coordinate 13,411 of JANXSM010000112.1, read as the reverse complement.
AAGGACAAGGTGATGATGGGCGCCGAGCGCCGCAGCTTGGTCATGAGCGAGGCCGAGAAGCAGATGACGGCCTACCATGAAGGCGGCCACGCCCTGTGCGCAATGCACGAGACGGAGTGTGATCCGGTCCACAAGGCGACGATCATTCCACGCGGTCGTGCGCTTGGATTGGTGATGAGCTTGCCGGAGGGTGATCGTTATTCCAAGAGCAAGTCTAAGTTGCTGGCTGAGCTGACCATGGCCATGGGCGGCCGTGCGGCAGAGGAAGTCATCTTCGGAGCCGACAAGGTCTCGAACGGCGCCTCGGGTGACATCAAGATGGCCACCAACCAAACCCGGATGATGGTTACCGAATGGGGCATGAGCGACAAACTCGGCATGATCGCCTACGGCGACAACGGCCAGGAAGTGTTCCTCGGCCACTCCGTCACCCAGCACAAGAACGTCTCCGAAGCCACAGCCCGCGAGATCGATAGTGAAATCAAGGCAATCATCGACGCCAGCTACGCCAAGGCCAAGAAGATTCTGCTCGACAATATCGATGAACTGAACAATCTCGCCCTCGGCCTGCTTGAATACGAAACCCTCTCTGGTGACGAAATCCGCCAGGTGCTGCGCGGCGAAAAGGTCATCAAAAGGGTCAATGACGACCCAGCACCCGACAGCCGCCGTGCCTCAGTCCCCACCACCACCCGCCCGGTCCCCCCGGCCGGCGGCCTCGGCCCGGCACCTATGCCGGGCTGAGCAAGAAAGGCGGGGGGCTTTGCCCCCTCGACCCAGCCAAGGGGCCGAGCCCCCTAGACCCTCGCAATGACAGGCAAGAATTCGGCTTCTGAGGCGGGAGGCGTGTCTATTTCGCAACGGCGAAACAGACACGCCTCCCGCCTCAGAAGCCGAAACCCTTATCTGATATTGAGGGTCCAGGGGGCTCGGCCCCTTGGCTGGGTCGAGGGGCGGAGCCCCCGCCTTGCTTGATCTCCCCAGCTGGACATCGATCCCGGGCCCGAGGCCGCTGGTCATGGGGATTTTGAACGTTACGCCGGATAGTTTTTCCGATGGTGGGGTTCATGGAGATTCTGTGGCGGTTGGCTTGGCCATGGGTCGGGACGGGGCTGACATCATTGATGTCGGTGGGGAGAGTACTCGTCCTGGGGCGGCGGTGGTTGATGTCGCTACCGAAATGTCTCGTGTGGTGCCGGTGGTTCGGGCCTTGGCGGCGGCAGGTCTGGTGGTTTCGATCGACACACGCAACGCGGTGACCATGCGGGCCGCGTTGGCGGCGGGTGCTTGCATCGTGAATGACGTATCGGGCCTTTCGCACGATCCTGAATCTGCTTCGGTGGTGGCGGAGTGTGGCTGCCTGGTGGTGCTGATGCACATGCGCGGTGACCCCGCGACCATGGCGCAGTTCGCTGAATATCAGGACGTGGTCGGGGATGTCCTGAGCGAACTGTCGGTGCGCGTGGCGGCAGCCGAGGCTATGGGGATTTCCCGGTCGCGTATCGCGGTTGATCCCGGCTTCGGCTTTGCCAAGCGCGGCGCTGATTCGCAGCGCCTGCTGCAGCATCTCGAACGGCTGCATGTGCTGGGGTTGCCCGTGTTGGTCGGCGTGTCGCGCAAGGGGTTCATCGGCACGCTTTCGGGCCAGCCGGTGGCGGCGGAACGCTTTCCCGGCTCGATCGCGGCGGCCCTGTGGGCGGTGGCGAAGGGTGCTTCGATCCTGCGGGTGCACGATGTCGCCCAGACCGTGCAGGCGGTCCGGGTCTGGCGCGGTCTCGCCGGCTTGGAGTAAAACGGGCCTGAGTGAAACCGGCCCACCGCTTGCGGCCGATTGGGACACAACGCGCCATGACACCAGTTCGCCGGCTTTTCGGCACAGACGGCATCCGCGGCACCGCCAACACGGAGCCCATGACGGCGGAGATCGCCCTCTCCCTGGGACAGGCGGCTGGCTGCTACTTCACCCGTGGCAACCACCGCCACCGCGTGGTCATCGGCAAGGACACCCGCCTGTCCGGCTACATGATCGAGCCGGCACTGGTCGCCGGTTTCGTCGGTGCTGGCATGGACGTGGTCATGGTCGGACCGCTGCCGACACCTGCGATCGCCATGATCACCCGCAGCCTGCGCGCCGATCTCGGCGTCATGATCTCCGCCTCACACAACCCGTTCGAGGACAACGGCATCAAGCTGTTCGGCCCGGACGGCTTCAAACTATCCGATGAGACCGAGGCCGAGCTCGAGGCGATGATGAGCCAGGGTCCGCAGCTGGCACCCCCCGCCCGCCTCGGCCGCGCCTCACGCCTGAACGACGCCGCCGGCCGCTACATCGAGGTCTCCAAGGCAACCTTCCCGCGCGGCAAGCGGCTGGACGGCCTCAAGATCGTCGTCGATTGCGCCAACGGCGCCGCCTACAAGGTTGCCCCCACGGTGCTGTGGGAGCTGGGGGCGGATGTCATCGCCGTCGGCGTGTCGCCCAACGGCACCAATATCAACGACGGCTGCGGCTCCACTTTCCCAAAATTCCTGTCGTCCGAGGTCAGGCGCCACGGCGCCCATCTCGGCCTCGCGCTCGACGGCGACGCCGATCGGCTGATCCTGTCCGACGAGAACGGCACCATCGTCGATGGCGACCAGGTGCTCGGCCTGATTGCCCGCAGCTGGAGCCGCGCCGGCACGCTCGCCGGCGGCGGCGTGGTGGCAACCGTGATGTCGAATTTGGGCCTGGAGCGTTTTCTGGCCGCGCAGGCGCTGCAGCTGCACCGCACCGCGGTGGGCGACCGCTACGTGGTGGAGAAGATGCGCGCCGAGGGTTTCAACGTCGGCGGCGAGCAATCCGGCCACATGATCCTGTCCGACTACGCCACCACCGGCGACGGCCTGCTCGCGGCCCTGCAGGTGCTGGCGGTGCTGGTCGAGGAAGGCCGCCCCGCCAGCGAAGCCTGCCGCGTGTTCGAAGCCTTGCCGCAGGTGCTGAAAAGCGTGCGTTTCTCTGGCGCCTCGCCGCTGGACACCGCCCGCGTCCGAGGGGCGGTCGCACAGGCGGAAGCTGATTTGTCGGCCACTGGCCGCCTGCTGATCCGCAAAAGCGGCACCGAGCCTGTGGTACGCGTCATGGCGGAAGGCGAGGACGCCGGGCTGGTTGGCCGTATCGTCGACGGTCTGGTGGCCGAGATCACCGCGGCCGCCCAACTGGTTGAACAGGCGGCCGAATGACCCGCCCGGCCCGGGTGCTGGTGATCGCCGGCTCCGATTCGGGCGGTGGCGCCGGCATTCAGACCGACATCAAAACCATCATGGCGCTCGGCGGCTACACCACGACCGCGGTCACGGCCCTCACCGCCCAGAATACCCAGGGCGTGCAGGCGGTGCTCCCAACGCCGCCCGCGTTCATCCAGGCCCAGATGCGCGCAGTGCTCGAGGATATCGGCGCCGACGCAATCAAAACCGGCATGCTCGGCGACGCCGCCGCCATCGACGCCATCTGCGATGTGCTGCAGGTGAACGCCGCTGGCCTGCCCCTGGTGGTGGACCCGGTCATGGTCGCCAAGGGCGGCGCCAGCCTGCTGGCCGCCGCGGCGCTGGAAACGCTGGTTCGCCGGCTGCTGCCGCTGGCAACTCTGGTCACCCCGAACCTGCCGGAAGCGGAGGCGCTGGTCGGCGGTCCCATCGACAGCCCGGCCACGATGCACGCGGCGGCGGCACGGCTGCTCGCCCTGGGCGCGCGCGCGGTGCTGCTCAAAGGGGGCCATCTGCCCGGCGACGACCTCATCGACCTGCTCGTGACCCCAAAGGCTACGCATAGCTTCGAAGCCCGCCGCATCGCCACCCGCCATACCCATGGCACCGGCTGCACCCTGGCCTCCGCAATTGCCGTAAGCCTTGGCCAAGGCCTGGCACTTCCCGAGGCAGTGGCCCGCGCCCGATCCTATGTCCGTGCGGCCATCGCTGCAGCCCCCGGCCTCGGCCAGGGGCACGGCCCGCTCGGTCACGCGGTGGCGGACGGCTACTCGGTATGGCCGAGCGATGAAGGCGGTGGCGAGTCGCGCACGGTCGCCGTCGTCTCGCCGGGGTCGCCTCCAGGGTCGCCGTCAGCCTGAACCGGGGCAGGGGTCACGCTCGGCGGCACCACCTGTTCCACCCGCACCGCCCGCGTGTCCAGCCCCAGGGTGATGCCAAGCTCCTCGAAGCGCTTCTTGGCGCGCCGGTTGAACTCCCGCTGCACCCCCCAGCGCCCCGCATCGGTGCACACTACCTGACCCACCAGCGTCACGGTGGCGCCATCGATCCGGTCGACCCCCCACAGCTGCAGATCGCTCAGGATGCTGGCGCCGAACGCCCCGTCCGCCCGCATTTCCAGCACGATCTGCTTCATCGCCGCGCCGACCGCATCGGTGTCCTCGCGGCTGGAAACCAGCACCGAGATCGCGGCATTGCCCAGCCCGCGGTTGGTGTTGTTCACCATCGTCACCGAGCTGAACGGAATGATATGCACCGAGCCATCGCCGGCCCGCAGCCGGATGGTGCGGATCGACAAATTCTCGACCGAGCCTGAAACCCCCGCCAGCGTCACGAAATCGCCCACCTGCATGGCGTTCTCCAGCAGCAGGAAGATCCCGGTGATGAAGTCCTGCACCAGCTTTTGCGAACCAAAGCCGATCGCAACCCCCAAAATGCCAGCGCCGGCCAGAAGCGGCCCGATGTTCACCCCCAGCTCGCTCAGCGCCGTCAGCCCGACGATGAGCAGAATGGTCGCCAGCAACGCCGTGCGCAGAATGGGCAGCAGAGTGCGCAGCCGGGCGATGCGCGCGATCTGCGCGTCGCGGACCAGGGTTACGAGGTGGCTGTCCATGGCCAGGTTCACGCTCTCCCACGCCACAACCCCCAGCACCAGGGTCACCACGATGGTGACCGTCGCCCCCAGCATCTGGCGGCCCAGCTGGTTGCCGCTGATCCAGCCGAACACGTCAGCGCCCCACAGCTCCAGCAATACCAGCACCGCCACCAGCCCCACGGCGCCCCGCACCAGCGCCCGCACCGCGCCGAGGTAATGCGCGATCCGCCCCCGCGCGTCCCGCGTGGTGGCGGGATCACCGAAATGATGCGTCCAGTGGTCGATCAGCGAATACAGCAGCCCCGTTAGGCCCCGCGCGCCCACCAGCACCACGATGGTTACCAGGATGAAGCGCAGCAGCCCGGCATAGCCGCCCTGCAGATCGGCCGCCCAAACCAGCCACAGTGCCAGGATCAGAAAGATCGCAAAGATGTGCCAGACCCCGGCAAAGCCGATGGCCAGGCGAACCAGCGGCCGGTGCCTGCCCGCCGCCACCACCCGGCTGGGCGGGCGAATGCGGGCGGCAACTCCTGCGCGCGCCTGCAGCACGATCAGCACCAGGCAGATATGCACGATCAGCAGCACCAGTTTCTGCAACGCCAGCGCCGAGGCGGCGCCCAGCCCCAGCAGCACCGCCAGCTCGATCGCCGCCATGCCGAACACCAGCACGGCACCCACCCAGCGAACCCAGCGCATCGAAGCCCGCGCGGCACCGTCGCTCATGCGCACCAGGCGCCAGGTCGGCCGGTCCGGTGTCACGATCACGCGCGCCACGCACAACAGCACCCGCAGCAGCAGATAGGCATTGATCGCGGTCAGGATCACCAGCCGCGCGCGCGCGGACGAAACCAGCGCCGTGCCCAGCAACAGATTGCCAACGGCTGCAAACACCGCCACCGGTATCAGCAGCACCACCAGATGGCAGAACGCCAGCAGCCCCTTGCGCAACGCCGCGATCACACGGGCGAAGGCGTGCGGCCGGGCTTCCGCCTTGCTGCCGGCCTGGCCCTGCGGCGCACTCGCCTCGTCATGCGGTCCAAGCGTTGCGATCCACTGCACGACCGTGCGCAGCAGCAGGCGCGTGCCGCGCTCCATAAGCCATGCGGCCGCCAGGATCAGGCCCAGCTGCCAAGCAATCGTGCCGGCGGCATGCTCCACCTCGGAGTCGCCGGCCGCCTGCGAAGCCCATCTCCACGCCCCCGGCAGCCCGCTTGCCAGATGCTGCAACGATGTCAGCTGGTCGCCGAGCACTGCAGCCCAGGTGCCTGCCTGGGTAGCCACATTTTTCAGCAGGCTGTCGGGCGCCAACGGCAAGGCGCTCGCAGCGGGAGTCGGCAGCACCGGCACCGCCTTTTCCATTGCCTGAAGATTATCGATCAACGCCGCCCGACGCGCGGGGTCGGACAGCACCTCAAGCAGCCGGTGCGCCTGCGCCCGGGTAAGCTGCGCATCCGCCGCCGGGTCGGGTGCGGCGGTTGCCGCCGCAGGTGTGGAAACAAGGGTGGGGAAGGGGCCCGCGGCCTGCAGCGGGACTGCGGTCAGCAACAGCCACAAAAGCCCGGCAAGGCACGACCAGGCGCGTTTCAAAACAGGCAACTCCTCCGCGGCGTCGCAGCCGGTTGGCAAGAGGGCCGGTTACTCGTTGGCGATATGATCGGCGACAAAGGCGCCGCGCCGGCCCAATGGTTTCGACGGCCCCAACGTACTGTCCCGAGCAGTCTGCAGCTCCAGCTCGGAATTCAGTTCCGCGCCCATCAGCACCACATAGACCGTCACCCAGAACCACATCATCACGCCGATCGCGGCGGCCAGCGACCCATATGTCGCATCGTAACTCGAAAGCTTGCTCACATACAGAGAGAACAGCACGGAGGCCAAAAGCCATAGCAGGGTCGCAACGAGTGAGCCGGGCGTCACCCACACCCATCGCGCCCGATGCCGCGAAGGTCCGAAGCGATACAGCAACGACAATGCCAACAGCACGCCGACCAACAGGATCACCAACCCGATCGACTGGATCACCACCTGGTGATAGGCGCTGAGCCCGACGAACGACACCACTGCCGGCACCACCACCAGCACCGCGATGGTGACCACGGCGCCGAGAATGGCACACAACGTCATGCCCAGCGCGGTCAGCTGAAACCGCAGCACGCCGCGTTGCTCCTCCTCGTCATAGGCCACATTCAGCGCCGCCAGCATCGCCTTGGTCCCTGTCGTGGCGCTCCAAAGCGTGATCAACGTGCTGACTGCCAGCCCGATGCCGAGCGAACCCTGCGGCCGGTTCACCAAGTCCAGCACCCGCGCGTCCACCAACTCGAACACGCTGGGCGGCACCAGGTTGCGCAGGGTCTGCAACTGCGGCTCCACCGTCACCGGGTCGAACACCAGGCCATACAGGAACACCAGCATGCTGATGGCGGGAAACAATGCCAGCGTCGCGTAGAACGCACAGCCCGCCGATACCAGCGACATGCGGTCCGACATCATCTGCCAGAATGCCCGCTTCAGCGCCGAGCGCCAGCCGCGCCAGGGAATTTCAAGCGGCGTCTCGGCGTGGCGGCCGAGTTCACGGGCGTCCGGCGCCTGGGCGAGCACCCGCGCTGCATGTCCCCCGGCGACGTTGTCCATCGCAACCGCCTTCTCGACATCCGTCGGCGCGTCCAAAGGCTCGCTCATTTCTTGCGTCCCACCAGCCCCGCGCAGCGATTGTCGTCACCCACCCCAAGCTGGATCGTCGGCAACAGCGCAAGCGGGGGAAACAATACGCCAAGCCCTGCCGCCGCCGCGCCGCGCGCGCCGAGCGTCAACAGGTCAGGGCCGATGCTTGGCTTTTTGAATGTGCCGGTGATGCCAACCGGCGCCGGCAACGAGCCGATGCTGAAATGCTTCGCCTCGGTCCTGATCTCCAAGGCCAGCCTCTCGTGCCCGAGATCGACGGTGCCGGTGCCGTTGATGACAGCCTCGCTGGTGTCGATCAGCAGCGTATGGGTCTGCAACACGCCGCGTTGCAAAGCAAACTGCCCGATCAGGCACTGCAGTTCGGCGCGAGCGGGAATGCCCAGGGCCGACAGCAGGGCGTTGCCGAACTCAAGCCCCGACAAATCTACCAGCAAGGCGTTGATATTGCCGCCGCTCATGTAAAGATCCAGCTTGCCGTTGCCGTTGCCAAGCAGCGAAGCCATCGAGGTGCCGGTCGAATCGATGCTCGCTGACCCGCCCAGCCGACCCGCCCCGTTTATCGCATGCGTTGCCGCCAGCATCCGCCCCACGTCGAGCCGCTGAACCTGCACTTCGCCGTTGGCATGCACCTCGTTGTTGGCCATCGGCGAGAGGGTCATGTTCGCCAGAATCTGCCCCGTTCCCACACCCAGCGTCATCGGATGGATGTTGATGTTTCCATCGATGATGTCGAGCGTCACGTTGATCGTGTCGAACGGCACGTTTCGCCCGGCGATCTTGTCGCCACGATACTTCAGATGAATATCCGCACTGCGCAGTTTTGGCAGGTTGATCGGCTTGGTCGGCAAAAGCTGAGAACTTGCCTCGGCATTTGCCACTGCCTGGCGTTGCTCCGCGGTCATGCCGGGATCATTTGTGCGTCCCGGCTCGGAGCCGATGAAGCCGCCGAGATCCTCCAGGTCCACACTGCGCGAGTGCAGGTCCGCGGTAACATCCTGGCGCTCCTTGCCGGGATCCACCACAACGGTGCCGCCGATGTCGCTGTGGCCGACCTGGCCCGCGAAATCACGAAAACGGATCTTCCCGTCGGCGTAATCCAGCTGGCCGTTCACCTTGTAGGGCGGCGTCTTCGGCAACGGAATCCCGGTCAGCGCATAGAGTTGGGCCATATCGGGGCCGGTGAGGTTCAGCTTCAGGTCCGCACCCGCGAATACCAATGGATTTTGCACCGTCCCCACCAGCGAAATCTGGGTCGGCCCGTTCGCCAAATGCAGGTCGATCGGATACGGATGCTGGGTATCGCGCAACGACAGCAGCGCCCCGCCGATCAGCTTGCCGGTCACCGGCTGGCCGGCATAGGTGCCCTTGGCATCGATCACGATCTGCACCGGCTGAGGCGGCGCGTTCGCCCCGGTCGGCGGCAGCGACGCGTCGGCCCCCACCGGCTGCTGGGCCACCTGGGTCGAAATATCCGCCGTCGCGTCGGTGCGCAACTTGGGGATCAGCACATGCACCTGACCGCCCTCGATCGTTAGATTTCCAATCGCCGGGTCTGTGGCGTCCGGCAGCGGTTGACCGTCCCTGCTGGCAGGTGCCGGGAAATGGAACGTGTAGTTGTTGCTGCCGTCCTCGGTCGCGATGGCCGCGATCTTTGGCTGGTCAAGGTCAACCGAGGGAATAACGATCGTGCGATGGCGAATATAGTTTTCAACATCGAAGCTGACGCCCACATGGGCCACCTGCGCCAGCGGTTCGTTGGCGGGAAATCCATCAGGATTGGAGATCTGCACATCGTCGGCGACGATCTGCGTCACCCGACCAAGGCTCACATGCAGATGCGCAAGCTGCACAGGCCGGCCCAGCGCTGCAGACGCGCGCGCCTGCACCAACGGAACAAACCAGTCCCAGCGAAACACCAGGACCAGCACAACAACCGCCGCGATGGGGACCAGAACGTAGAACAGGCGGCGAACCGAACGCCCCGATGCCATGAAATACGCGCCTTTCGCCTACCAGGGACAATTCGCATTAGAGCGTGATAACCGAAGGTGGAGTCACCGAAAGGTCTGAATCACCCGGTAAAACAAAGAGTTAGAGCGGGGTTACGTCGATTGTCAGACGTCGTCTCGTTCTAAAGTCCGGCGCGGCGCTTAAAGTTCCCTTTTCCGATCGACGGGAACCACGATCGCGCCCCTGCATTTCTTCGGTAGGGATAGGCTGACACGCCAACCCAAGGTCGGCGGCTCAACGCCGCGAACAAAGTGCAAAAGGAAAGAGCGTCATGGCAGACTTGCAGAACCCAAGTGACACCACTGGTCGCCTTATCGCTGCCAGCACTGTGACAGGCACAAGCGTCTTTGACACTGCGGCCGAAAAGCTTGGCAGCATCTACGACCTCATGCTTGATAAAAGCACCGGCAAAGCCGAATACGCCATCATGAACTTTGGTGGTCTGTTCGGCATCGGTGAAAAATACCATCCGCTGCCCTGGCACGTACTGCGCTACGACCCGGCCCTCGGCGGCTATGTTGTAAGCCTGGATCGCAAGCAACTCGAAAACGGCCCGGCCTACGAAATGTCGGAAAACACCTGGGGCGACGACAGCTGGGGCAGCCGTGTCAACGACTACTACGGAAGCCCCACGCACGATGACCTCGTGAACAGCCCCATTGCCAATCCCGCCCTTGGCGGCCGCGCACCTTTGATCTGATGGCGGAGATACGGCGAGGAGGCTGTGCCCCCTCGCTTTGACCGCTTGGCCGAAAGGCGTCGTGGCGACGCCCAGGATTGCACTGGTTCCCGCGGCTCTTGGCCGTTGGCCAGGCCCATTTCGATATCCATCTCAAGCGACTCCGCGGCGCGCGACGGTGTGCCCCACCGTTCACGCCGTATGGTGGGACGATTGCCGGTCGGTCTCCGATACAGTGCCATCAGATCTGCGGCCTTTTGGCGTGTCGGCAGTGAAGGCACGCCACGTCCGCTGCCTCAGCGCCGCCGCGCGCCGGCTTCGAGGATGGCGCCGATCAGGTAGCCCACCCCCAGCATGACAAGTGACATGGCAAGCGGTGCACGGCGCACCGCGTCGCGAAAGGCGAAGATCCCTTCACCGGTCTGATCGGCCACGGTGGTCACTTGGCTGAGCGCCGAGGAGACGCCGTCGGCGACGGAGCGGGCGGTTCCGTGCGGTTCACGGGGCAGGGTTGCGGGCGCGCGTTGGGCGGACGGGTCCATAGGGTGTTCCTCTCTGCCCGACCGATCGGGTGCTGTGATCCAACGGTTTGGAACTGGTTCTGGTTGCAGGCGCTGCGGCGTGTCGCTAACGAGACGCTGCGGTGCGCGGATGCCGCCATACTGCATCATCGCCAAACCGAATTGTCGGATGGCGGCTTTTTCGATACAGGTGCAAGAGTACTCTTGTGGGCGGATGATTTGTTCCGCGTGCAGCAACATGGGACGATGATGCCGCGAGCCAGCCCGACCGTTCGGCGACGCCTGTTCACCTTGCTCGCAGCCGTTGCAGTTCCGCTGCTGATGCTGATCGTGGGCGCCATGCTGTATGCATACGAGGGTCAGCGCAGCCGGGCGGAGCAGCTGTTGCTTGCGCACTCGCAGAGTTTCGCCTCGGCAATCGGCCGGGAGGTGGCACGCAGGTCGGCGCTGGTGGTAACGCTTGCCGGCTCGCCGGCGCTCGCACGCGACGACATGGATGGATTTCGCCTGCAAATGGACGTAGCCTCCGCAGGCGTCGGCCGAAATGCCGTGTCGTTGGCATCGGAGGACGGGCGGCTGCTGGAGAGCAGCCAGGTGCCGCCTGGGGCGGTGCTGGCGGGCATGCATGCGGCGCCGAACGTGACCGCCGCAGTGCGCGCGGACCGTCCGTTGGTCACGGCCGTTTACGTTAGCCCGCTGACCGGCCAAACGCAGATCGCGGTCGCCATGGCGGTGGCGGCGACCTCGGGTCCGAACGCCCATGCTTTCGTCAGCATCGCCTTGCCAGCTGAGACCGTCACTCACACCCTTGGCCGCTTCGAGCTGCCACCGGGGTGGAACGCGTGGGTGGTGGATCACCAGGGCAATGTTCTCGCAGGTGGCGAGGCCGCCTCTCTGCCAGCGCCGAGCGGGCTGGTGCCGCCCGAGCTGGGCACGAACGAATCGCAGTTGGTACGCGGCTTGCAGCTCGGTGGGGCCGACACCATCGCGGCCTGGTCGGAGGCCGCCGGCAGCGGGCTGCTGGTGGCGGTTACGGTGCCGAGCCTGCTGTTCACCCAGCCGCTGCAGACGGCAATAGCACGGGTGGTAGCGGCTGGCATCGCGATCGCAGCCGCCGGCCTGCTGTTGGGCCTCGTCACGGTGCGCGGCATTTCGGCTGCCATCCGCAAGGTTCCGCTTGCGGCCGCCACCGGCGCCTCGCTCACCGGCCTGTTGGAAACCGACGCCCTTGCCATGGCGCTGTCGGAGGCCCGCAGCGGGCGCGACGCTGCCGACGGGCGGGCCACCACCTTGTCGGCCCTGGCCGCGCAGTCCTCGGATCTGATCGCGCTGATGAACCCGGACCACGCGATCACCTATCTCAACGAGGCCGGCCTGCGCATGATTGGCCTGGAAAAGCTCGGGGCGCATCGCCTGCACGCCTTCCTGGTGCCGGAGGACCGCGGCTTCTTCGAGAACGTGATCACCGCCACCCGCCTGAAGGAAGGCGCGTGGCGCGGCCGCTTCAGGCTGCGGCACATGGAAACCGGCACGATCATCCCGGTCGACTGCAACGTGTTCTCGCTGCGTCCCTCGCCGGAAGGCGAGGTGACCGCCTACGCGACCGTCACCCGCGACATCTCCGCCCAGACCGCGGCGGAAACCGCGCTGCGCGAGCGCGAGGCGCAGCTGGCCCGGGTGCAGCGCATCGGCAATGTCGGCGGCTTCGAAGTCGATCTGCGCGGCTCCGACTTTCCCAGCTGGCGCTCGCCGGAATACCAGCGGCTGCACGGCCTGGTGAGCGGCGGGGAATATGAGCGGCACGCGGATTGGGCGCGCCGGGTGCATCCGGACGATCGCGTGGCGACCGAACGGCATTTCCTCGCGACGATCGAAAGCGAGGCCATCGAATACGCTTGCGAGTACCGCATCGTCACACCGGCAGGGCAGGTTCGCTGGATCTCGGCGGTGGCCGAAATCGAACGCGACACCGACGGCCGGGCCATCCGCATTGTCGGCGCGCATATCGACATCACCGCGAGCAAGGCCGCGGAGGTGGCACTGCGCGAGAGCGACGCCAGGTTCCGCGCTGCCCTCGGGGCCGTCGGCGGCACGGTCTGGACCAATGACAGCCGTGGCCAGATGGTCGGACCGCAGCCAGGCTGGACCGCTTTGACGGGACAGACCGAGACGGAATACAGCGGTCTTGGCTGGTCCAGCCAGGTGCACCCAGATGACGTCGAGCAGACTTTGGTCATTTGGAACGCGGCGGTTGCGGATCCGCGGCTGGTGCTGTTCGAGCACCGCTTGCGCATGTGCAACGGCAGATACCGTCTGTTCTCAGTCCAGGCGGTGCCGCTGTTGGACACCGCGGGCCAGGTACGGGAATGGGTCGGCGTGCACACCGATATCACCGCCGAGCGTGTGGCGCGCGACCAGCTGCGCCAGCTTAACGGGGATCTGGAGGCGCGGGTAACCGCCGAGGTGCAGACCCGTGAGGCCACCCAGGCGCGGTTGGCGCAGACCCAGCGTCTGGAAGCGCTCGGCCAGCTCGCCGGCGGCATCGCGCATGATTTCAACAACGTGCTGCAGGCGGTGCAAGGCGGCGGCACGCTGATCCTGCGGCGCAGCGGTGGTGACGAGGCCACACCGCGGCTGGTGCGCATGGTGCTGGACGCAACCTCCCGCGGCGCCTCCATCACCCGC
>JANXSM010000070.1 GCA_025352665.1 Rhodospirillales bacterium | reverse complement strand
GTGCCCGCTGGGGCGAGCACCCAGGGCTTGTTCGCGAGGTCGGCGAAGCGCATCGGTGCCGCTTGCGCCCAGGCATTGTGGCCGCCGGCCACGACCAGAAGCGCTTCGTCGAGGAGGAGATTTTGTTCGATGTCCTCCGGCGGGTCGCTGCGCGTGCTGCGGCCGAACATCACGTCGACACGTCTTTCGCGCAGGTCCGCGAAGTCCTTGGCGGCGGTGTTCGATTCGACGACAGCCACCCGAAAACGTGGATAGCGCTGCTGCAGCACGGTGATCGTTGCCGCGAGCGCCCCGCCGGCGATGTAGGAGTCACTGGCGCCGACGACGATTTCACCGCCGCCTGGATCGACCAGGGCCTCTATCTCGCGTAGGCCCTCGGTCAGGGAATCCACGGCTTCCAGCGCGCGCCCGAGCAGCACGGAACCGATTGCGGTCGGCACCACTCCGGCCGGGCTGCGCTCGAGCACGGGCATGTTCAATGCCGCTTCCAAGTGGCCAATCGCTTGCGACACGGCCGGTTGGGTCATCGAGAGCGCCTGAGCCGCGCGTGCCATGCTGCCCGATTGCACCACAACATGCAGGATCCGCAATTCGCGCAGACGCACGCGCTCGCCGATCCGTTTATCCCAGCTTCGATCAAGCTCACCCATGAAGTCGCTTATCCCCCTAAAAGTAGATCGATCATTCCGGGTTGGCCCGCCGGCGTCCATCCTTGGTAGGTCATCGGAGGAGTGGAGCATGAAGAGCATCGCGCGATGGATCGTGGCAGGAGTTTTGTTCGTGTCGCCCTGCGTGGCGCAGGACGCGCGCGAGCCTGCGGTGCGGACCGAGGCGGAGCGGGACTTCATCCTCAGCCAGATGCGCCTCTTTCTGCAATCGACACAGGCGATCACGGTTGCACTGGGCAAGAACGATCTCAAAACCGTCGAGGATGAAGCCACGGCCCGAGGCCGTACGGGCACGCCGGCCTCGGCGATCCCGCCCGGCATGAAGGCGAAGGAGACGCCGGCGTGGACCGGAATGATGGCCGGGGCGCGCGCGGGCTTCGACGACATCGCCAAGGCGGCGCATAAGGGCGCGCCTCCATCCGAGTTGATCGGGATGCTGGGCGAGACGATGCGCAACTGCGTTGCCTGCCATCAGAGTTACCGGCTGGCGACGAAGTAACGTTCTGCTGTCGGGCGCTTTACGCTTGCGTGTGGCACGCGAACCTCTTTAACTTTTCGATATAAGAACGAAACTAGGCAGCTAGAGCGGGATGACGTCTGTTAGGTGACGTCATCCCGCTCTAGCTTTTTGTTTTATCGCGTGATTCAGACCTTTCGGTGATTCCACCTTCGGTCATCACACTCTAAGTTCCGGACCAAATCGGCGGGCGCTTTGCCAGGAACGCATCGATGCCCTCGGCGGCGTCGCGGGCCTGCATATTGCGGGTCATGATCTCGGCGGCGTAGCTGTACGCCTCCGCGACGGGGAGCTCGGCCTGGTGGTAGAAGGCGCGTTTGCCGATGGCGAGAACCAAAGGCGACTTCGAAGCGATCTTCCGGGCGAGATCGGCTACTTCGGCGTCCAGCCTGGATTCCGGCACCGCACGGTTGATGAGGCCAAGTGCCACGGCCTGGGCGGCGTCGATCATCTCGCCGGTGAGCAGCATCTCCATCGCGGGCTTGCGGGCGATGCTGCGGGTCAGCGCCACCATGGGCGTCGAGCAGAACAGGCCGATGTTCACGCCGGGTGTTGCAAAGCGAGTGGTGTCGGCGGCGATGGCAAGGTCGCAGGTGGCGACGAGCTGGCAGCCGGCGGCGGTGGCAACGCCGTGCACGCGGGCGATCACCGGCTGGCGTAGCGCCTGGATGCTGAGCATCAAGCGCGAGCATTGCGCGAACAGGGCCGCCTGCGTCGCCGCGCGCGGATCGGCACGTATCTCGCGCAGATCATGGCCGGCGCAAAACGCAGGGCCGGCGCCCGCGAGCACGACGACATGGATGGCGGGATCGGCCTCGATCACGGCGAGTGCTGCTTCAAGCGCGGTCATGAGCGCCACCGACAGCGCGTTGCGGGCGGCCGGGCGGTTCAGGGTAAGAGTCGCGACCCCGTCCCCGGCCTGGCACAGCAGCAGATCGGGCTCGGTCATGGCGACAGCTCCTTGGTAAGCTTGATCGAATACGGGGCGTAGCCGACGTGGCGGTAAAGCTGCTCGGCCGGATCGTTGCCGGCCAGCACACCCACCGTGATGCGGCGCATGCCGCGCTGGATCGCCAGGCGCTCGGCTTCCAGCATCAGCGCCTGGGCGATGCCCTGCCGGCGGAAGCCAGGGTGCACCATCAGGTCGGACACATAGGCGTAGGTGCGCAGATCCTCCCGGATGAACACGGCATCCTAGCGGAAGGTCATGAACAGGAATCCGGCAAGATGTCCGTCCACCTCGACAATCAGGGCGTGACCGCCGGTGTCGCGCACCTGCTGCCAGGCGGCATGCAGCGCCGCCGCACCGCCCTCGGCGTCGATGCGGCGATCCTGCGAGATGCT
This sequence comes from Rhodospirillales bacterium, assembly GCA_025352665.1. GTDB lineage: Bacteria > Pseudomonadota > Alphaproteobacteria > Acetobacterales > Acetobacteraceae > CAIQQQ01. The sequence continues at coordinate 13,582 of JANXSM010000070.1, read as the reverse complement.
CTCCTCGTAGCGGTTTAACGCGAGGAACAGATCCGCCAGGCTGGCTTCGTCAGATGGCTGGGCAGGGCGGATCTGCATCGGTGCCGACTACTGCGTGTGCTTCACGAAATGCACGGCGAATCGGGCGCAGATGCCGACCAGCTGGTCGACCATGGCAGCACCGGTTTCGGCGGAGCTGAGGTTCGGGTCGCCCTTTCCGACGCCTTTGTTGTAGACCTCGTCGTACTCGGTCGGCAGGCCGATCTCGGCGCCTTCGAAACTGGCCGCACCCAGCGAGATATAGGACAGGTCGAGCGCCTCCATCCGCTTGATGGGGGAAGCCCGGGGGATCAGGTCCGGCCGCATCACCTCGGGGAACAGATGCATGCCGACACTGGTCAGCGGGTCCGACCCGTGGCCGGAGGCGAGCTTGGATTTCTCGGCTCCCACGATGCCCGGCATCAGGCCGTAGCCGATGCGCCACAGATACAGGCTGGGGATCAGCAAGCCGGTCGCGCGATACACCTCGCGGGTTGCGACCTGGATCGGGCCGACGTTGCCGCCGTGGCCGTTGATGATGATCAGCCGGGTCAGTTTGTTGCGATGCAGGGAGGCGAACATGTCGCGCAGCAGGCTGGTCAGTGTCGCTTCCGACATTGAGATGCCGCCGATCATGCTGCCGAAATAATCGGCACCGCCGAACGGCACCACCGGGGCCACCAGGGTGGGTGTGCCCATTTCGGTGGCGCGCAGGGCTGCGAGTTCGGCGATTTTCTCGGCGAGCAGATAGTCGCCCATCGGGGCGTGCGGACCTTGGTCCTCCTGGCTGCCCATGGGCAGGAGGATGACCGGGTTCTGCGCATAGATCGCCCGCCCCTCGTCGCCGGTCAACGTGCCCATGTGGACTTTGGGGGAGGTGCAAACAGCCATCGGGGTCAACTCCTTGAAGACAAAGTGACGGTTTTGCGCGGGTCGGCTGCATCGCGCAGCGCGTCGCACAGCAGGTTGATGGACAGGATGGTGGCGGTGAGTGCGGCGCACGGCCACAGCAACAGCAACGGCGCCTGCTCCATGGTGGTACGGGCGCCGCGGATCATCAGGCCCCAGGAGGGTGAGGGCGGCACCACGCCGAGGCCAAGGAAGGTCAGCCCGCTTTCCAGCACCACGGCCGCAGCGACTGCGAGCGAGAGCTGCACCAGGATGGGGCCGGCGACGTTGGGCAGCACGGTTCGGAACAGGATACGGGCGGTGGTGGCGCCCATCGCCTGGGCGGCTTCCACATAGTCGAGCCCGCGCACCGCCAGCACCTCGGCGTAGGTGACGCGGGCGAAGCCGGGCAGGAACAGCACGGAGAGCACGAGGACGAGCGTCAAGGCGCCGGGGCCCAGCAGAGTGACCACAAGCAGCGCCAGCAGCACCGGCGGGAAGCACAGAATGATGTCCGCACTGCCGAGCGCCAGCAGCGCCCCCGCGCCGCGGAACCAGCCGCCGAGCAGGCCCAGGAACGTGCCGAGGAACCCTGCGATGGCAGCCGAGGAGAACGCGACGGCAAGGCTGGTGCGGGCACCCCAGATCAGCCGGGACAGCACGTCGCGCCCGAATTCGTCACGGCCCAGCAGGTTGCCGGCGTCAGGATGCGCCAGCCGATGCCCCACGTCCTGCCGTACGGGGTCGGGCAGGCCCAGCCAGGGCGCCGCGATCGCCAGCAGCACGATGACACCGACCAGGCCGGCCGGCACGGCGAGGCGCTTCACGACACGCCGATCCGCGGATCGAGCACCGCATACAGCAGGTCCATCACCAGGTTGATGACCAGAAACAGCGTGGAGGTGACCAGCACGATGCCGACAACCATCGGATAGTCCCGCGCGTCCACCGCAGCCAGCAACGGCGTGGACAGGCCGGGCCAATTGAACACGTATTCCACCAGCACCGTGCCGCCGAGCAGCGCGCCCATGTGCAGCCCCAGCACCGTCAGCACCGGCGACAGCGCGTTGCGCAGCACGTGGCGGATCTGCACCCGCGCCGGCGACAATCCCTTGGCCCAGGCGGTGCGCACGAAGTCGCGCCCGGCGACGTCGAGCACCGCGGCGCGAGTCATGCGGAACAGCACGGCCGACAGCCCGCCGGCGATGGCGATTGCCGGCATCGCCAGCAGCAGCAGGTGTTGCCCGGGCGCCTTGGCCAGCGGCACGTAGCCGCCGGCCGGCATCAGGTGCAGGGTTTGCGCGAGGGCCAGCACCATCAAGGTGCCCACCACGAACACCGGCACCGCCAGCACCAGGCCTGCGGTGGCGGCTGCGATGCGGTCGAACGCGCTGCCCTTGTGCAGGGCCGCCCAGGTGCCGGTGGGCAGCGCCACCGCAAGTGCGATGATGGTGGCGGCCACGATCAGCTCCAGCGTGCGCGGCAGGCGGAGGGCGATTTCGTCAAGCACCGGGTAGTCGTCGACCAGCGAAGTACCGAGGTCGCCGTGCAGCAGCCCGCCCAGGAAGTGGCCATACTGCGTCCGCAGCGGCAGGTTCAGCCCGAGCCGGTCGCGCAGCTCGGCGACGGTTACCGGGTCCGGCGCGGCGCCGCCTGCGGAAAGCAGCAGTTCAGCGGGATCGCCGGGCACCAGATGGATCGCCAGGAACACGATGCTGGCGACGATCCAGACCAGCAGCAGAGATGCCAGGATACGCCGCACCAGAAACGACATCAGCCGAACGCAGTCACTTCGAGCTGACTGCCGGAGGAGGTGCTGAGCGCTCCCGGCATGTTGGTGAACCCGGTCACCCCGCGGTCCATCCCGAAGCCCTGGCTGCGCCAGGCGAGGCCGACCAGCGGCACCTCCTCCAAGGCCGCCCGTTGCAGATCCTTGTAGATCTCGATGCGCCTGGACTGGTCGAACTCCGCCCGGCCGCGGGCGAAGGCCTCGGTGGTGCGCGGCGTTTTGAGGCCGAACGATCGGCCGTGCGTGGGCGCCAGCGAGGTGTCCATCACCACCGTCAGCCCGTCCGGATCGTTGTTGTCGGCAGCGACGCCGTGGATGGCGATGTCGTACTGGCCGCGTGTGCCCAGGCTGACCCGGGTCGACCAGTCCGGCAGCATCAGCTCGCCCTGAATGCCGATCGCGGCCAGGTATTGCTGCACGATCTCGGCGGTGTCTTTGTGCATACCGAACTGGGCGGTGGCGAGGATCTTGGTGGAGAAGCCGCGGGCGTAGCCGGCATCTGCCAGCAGCGCCCTGGCGCGGGCGGGGTCGTAGTTCCAGCCATGGGCCAGCTGTTCATCGTAGTACGGCGTGCCCGGAATGATCGGCACCCCCTCCAGCGGGCGGCCGCGGCCGAAGAACGCCGCCTGCACGATGTCTTCGCGCTTGACGGCATGGGCGACCGCGCGGCGCACCCTGGCATCGTTGAACGGCGGGCGCGTGCCGTTGAACAGCACGTCCATGAAGGCGGCACCCTGCACCTCGTCGAGCCGCAGCCGCGGGTCCGCCTCGACGGCGGCCATGGCCTGCCAGGGCACGTATTCGATCATGTCCAGGTCGCCCGAGCGTAGCGCCGCATTGCGCAGGTTCTCGTCGGGGTAGGCGATGAAGGTAATGCCCTTGAGCTTGGGCAAGCCGGGCTTGAAGTAGTTGGGCGAGGCCTCGAGGATCACCGAGGTTCCCCGCTCCTGGCCGACCAGGCGGAACGGGCCGCAGCCGACCGGCGCCTTGGGATCGGATTTATGCCAAGCGATCGACATGTTGTAGTTGGCGAACCAGGACGGCAGCGTGGCAAGCCGCTCCTTGGTGACCAGGCGGACGGTGTACGGGTCCGGTGTCTCGACCCGCGCCAGGGTTTGAAACTGCGACCGCATGTAGGCGGTGGAGCGCTCGCCGGCGATCTGATCGATGGTCCAGCGCACGTCCTCGGCGGTGAGCTTCTCGCCGTTGTGGAAAACCACGTCCTGACGCAGCTTGAACACCCACGCACCATCGGGATCGAGACCCCAGGACGATGCGATCTCGCCCGCCAGCGTGCCGGTTTTATCGTAGCCGACCAGGCTGCGGCCGATCAGCGTCTTCACGGTTCCGGCCGAAGCCCCGGTGCTTTCCCAGGGCAGCAGATTGGGCGGGAAAGCGGACAGGCCGTAGCGGAGATAACCCGGTCGCGCCTGCGCCCGGGCGGGCACGTGCAGGAATGGCAGGGCGGCGGTCGCCCCGAGGAAAGCGCGTCGTGTCGCGTTCATGGAACTTTCTCCAACGACAGCCAAAACGGATCAGACGGACCGGCCACCAACCTTGACACGGATCAGCGCGGCCAGGAATTCCAATGTGGGCATCGGCGTGCCCGTGAGTTTCGCCAGTTGCAAAGGAACGTTGTAAAGCGCGTCGACCTCCATCGGGCGATGCGCCATCAGGTCCTGCAGGATGCTGGGCCTATGGCCGAGCGTGGTGTTGACCGTCACGGTGCGCTCCACATCCACCACCGCATCGCGGCCGAGCGCCTTGATCAGGGCTTCCGCCTCGGCCAACACCAGGCGAGAAGCCGCGATCAGCGCCGCCTCCTCATGCGTCGCCCGCACCGGGGTTTCGGTCAGCACGCACATCGGGCCGGCGCTGAGGTTGAAGGCGATCTTCTCCCAGATCTTGTCGCGGATCTGCGTCTCGACGGTTACCGGCAGGCCAGCTGCGATGAACGCCTGTTCGAGGGCGAGAATGCCCGGCGTGGTCACGCCGTCGGGCGCGCCCAGCACGGTGCCGCGCGATTTCGGGCTCATCACTTTGATCACGCCGGGTTCGGGCACCGAGCTTGCCGGCCAGGCGATGCCGCCCACGGTCCGGTGGCCGACGGCGTTCCAGATCACGTCGTCGGGGTCGAGCAGCGGCAGGCGGTGGCCATCCATGGCGCCGCCGTGGCCGTGGAAATACCACCAGGGCACGCCGTTGGTCAGGAACGCCACCGGCGTGTCGCGGGCGAGCAGGGGTGCGATCCCGCGGGCGACGGAGGGCAGCGCCGGCGCCTTCACCGTCACCAGCACGCCGTCCTGGATACCGAGATCGGCTGGGTTGTCGCTCGCGTGGACCTTGACGGTGAAACGCTCGTCCGGCGCCTCCACCGTGAGGCCGTGGTCGCGGATCGCCGCCAGATGCGTGCCACGGGCGACCACGGACACGTCGATGCCCGCGCGGGCCATGTAGCCGGCAATGAAACCACCGATGGCGCCGGCGCCGAAAATGCAGATCTTCAAGTCAAACTCCTCATGAAACCCGTCCTATCGTGCGGCTGAATCCGACCAGCCGGTCAACGCTCAGCACGACGACGACGGTGATGGCGACCAGGGTGACCGCCACCGCCGCGACCAGCGGGTCGGCGTGGCGCTCGGTGTAGCGAAACATCGCAACGGACAGCGTGGTCAACCGCGGTCCAACCAGAAACAGGCTGATCACGACTTCATCGAAGCTGACCAGGAAGGCCAATGTGGCGGAGGCGATCACCCCCGGCAATGCCAGGGGTACCGTGATCCGCCAGAAGCTCCGCCAGGGCGAGGCGCCCAGCGTGGCGGCGGCGTCGTCCAGATCCGGCGGCAGGCCCGCGAGCGAGGTGGTCATGATGCGCACCACGAAGGGCATCACCACCACCAGATGCGCCAGCGCCAGGCCGGGCAGCGTCGCCAGCAGTGCCAAAGGCTGCAGCACGATCAGCAAGGCCAGCCCGATCACCAGCGAAGGCAGCAGCAGCGGCGCCGACAGCAGCAGCCCCACCACCGGCGGCGCCCAGCCGCGCGCGACCGCAAGCGCTGCCGGCAGGCCGACGGCGAGCGCGATCAGCGTCACCGTTGCAGACAGCAGCAGGCTGGTGCGTGCCGCCGAGAGCATTTCGCTGTTCTGCGACAGCGCCACGAACCAACGCAGCGACAGCGACGACGGCGGAAAGCCAAGATAGTTGTCGGCAGACACGCTGATGATGCAGACCAGGATGATCGGCGCCAGCAGAAAGCCGTAGCCGAGCGTGGCCAGCAGCCGGGTGATCCAACCGACCTTCACGTCCGCCGCTTCCGCAACAGCGTGGCCTGGGCGCCGAGCAGCAGCATGAGCAGCACCAGGGCATAGATCGACAGGGCGGCTGCTGCCGGCCAGTCCAGCGTGACGGAGGCGGCGTCGAAGATCTCTGTCGCCAGCACGAACACACGGCCGCCGCCCATCAGATGAGGCGTGATGAAGGCGGAGACGGTAAGCACGAAGGCAAGCAGCCAGGCGGCGGTGACGGCTGGCAGGGTCAGCGGAAAGGTCACCCGCCAGAACCGGCGCATCGGGCCGGCGCCGAGCGTGGCGGCGGCTTCCTCCAGCAGCCGGTCGAGCCGCCCGAAGCCGCCAAGCAGCGCCAGCATGGCGTAGGGCATCACCGATTCGGTCAGGCCGATGCGCACCCCGGTCCAGTTGTTGATCAGCGGCTGCACGCCGAGGCCCACGAAACGCAGGATGTTGTTGATCATGCCGCGGTCGCCGAGAATGGCGAGCCAGCCAATCACGCGGGCGGTGCCGGAGACCAGCAGGGGCGCCACCGCCACGATGGCGAGCAGGTGGCGGAAGCGACTGGTGGAGCGGAACAGCAGCAGCGCCATCGGATAGGCCAGCAGCAGCGCAAAGGTGGCGCAGGTGGCCGACAACAGCAGGCTGTCGGCGGTCATCTGCCAGGTGAAGCTGTCCTCGGCGAGTTTGCGATAGGTGGCGAGCGAGAACGTCTCCACCATGGCACCGGTGTCGGCGGTTTCGTTCAGGCTCATGCGCGCCAGGATGATCATGGGCCAGACGAAGGCGACTGCAAGCACGACGAAACCCGGCATGCACAGGAGCCAGCCGGTTCGTTTCACGCGGCGAACCATAACGTGTCGGCTGCCTGCCAGCCCACCCTTAGATCGGCGCCCGGGGCAAGCTCGCGCCAGGCGCCATCGGTGGTGGCGATGTCGACCGGGAAGCGGCCAGACGGGCTGTCGATCACCAGCTGGGCAACCTCGCCGGTGTAGTCGATGGCGGCGAGCCGGCCGTGGACGATGTTGTCGCGGCCCTCGTCCGGCCGCAGCACCTGCATGCGATGCGGGCGAACGAACACCTCGATGGCGCCGCTGGCCGGCAGGTTGTCGGCGCGCAGGCTGGCGCCGGAGATTTCGACCCCACCGCCGGCCACCTTGCCGCGAAACCGCGCGCTGCGGCCAACGAAGGCCGCCACGAACGGCGAGGCAGGGCGTTCGAACACATCGACGGGAGTGCCGAGCTGGGCGATCTGGCCGCGGTCCATCACCGCCACCAGGTCTGCCATGGCCAGCGCCTCAGCCTGGTCGTGGGTGACGAACAGCGTGGTGGCGCCGACTCGGCGCTGGATGGCGCGCATCTCCACTCGCAGCTCGTCGCGCAGCTTGGCATCGAGTGCGGAGAGCGGTTCGTCGAGCAGCAGCACGTCGGGCTCGATCGCCAAAGCCCGGGCGAGGGCCACGCGCTGCTGCTGGCCGCCCGACATCTGGCGCGGCTTCTTGTTGCTGTGTTCAGCAAGACCGACCAGCGCCAGCATCTCAGCACCACGCTTTGCACGGCGGGTGCGGTCCACGCCGTGCATCTCCATGCCGAAGGCGACGTTGGCTGCCGCACTCATATGCGGAAACAGCGCGTAGGATTGGAACACCACGCCCATGCGGCGGTGGTGCGGCGGCAGTTTCGTGACATCCCGCCCGTCGACCAGAATGGACCCGGAATCGGGGGTCTCCAGCCCCGCCACCATGCGCAAGGTGGTGGTCTTGCCGCAGCCGGAGGCGCCGAGCAGAGCCACCAGACTGCCGCGCTCGACGGAAAGCGACAGATCGACCACGGCCGGCCGCCCCGCATAGGCGCGCGACAGTTGGTTCAAAACCAAATGCGCCATGTGGCTACCGGCCGCCGGCGGAGATCACTTCGCGGCGCCAGCGCTGGTTCCAGCTGTCGCGCAGCTTGATCATCTCGTTCCAGTCGAGCGGGATCACACTTGCCTTGAATTGCGGAGCTGCCGCGGTGCGATTGGCCGCCTCCGGCGCGATCTGGGCTGTGAGGTTGGTCGGGCCATAGAACATGCGCTCGGTGAACGCCTTCTGGGCGGGGGCCGACAGCGCGTACGCCATGAAGTCCAACGCCGCGGCGCGGGCGTGGGAGTTCTTCACCACGTTGATCGTGTTGATCTGGAACACCGTGCCTTCGCTGGGCAGCATCACGCCGAGCTGGCCGTTCGAGGTGTCGTGGAACAGCTGGCCGCGGGCGTTCCAGTTGGTGGAGAAATCGACCGTGTGGTTGAGCACCACAGTATTGCTATCCGGTTGCGGATCGAAGGTCTGCACGGAGGGGGCCAGGGCCGCCAGCGCCTTGAACGCGCCGTCGGCCTTGGTCCAGTCGCCGGTGTCGGCGTGGGCGAGGATGGCGGTCAGCGCCAGGCCCTGGATGTTCGGCGGCGCGCCCAACGCGATGCGGCCTTTCCATTTGGCGTTCCACAGCTCCTTCAGCGAAGTCGGCGCCGGGATGACGGCCTTGGTGTCGTAGACAATGACGAGGTGATCGAAAGTGACGCCGGGGCCGCATTTGCCGCCGGCGGCGACCGCCTGCGGGTCGAGCTCCTTGATGACGGGCAACATCTGCGCGTCGACTGGCTCCACCAGGCCCTCGGCGCAGGCGATCGCAGCGGTGGTGGCGTCCATGATGATGACGTCGAGCTGGGGGTCGTTTTTCTGGGTGCGCAGCTGGCCGAGCATGGCGGCCGAACCGAGGCCTGCGACCGGGACGTATTCGACGCGCGCACCGCCGCGGGCGGCGTAGGGGGTGAGCACGGTCTCGGTATAATGGTCTCGGAACGTATCGGAATAGCTCATCAGCCGCACCGTGTCGGCCGCCTGTGCTGCGGGGACAAGGCTCAGGAAACCGGCGGTCAGCAGGGCGGTGGTGGGACGCATGGGGTATCTCCGATCACGGGCTCGCCCCCCGGCGAGGCAAGATCGGTGCCACACCGGGGAATGTTCCCGAAAAGAATTGACTACAGACCTGCCAGCACCTTGGCGGTGGCGCCGCTGCGGTCACCGATCTTTTCGCCTTTGGCGGTGCGTTCCTGGGCCAGCAGGCCGGCCGCCTGGCGCTCGATGGCGCGTCGCGCCTCGGCTTCTGCCTCATCCGGCGGCAGCACGAGCACCCCGGTGTCGTCGCACAGCACGGCGTAGCCTGGCAGCACCACGGTGCCGCCGATCGAGACGGGTTTGTTGAGCTGGCCGCCGAGATCGTAGATACGCGTGGTGATCGGCGCGAGGCCGCGCGACCACATCGGGAAATCCGACGCCTCGACCTCCTCGAGATCAGTACAAGGACCGTCGACCACGCCCGCCTTGGCGCCGGCAGCCTTCGCCGCCACGGTCACGCCGCCGCCCCAGCAGGCGTATTTGTCGTCGCCGAGCCGGTCGACCACCAGGATGTCGCCAGGCCGCAGCAGACCGAGGGCGTGATGCAGCAGGGTCGAATCGGGGCCTGGAATGGACAGAGTGACGGCGGTGCCGGCGACGCGCTTGTGGCGCAGCAGCGGCTGGATTCGTCGATCGCAAAAACCCCAGTGGCGCCAGTGGCCGATGGTCGCGGTCTCGGTCTGCTCCAGCAGCGCCACCACTTCGGTGCTGAGTTGTGGCGCCATCGGCCCGATTTCATATTTCGCCACGTGAAATTCCTTCTGCGGTTGCTATCTCCGCGGCCGCGTTGTCGCCGGGGTAGTCGCCGGCGCCGGCGCCAACGATTGCGTCGTGGGCAGGTTGTTCTTAAATGTTTCGATAATCAATCCACCGGCCAGGCCGCCTGCCGGGCCCGCGCCGGCGCCCAGACCGAGCTGGCCGCCCACCGCGGCCGCGGCAGGTGCCGCCACGTCAGGCCGAGATGGCTGCAGCAGGTTGTTCATTCTCGCGCAGCCAGCCAGCATGAGGCAGACCGGAAACAGGCAAACGACGAAGCGGCGGATCATCGAAACGGCTTCGGGCACGGGTATTGCGCCATCAGAAAGGCGAACAGCGCGTCCTCCGGCGGGCTCGCCAGCCGCGCCGAGGCGGCCTTTGCCCACAGGCTGAAGGCAGTGATCGCATCGTTGCGGGCCGGGCTCGGCACCGGCATGCAGATGACCGGATTTGGAATTGCGGCCTGCATGTCGAACAGCACGCGGAAACTTCCCGTCACGAACCCCTGGCAAAAATTCAGCGCCGGCGTGCCGAGCGGCTCGGCAGCGTCCGCGGTGCACAGGGACACGAGGTCGGAGGCACGGCGCAACTCGAAATTATCCTCGACGACGGCGGCCCGGGCCATGGCCGGAATGGCCAGCCACACAGCAGCAAAGCTTACGCGCCATATCGTCCGCATCGCCTGGTTCCCAACCGCACGCATGCCCATGATATGAAACCTTGCGGACAGGAGTGACAAGGTGGCGTCGGGACAGATCGAGCATCGGTTGGAGCAGGCAGCGGCCGCCTGCGCGCGCAGCGGGGGGCGGTTGACCGAAATCCGTCGCCAGGTGCTCCGCCTCATCCTGGCCTCCCACGAGCCGGTCGGCGCCTACACGCTGCTCGACCGGCTGAAACCGGATCGCGCCAACGCAGCTCCGGTGACCGTGTATCGCGCGCTCGAGTTTTTGCAGTCGCACGGGCTGATCCACAAGGTGGAGCGGCTCAACGCGTTCATCGGCTGCGTCGAACAGGGCGAACACCCGCATCACGACCACGCCGTGCAGTTTCTGATCTGCAAGCGCTGCGGCACGGTGGTGGAAATCGAGGATGCCGGCATCGCCGCAGCCGTCGGCCGCGCCGCGGCACAGGCTGGTTTCACCCCATCGCATGCCACGGTCGAGATCGAGGGCCTGTGCACCAACTGCCACTCGGGATCCCTGCCCTCCTGAGTGCGTTCGCCTTGCACGACGACAATGAGCTGGACCTGTATTTTGATATGTTATAACAAAACACCAGCAACACCCCGAGGACCTCATGCTTCGACGCGACCTGCTGGCCGCACTGCCCGCCCTGCTGGCACTGCCCATTCCGCTCTCTCCGGCCATGGCCGCAACTCGCCTTGCCATCGTGGCGGCGGAGAATTTCTACGGCGACATCGCCCGCCAACTGGCCGGGCCAGACGCCGATATCACCAGTATTCTCGACAATCCCGACCAGGACCCGCATCTGTTCGAGGCCACCGCCTCGGTGGCGCGGGCTCTGTCGGCGGCGCGCATCGTGATCGTGAACGGCGCCGATTACGACCCGTGGATGGACAAGCTGCTGAAATCGGCGCGCTCGGCCAATCGCACGACGATCTCCGTGGCGGCGCTGGCGCACAAGAAGCCCGGCGACAATCCGCATCTGTGGTACGACACGACCATTGTGGCCGCTACGGCACGAGCGATCACTGAAAGCCTTGACGCCGCAGAACCCGCGAACAAGGCAGAGCACGCAACGCGCTTGCGGATTTTCCTGGCCAGCATCGCCCCGATCAATGCCGCGATCGCCAGCCTGCGCGCAAAGTACAAGGGCCAGCCCATCAGCGCCACGGAGCCAGTGTTCGGCTATATGGCCGATGCCATCGGGCTGGACATGCGCCACAAAAGCTTCCAACTCGCCGTTATGAACGACACCGAGCCCAGTGCGTCCGATGTGGCAAGGTTCGAGACCGACCTGCACCAGCACCGGCTGCGCGTGCTGATTTACAATAGCCAGGCCACCAGCTCGGCTGCCCAGCGGCTGCTGGCGATCGCCAAGGCCCAGAACATTCCCGTCGTCGGCGTCACCGAAACCATGCCGGCGGGCATGGACTGGCAAAGCTGGATGACCGGCCAGCTCGATGCTCTCGCCAAGGCGCTGGGCACGAAAGCGCCTGGATGAGCGCCATTGTCCTCACGGGCGTCAGCCTGGCACTCGGCGGCCGAACAATCCTGGATAACATCGACCTCGACATCGCCGAGGGCGAGTTCATCGGCGTGCTCGGGCCAAACGGCGCTGGCAAGACCACCTTGCTGCGCGCCCTGCTTGGGCTGATCACACCCATGCGCGGCAGTATCCGCGTGCTTGGACAAACGCCAGGGCGCGGCAATCCCGCCGTGGGCTATTTGCCGCAAACCCGCAGCACGCTTGCGCGGCGCATCAGTGGGCATGATTTCGTCGCAGCCACTCTGCACGGGGATCGCTGGGGGCTGGCCCACCAAGATGCCACAGAGCGCCGCGAAGTCGCCCGGGTGCTCGACCTCGTCGGTGCCTCGGATCTGGCGCGGCGGCCGCTGGCCGATCTGTCAGGCGGCGAGCGGCAGCGGCTTTTGCTGGCCCAGGCGTTGCTCGGTACACCGCAGGTGCTGCTGCTCGACGAACCGTTGATGAGCCTCGATCCGCATCGCCAGAAGGTGGTGGTGGCGCTGGTGGGCGATCTGGCTCGGCATCTGAAGCTCACCGTGCTGTTCAGTGCGCATGAGCTCAACCCACTGATCGGCACGATGGACCGCGTGCTGTATCTCGGCGGTGGCCAGGCCGCACTCGGCACGGTGGCAGAGGTGATCACCGGGCCGGTGCTATCGCGGCTCTACGACACCACGATCGAGGTCGTGCATCTCGGCGACCGGATCTTCGTGCTTTCCGCCCATGGGACGACCGGGCTCGAAGGCCATTGCCACGCAGACGGACATGTTCATGTTTGAATACGACTTCATGCGCACCGCCTTCGCAGCCGCAGCCATTGTGTCCGTGGTATCCGGCGTCGTCGGCTATTTTCTGGTGTTGCGCGGCCAGGTTTTTGCCGGCCACGCCTTGTCCCATGTCGGGTTCACCGGAGCCACTGGCGCCGTGCTGCTCGGTATCTCACCCTTGTGGGGGCTGGTCGGCATGACCGTGCTAGGCGGCATCGGCATGGGGCTGCTGGGCTCGCGACTGGCAGAGCGCGACGTGACGATCGGGATCGTGCTTTCGGTGTCGCTCGGGCTCGGGCTGTTGTTCCTGCATTTCTTCACCGCCCATGCGACCCAGGCGACGGCACTGCTGTTCGGCAACGTGATGGGAGTCGATGTGCCCACTTTGTGGAATCTCGCAGGGCTGGGTGCGGTGAGCCTTACGGGGCTTGCCGTCATTTCGCGGCCGTTGCTGTTCGCAACATTGCAGCCGGAGGTCGCCGAAGCCCGCGGCGTGTCGTTGCGGCTGGTGTCGGTGCTGTTCCTGTCGGTGGTGGCGCTGGCGGTGGCCGAATGCGTGCAGATCGTGGGCGTGCTGCTGGTGTTCACGCTGATGGTCGGCCCCGCCGCCACCGCGCAGGCGCTCACCGCGCGCCTTGGACGTGGGATATTGCTCGCCGCCGTGATCGCGCTGGTCGAGGGGATCGGCGGCGTGGCGCTTGCCTATGTCACGGACTGGCCGACCAGCTTCTGGATCGCAACCCTCAGCGGCGGCGCCTACGCCCTGGCCTCGCTGCGCCGTTGACGCGCTTGGGGCGAGACCCAATGAGCTGTGGTTCGGCTGCGCCAGAGCAGCCTTCGGCCCGATCAGGGCTCCGCCCTGAACCCGCCAGAGGCGGAGCCTCTGGACGCCATTCGTTCAAGGTATGTCTCTGCGTGATGAGGGGGGCATACCC
>JANXSM010000054.1 GCA_025352665.1 Rhodospirillales bacterium | reverse complement strand
CGCCAGTCGTCCTCGATGTCCGGCCCTTCGGCGACGCTGAAACCCATGGCGCCGAAGATGGCGGCCATTTCTTCCATGGTGCGGCTGATGGGATGGACGAGGCCGAGGTTGCGGGGCTGGGCGGGCAGGGTGATGTCGATGGTTTCACGGGCGAGGCGGGCTTCGAGTGCGGCTTCGTTGAGCGCGGCCTCACGGGCGGTGATGGCGGCCGTGAGCTCGGTTTTCAGCACGTTGAGCGCGGCGCCGCGGGTTTTGCGTTCCTCGGGGGCGGCCTTGCCCAGTTCCTTGAGCAGGTTGGTGAGGCTGCCGGTTTTGCCGAGCACGCTGACACGGATGGCGTCCCACGCGCGCAGATCCTGGGTTTCGGCCAGTTTTGCCAGGGTTTCGGCCTTCAGCCGTTCGAGATCGTCGCTCATTCCATGCCTGCCAAAACAAAAGGGCCGCCCCACACCGGGACGGCCCCTTTATCAAGTTTTTCGTCCGCGGCCAATCAGGCGGCAGCAGCAACCGGCTCTGCGGTTTCGGCGATGACGGCCTTCACGGCGTTCACGATCTCGATGAACGAAGTGGGGTCGTCGAACGCGATGGCGGCGAGCACCTTGCGGTCCATCTCGATGCCGGCAGACTTGATGCCGGCGATGAAGCGCGAATACGTGATGCCTTGCTCACGCACAGCCGCGTTGATGCGTTGGATCCAGAGGGCGCGAAATTCGCGCTTCTTCACCCGGCGATCGCGGTAGGCGTATTGCAGCGACTTCTCGAGCCGCTGCAGCGCAATGCGGTAATTGGTCGAGGACCGACCGACGAAGCCCTTGGAGAGCTTCAGAACTTTTTTGTGGCGGGCGTGGGTGGTTACGCCGCGTTTGACACGTGCCATGCTTTATCTCCTCACGACAGCCCGTACGGGGCCCACTGCTTGATGGTCTTGCCATCAGCTTCGCACAGCACCTGGCTGCCGCGGTTGGACCGCTTCATTTTCTGCGAGCGGTTGATGAGGCCGTGACGCTTGTTGCCGGGACCGGCGAGAACCTTGCCGGTGGCGGTGATCTTGAAGCGCTTCTTTACAGAAGATTTCGTCTTCAGTTTGGGCATTTTGTACTCCTGTCGCTGGGTTCGCCCCGCCCGAAGGGAAGGGTGCGAAATGTCGCGGCCGGGCATGCCCATACAGGCCCGGTCTCGCAGACAGGAGCGGGCGTATAGCGGGGCAGGCGGTTTGGCGCAAGCTTTGCGTCGCACTTTGGGTGAGAGGTGTTGGCCTTGGAGGGCTGGCGCCAGGGGATTGTCCAGGTCCTAAAGTAATATCGCCTGAGGTTGAACCAGCCGTGCGATAAAACTGCTCGTTAAAACAAAAGGCTAGAGCCTGATCGGTTCGCCTACCAGAAGCGATCAGGCTCTAGTCGATCAGGCGTTTGCCATCGATCGTTAGCGACGCTATCAGCCCCAAGGGAGTCCACGCATATTCGATCGAACCGCCCAACTGACGCTCCATCGCTCGGCTGATGAGTTTCGTGCCATACCCCGGTGCGCCCGTTGGCTCGATCACTTTGGGGCCGCCGCGTTCGGTCCAGACAACGATGATTTGATCATCATGGGGTGCGCACGATACGTCGAGCTTCCCGGTGTCCACCGAAAGTGCTCCGTATTTCAATGAGTTGGTGGCAAGCTCATGGACGACGAGCGCGAGCGTCTGCGCGGCTGCCTCGCCTACGCCCATCCGAGGCACGGACACACGAATGCGCCCGGTGAACGCCCCCATATCATCGTACGGCGCGAGCAGGACGGTGAGCAAATCGCCGAGCAACGCAGCCTTGCCCTGCTCGCCTGGCAAGGGCCTGACCAGGTCGTGCGCTCGCCCCAAGGCGTGTAGGCGCTGCGTCAATTCGCGCGCCATGTCCTCGACATTGGCGGTCGACCGCGACGTGATGGCGGCAAGCCCCGACGCGATCGCGAGTAGATTCTTGACCCGGTGGCTCATCTCACCAGCGAGCAGTTCGTTCCCTTCCTCTGCCTGTTTGCGGACTGTGACATCGAGGAAAACGCCATACATCGTGCGCTTGGCGATGCCAGCGTCGCTTCCCTGGCCGCGGGCCGACACCCACCTGACATCGGAGTCGACGAGGATACGAAAGTCCGTCTCATAAGATCCGATAATTGCTCGCGTTGCGTTGAACGCCTCGCGCACTCGGTCGCGATCGGCGGGGTGGATGCGCTCCGAAAGATGCTCGAAACGCAGGTCACCACGCGGTTCGGTGCCCCACAGCTGATAGCCCTGCTCATCCATTGTCAGCCCGTCCGTGTCGACATTCCATGCCCATAAGGCGACCCCGGCTGCGAGGACAGCCTGACGAAGATGCGCTTCGTCCCATTTATTTGGTTCACTCTGAAACATCGACACTGGGGACCTGCTCCGCTTTATTGGAAAATGCACGCACCGGCGCACTGTCAATATTGGTCACGAGAGAGCCGCTGCTCAACTCCGCACCTGTAGATTGTAGCTGACAATCGGGCATTGTGGAACCGTGACGGCATCGTCCGCTTTTCGGCAGATCGAGTCACACGATTACGTTTCGCGGTATTGCCCGCGACGGACGCGCTTTCGACGGTCGGGCCCGCAGCTTGGCCCCCGTCACGCAGAAAGACAAATCGCGCGGCGAGCCCGGGCCCTATGACCTCCACGCCGCCCCAGGGCGCCTCGGTTATGCGATCACAACGCTTTGTCGGCAGCCCACCGCCCCATATAAGCGATCCATGCTCGTCGATTTCATCAAGATGCACGGCTGCGGGAACGACTTCGTCGTGATGGATGAGCGTGGCCGATCGCTCGATCTCACGACCGAGCGCGCCGTGCGCATCGCGGACCGGCATCGCGGGATCGGCTGCGACCAGTTCATCGTGCTTGAGCGGCCGCCAGTGGCGCATGCGGCCGATGTGTTCATGCGCATTCGCAACCCCGATGGCTCCGAGGCAGGCGCCTGCGGAAACGCCGCGCGTTGCGTGGTCGATCTGCTGGCGTCGGAGACCGGGGGGCGCGCGTTCACGGTGCAGACCATTTCGGGTTTCCTGCCCTCGTTGGTGCGCGACGACGGCCTGGTGCAGGTGGACATGGGGCCGGCGCGGCTGGACTGGCGCGACATTCCGCTGGCAGGCCCTGCCGACACGCTGCATCTCGATCTCGCCGCACCTGGTGTGTCCGATCCGGCGGCGGTTTCGATGGGCAACCCGCACGCCACCTTCTTTGTCGAGGATCTCGACCCGATCGACATTCCCGCCATCGGGCCGCAGTTGGAGCATGCGGCCATGTTTCCGGAGCGGGCCAATATCGGCTTTGTGCAGATCCTGTCCCGCGATCGGTTGCGCCTGCGGGTGTGGGAGCGCTCGGCCGGGCTTACGCTCGCCTGCGGCTCCGGCGCCTGTGCGGCCATGGTCAATGCCGCCCGCCGTGGGCTGACCGGGCGGCACGCGCATGTCATCGTCGATGGCGGGGCGTTGGACCTACTATGGCGCGAGGACGGGCATGTGCTGATGACCGGGCCGGCCACCACTGCCTATCGCGGACGGATCGAGCTGGTATGACCGTCGATGTGCTGAACTTCGGCTGCAGGCTCAACACCTACGAGGGTGAGGTGATGCGTGGCCATGCGGCCGGGCTGGCCGACACCATCATCGTCAACACCTGCGCCGTGACGTCGGAGGCCGAGCGCCAGGCGCGCCAGGCCATCCGCCGGGCCCATCGCGAACGGCCGGAGGCGCGGATCGTGGTGACTGGCTGTGCGGCGCAGATCGACCCTGCGATCTGGGCTGCGATGCCTGGCGTGTCTCAGGTGCTGGGCAACGAGGACAAGCTGAAGCCGGAAAGCTGGCTGGTGGGCGCACCCTCGGCGGTGTCCGACATCATGGTGGCGCTCGAGACGGCACCGCAGTTGGTGACCGAGTTCATGGGACGTGCCCGCGCCTTCGTGCAGGTGCAGCAGGGCTGCGACCATCGTTGCACCTTCTGCATCATTCCGTTCGGCCGCGGACCCAACCGCTCGGTGCCGATCGGCGCCATCGTGGAGCAGGTGCGGATTCTGGTCGCATCTGGTTACAACGAGATCGTGCTGACCGGAGTCGACGTCACCTCGTATGGGCCAGATCTGCCAGGGGCACCCACGCTGGGCCAAATGATCCGCCGGCTGCTGGCGCTGGTGCCGGAGCTGCCGCGGCTGCGGCTGTCGTCGATTGACCCAGCGGCGATCGATGCCGATCTCTGGCGGTTGATCGAGGGCGAGGAACGGCTGATGCCGCATCTGCATCTGTCGCTGCAGGCGGGCTCGGACATGATCCTCAAGCGCATGAAACGCCGCCACACCCGCGCCGAGGGTTTGGCAGCAATCGCCCGCGCCCGCCGTCTGCGCCCAGGACTGGGCATCGGCGCCGACCTCATCGCGGGGTTTCCAACCGAGACCGACGCATTGTTCGCCGAGACGCTGGCGATGGTGGAGGAGGCGGCGATCCCGTTCTTGCACGTGTTCCCCTATAGTGAACGCCCCGGCACACCCGCCGCGCGCATGCCTGCGGTCGACAAGCCCATCCGCCGGGAACGCGCGGCCCGGCTGCGAGCTGCCTCGGCTGATGCCGCCACGCGCTACTATGAGGGCCTGCTCGGCCAAATCGTGTCGGTGTTATCAGAGACCGGCACCCAGGGGCATACCGAGCATTTCGCTCCCGTGCGGCTGGCAGCTCCCGCGGGCACATTGGTGCGCGCGCGCGTCGTCCAGGCCGATGCGCTCGGGCTGCTGGCGGAGGCTGCCTGATGGCGCTCGGCTTTCTCTCCCGCCTCACCCAGGGCCTCGCGCGGTCTGCCGGAAAACTGACCGAGGGGATCGGCGCCGTCTTCACCAAGCGCAAGCTGGATGAGGCAGCTCTTGCCGATCTCGAGGATCTGCTGATCGGATCGGATCTCGGCACCGACGTGACCCGGCGCATCATCGCGAATTTTCGCCGCACGCGCTTTGGCAAGGAAGTGACCGACACCGAGGTGAAGCAGGCGCTGGCGGAGGAGATCGCCGAAATCCTGGCCCCGGTCGCGCGGCCTTTGGTGATCAACCCAGAGCGTGCTCCCCATGTGGTGCTCGTGGTTGGCGTGAACGGCAGCGGCAAAACCACCACCATCGGCAAGCTCGCCTTGCAATATCGTGAGCAGGGATTGAAGCCGATGCTGGTGGCAGGGGACACGTTCCGCGCCGCAGCCGTCGAGCAGCTGCAGATATGGGGCGAGCGAACGGCAGCACCCGTGGTCTTCGCGCCGCCCAATGCCGATGCCGCGGGCTTGGCGTTCGACGCGTTGACTCGTGCCCGCGCGGAAGGGATCGACGTGCTGCTGATCGATACCGCCGGCCGGCTGCACAATAAATCGGCTCTGATGGAAGAATTGTCCAAGATTATCCGCGTCATTCGCAAGCAAGACCCGAGCTGCCCGCACAGCGTGCTGCTGGTGCTGGACGCCACCACCGGCCAGAACGCGGTGCAGCAAGTGGGCGTGTTCAAGGAGATGGTCGACGTGACGGGCCTGATCGTCACCAAGCTGGACGGCTCGGCGCGCGGCGGCATCGTGGTGGCTCTTGCCGAAGAATACGGCTTGCCCGTGCATGCCGTGGGCGTCGGCGAGCAGATGGGCGATCTGCGGCCGTTCTTCCCGATGGATTTCGCCCGCGGCCTTGTGGGCGCGTAGCTCCGTTGGTGAATAGCTATGACGTTATCGTGCTCGGCGCCGGTGCGGCCGGCCTGATGTGCGCGATGACGGCGGGCGCGCGGGGGCGGCGCGTGCTGCTGCTGGACCATGCGGACGAAGCCGGCAAGAAGATCCTGATTTCCGGTGGCGGACGCTGCAACTTCACCAATACCGGCACGGCCGCCGAACGCTTTCTGTCGCAGAATCGCAACTTTCCCCGTGCGGTGCTGGCGGCCTACACGCCGCGCGACTTCCTGGCGCTGGTTGAAAAGCACCGCATCGCCTGGCACGAGAAAACGCTGGGGCAGTTGTTCTGCGACGGCTCGGCGCGGCAGATCGTCGATCTGCTGCTGGCCGAATGTGCCGCGGTGCAGGTGGATCTGCGATTGGGGTGCAAGGTGAGCGAAGTCACCCGTGGCGAGGCGTTTCGGGTGGCGACCAGCCACGGCGTTTTCTGCGCGGCTTCTCTGGTGCTGGCCACCGGCGGCTTGTCCATTCCGAAAATGGGTGCGACCGGTTTTGCGCATCAGCTGGCGCGGCAGTTCGACCTCAAGCTGGCCGAGATCCGCCCCGGGCTGGTGCCGCTGACCTTCGAGGGTGCCGCACTCGACCTGATGCGCCCGCTCAGCGGCCTCGCGATTCCAATCGTTGCCAGCTGTGGCAAGGCGCGGTTTGCCGAGGCGCTGCTGTTCACCCATCGCGGGCTGTCCGGCCCGGCCATTTTGCAGATCTCCACATTTTGGCGAGAAGGTTTGGACGTGGCACTCAACTTGCTGCCAGGTCAGGACGCGCGAGCGGTGCTGCTGGCCGGCAAACGCGATCGGCCACGCGCGGGGTTGCGCAGCCTGCTGGCAGATCTTCTGCCGCAACGTCTCGCAGCTGTTTTGGCCGAGCCGGGACCGGAACTTGCCAACCTGCCGGACCGGGTGCTGACCCAGACCGCCGAGCGCCTTTCCGCCTGGCGGCTGAAACCCTCCGGCACCGAGGGTTACGCAAAGGCCGAGGTGACACTTGGCGGAATCGACACGGCTGAGCTGTCTCAGCGCACCATGCAGGCGCATAAGGTGAGCGGCCTGTTCGTCATCGGCGAGGCTGTCGATGTCACCGGATGGCTGGGCGGTTATAATTTCCAGTGGGCGTGGTCAAGCGGGTTTGCTGCTGGGATGGCCGCGTGATGGCTGTTTGGGTGTGCCGTCTGTCGCGATGCGATTGTCTTCTGGTCGGCGACGCGGCCTCAAGGGCACGCCGCCTGCGGCGGTCGCAAGCGCGACCCTTGACCCCGCGCCGCCGACCGGAAGCGTGGCTGACATCGACAGAATGAGCGGATCTGCACACCCTGGCCCGCTCTCGATGGCAGCGCCCTTCCCGTGCCGGCCATGTCGTGGGGTGCGATGGGTGTATCGCACGACAACCGGATCGGTTGGCTGAGCATTCCTGAACGCCGATCAGGCTTCGTTCACGCCTTCGAACGGATCGGCCACGCGCGGCCAGAACGGCTTGGTGCGCTTGGTGAACGGGATCGTGTCGAACACCGGCGGTATCGCGCCGTCGGTGGCCACGAAACGGATCGAGTGTGCGATCGGCGCAAACGCCGCGTAGAAATGCTGCGTGGATTTGACAACGATCACGGATTTGTCGGCAAGCGTTATGCCCAGGCCGGTGAAGGCCTCCGGTGCGAACACCTGATTGCGCTTGGTGATCAGAACGATGTCGATGCCGTCGGCGTGTACCCAGACGCTTGGGCCCATCGCCACGCGCCCGCCGCTGAGGCCGGGGCCGCTGTAATCCTCCGACACTCCACATACCGTCACCATCAGATCGACGGGTGCGCCGGATGCGGGGCCGCACTTGCCGCCGATGCGCAACGGGAAGCTGGCACCCACACCGGCCTCCATGCAGAATTGTACTGAAACCGGGTCCCAGAAGCAGCCGATGACGGCGCCGTGGACGCCGCGGTCCACCAGGCGGCGCAGGATTTCGGTGTTGTCGGAGGGCGCTCCGCCGCCGGCGTTGTCGGCGACATCGGCGAGCACCACTGGACCTTCGCCGACCAGTGCGGCGTCGATCCCCTCGTCGATCGTGTCGTGCGGGGTGAGCTCGCGCAGCGCCCAGATCTCCTCGCCGAGCGATTTCGCCGTGGCTTCCGCGCCGGCCATGTCGCCATCGGCCACCACCACGATCTTGGCGCCGACCTCCTCGACATCGGCCCAGGGAAAGCCATGGCCGAACGAAACCGAGAGAATGCCGTTGTGGCCTTCCAAAGACTGCATCTTTGCCACGAAGGACTTCACCGGCTCCATCGGCGTGCGCCACATGTTGACCATGCGGCAGTCGTGATAGGCGATCACCGGCTTCACCTGGCCCGTGGCTGCGGCGGTGCAGATGTCGTAAAGCTCGACGGCCCGTTCGGCCATGTCGATATGCGGGTATTCCTTGAAGGTGATGATGACGTCGGCGTTCTCGCGCATCTGTTCGGTCAGGTGGCAATGCAGGTCGAGCTCGATGCCGACGGTGACATCGGGCCCGACGATCGCGCGCACATGGGCGAGCGTGTCGCCTTCGCAATCGTCGTAGCCATGCGCCACCATGGCACCGTGCATGAACAGCAGCACCAGGTCGACGGGGCCGGCCGCGCGCAGATCGTCCAGGATCATGTCGCGGAATTCCTCATACACCGGCCCCAGTGTGGTGCCGGCCGGCTGGGCGAAGGCGCATAGGCTTTCGGCCACATCGTGCCCCTCCGCCTCGCCGCGTTTGCGCCACGCGATCAGGGCGATCGAGGCGAACACGGGGGGATTGCGGCTGGCGTCGTTACGAAAGAACTCGCGCGACAGAAAACTCGCCCGACCGGTCGGGATTGGGGAGAAGGTGTTCGTTTCGGTAGCCAACGCAGCCATGAAGATCTTCATCGGGTTTTGCTCCTGCTCGTATCAGGCGAGATCGACGGCCTCGGCAACGGTGGGCAGTCGCAGGTGGATCGCCGCTATCAGCTCGCCGGATGTCACCAGCTGCGTGGCAAGGGCGATGTCGGGGGCGAGATAGCGATCCTCCTCCAGTTTCGCGACCCGTTTGCGCAGGCAGATTCGCGCCTGTTCCAAAGCCGGGCTCGACAGCAGCGGTGCCCGGAAGTCGCAGCCTTGGGCTGCGGCCAGCAACTCGATGCCGATGATCCCAGCCGTGTTGGCCGCCATCGCCAGCAGCCGCCGTGCGCCGTGGGTGGCCATGGAGACATGGTCCTCCTGGTTGGCGGAGGTTGGGATCGAATCGACGCTGGCGGGGAAGGCGCGCTGGCGGTTTTCAGCAACCAATGCGGCCGCGGTCACCTGGGGGATCATGAAGCCGGAGTTGAGGCCGGGTTTTGGCGTGAGGAACGCCGGCAGGCCGGACAGCACCGGGTCCACCAGCATCGCCACGCGCCGCTCGGCGATGGAGCCGATTTCGCACAACGCCATGGCGATCATGTCGGCGGCAAAGGCCACTGGCTCCGCATGGAAATTGCCGCCGGAGATAACCTCGCCCTCGGCTGGGAACACCAGCGGATTGTCGGAAACGCCGTTGGCCTCGATGGCCAGGGTGGTTCCGGCCTGGCGCAGCAGGTCCAGCACGGCACCCATCACCTGCGGCTGGCAGCGCAGGCAATAGGGGTCCTGTACGCGCTCGTCATCCACCAGATGCGAGGCCCGGATCGGGCTGTTCGCCATCATTGCGCGCAGGCTTTCGGCGACCTCGATCTGGCCCTTGTGGCGGCGCACGGCGTGGATGCGCGGGTCGAACGGCCCGTCGGAGCCGCGAGCGGCATCGGTGGTCATGGCGCCGGTGATCAGGCCCGACCGGAACACGCGCTCGGCTTCGAACAGCCCAGCGAGGGCGAGGCCGGTGGAGACCTGCGTGCCGTTGAGCAGGGCCAGGCCCTCCTTCGGGCCGAGCACCAGGGGGCGCAATCCGGCGCGGGCCAGCGCGTCTGCCGCCGGCATGGTCTGGCCGGCCACGATCATGTCGCCGATCCCCATCATCCCAGCCGTCATATGCGCAAGCGGTGCCAGATCACCGGAGGCGCCAACCGAACCCTGGCCGGGGATGGCGGGGATCAGCCCGTGTTCCAGGCAGGCGGCCAGATGATCCAGTGTTTCAAGCCGCACGCCGGAGGCGCCCTGCGCCAGGTTCGAAAGCTTCAGCGCCATCACCAGCCGCACCACGGACACGGGCAGTGGGTCGCCCACGCCTGCTGCGTGGGACAGGACGATGTTGCGCTGGAGCGTCGCCAGGTCAGCGGCGCCGATGCGCACATTGGCAAGTTTTCCGAAGCCGGTGTTGATGCCGTAGACGGCTTCACCCCGATCGACGATGGCGGCGACCGTCTCGGCGCTGCGGGCCACGCCGCCACGGCAGCCGGGATCCAGCGCAACACCGGCGCCACGATAGATCGCCCGCCATGCCACCAGCGTCACGCTGCCTGCGATCAGCTTCACGTCATCCATTCCCACAGCCTCCCACCCCGACAGCCGCGATGCGGCATTCGCGTCACAGGATCCTGTAGGCCAAGCGGCGAAACCTCGCGCAGAAATTCGTAGGGCTGGTATCAGTTACCGTCAGGCCGGGGTCAGCCACTCCGGGTGCTCCGTGGTGCCGTCGAACATTTGCGTGGTTTTGTAGTGCTCGGTCGCGCCGTCCTGTGCCTTTGCGGCCGAGCGGGCGAGCAACTCGCGCTGGGCGTCGGCCGACATCGGCGTGCAGCTGCGCACCGCGCGCAATGCCTGGGCGAGCACGTCCATATTGTCGCAGCCGGTCACGACCACGGCAACCGGTTGGCTCATGGAGGAGTGCAGCATCTCGATCGGCTCGGCCACGCCGGTGGCGAGAATGAAGCTGTCGCCGAACGTCTTCATGGCCAACACAGCGGTTTTTTGCTGCTGGGCGATCGGGAAGATGGTGTTGGCGAAGCTGTCGAAATGCGCATCCATGATGTTGACCAGCATCTGCACGGTGTCGAAACGGAAGTTGTGGCGAGCCGCGGTTTCGAACATCGCCCGATGGATCGCCGGGCTCTTGTGGCCGGTGAAGCCGATATGGCGGATCTTGCCCTGTTCGCGCGCCCGCAGCACCGCCTGCAGCGCGCCACCTTGGGCGAACACGCGGTCGGGGTCGTCCATGCGGATGATCTCGTGGAACTGGATCAGGTCGATATGATCGGTCTGGAGCCGGCGCAGCGAGGTTTCGATCTGGCCCATCGCGGCGGCACTGGTGCGACCGTCGATCTTGGTCATGACGAAGGCCCGGGGACGATAGCCGTCGCGCAGCGCCTTGCCGAGGCGGACTTCGCTTTCGCCGCCGTTGTAGTCCCAGCAGTCGTCGCAGAAGTTGACGCCGGCATCGATGCCGGTTCGCATGATGCGGATGGCGTCGTCCGTGCTGGGTGCCTGTGGGCCGGGCCTGGCGAGATGAAAGCCGCCGAGACCGACCAGGGACACAAGCTCGCCGGTTTCGCCGAGGATGCGAAACTTCATGTCGCCGTCTTGCAGCGTTTCCACCACCGGCGCTGCGCTTGGGGGTGCTGCACTGACCGCTGCCGACATCGTCCGGCTCCGCCTTGCCGGTTGCACCGCCTGGGCGCTCGACACGTTTGACCCCGACTGGAACGCCATCCACCAAAAGGCTGCGCAGTTCACGTTTCAGGGCGCGGGCCTGCACGATCTGGGTGCGCAGGCCGATCGTGGTGGTCTCGAGGAAGCACGCGTCGATGACGGCGTCCAACGACTCGGGCCTCGCGAGCACTTGGATCTGCGTCGCCAGGCGTCCTTTCTTGCCATAGGCTGCGAGCTGCAGAACATCGTGCACCGCGGGATTGGCGCGCAGGCGATCCAGACCGGCGGCAAGCTCCTCTGCCGACTGATCATCGACTTCGAAGGTAATGACGGCAAGGTTGCGGTGCGCAGGGTCGGCTGCCGGTTCGGTCGTTTCGAAGGCGAGCACGCGCAGAACGTTGCTGTGACCTGGCAGCTGGCGTGTACCGAAGCCGAAACCGGTGCTGCGCATCACGCCGCCGCGCGGCCGCTGCCTGGCGCCGAGGTGGCGGAGAATAGCGGCTCCGGTCGGGGTGACGCGTTCGCCGGGAATGCCGTCGTCCACCATTTCAAAGCCTTCGAGCAGCAACGCGGTGGCCGGCGCCGGCACCGGCATGCTGCCGTGTGCGGTGCGGATCATTCCGCCACCGAGGGGAAGCGCGCTGATACTCCAGCTGGCCGGGGACACCGCTTCGATGAAGGCGGCGGCGGCCACGATGTCGGCGATCGAATCGGTGGCACCGACCTCATGGAAGCTGACATCCTGCATCGCCACGCCATGCACGACGGTTTCTGCCTCCGCCAGCACCGCGAATATTGCGATGGCGTGAGCTTTTATTCCGGCCGACAGGGCAGATTGTTCGATGCGTGGGCGGATATTTCTCCAACTGGCATGGTCGGGCGATGGGGATTGTTCCTCCACCGCAAAGCGCCGGCCGGCAAGCACGGCATCACTGTGGTGTTGCAGCCGACACGCGGTACCCGACACCATGGCGGACACGGCGAGGGCGCGATCCGCATGCTCCGGAAACGCCTGCGCCATGGCCGCCACGAACATATTGCCGGCGATGCCGCCGATCGGATCCAGGTGGATGTGGAGAGTCACGGGAGCCGCCTGGCTGCAACCGTGCGGTACCGCCAGCCCTGCCGTCCGGTTGCATCAGTCCAGAAGGTGGCAGGTTGCCGTGTGCCTGCGTTCGCCGACGTGAACGGGCGGCACGTCGGTGGTGCATCGGTCGCGCGCCTCGGGGCAGCGGGGGTGGAACGGGCATCCCGTTGGAATGTTCAGCGGGCTTGGCAATTCTCCGGTCAAGGCCGCAGTGCGATTGGGCCTTGTGGTGCCCGGTTCCGGCGGCTCCATGCTGGGGGCGGCGCGGAGCAGGGCCTGGGTGTAGGGGTGGCGGGGGGTGTCGAACACCGCATCGGCCGGGCCGACCTCGACCACACGGCCGAGATACATGATGGCGACGCGATGGGCGAGGTGGCGGACGACGCGCAGGTCGTGCGAGACGAACAGGATTGCGAGACCGAGGCGTTGCTGCAGGTCGAGCAGCAGGTTGAGGATCTGTGCCTGTACTGAGACGTCCAGGGCCGAGACGATCTCGTCGGCGATCAGCAGGTCGGGCTCGATGGAGAGCGCGCGGGCGATGGCGATGCGTTGGCGCTGGCCGCCGGAGAATTCATGCGGCAGGCGGGAGGCGGCATCGGCTGGCAAGCGCACGAGGGAGAGCAGCTCCACCACCCGCGCGCGGCGCTGCGGGGCGGGCACCATGTTGTGCACCGCCAATGCTTCTTCCAGGATTTGGCCCACGGTCATGCGTGGGTTCAGCGAGCCATAGGGGTCCTGGAACACCATCTGCACACGGCGATTGTAGCGGCGCAGTTCCGGGCCGGCGAGGCTGCGCACGTCCATGCCATCGAACGAAATCTGCCCTTCGTCGAGATCGATCAGGCGGACCAGGGCGCGGGCGAGGGTGGATTTTCCGCATCCTGACTCGCCGACGATGGCGAGCGTTTCGCCGCGATCGACATGCAGGCTGACGCCGTTCAGCGCGCGTACCCGTGGCGGTGCGCCGCGCAGCAGATTGGCGAGCCCGCGGCGGCCCGGGAATGATCGCGCGAGATCGTCTGCCACCAGCAAGGCGCTCATGCCGTGACCCGCACGGATTGCCGGATACGATCGGCGTGGATGCAGGCGGTTTGATGTGCAGGCCCGCATTCACGCAAGGGCGGTGGGGCTTCGCTGCACTGAGGTGTGGCGAAGCCGCAGCGGGGGGCGAAGCGGCAGCCAGGCGGCATGTGCGAAGGCTCCGGCGGGGTGCCGGAGATGCCCGAAAGGAGCTGGCGGGCGTGGGCAGGGTTGGGCACCGAGCGCATGAGGCCCAGCGTGTAGGCATGGGCGGGAGCGCGGAACACCGAGTAGACCGGGCCTGATTCCATGATGCGCCCGGCGTACATCACGGCGACCCGGTCGCAGGTGCCGGCGACGATGCCGAGATCGTGGGTGACCAGGATGACGCTCATGTGCAGGTCCTCCTTGAGCTGGAGCAGCAGCTTGAGGATCTGGTCCTGGATGGTGACATCGAGCGCCGTGGTCGGCTCGTCGGCCAGCAGCAGCTTCGGCTCGGCGGCAAGTGCGATGGCGATCATGGCGCGCTGGCGCATGCCGCCGGAGAATTCATGCGGGTAGTTGTCGAGCCGTCGCTTGGCGTCGGGGATGCCGACGCGGTCGAGCAACTGGACCGCGCGGACGCGGGCGGCGGCCCCGCGCAGGCCGAGATGGACGTTGAGGCTTTCGGTGATCTGCAGGCCGATCGTCAGCACCGGGTCGAGTGCTGTCATCGGTTCCTGGTAGATCACAGCGACTTCGCGGCCGCGGACGCGGCGGATGTCGTCGGCAGGCATGGCCAGCAGGTCGCGGCCCTGCCAGGTGGCGGTGCCGGTGGTGCGGGCGTGCGGCGGCAGCAGTTGCAACAGGGCGCGCAGGGTGAGGCTTTTGCCGGAGCCCGATTCGCCGACGATGCCGAGCATCTCAGAGGCGTTCACGTCGAACGAGACGCTGTCGACCGGATTGGCGGGGCCTATGGAGATGCCGAGGCCGCGGACGGAGAGCAGCGGGTTCATCGCCTGCGCACCAGTCTGGCCAGGCCGTCGCCGAGCAGGCTGAAGCCGGTGCCGGCGATGACGATGGCGATGCCGGGGAAGATCGACATCCACCAGGCCGTGGTCATGAAGTTCTTGGCGTCGCCGATCAGAACGCCCCATTCGGAGGTGGGCGGCTGCGCGCCGAGGCCGAGGTAGCCCAGGCTGGAGCCGAGCAGGATGGCGAGCGCCATGTCGGTCATCCAGTACACCACGATGGGGCTGAGCGCGTTGGGCAGCAGGTGGCGAAACAGGATGCGGGAGGCGCTGTAACCCATCACCTGGCCGGCGGCGGCATAGTCGCGTCGTTTCTGGGCGATGATCTCGCCGCGGATGAGGCGGGCGTAGACGATCCAGTTCACCGCGCTGACGGCGATGTACATGTTGGTCAGGCCCGGGCCCAGCACGGCCACGATGGCGATGACCAGCACCAGGAAAGGAATGGTGATGACGACATCGACGATGCGGCGGAACACGCTGTCGATCGCGCCGCCGGTGTAGCCGATGAGGCAGCCGACGAAAGTGCCAAAGATCGCTGGGAACAGGGTGCAGAACACGGCGATCTGCAGATCGATACGGGCCGCCCAGATGGTGCGGGACAGCACGTCGCGGCCGAAATTGTCGGTGCCGAAGGGATGCGCCCAGGATGGTGGCCGCAGGGTGGCGCGATAGTCGAACTTGTTGGGGGCGTAGGGGGCGATGGCGTCGGGGAAGGCGGCGCAGGCGATGAACAGCAGCAGGATGACAGCGCCCACCAACGTGCTGGACCCAAGCTTCAAGGGGGCTCGTTTGCCCGGGGCCATCGCGATCGCTGCTTCCCGCGGGGCTACTTCCTGCACGGCACTCACGCCGAGACCCTTGGGTCGAGCAGTGCCTGCAGTGCGTCGACGGCGAGGAAGACGATCGAGACCATGACAGCCAGGATCATCGTCAGGCCCTGCACCACGGCGTAGTCTCGCGCGAAGATGCTGTCGATCATCAGCCGGCCGACGCCTGGGATGGCGAACACCGTTTCAGTGATGACGGCACCGCCGACCAGCGAGCCGACGTGCAGGCCGAGCAGCGTGATGGTGGAGATCCAGGCGTTGCGTAGCACGTGGCGGCCGAGCACGGTGTGGCGCATCAGGCCCTTGGCGGTGGCGAAACTCACATAATCCGCCTGCAACACTTCGATCAGCGCCTCGCGCAGGTTACGCAGCAGGATGGCGGACAGGCTGAGGGCGAGGGTGAGCGCGGGCAGGAACAGGTAGTACAGGTTCTGGAAGAAATTCTCGCCGATGCCGCCGACCGGGAACCAGCGCAGACCGGCGGCCAGCGTGATGAGCAGGATCAGGCCGATGTAGAACACTGGCATCGACAGGCTGACCTGGGAGATGACGCGGATGATGGCGTCTGCGATGCCGCCTTGGCGCAGGGCTGCGATGAAGGCGAGCGGGGCTGCGATCAGCACCGCGAGCACCACGGCCATCGACGTCAGCATCAATGTTATCGGCAGCCGGTCGACGATGAGCGAGATGACGGGCACCTTCATGCTGACCGACTCGCCGAACTGCAGCGAGGCGGTCATTTTGAGGAATTCCCAGAACTGCTCGACCACGCTGCGGTCGAAGCCGAGCCTGTGGCGCATGTTGGCGATCTGCTCGTCGCTGGCACGATCGCCGAGCAGCATCATCACGGGGTCCCCGGGCAGGAAATGCATCAGCACGAAGATCAGCAGGGCCACCAGCACGACGGTGGCTGCGATATGCAGCAGCCGCCGTGCCAGGATCGCCAGGATGTTCACGCCGGTTTACTTGTCCAGGTAGGTGTTCAGGAAGATGTTGTTGCCCAGCGGGATCTGCTGGAAGTCCTTCACCTTCTTGAGCATGGCGACGGGGTAGGGCACTTCCATGGTGAAGATGATTGGAGCGGCTTCGGCATAGATCTTTTGGATTTCGGCATATTCGGCGGCGCGCTTGGCCGGATCCAGTTCCTCCTGGCTCATTTCGAACAACTCGTCGACCCGTTTGCTCTGCCATCCGGTGCGGGCGGACTGGCGGGTGGGGTAGTAGGCGATCACGGAGGTGATCTCGTTGGGGTCGTTGATGTCGTTGGTCCACAGGCCGGTGCGCATCTGGTAGTCGGACGCGGCATAGCGGGCGAGGCGGGTGGCCGATTCGAGCTGTTCGGCCTTCAGCGTGACGCCGACATCGGCCCACATCTGCTGCAGCGAAGCGACCTTGGCGGTGTCGTCCGCCGAGCCTGCGAGAACCATGCAGGTGACTTCGAAGCCTTTGGGATACCCGGCATCGGCCAGCAGCTTCTTGGCCTTGGTGATATCGTAGGGATACAGCGGACCGTTGCCGACGGCGAGCGGGGTGGACATCGGCATGAAGCTCTGCTGTGGCGTGCCGGTGCCGTAGGAGACGACCTGGATTATCGCCTCCTTGTCGGTCGCGTAGTTCAGCGCCTGGCGCACCCGCACGTCGTTCAGCGGGTTTTTGCTGCCGTCCTTCAGGGTCGGGCGGGTGTTCATGGCGAAGTAGTTGATCTGTGCTGCTGGAAACAGAACCATGTTCAGCTTCGGGTCGGCCTTCAGTTCGGCGGCGCGCGAGTAGGGCACAAACTCCACGGCGTCGACCTCGCCGGCCTTCAGCTTCAGAACTCGCGTGGCATCGTCAGGGATGTTGACGAACTTCACTGCGTCCAGATAGGGCAGCGGTTTGCCGTCCGGGGCTATTTTCCAATAGTACGGGTTGCGCGACATCACCAGCTCGGCGTTGCGCTTCCAGCTGGTCAGCACGAACGGGCCTGAGCCGATCGGGTGTTCGGCAAAGGCCTTGGACTTTTCTGCAAGGTTGGCACCGGGTGCGGCCATCACCAGCTTCTCCGACATGATACCGGCGTTGAAGGTGGCGAGCGCCTGCAGGATGGTCGGGTCCGCGTGCTTCATGTGAAGAGTGACGGTGTCGGCTCCTTGGGTATCGATGCTGTCGATGGAGGCGAGCAGGAAGGCGAATTCGTCGCCGGTGTCCTTGCCGCGGGCGCGGTCGAGAGACCATTTAACGTCGCTCACCAGGATCGGCGAGCCATCGGCGAACTTGATGTTCGGGCGCATGGTGAAGGTGAGTGTTTTACCGTCGGGCGCTACCTTGGTGTCGGTGGCCAGGCCCGGCTCGGTGGCTTTGCCATCGGCGGTGGCGATCAGCAGCGTGTCGTAGAGGTTGAGTGAGATCCAGATATCCGCGTTCTGGGCGGTGTGGGCGGGATCAAGAAAGATGTTGTCTGCCACACGGGCGAACACGAGCGTGCCGCCGCGCTGGGCGGCGTGGGCGGGGGCTGTGAGGAATGTGGAGGTGGCCAGTGCCAGCGCGAGGGCAGAGGATAGCAAGCCGATCGTACGATGCTTCATTCGTGGCGCTCCCCAGGAACGTCTGATGGACGAGAACGGCTTGATGCTAGGCGAGGGATGCTGGGGCGAGTCAAGAAAAAATGAGACCAGTTATTATGGCTTGTGCAGCGCGAACGATAATGCAGATTGAATATGAGGCAGTCGTTGCTGCATTCCTGGTCTATGTGCTTATTTGTGCGGCGGTGCGCGATGCAACGAATGCATGAAACCGCGACCGCGATCCTGCGCACGGAAATTGCTACGGCTTGGTGCATAAATGGTCAGGAAGCTGGATATGGCACGAAACGCATCTGATCCGTTGTTGCTGACGCCTGGGCCGGTCAGCGTTTCGATGTCGACCAAATTGGTCATGTTGAAGGATCGTGCGTCGGGCGGCGTCGAATTCCAGGGTGATCTCCAGTTTGCCCGCGACTATCTGGTGAGTTTGGTCGGGGGCCAGGGCGCCTACACCACCATTCCGTTGCCCGGCAGTGCCACCTATGCCAACGAGGCCATCATTGCGACTTTGGTGCCACCAGGTGGCAAGCTGCTGATCCATAGCAACGGCGTTTATGGCGACCGGCTGATCGAGATCTGCGCTCATAGCGGCAAGGCGCACAGCGTTATCCGCACACCTCCGTTCGTGCCGGCGACGACGGCGCAGTTCGAGGCGGCGATTTTGGCCGATCCCGCCATCACCCATGTGATGGTGGTGCATTGCGAGACCAGCACCGGCGTGCTCAATCCGCTGGAGGAGCTGGCCGATTTGTGCAAGCGCCACAAGCTGGGTTTGCTGATCGATGCGGTGGCGAGTTTCGGGGCCATCGACATCAGCGCGCGGCGGCTGGGGTTTCAGGCGATCACGATCTCATCGAACAAATGCATGCAGTCTGCCCCGGGGATCGGCTGGTCGGTGGTGCAGAAGACGGCGCTGGAGAATGCCAAGGGCAACTGCCCGACGCTGGTGCTCGACCTGTGGGACCAGAACCAGCACATGGACCGCATTGGCGGCTTCCGCTTCACGCCGCCGACGCAGGTTCTGGCGGCATTCGCCCAGGCGTGCCGGGAGCACGAGGCGGAGGGGGGTGCTCCGGCACGGCTTGCGCGCTACCAGCGCAATTGGCGTCGTCTGGTGGACGGGATGCGCCAGATGGGGTTTGCGACCGTGGTGCCCGACGAATTCGCCTCACCCATTGTTGCCACCTTCCACAATCCTGCGCACCCCGCGTTCGACTTCCAGAAGCTATTCGAGGGTATGGAGGCGCGCGGTTTCATCATCTTCCCGGGCCGCCTGGCTCTGGCCGACACGTTTCGCATCGGCTGCATGGGCGACGTGACGGAGGCCGACATGGCGGAGGCGATGGGTGCGGTCGCCGAGACGATGGCTGAGATGGGTGTTGTGGGCGTGGGCCATACCGATCTGGCGGCAGGCTGAACCATTGAAAGTTTTTTGCTTCTTTTTTTCAAAAAAGAAGAGCTGGTTTATTACTATTACTGAAGCACTTTATCAGGATTTTCACGCGGCAGAGAGCGGCGGTGCGACCTCCTCCAGCGAGCGGCGCTCGGCCTTCACTCCGATGATGGCTTCGGCGAGGGCTGCGAGCAGCATGAGGCTGCCGGCCAGCAGGTAGCCGTAGAACAGCTCGCTGCGATCGCCGGTCTGGATCAGGGCGCCGAAGATCAGCGGGCCGGCGACGCCGCCGACCGCCGTGCCGAGCGCATAGAACACGCTGATGGCGACGGCGCGGACCTCCAGCGGGAAGGTTTCGCCGACGGTCAGGTAGGCTGAGGACGCGGCGGCGGAGGCGAAGAAGAAAATGAGCGTCCAGAGCATGGTCTGCTGCATGGCCGAAAGGGCGCTGTGCACGAATAGCCAGCCGACCACGGCCATCAGCACGCCGGAAATGGTGTAGGTGGCAACGATCATGGTCTTGCGGCCGAGCGTGTCGAACAAGCTGCCCAGCAGCAGGGGGCCCATGAAGTTGCCGATGGCGAAGGGCAGCATGAACCAGCCGATCTCGCCGCTGGGTACGGCGTAGAATTTGGTCAGCATCAGCGCGTAGGTGAACAGCACGGCGTTGTAGCAGAACGCCTGCGAGCCCATCAGCGCCACGCCCAGGATGGTGCGGTCGCGGTAGTCACGGGCGAGCACACGCAGGCTGGGGAGGAACCAGCCGCCTTGGTGCCGGCGCAGGCGCAGTTTGCCAGGGGGTATTGGTGGCAGCGGTGCACCGGTTTCCGCAGCCACGCGTGCTTCCAGCTGGGCGACCACGCGGTCGGCTTCTTCGGGCCTTCCGTGGGTCATCAGCCAGCGTGGGCTTTCGGGAATGAAGCGGCGCAGGAACAGCACGCCGAGACCAATGACGCCGCCGATGACGAAGGCCAGGCGCCAGCCGAATTCCGGGTTCAATACGGCGGGGTTCAGCACCACCAGGGAGCCTGCGGCGCCGAGGGCCGCCCCGAGCCAGTAGCTGCCGTTGATGATGAGGTCGGTGAAACCACGCCGGCGGGCGGGGATCAGCTCCTGGATGGTGGCGTTGACGGCTGCGTATTCACCGCCGATGCCGAGGCCGGTGATGAAGCGGAACAGTCCGAGCGACCAGAAATTCCAAGACAATCCGGAGGCGATGGTGGCGACCAGGTAGATGAGCACAGTGATGGTGAACAGCTTCTTGCGGCCGAGCTTGTCGGTCAGCCAGCCGAAGAACAACGCGCCGATCACGGCGCCGACCAAATAGCAGCTGGCGGTGAGGCCGAACTGCGTTTCGCTCAGCCGCAGGCTGGGACTTGCGGAGATGGCGCCGGCGAGGGAGCCGACCAGAGTGACCTCCAGCCCATCCAGGATCCAGGTGATGCCGAGGGCGGTCACCACCAGCCAATGGAAGCGGCTCCAGGGCAGTCGGTCGAGCCGGTTGGGAACGTCGGTCTCGAAGATGTCGCTGCCCTTCATCGACCTGCAACGACGGGGTGGCGGATTGGTTTCAAAAAGCCAGCTTAGAGCTGGATGACGTCTGAGATTCCACCTTCGCTCATCACGCTCTGGTGACCAGGTCCGAGATGAACCGGTCGCAGCGGGCGAGTTGGTCGAGCTCGACGTATTCGTCGGCCTTGTGGGCCTGTTCGATGCTGCCGGGGCCGCAGACGATGCTGGGGATGGCGGCGTTGCTGAAGAAGCCGGCCTCGGTGCCGTAGGAGACGCGGCCGTCGCTGCGGTTGTCCAGCAGGTCCTGGGCGAGGGCGAAAACTTCGCTGCCTTCGGCGGAGACGAGGGCGGGAATGGCGTTGACGGGGATGAAGGCGATGCCTGCGTTCGGATCGACCTCGCGCATTTCGGCGGTAAGGCGGCTGGCGAGGGATTCGAGCTCGTTTATGATGCCGTCTGGGTCCGTGCCCGGCACGTAGCGATAGTCGAACAGGAACTCAGCACTGGCCGGCACGATGTTGGGGCCGTTGCCGCCGGTGATGAGATTGGTTGAAATGGTGGTGTGCGGCACGTCGAACCCATGGTCGCGCAGGCCGGTGTGGCGTTCGCGGGCGGCGATGTCCTGGATGCGGGCGATGACGCGGGCGGCGTATTCGATGGCGTTGACGGCGTGGGGGGCGAGGGAGGAATGGGCGGCCTGGCCGGTGACGACGCAGCGGTAGACGCGGCCACCCTTGTGGGCGGAGATCAGGCGCATCGAGGTCGGCTCGCCGACGATGCAGCCGGAGGGGCGGATGTTCCACCTCGCGAGTGCTGCGATCAGATGCGGGATGCCGAGGCAGCCGAGTTCCTCGTCATAGGTCAGCGCCACGTGGATCGGCTGCGTGAGGTTCGCTGCTGCGTAGTCGGGCACGTGGCCGAGTACCACGGCATCGAAGCCTTTCATGTCGCAGGCGCCGCGGCCGTAGACGCGGCCGTTCCGGGTGGTGGCGACGAACGGGTCGCTGATCCAGTTCTGGCCGTCGACGGGCACCACATCGACATGGCCGGACAGCACGATGCCGCCCGGGCCTTCGCCGAAGGTTGCCAGCATGTTGGCCTTGGTGCGGTCCGCGTTCCAGTCCATGCGTGTGGTGGCGCCGTGGGTTCGCAGATGGGCGCGCGCCCAGTCGATGCAGTCGAGGTTGGAGTTGCGGCTGACGGTGTTGAAGCCGATCAGCCGGTCCAGGCAGGCGAGGGTGCGCGGGTCGGGGGTCATGGGGCTGTTCATTAGCGCACTTTGACTTTCCTGGCGGTTGATCGAAAGATGATTTCGACATCGGGAGGCACGATCATGCGCAGAACCTTGCGGAATTTGCTGGCTCTGGGGCTGACCGCGGCCTTGCCGTGGGCGGCGCATGCGGCGGATCTCAGGCTGGCGTTGAGTTCCTCGCCGAGTTCGATGGACCCGCAGTTCCACAACCTCGCGGCCAATCTCAATGTCGCGCAGAACATGTTCGACAGCCTGGTGCGGATGGACCCGGACAGCCGCATCACGCCGGGGCTTGCCGAGTCGTGGACACGGGTGAGCGATACCACCTGGGATTTCCACCTCCGCCCGGGTGCGACCTTCCACAATGGCGCGCCGGTTACCGCCGAGGACGTGATCTTCTCGCTGGAACGACCGCCCACGCTGGTGAACTCGCCGGCGGGTTTCGGCCTTTATGTGAGGGCGATCCAGAGCAAGACTGCGGTGGACGCGCACACGGTGCGGATCACCACGGCCGGACCCTATCCGTTGCTGCTGAGCGACCTCAGCCTGATCTTCATCCTCAACAAGCAGGCGGCCACGGGGGTTGCCACCGAGGAGTTCGGTCGCGGGCGTGGCATGGTGGGGACGGGGCCGTATCGCTTCGTGTCGTTCCTGCGCGACGATCGGGTGGAGTTGGCCCCCTATCCGCAGAACTGGGATGCGAAGCCGACCTGGGATCATGTGACGGTGCGTTTCATTCCCAACAACGCGGCGCGGCTGGCCGGGCTGCTGTCCGGAGATGTCGATGCGATCGAGGGCGTGCCGAGCACGGATCTGGCATCGGTGAAGGGCAACCCAAAGTTGGTGTTCGCGCAGAAGGTGTCGGGGCGGCTGGTGTATTTTTTCCTTGATTCCGGGCGTGACGACACGCCGCAGGTGCGGGCGAGGGATGGCAGCAAGCTCGCGCATAATCCGCTGATGGATGTGCGGGTGCGGCGCGCGCTGTCGATGGCGATCAACCGGCCGCTGATCGCCGACCGGGTGATGGCGGGGCTGGGCTATCCCACCGCCAACCTGGTGCCCGAGACGCTGTTCGGCTTCGATCCCACGCTGAAGACGATGCCATATGATCCGGACGGAGCGAAGAAGCTGCTGGTCGAGGCTGGCTACCCCGATGGTTTCGCCATGACCATCAACGGGCCGAACGACCGCCTGGTGAACGATGCGCAGATCGTGCAGGCGGTGGCACAGATGTTCGCCCGTGTCGGCATAACCGCCTCTGTGGATACGTTGCCGATGGCCGCCTATGCGCCGCGTGGGGCGAAGGGCGAGTTCTCGTTCGGGTTGATCGGGTTCGGCGCGCAGACCGGCGAATCGAGCTCCAGCCTGCGCGCCATCATTGCGTGCCAGGACCCCAAGACCGGCGGCGGACTGTACAATTGGAGCTTCTACTGCAATCGCGACGTGGACGGTTTTCTGTCTCGCGCGCTGGTGACGGCCGATGACGGCGAGCGGCTTTCGCTGTTGCAGCAGGCGGCGCATCTGGCGGTCGACACCGGCGCGATCCTGCCGATGCATTTCCAGGCGACCACCTGGGCGGCCCGACAGGGCATTGCCATCACACCGCGTACCGACGAACGTACGTTCGCGGCCGATTTTCGGATGCAATAGCGAAATTATATGTTGTCTGGACGCGCTGCGGCAAAACCATCAAAGTATTGATGCCCCAATGATGGGTGTAATTAGGTCCCGGAAAGTCGAATGATCGGCGAAACGCTGCAGAGTTCCCAGGAGGCCGAGTTGGCCGCCTTGATTATGAAGACCCTGAACCTTGAAACTGCCGCAGACGCGATCGACCCGCAAGCACCCCTGTATGGGGAGGGACTGGGGCTCGATTCGATCGACATTCTGGAGATCGCACTGGCTGTGTCGCAGACCTATGGCGTGAAGCTGCGGGCGGACGATGAGAACAACACCGCAATTTTTCAGTCGTTGCGTCGGTTGAATCAAGAGATCCAGTCGCGTCGGGCGGTCTGAGTGGCTCGGCGCGGCCGACGCATCGGCAAAATCCTGGTCGTTCTGGCGCTGCTGGCAACACCGGTGGCAGCCCATGTGGCGGTGGTGCAGCCTGTCTGGGCGTGGCTGGCGGGGCCGCTGGTGGCTGTGCAGGCCGGCTTCGTCAGCTGGGCGGCGCTGGGTTTTTGCCGGCGCGGACTGCGAGTTTCGAGCGCGCTGGCAGTGTCTGTGGCGACCCTGCTGGTGTGGCGGATGAGCGGTGACGGGTTGATGATGGCCGCCGCCGTGCCGCACGCGGTCGCCTATCTCGGTTTGCTCGGCTTGTTCGTGGCATCGCTCGCACCGGGACGAGAGCCGGTGATATCCGTGGTGGCGCGGCGCGCGCGCGGGCCGTTGAACGCCGAACTGCAGCGATACACGCGCAATGTCACCATTGCCTGGTGCGTGTTTTTCGCCGCCCAGCTGGCGACCTCCGCCCTGCTTTGGCTGCTTGCGCCGCTCAGCTGGTGGTCGGTGTTCGTCAATCTCTGCACCCTGCCGCTGGTGGTGCTGATGTTCGTGTGCGAGCTGCTGTTCCGCCATTTCCGGCACGGTATTTATCGCCCGGCAGGCTCTGGGTCGTTGTTTGCGTTGCGCCAGATATTTCAGGTGCGGTCGTTGTGACGGCGTTGCTGGCGCATGCCGATCCGGCCCTGGTGTTCGCGCGCCGGGGCGGACGCGAGATTTCCGTGGGCGCGTTCCTGGCCGATGTCGCGGGGCTGGCTGCGGTGCTGCCGCAGGGGCGGTTCGTCGCCAATCTGTGTCAGGACCGGTATCGCTTTGCCGTGGGCTTCGCGGCCGCCCTGTGCCGGGGGCAGGTGACCCTGCTACCGCCTTCGGAGGCGGCTGGGGTGCTTGCGGCGGTTCTTGGCGGCTATCAGGACGTGTATGCGCTGACCGATCTTGCGGTCGATGTGCCGGTGCCGGTGTTTGCCTATCCCGGGCACCTGCTGCCAGTCGCTTGCGAAAATCCGGCGTTCCCGCCGGATCAGGTGGCTGCGGTGCTGTTCACGTCGGGATCCACGGGAACACCGGCGGCACATCCGCGCAGCTGGGGACTGCTGGTTTCGGCGGCAGCCTCCGCGGGCCAGGAGATGGCGGTGGCGAAAGGCGCCAGTCTGGTGGGCACCGTGCCGCATCAGCACAGCTACGGGCTGGAATCGCTGGTGATGCTGGCCTGGCGGCATGGATTGGTGCTGCAGGCGGAGCGGCCGTTCTATGCATCGGATATCACGAGCCTGTTGGCCGATCTGCCGCGGCCGCGGGTGCTGGTGACGACGCCGGTGCATCTGCGGCTGTTGTTGGCGGAAGCTGGTGGCCTGCCGCCGGCCGATCTCGTGATTTCCGCCACAGCGCCGCTCGAATTGGCACTGGCTGAGGCCGCCGAGGCGGCGTTTGCAGCACCGCTGCACGAAATCTACGGCTGTTCCGAGGCGGGGCAGCTGGCCAGCCGCAGACCCTCGCGGCGAGACGAATGGCGGTGCCTGGACGGGATATCGCTGCGCCAGGACGGCTCGGCCACGCTGGTTTCGGCGGATGGCGTGGAGACCGCGCTGGGCGATATCATCGAGCTGAGCGACAGCCGGCATTTCCGCTTGCTCGGGCGCAACACCGACATGGTCAACATCGCAGGCAAGCGCAGTTCGCTGGCCTCGCTGAACGCACAGCTGCAGGCGGTGGCGGACGTGGTCGATGGCGTGTTCACCTGGAATGCGGCCGGTACTCGGCTGGAGGCTTTCGTGGTGGCGCCGGGCCTCACCGCAGAAAACATCCGGGCGGCGCTGCGGGGGCGGATCGATCCTGCGTTCATGCCGCGGCGGGTGCGGCTGGTGCAAAGCCTGCCGCGCAATCCACTGGGCAAGCTGACGTGCGCAGCGCTCACGGCGCTGCAGGCAGCGGTATGAGCGACGGGCACGCGCTGTGGCACGTCGCCGATCCGCATCCCGCGACGGACGGGCATTTCGTCGATGAGCCGATCATTCCTGGTGCCGTGCTGCTGCGCGAGATTGTGGCGGCGATCGGCCAGGACGACCCGCAGCGCTTCTGCCGGCGCATCGAGGCGGCGAAGTTTCTGCACAAGGTTCGGCCGGGCGATGTGGTGGCGATCGAGTGGGAATCAGGCGTGGACGGGCGCGTGCGGTTCAGCTGCCGCATCATGCCCGACGGTCCGCGGGTGGTGACTGGCGCATTGCGGTTGGCACCGCCATAACCCCGTCGATGACGAAGCAGGCGCAGTGGACGACGCAGGAGGAACGCGGTTCCGTCTGGGCGATCAGGCTCATTGTCTGGCTGGCGTTGGCCTTGGGGCGCAGGGTGATGGGCGTGCTGCTGGCGCCAATCTGCCTGTATTTCATGCTGGTGCCGTCGCACTGGCAGCAGGCCTCGCGCAGCTATCTGCCGCGGGTGCTGGGCCGTCCGCCGCGCTTCATCGATGACTGGCGGCATTGCCGCAGCTTTGCTGTCTGCGTGCTCGATCGCGTGTATCTGCTGCGCGGCCGCACGGCGGGGCTACGTTTTCAGGTGATCGGCGCGCAGGCGCTGGACGGGCGCGGGTGCCTGCTGTTGGGCGCCCATCTCGGCAGTTTCGAGGCGGTGCGCAGCGCCGGGCACCGGCTGTGCGAGCAGAAGCTGAGCCTGGTGATGTTCGAGGACAATGCGCGCAAGACCGGTGCGGTGCTCAACGCCATCAATCCCACGCTGGGCGTGGAGATCATCTCGCTGGGCCGGCCTGGCGCGATGCTGGCGGTGCGCGACCGGCTGGACGACGGGCATCTGGTGGGCGTGCTCGCCGATCGGGGGTTGGCCGAGGGCAAGCGGGTGCGGCTCGATTTTCTTGGAACGCCGGCATGGTTTCCCGAAGGGCCGTTCCGCATGGCGGCGATGCTGGGCCACCCCGTGGTGTTCATGGTCGGGCTTTATCGCGGCGCCGGGTGTTACGACATCGTGTTCGAGGCGATCGAGAACGACGGCGACGAGGCGGCGATGATGCGACGTTATGTGGCGCTGCTGGAGCGGTATTGCCGGCAGGCGCCTTACAACTGGTCCAATTTCTATGACTTCTGGGCGTGATCGCCGGCTGCTGCTGGCAGCGATGTTGGCAAGTGTGGTTCGCCCGGCCTGGGCGGACACGGATCTGGCCTGGGGCCTGCCGGAGCTGATGGCCGGGCTGGCGCGGGTGAAATCGGGCTCGGCGCAGTTCGTTGAGAGGCATTATCTGCAGGTGACGACGCAGCCCTTGGTCTCGACCGGCGTGCTGCGGTACGCGGCGCCGGATCGGCTGGAGAAACAGACGTTGGCGCCGCAGCCGGGGCGGCTTTCGATCGAGGGCGACCGGCTGCTGGTGGAGCAGGCGGGCAGCCCGGGGCGCAGCCTTTCGCTGCGCGAGGTGCCGGAGATATCGGCTCTGGTGGATGGGCTGCGGGCCACCATGGCCGGCGACCTCGCAACGTTGAACCGGGTCTACACCCTGGCCCTGCGCGGCGGGGCGGCCGATTGGCAGCTTGACCTGGTGCCGCGGGAGAGGCGGATGCTGGCGCTGGTTTCAGGCATTCGGATCACCGGCAGTTTCGATCTGCTGCGGCGGATCGATACCTATCAGCCCGACGGCGATCATTCCGACATGACGATCACGCCGGACCCGTCGTGAGGCGGTGGGCGATCGGACTGTGGCTGGCAGGGCTGGTGCTGGCCATTGGGGTCATCGTGCGGACGCCGTTTTCGACGGACATGTCGGCGTTTCTGCCGCGCGCGCCGACGGCCGCACAGCAGATGCTGGTGGACCAGCTGCGCGAAGGCGTGGTGTCTCGCATGGTGCTGGTGGCGGTGCAGGGGCCGGCTGAGCGGCTTGGCGATCTGAGCCGCGGCCTGGCTGGGCGGTTGCGCGCGGACCCCGGCTTTGCTCTGGTAGCCAATGGCGATGCCGATGCGATGGCGGGCGAGCGGGCGCTGCTGTGGCAGCGGCGTTATCTGCTGAGCCCGGAGGTGACGGCGGAGCGTTTCACCGTGGCCGGCCTGCACGCGGCGTTGTTGCGCGATGTGGCGCTGCTGGGCTCGGATTTCGGCGTGCTCGTGAAACAGAGTCTGCCGGCCGATCCGACCGGTGAAATCCTGGGCCTGGCCGACACGCTCGCCGGCCGCGCCCGGCCGCGCAGCGCGGACGGCGTGTGGGTGTCGCGGGACGGCACGCAGGCGCTGCTGTCGGTTTCAACCCGTGCCGCCGGTTTTGACATCGACGCGCAGGAGGCGGGGCTTTCGCATATCCGCGCCGCCTTCGAGGCGACACGCCAGGAGGCGGGGGTGGCTGCCGAGCTGGTGATGACCGGGCCGCCGGTGTTCGCGGTGGCCGCGCGGGCGCGCATCAAGGGCGATGCCGAGCGGTTTTCGATGATCGCCACGGCGCTGGTGGCGGCGGTGCTGCTGCTGGCCTATCGCTCGCTGCCGGTGCTGGTGCTGGGCCTTCTGCCGGTGGCAAGCGGGGCGTTGGCTGGCATCGCCGCGGTTGGGCTGGTGTTCGGCTTCGTGCACGGGATCACGCTCGGCTTTGGCGTGACCTTGATCGGCGAGGCCGTGGACTATGCGAT
The DNA here is from genome assembly GCA_025352665.1 of Rhodospirillales bacterium. GTDB lineage: Bacteria > Pseudomonadota > Alphaproteobacteria > Acetobacterales > Acetobacteraceae > CAIQQQ01. The sequence goes on along the minus strand of JANXSM010000054.1, from coordinate 46,103 downwards.
CTATCTGTTCACCCAGACGCCTGCGGGCGGGCGGGCGCGGGACACTTTGCCGCGGATCTGGCCGATCCTGCGGCTGGGCATGCTGACGTCGGTCTGTGGGTTCAGCGCCATGCTGTTTTCACATTTCACGGGTTTCGCCCAGCTTGGGCTGTTCACCATCGCAGGCCTGGTGACGGCGCTGGCGGTGACGCGGTTCGTGCTGCCGGAGCTGCTGCCGGTGGGGTTCTCGGCGGTGGGTTCGACCGTGTTCGCCCGGCCGGTGCTGGCGCTGGTGGAGCGGCGGGCGGCGCTGCGCTGGGGGGTGCTGGCGGCGAGTGGGGTAGCGGTGCTGGCGCTGGCGTCGCATCCGGGGCCGTACTGGGAGGATGAGCTTTCCAGCATGAGTCCAATTCCGGCGGAAGCGTTGGCGCAGGACGCGCGGCTGCGCGGCGAACTCGGTGCTGCCGATGTGCGGCTGATGCTGGTGGTGGAGCGCCCGACCGTGCAGTTGGCACTGGAGGCGAGCGAGGCGGTTGCGGCCAGGCTGGACCCGCTGGTTTCGGCCAGGGCCTTGGCCGGCTACGACACGCCGGCGCGGTTTCTGCCGAGCGAGGCGTTGCAACGGGCGCGCCAGGCAGCCCTGCCGGCGCCTGCGGTGCTGCGCGACCGGCTGGCGGAGGCGGTCGGGGGCACCGTGCTGCGGCCGGATCTGTTCGCGCCCTTCCTGGCCGATGTCGCCGCCGCCCGCAGCGGAGCGCTGTTGCATCGCGCCGATCTCGATGGCACCGGGCTCGCCCTGCAGGTGGATACGCTGCTGCTGCGGCGCGGCGCCGGGTGGATCGCGCTGCTGCCGCTGCAGGGTGTGGCCGACCGCGCGGCGGTGGAGCGTGTCGCCGGTGGTGGCGTGGTGTTCCTCGATCTCAAGCAGGCGTCTGACCAGTTGCTCGGGGATTACAGGGGGGAGGCGGTGACCCTGTCGCTGGTGGGCGGGCTGGTGATCGTGCTGCTGCTGGCGGTGAGCCTGCGCTCCCCCGCAAGGATTTCGCGGGTGCTGCTGCCGCTTTTGGCGAGCGTGGTGTGCACGGCAGCGATCGTGCTGGCGGGCAGCGGGCGGCTGTCGATCTTCAACCTGTTCGGCCTGCTGCTGGTGGTGGCCGTGGGGTCGAACTACTGCCTGTTCTTCGAGGGGCAGGAGGGTGCGCGCCGGCCGATGGTGGCGTCCCTGGTTTTGGCCGATCTGTGCACGGTGATAGGCTTCGGCATTCTCGGCTTTTCCCAGGTCCCGGTGCTGCATGGCATTGGTACGACGGTGGCTATCGGGGCCTGCCTCAGCCTGGTGTTCGGCGCGGTGCTGAGTGCGCGTCATGCGTGAGCGTCCGTTGCTGGTCATGGTGTCCGGCGCGTATTTCGAACCCGGCGATTTCGCGGCGCACGGCATCGTCGCTGGGTGGGGCCATGCAATCGAGGCCCGTGTGCCGCAGGCGGCCTACCTCGACGGCGATGTGTCGGCGCTGATCGTGGAACAGATCGCGGGACGTCGGGTGTGGCTGCTGGGCATCTCGCTGGGTGCCATGGGGGCGCTGCAGACGGCGCGCGCGGCACCGGGGCTGGTCGCGGGCATTATTCTGCTCGCGCCTTTTCTCGGCACCCGCGGCCTGATCGCTGACATCGCCGATGCCGGGGGGCTGGCGGCCTGGCAGCCGCCGCCGGGCGAGGCGATGCTGGCCTGGCTGCGCTGCGGCCTGCCGCGGAATGTCTGGCTGGGCTACGGTCGGGACGACCGCTATGCGCCGGCGAGTGCGCTGCTGCAGGCCTTGCTGCCACCCGAACGGGTCATTGCGACCGAAGGCGGCCACGACTGGCCGACATGGACGAAATTATGGAACGAAATCCTACGGGTGATGCCATGCGCTGGGTGAGCCTCATACTTTGCCTCTCGCTGCTGCAGGGCTGTGTCAGCACCTTGTACAACGTGGCCTCGGGTGCGACGGACGAGGCGCAGTATGTGGCGGCGTTTCCGTATTACCTGGAATTCTGCGCCCTTTCGGAGATCCGCAAGCGGCCTGGCAGTGCGGTCGACATCGAGGGCGGCGGCCCCGGCGGGCACTCGGTGCTGTATCTGAACGGCGTGTGCAAGGCGCAGGGCTATCCGGTGATCTCGGTCTGCGACGGGGCACCTTCCGAGGGCGAGGGCGAGGGCGTCGGGATCAGCGTCAACGCGCATTACAAGAACGCCAACTGGACCGCGACGCCCGGGCGCGACTTTTTCCTGCACGGCGACCTGAAGCCGGGCGAGCCGCTGACCCCTGCGGCATACGCCCGCACCCAGGCTGTGGCCGAACGGAAAGGCGTGCTCGACGGTATCGTGTTTCATGAGGCCGTGCTGGCCGAGCGGCCGAAGGTGCTGTCGGAGCGCGACTACATGTATGAGGAGTCGGTGGCGACGGACTACGCCATCGCCTTCGGCCGTGATCGCTACTGCGCGCGGGTGCCGATCGACCGTGCGCGTATGCAGGGCGTGGTGGACTACCTCAACGCCGTCAACGCGCCCTACCGCAACGGCAGCAAGGAATTCCAGTGGGACGTGCTGCGCGACAACTGCGCGCATCTGACCCATAATGCGCTCGCCACGGTCGGCCTGTGGCGGCATTGGCCGACCGATCGGGCGCTGCTGATCGCGGCCTTTGATTTTCCGGTGCCGAAGAACGAGTTCGTCAACCTGATGCGGCGCACCAACGACCTGCCGATCGACGACCCCGGTGCCATTTATGATGACGGCGAACTGCGTCAGGCGCTGGAACAGCAGGACTGGATCGCGACTCGTCCCGGGGGGTTGGCGGAGGCGGAGCGGGCGGTGCCGATCAATGCCATGTACGAGACGAAGCTGCGGCTGATCTTCATGGACGAGGCGATCTTTGGCCATTACCAGCAGCGGTTCGAGGAGATCTTCCGTGACCCTCGCTACACGGATCTTGCCACCAACCTGCGATATTTCCAGGATCGTTACCGCCGGATCCTGGCGGCACCGGACACCGATGCGCCCCCCGCGTTCGTGAGCCGTTATCTCGATCACATCCGCCGCGAACAGCAGGCGCTCGACAAACTGGTCCAAGGCACGAAATGAGCGTTATGCAGCCTTTGCGTCTTGCCCGGATGTGCGTCGTGACCAGCCTGGGGCGGGGGCTGAACGAAACGCTGGAAGCACTGCGGAGCGGGCGCAGCGGGCTGGCACCTTGCCGGTTCGAGGGCAACGAATTGGCGACCTACGCCGGCGAGATCATGGGGCTGGACGAAATGCGCATGGCCGATGGGCTGGGTGTGTTCGATTGCCGCAACAATCGCCTGGCCGAGCTCGCCTTGCAGCAGGATGGCTTCCTGGCCGCGGTGGCGGACGCGCGGGACCGGCTTGGCGCCACGCGGATCGGCCTGTTTCTGGGCACCAGCACCTCGGGCATTCTGGAGGCGGAGCACGCCTATCGGGACCGCGATCGCGCAACCGGGGCCTTGCCGGCGAGCTTCAATTACGAAAGCACGCACAATACCTTCGCGCTGGCCGCTTTTCTGCAGGCCCGGCTTGGCCTGTCCGGGCCGGCGTTGGTGGTGTCCTGCGCCTGTGCCTCCACCGCCAAGGCTTTCGGCAACGCGTCGCGCATGATCGCGGCGGGGCTGTGCGATGCAGCCGTGGTGGGGGGGGCCGACAGCCTGTGCCTGACCACGCTGCACGGGTTCGCTTCGCTGGGGTTGACCTCGGCCGCGCCGTGCCGGCCGGCCGATGCGACGCGCGATGGGATTTCGATCGGCGAGGCGGCGGGTTTTGTGCTGTTGGAAAAAGGTCCGGCGCAGGCCGGTGAGGTGAGCTTGCTCGGCCTCGGCGAGAGCAACGATGCCTATCATATGTCCTCGCCGCATCCGCAGGGGCTGGGGGCCAGGCTTGCGATCGAACGGGCGCTGGCTTCGGCCGGGATGGCGGCGGGGCAGATCGACTATGTGAACCTGCATGGCACGGCGACCCCCGTGGGCGATGCGGCGGAGGATCACGCCATGTTCGACGTGTTCGGGCCGGGTACGCCTTGCAGTTCGACGAAGGGCCACACCGGCCACACGCTGGGGGCTGCGGGCGTGGTGGAAGCGATTGTTTCGGCATTGGCGATCCAGCACGGCTTCGCGCCGGGCAGCCCGAACACCGGGGCGGTCGATGCGGGGTTTCGCAGCCGGTACCTGCTGGCGCCGACCGAGATGAAACTGCGAACGGTGATGAGCAACTCGTTCGGTTTCGGCGGCACCAACTGCAGCCTGGTGCTGGGGGCCGCGGCCTGATGCGGGTTTATCTGGAGGGGATCGGCGTGCTCGGCCCGGGGCTGGCCGGGTGGACGGCCGCAAAGCCGGTGCTGGCGGGGGAGGCTGCGTTTGTCCCCGGCGAGGTCGTGCTGCCACCGATCGCGGCTCTGCCGCCAGCCGAGCGCCGGCGAACGGGGGGTACGGTTCGCCTGTCCGTGGCCGTGGGTTTGGAGGCTTTGGCGCAGGCCGGGCGCGCGGCCTGCGACATGGCGACGGTGTTCGCCTCCTCGGGCGGCGATGGCGACACGATCCATGAGATCCTGACCGTGCTGGCCACCGAACAGCGCGAGATCTCGCCGACGCGGTTCCATAACTCGGTGCACAACGCGCCCTCCGGCTATTGGGCGCTGGCCTGTGCGGCGACGGCGCCGAGCACCAGCCTGTGCGGGTTCGACGGCAGTTTCGCGACTGGGCTGTTGGATGCCGCGGTGCAGGCCAATATCGACGCGCGGCCGGTGACTTTGATTGCGTATGACACGCCGTATCCGGAGCCGCTGCGTGCGGCACGGCGGGTGACAGGCTCGTTCGGGGTGGGGCTGGTGCTGTCGCCGCAGGACAGTGGGCGCAGCCTGGCGACGTTGGACATCACGCTGCGGCACGGCAACGCTTCCGGTACCGTGTTCGATGATACGGCGCTGGACGAACTGCGGCGCGGCAATCCGGCGGCGCGCAGCCTTCCGCTGCTGGTGGCGTTGGCGCGCGGCGGCGGCCGGATCGGCATCGAGGGGATCGCCGGCAGCCTGGTGGAGATCGATACGGTGATGGCGTGATCGGCCGGACCGAGATCGCGGCGTTGATTCCACATGCCGGGAAGATGTGTCTGCTGGAGCGAGTGGTGTCGTGGGATGGCACGCGGATTTTGTGCGTAACCGACACCCATCGTGTGGCCGGAAATCCGATGGCGCGGAATGGCGTGTTGGCGGCGGTTTGCGGGGTGGAATACGCGGCACAGGCGATGGCGGTGCATGGCGCGCTGACCGGGGGCGGCGACCGTCCACGTGTGGGGTATCTCGCTAGCGTGCGCGATGTTGAATGTGCGGTGGCGCGGCTGGATCAGCTGGACGGCGAGCTCAAGATCACCGCCGAGCAGCTGCATGGTGAGGCTGGGCGGGTGATCTATGGGTTCGCCCTGACCTGCGCCGGGCGGGACATCGTGTCCGGTCGGGCGGCCGTGGTGCTGAGCGCGTGAGACGCGCTTTGGTGACCGGCGGCAGCGGGGCGTTGGGCGCTGCGATCTGCCGCAGGCTGGCAGGCGACGGTCATCATGTGGTGGTGCACGCCCATGGCGGCGCCGGGCGGGCGGCGGCCGTGGTGGATGAGATCGTCGCGGCCGGTGGGTCGGCCGAGGCGGTGGCGTTCGACGTGACCGATACGCACGCGAGTGCTTCGGCGTTGGCGGCGGTGCTGGCCGGGGGCGCCATCGAGATCATCGTCAACAATGCCGGTATTCACGACGACGCTGTGATGCCGGGCATGCAGGCGGCGCAGTGGAGCCGGGTGATCGACGTGTCGCTCAACGGGTTCTTCAATGTCACCCAACCGCTGCTGATGCCGATGATCGGCAGGCGGTGGGGGCGGATCGTTAATATTTCTTCGGTGGCGGCGGTCATGGGCAATCGCGGGCAGACCAACTATGCCGCTGCCAAGGCTGGGTTGCACGGGGCTACGCGGTCTCTGGCGCTGGAGCTGGCCAGCCGGGGGATCACGGTGAATGCGGTGGCGCCGGGGATCATTGCCTCGCCCGTGGCCGATGCCAGCTTCGGGCCGGAGCAGATCGCCCGGATAGTGCCGATGAAACGCGCCGGTCGGCCAGGCGAAGTGGCTGATCTGGTGGGGTTTCTGGCCTCGGAGCAGGCCGGCTACATCACCGCGCAGATCATTTCGATCAACGGTGGCATGGCCTAGAGCGGGATGACCGCAGGTGGAATCACCGAAAGGTCTGAATCACGCGATCAAACAGAGAACTAGAGCGGGATGACGTCGCCTATCAGACGTCATCCCGCTCTAGTCAAAAGCCTCGGACGCTCAGCCTGCGGTGCAGCCACCAGAACGGCAGCGCCAGGGCGGAAAGAATGCCGGCGCAGATGAAGGCGCCGGAGGCGTCTCCCACCAGATCGGCCGCCTTGCCGCACAATGCAGGGCCGATCGAACCGCCGAGGTAATAGACGGTGTAGAAGATCCCCATGCCCACGGCGCGGTTCTCCGGCCGGGCCGACAACGCGCCCCAGCCGACGATGATACCGGCGTGCATGGCGGCGATGGTGCCGAACAGCGTGCCCCAGATCAGCGGCCAGTCGGCAACACCCATGCCGGCAACGGCGATGAATTCCAGCGCCGTGCCGACCAGGAACACCGGCACGGCGCCGAACCTGGCCGCCAGCAGCCCGGCCAGCAGCATGGCCGGCAGGTTGCCCCAGGTGGCGATGCCCATGACGAGGTCGGTCATCCAGCCGGGGTGGCCGCGCGCCGCCATCACGCTGGGGAGATAGCCGAGAAAGTTGAAGTAGCCCCAGTTGTACGCCGTCCAGATCAGGCCCGCGAGCATCAGCAGGCCGATTTCCCGCCGGCTGGGCCAATGCAGGGCGCGGCTGGTGGGGCCGACGTCGCTCCACCAGATCAGGCACACCGTGAGTGCTATGGCGGCGAGGCCGGCGCCGGCGAGGAAGGCCATCGGCCAGCCGAATGCGTCGGCGATGCGGCCGTGGGTGAGCTGGCCGAGGCCGATGCCGATGGGGAAGGCGCCGATCAGCACACCCATGGCGGTTGTGAAACCACGGCCGGTGAAACGGTCGGCCACCGCCTTGGGCTGCAGCACCGTGACCGCCACGGCACCGCATCCGGCGATGACGCGCCCGACGCCGATCCCGAACGGGCCGCCGGCCGAAGCTGAGACCAGGCTGCCGACCAGCATCAGCGCCATGCCGCAGGCGATCACCGCACGGTCGCCGAAGCGGCGTGCGAGAAAGCCCGCGGGGATGGCGGTGATGACGCCGGGCAGCAAATAGAGCCCCATCAGCGTGCCGAGCAGGGCGAATTCGATGCCGAAGGCGGTGCGCAGCTCAGGCCCCAGGCTGGCCACGGTCTGCACCTGGTAGCCGAACGAGATCCGTGCGAGCACCATGGCGCCCAGGGTGGCGATGCGGCGGCGCTGGTCGTGGTCAGCCAAGCGGCTTTTCCAGTTCGACCCAGGTGGGGACTGCGAAACCCTCGTGGGCGTGCAGCTTCGTTTCGCTGAAGCCGGCGGCGGCGAACAGGGCGCGGTTTGGCTGCAGTGCCAGGCGGACGCCGGCGTGCAGGCGCGGCGTGCCCCGCAGGCGGGCCTCGGTCTCGGCGATGTCGATCAGGCGGCGGGCGAGACCGTGGCGGCGCCACGCGGCTTCGACCGACAGGCGGCCGAGATAGAGTCCACCGTCACATATCTCCCACATGAGCACGGCGACCAGGCGCTGGCCGCCGAACGCGCCATGGCCGCCGCCACGGGCGAGCTGGGCTGTGATCGTGTCGGCGGTCTCGCGCAGGGCGGAGGGGGCGGGGTTGAGTGGCGGGTCGAAGCTTGCGAATGCGGTGCGGATGAGGGTGGCCGCGGCTGCGGCGTCGCCTGCGTGCAGGGCGCGGAATTCGGCGGCGGTTGTGGTCATCTCGCTCTCCCCGGGGCAGGCACATGACCATGCGGCGGGCGTGAGTTCCAGCCCGCCAGCGATGCGGGGAACGCGGGGCTGGCCCCGAAGGTAGCCATCCTGCCCGCAGACCATTATTCTGCCCGCATGGACGACACCCCCGCCTTTCTCGACACCGGCCGACCGAATGTGCCCGATATCGTGTTACCGCGTGGCGTGACGCCGTTTCACCTGCCGCGGCGCCCGGTACGCGGTCGCCTGGTGCGGCTGGGGCCGCTCGCCGACGCCCTGTTGAGCCGCCATCCGCATGAGCCGGTGGTGTCGGCACTGGTGGGCCAGGCGCTGTCGCTGGTGGCGGCCCTGGCCACTGCGCTGAAGTTTCGCGGCTCGTTCAGCCTGCAGGTGAAGGGCGACGGGCCGGTGCGGATGCTGCTGGCCGATTGCACCGATGCCGGCGCACTGCGCGGCTACGCCAGTATCGATGCGGAGCGGCTGGCGGCCTTGCTGGTGGACAGGCCGACGCCGACGGCGCGCGATCTCGTTGGCTCCGGCATCCTGGCGTTCACCGTGGACCAGGGGGCGGACATGGAACGCCACCAGGGCATCGTTTCGATCGAGGGCGACGCGTTGGAGACCATGGCACTGCATTATTTCGATACCAGCGAGCAGATGCCGTGTTTCCTGCGGCTGGCCTGCGCGCACACGCCCGCCGGCTGGCGCGCGGCGGCGCTGATTCTGGAACGTGTGGCCGGGACCGGCGGCGTGGACCCGGAGCTTGACGCGGTCGCGGCCGACGATGCCTGGGGCACGGCCGTGGTGCTGGCGAGCACGGTGAAGGACCGCGAGTTGCTCGACGAGCAGCTTTCGACCGACCGGCTGCTGTTCAATCTGTTCCACAGCGAAGGGGTTGCCGTGGACCGCCCGTGTCCGCTGGCCTATGGCTGTCGCTGTTCGCGTGCCCGGCTTGCGGAAGTGCTCGGCACGTTCGGCGCCGACGATATCGACCACATGGCGGAGGACGGCGCGATCACCATGACGTGCGAGTTCTGCAACATGGTCTTCAGCTTCTCCCGCGATGACATCTCCGCCGCCGCTTGATTTCCGCAGCCCCTCCAGCACAACAGAAGGCCCCGATCATGAAACGGCCCGCCCGCCCACGCAGCGCTGCCCTGTTGGGGGCCATTCTGCTGGCGCCCGTGCTGTTCTCGTTGACCGCCTGCGGCACCACCGACGATCCGCCGACCAGCTTCGCGCGGCCGAACTACGACTATTTGACCAAGCTTCGCCTGGCGGTTTCCAGCGTGGATGTCGACGACAGCTGGGCGCCACGGCCGGGCACGCGCGAGGTCGGCAACCTGGCGCCGACGCCGCCGGTGGAGGCGTTGCGGCAAATGGCGCGGGACCGGCTGTTCGCCGGCGGTCCGCCGGGGCGCGCGGTGTTTGTGATCGACGATGCCAGCATTGTGCAGAATCGCGATCAGTACGAGGGGAAGATGGTCGTTCACCTCGACGTGACCAGTGCTGATGGCACGCGCAGCGGATACGCCGAGGCCCGCGTGGCACGGACCCGGGCGATCGCGAAGGACACGCCCAACGCCACGCGCGCGGCACTTGGCGACATGGTGAACCAGATGATGTTGGACATGAACGTGGAGTTCGAGTTCCAGGTGCGCCGGTCGTTGCGGGCGTATCTGTTGAGCGACGCGCCGGCGGCAGCGCTGCCGAAGCCCATCCAGAGCGAGACCCTGGCGCCGCCGGGAGCACCCGGCGTTCCGCTTGAACCGTACGCGCCGGCTCCTGCCGCACCGCTGCCGCTGCTTTCGCCCGCGCCGATGCCGCTGTCGCAGCCGTTGCGGTTGAGCCCGGCGCCGCAGAACCTGGCGCCACAGAATCTGCCCTATTCGGCGGCACCGCCGCCACCGATGTCGGGCACGGGGATCGGCGCACCCACTCCGCTTACACCCTGATACGTTACGAGTTACGGAAGGCCGCCGCCATGCATGACCATGTGTCGATCCCCTGCCTGCTGATGCGTGGCGGAACCTCCAAGGGTCCGTATTTCAAGGGCCCCGACCTGCCTTCCGAGATTGCGGCCCGCGACCGCGTGCTGCTGGCGGTGATGGGATCGCCCGATGCGCGGCAGATCGACGGGCTTGGCGGGGCGGACACGCTGACCAGCAAGGTCGCCATCGTCAGCAAGTCCGAACGTCCTGGCGTGGACGTGGATTATCTGTTCGCGCAGGTCGATATCAATCGCGCCATCGTCGATACCTCGCCGTCCTGCGGCAACATGCTGTCAGGCGTGGGACCTTTCGCGATCGAAACCGGCCTGGTGGCGGCCCAGGACGGCACCACCTCGGTCGCGATCTTCGACGTGAACACGGCAAGCCGCATCGAAGCGGTGGTGCAGACGCCGGGTGGTGCGGTGACCTATGCCGGCGATGCGCAGATCGACGGCGTGCCGGGGACCTCTGCGCCGATCCTGCTGAACTTCATGGACGCCGTCGGTTCCAAGACCGGCAAGATGCTGCCCAGCGGTGCTGCCAGCGAGATGATCGATGGCATCGAGGTGTCGTGCCTGGATGTGTGCATGCCGATGGTGCTGATGCGGGCCGCCGACCTGGGCATGACCGGCTATGAGGGCCGCACGGAGATCGACGGCAATCGGGCGCTGCTGGCCCGGATCGAAGCGATCCGCATGGAGGCCGGCCGCCGCATGGGGTTCGGCGATGTGAGCGATAAGGTGATCCCGAAAGTGGGCCTGCTGTCTCCGCCGCGCGAGACCGGCGCCATCACCTCGCGGTACCTGACCCCCCATAAGCTGCACGCGGCACATGCCGTGACGGGTGCCGTGTGCGTGGCGACCGCCTGCCTGCTGGAGGGCTCGATCGCCTACGACATCGCGGTTCGTCCGGGCGGCAATCCTTGCACGATCTGGATCGAGCATCCGTCCGGCATGGTCGATGTGCGGATGGAAACGGACGGTGCGGGGCCGACACTGAACGTCATTCGAGCGGGCATTCTGCGAACCGCGCGGCCCATCATGCAGGGCAGCGTGTTTGTGCCTAACTGGAAGGTCTAGACCAGGGTGATTCCTGACAGGTGAAGCGATCAGGCTAGAGCGGGATGACGTCTGATAGGCGACGTCATCCCGCTCTAAAGCCAGACGATCTCGCCCGGGTCGAGTGACAGCGGCTTGACCTGCAGGACCACGGCCTTGATGGCGTCGCCCATGAGGTTGCTGATGAGATCGAAAGCTTCCTCCTCCGTTTCGGCGGCGATCAGGGCGCGGCGTTGTGGTTTCGGGTCGGATTGCAGGGCGAAGATCTCGGCCAGCCAGGCTGACATGATGGGGTTCCTTCCGGTGCGCTGGTCCGGGAATGCGGGTCGGGTGTTGCGACATTCTGCGCTGGTCGGCTTGCCGCTGGGTTAATGGGCGGGTGGTTAGAGCGTGATGACCGAAGATGGAATCACCGAAAGGTCTGAATCACGCGATAAAACAGAGAGCGCGAGCGGGACTACGTCGCCTATCAGACGTCATCCCCCTCTTTGGTGTTGCTTCAGCCATGCCGCATGCGCAGCGGCACGCTGGTGGCGCTGGCGTGATCCTCTGGCCCGTCGGCGGCCAAGGCCAGGGAGGTCGCGACCGACTGCAGGCGGGCGATCATGCTGTGCAGGCCGTCCAGCAGAACGGGTGCCTCCTGCGCGACGGCTTGGGGCATGGTGGCGAGATCGTCCACCATGGTTTGTTCGGCGAGTGCCTCCGCGTCGTGCTGCAGGCGGCCCACCGCGGTTTCGACGCTGCCGAGGCGGCGCAGGGCGGCGGTGAGCGCGGTTGTGGCACGGTCCGCCGGTGCGATGCGGGCGAGCAGATGAGTTGCGATGGGGCTTTCGTCCGCGGGGCTTGCTTCCGTGGAGAGCGGTGCGGCGATCGTTTCGAGGCGGACCAGGGCGGCATCGCAGGTCAGGCGCAGCCCGTCGAGGAAGGTTTGGCCTTCGAGCAGGAAGCCCGGCAGACCTGCGACGATGTCGCTCAGCCCCTCGGTGGCGCCAGCCATGGCGGTGACCTGGCCGTCGGCCTGCGCCGCGACCGTTTCGAAGCGGGTGGCGACCTCGTCGAGGCGGGCCTGGCTGGCGTTGCTGCCGATGTGTTGGATGGCGGTGTCGAGCCTTTCGATCAGATCCTCGCCGGCACTCACGCGCTGGGCCAGGACGTCCGACTGCGTGCACAGCAGTTCGGCGTGGCTGGTGAACTGGGCGGCGGTGACGTTGAGGGCGACGTCGAAGCGCTGGACGATGTCGATCCCTTCGGCTCTGGCGGCGAGCACGGCTTCGGCGGTTTCGGCGACCATGCCGGGCAGTTCGTCACGCGCGATGCGGGCGAGGCTGTCGGTGGCGGTGGCCAGGCGTTCACCGGTGCGGATGAGCAGGCCGCTTGCGTCGTCGACGCCGGCGCCGAGGGCCTCGATTTGAATGGCGATGGCGGCGGCGGCCTCGTGGAGGCTCGCCAAGGGGACGGCCATCTGGTGCTCAGCGGTAACCATCGCCGTGCCCGCCGTCATCAACGCGGCCTCCGCCGTCGTCAACGCGGCCTCTGCCGTGGTTATCGCGGCCTCCGCCGTGGCCACCACGGCTTCCGCCTCTCGCAGCCGCTCGCTCGTGCGGGCGGCGGTTTCGCTCAGGCTGGCTTCGACGGACTCCAATCGGATGGCCACGGCGGGCAGTGCCTCCATCTCGCTACCGAGGCGGGTTTGGAGTGCGGCGACCGCGCCCACATGCAGGCTGGCGGCCTCGGTTGCGGCGCGCAACTGGGGCAGCATGTCCTGCAACTGGTTCACGAGCAGGCGTTGCTCCGCGTCCGACGGGATAGAGATGCGGCTCAGCGCCATCACCAGCTCCGGCAGGGCGCGTTCCAGCCGTTCCACCTGCCGGGAACTGCGGGTTGCGGTTTCGGCGATCTGCAACACGGCGCCGGCGATTTCGGAGGTGCCATCCGCCGCCAGGGGCATGGTCTCGATCCTGTCGATGCTCGTCGCGAGGCGGTGCTGGGCTTCCATGGCCGCGTGTTCGAAGCGAGTGCCGGCGATCCCCGCGGTCTCCAGCGCCTCGACCGTGCGGTCGCTGCTGGTGGACACGGCGAGCCGGCAGGACAGGAGCTGTTCGCTCATGGCGGCCATCTGGGCGTGCAGCGGCTCCAGCGAGAGCGTGGGTTGGGCCTTCTGGGGGCGGGTGTGGCCGAGCAGTTGGGCGAGCAGGCCGCTGAAGGCTGCGATCAGGGCGGTGATTGCGGCCGCCAGCAGCAGGAGGTTGCGAGGGCGGTCGGACGGCTGGGGCATGCTGCGGGCGGCGGCGTCCTGGGTTTGGCGGTCGATCATGCCGTCCAGCCGGGTGCGGGCGGGGGCGAGGGCGGCATCGTCTGGCGGGAGCTGGTTGCGCAGGGATTTCAACTCATCGGTGATCACCTGGCGTTCGGCGCTGGACAGGGTGGTCAGCAACTCCTCCGCCCCCGCGGCCGGGCGGGGAGAGGTTGCGAACAGGATGGCTGGTCCGCCCGGTGGGGACAGCAGCGCTGCGGTCAGCAAGCCGATGGCAGCGAGGGTGAAGACAGCGGTGAGATTGGTGAAGATCGCGCTGAGGCGGTGGTGCCACGGCCGCACCATGGGGGCGGAATGATCCGGAGAATGTGACATCATCGTATCGATATCGGCGCAAGATCGCAGCGGAGTGTGCGGAGGTGATCCATCTGCCGTTCCTATGGACGCGCCGGTGCATTTTGCCCCGGTCGCAGGAGCGGCCGGCCGACGGAACCAAAAGCCCCGAGGGCAGGATCGCTCACCTCTCCAATTTGGCAGACGAAGGTTAACGGAAGATGAAGGGTTGGATCGTTATGGCTTTGGATGAAGTATCCAAAGCCATAACGATCCAACCCATCGCCGGCGCTACATTCCGAGCAGGTGGGGCAGGAACAAGGTGAGCCCTGGCCAGTAGGTGATGACCACGAGGAAGCCGAGCATGGTCAAAAGCCAGGGCAGCACGGCGACGGTCAGCTCGGTGATGCCCATCTTGGCGATGCCGGAGGCGACGTAGAGGTTGAGGCCCACCGGCGGGTGGCACAGGCCGATCTCCATGTTCACGGCCATCATGATGCCGAAATGCACCGGGTTCACGCCGAGCCGCACGGCGACCGGGAACAGGATGGGAGCGAAGATCAGCACCATCGCCGAGGGGTCCATCACGTTGCCGGCGGCGAGCAAGATCAAGTTGCACAGCAACAGGAAGCCGACCCAGCCGAAGCCTTGCACGCTCATCCAATCCGCCATGTGCTGTGGGATCTGTTCGGAGACCATCAGGAACGAGAACAGCACGGCATTGGTGACGATGTAGAGAATCATGGCACTCATCGCGGCACTGGTCAGCAGCACGCGCGGAATATCGCTGATCTTGAGGTCTTTGTAGACGAACACCGCGACGAAGCCGGCATAGACGGCTGCCATGGCGGCGGCCTCGGTGGGGGTGAACAGGCCGGCATAGATGCCGCCGATGACGATGACGATGAGGAACAGGCCCCAGAAGCAATCGAAGAAAGCACGGATGCGCTCGCCCCATGATGCGCGGGGCAGGCGGGGATAGTCGTGCTTCTTGGCCTGATACCAGGTGGTGATGCCCAGCAGGAAAGCCAGGCAAAGGCCCGGAACGATGCCGGCGATGAACAGCGTGCCGATCGAGGCCGAGGAGACCGTGTGGCCATCGGGGCCCATCGGATTCATGCCGCTGGTGGCGACCGCGTAGATGACCAGGTTGATCGAGGGCGGGAACAGGATGCCCAGCGCGCCGGAGGTGGCGATGACGCCGGCGCCGAACCGCTTGGGATAGCCTTGCTGCACCATCGCCGGCAGCATGATCGAGCCGATCGCCACCACAGTTGCAACCGACGAGCCGGAGATGGCAGCGAACAGGGCGCAGGACACCACGCCCGCCAGGCCCATGCCACCATACCAATGGCCGACCATGGTGGAGGCGAAATGGATCATCCGCTTGGCCACACCGCCATGGGTGAGGAAATTGCCGGCCAGGATGAAGAACGGGATCGACATGATCTCGAACTTCTCGATGCCGGTGAACAGCTTCAGCGAAACCGCCACCACCGGCACCGTGGTCATGGTGAACATGAAGGTCAGCACCGACAGGCCGAGCGCGATGGAGATCGGCATGCCGGTCATGAACAGCGAAATCAGCAGGCCGGCGATGACCACGCCGCGCATGCCGTCTGGCACAACAATGATCTGTTCGTAGGACAGCATGCAGATGCCGATGAAGAACAGCGGCAGCAGGATCATGGCGATGGCGGCCAGGCGTCCCCGGTTGGGATCGAGCGGCGCCTGGAGAGTGGTGGTGCTCATGCGTGAGTCCCCACAGGTGCCACATCGCGGGCCGCGCCGTCATCGGCCACGCCCTCGACGGAATGGCCGGAATGATGCGGCACCTCGCCGGTGCGCCAGAAGCCCCAGGCGACTTGGAGGAAGCGGAAGCACATCAGCCCCGAGCCGAGCGGAATGGCGGAATACACCATCCACATCGGCGCCTCCATGTCATTGGAGCGCTGGTCGGTGCCCGACAGATCCCACACGAATGCGGTGCCCAGTGCTGCGATCGTGCCGGTGAACACCACGCCGCCGAGCAGCCCGAACAGGATGACCGGGCGGCGCACATTCTCGCCGAGCCGGTTGACCAGCACATCGACGCCGACATGGATGCCCTGGCGCACGCCATAGGCGGCGCCGAACTTGGCCATCCAGACGAACATGTAGATGCACAGCTCCTGCGCCCAGGTCAGGTCGATGTCATGCAGATAGGGGAACAGGAATGGCACGGTGCTGCCGTAGCGCTGCAGCACCGCGACGAAGATCAGCAGAGTCGCACCCCCGATCAGGAACGAGATGATCAGTTCCTCGAGTCGGTCGAGTATGCGCAGAAACATCAACCAACCTCATGTCGTAAGCGTGGGCCGCCCCTGGCCGTGCGATGGACAGGGGCGGTTGAGCGGGCTGGAGAGGCCTACTTCGTGGTGTTGATGATCGCCGAGGGAGCGGCCTTGATCATCTCGTCGATCATGTCCTGGCCGATCCGCGCGGCGGCGGTCTTGTAGACCGGCAGCATCGCGTCCTGCCATTCCTTCAGCTCGGCCGGCGTGGGATCGTGGATGTCGATTTTACCCGAGGCGCGCATCAGCTTCATGGCATCCACGTTCTCCTGCACGGAGATCGAGCTGTTGTAGGCGGTGGCCTCGTCCATCGCCTTGCTCACCTCGGTGCGGATGTCCGCGGGCAGGCCGTCCCAGAACTTCTTGTTGGTGATGACGGCGTATTGCAGATGCACGTGGTTGATGGTTGTCATGTTTTTCTGCACCTCGAACAGCTTCTGCGAGGTGTAGTTGGAGGCCGTGTTCTGTGCGCCGTCGACCACGCCGCTCTGAAGCGCCTGATAGAGCTCCGAGAATGCCATGATTTGCGGATTGGCGCCCATGCCGCGCAAGGTCTGGTCATCGACCTTTGAGCCAGAGATGCGGATCTTGAGACCCTTGAGGTCTTCGGGGTGGATCAGCGGCCGGTTGGCCGAGATCACGTAGAAACCGTTGTCCCAATAGGCGAGGCCGTGAATGCCCTTGGCATCCAGCCGCGCCATCAGCCCCTTGCCGACCGGGCCGTTTATGATGCTGTCATAGGCTGCCTGATCACGGAAGATATAGGGCAGGTCGAGCGCCTCGAACTGCTTGACGCCGAGCGGGGCGAACTTCGCGGTCGAGGGTGCGAGCATCTGCACGGCGCCGAGCTGCAGGGCCTGCATCTCCTCGCCATCCTTGTACAGCGTCGAGTTCGGGTAGATTTCGACCTTCACCTTGCCGTTGGTGTATTTTTCGGCCAGTTCCTTGAACTTGAGCGAGGCTTTGCCCTTGGGCGTGTTCTCGGTCACGACGTGGCTGAACTTGATGACGATGGGGGACTGGGCCATGGCCGGGACCGCTGCCATCGTGGACAGCGCAACTGCAGCAAAAAGCCTCACGATCCACATTCTTAAATTCCCCCCAGTGGTCTCTTGTTTGCGTCTATGCAATCCGTGCGCAACTTTTGGCAAAATGCGGGTTTTCCCGGTGACAGACAAGTTGAAATAAGTTCATGGCCGCCCATGAGATCTCAGCCGGCGATAAGTTCGTTTCTGCGCCGCTCGACCGAAGCCTTCAGCAAGGCGGTGCCCCGATAGATGCCGTGCACGAACTTGCCATACGGCAGCAACAGGAACAGCGACAGGATCACGCCCAAGTGCAGCGCCAACAGCAGGCCCATGGCGCCGGTGCTGCGCAGCACCAGCAGCAACAGCCCGGTGGCGGCGGCCATGAACAGCAGGGCGAGCAAGGCGTAGTCGGCGCCAAGCACGCGGCGGGCCACGGGTACCGGGTCGGTCTTGAGCTTGATGCGCACCAGGCCGATGCAGCCGACGAGCATCCCGATGCCGCCGAGCGTGCCGAGCACCACCGGAAGGCTTGCCCAGGAATACGGCGCGATCCAGCCGAGGAAATGATCGTAGAACGTGGCTGACACGGTCGAGGCGAAGCAGAGCATGAAACCGTAGAACAGGGCGTGGTGGGCATGCCTGCGGGCGAGCGAGAAACTGGCGTCTGCGTCGTTGCAGCCTTCGCCGGCGCCGCCGAGATAGCGCAGGGTGGCGACGTCGTGCAGGCCGCGGCCCCAGTCTGCCAGGCGGATCGGGCCGGTCAGATGGGTTTTGGTGTCGCGCCAGAACCGGACGGCGCCGATGGCCAGCGCCAGGAGTGAGAACAGGAAGGTGGCGCCGGCGACGCTGGCCATGACGCCCCAGGAGATCACGGCATAGAAGGCGCCGGGGCCGGTGTGGGGGGCGAGCAGGCGTACCGGCGAAACCAGCACGCTGGCGCCGATCAGCACGAAGGCGAGTGCCAGGGCTGAGACCACCGCCACCACCACGCCGTTGCTGCGGAATGCGGCTGCGAGCGGGGCTGGCCAGGCGTATTCGGCGTAGCTTTCCAACCGCACTTCCGCGAAGGCCTTGGGCAGGTTGATGCCCCATTCGTGCGGCGGCGAGAACTGGCAGGCGTGGTAGCAGCCGTTGCAGTTGTGGCAGAGGTTGGCGAGATACGACATGTCGGTGTCGGTGAAGTCGCGCTGCAGCTCCATGGCGGGGAACACCGCGCAATAGCCTTCGCAGTAGCGGCAGGCGTTGCAGATCTCGATGAAACGTTTGGCGTCCGCAGTTGCTTCAGTTGCGTGCATGGCGGGCGGCCTGTTTTCCTGCGATTTGTCCGAAGACGGTTCCGATGGTCATGCCGAATCCAGCCAAATAGCCCTTGCCCAAGATGGAGCCTGCCATGATCTCGCCGGAGGCGAACAGGTTCGCGGTCGGGCGGCCGTCGTTCATGATGACACGGGCCTGCTCGTCCACCTTCACGCCGAGATAGGTGAAAGTGATACCGGGGCGATGTGGGTAGCATAAATACGGTGGCGTATCGAGCCGGCGTGCCCAGTGGGTTTTGTTGGGTGTGAGACCCTCGGTGCGGCAGTCGTCGAGGATCTGGCTGTTGAACGTGCCGGGCACCACGGCTGCGTTGTAGTCCGCGACCGTCGCTTCGAGTGCTGCACGGTCGAGGCCGATCTTGTCGGCGAGTTCGCCGATGCTGTCGGCGCGGATGGCGGGATAGACGGAGGGCATGAACAGGGTGGCGGATTTCTGGTCGATGATCGACCAGGCGATCTGGCCTTCCTGCTGGGCGACCAGGCGGCCCCAGATGGCGTAGCGCTTGGGCCACACGTCTTCGCCCTCGTCGTAGAAGCGGTGGGCGTTGCGGTCGACCACGATGCTGAACGGGATGCAGTCGAGCCGGGTTACGATGCCGCCGTCGAACTGTGGGGCGCGGGCGTCGATGGCGACGGCGTGGAACTGGGTGGGGTCGCCGATCTGCTGCACGCCTTGGGCTAGCAGTTCGCGCAGCATGCGGCCCTGGGCGTAGGGCGTGCCGCGGATGCGGAAGTTGTCGGCGGCATCGCCCCAATATTCGCGCAGCCATTCGATGTTGGCCTGGAAGCCGCCCGAGGCGACCACGAAGCTGCGCGCCTTCAGCGTCACTGGCTCGCCGCCTTGGAGGAAGGTGACGGAGTTGGCGAAACCGTCGTCGAGGTCGAGCGACAGGACCTCGGTGTCGTAGAGGATGTCGATGCCGAGCTTTTCGGCGGTGCCGTAATAGGCGTTCACCAGCGCCTTGCCGCCGCCGAGGAAGAAGGCGTTGGTGCGGCTGAGGTTGAGCGTGCCAGTCAGCGAGGGCTGGAAGCGCACGCCCTGTTCGTGCATCCAGGGTGTGACCTTGGACGATTGGCGGATTGTCATCCGCGCCAGCTTCTCGTCGGTGTTGCCGCCGGTCACGCGCAGCAGGTCGTCCCAGTATTCGTCCTCAAGATAGCTTTCGGTCAGGACCGCGGTCGGGCCTTCATGCATGGCGCGCAGGTTGCGGGTGTGACGGCTGTTGCCGCCGCGCATCGCCTTGGGGGCGAATTCCAGGATGATGACGCTTGCCCCCGCCTGTCGCGCGATGATGGCAGCGCAGAGGGCGGCGTTGCCGCCGCCGACCACGGCGACATCATAAATCTGGGTAAGATCGGGCATCCCGCTCAGGTGGTCGGGGGGACCGACATTTCCACCAGACGCGCCCAGCGGCCGGTGCTGTGCAGATGGGCGTAGAGCGGGCCGATCCAGCCGCGTCGGCGCCATTCGATGAAGGTTTCGTCGCTCACCTTGTCGAGCCGGTCGGCTTTCAGGATCTTGAAGCCGCGCACGCGGGCGACGCCGCCGGCGGTGAAGTTGATGGTGGCCTCCTCCTCCTCCAGCAGGCCTGCGTCATCCAGCGCCTTGGCGAACGCGATGCCGGCGTTGAGATTGTCGCGGAAGGCGGCGCAGAAGTTGATCGCTTCCGACAGGGCCGGGCTGGGCTTGCCGTCCTCGAACATGGCGGCGCCCGATTCGGTCGAGATCGCCGCGGCCGCGGGGTCCATGCCGACGTAAAGAGTGGAGGTGGCCTGGTCTTCCACGAAAATGAACGGGAAGGCGCGGACATAGGCCGGCACATAACTGTCGTTGCGCCAGGTGCCGTCGGAGGCGACGAAGGGGTTGGTGGTCTCCTTCAGGCCCATCAACGCCACTGGCGTGGGGGCGGGGCCGACGGTGAACACGATCGGGTAGTGCTGGCAGGCGATCTCCATCTCGCCGAGGCCGAGCGGGATCGATTGGGCGTGGGCGGCGAAGCCGAAACCCTTGCTGCGATCGAGCCTGAGACCGCTGTGCTGGGTCGGGTTGACGCCGACCACGCCGGTGAAGAACAGCGGCAGCGGCGTTGCAGGCGCAGCCGCCGGGGTGGCGGCCGGGGGCGCGGTTCCGTTCACGTGCGGGGTCTCATCGGACATGCAGCTCTCTCCTCGGGCGCAGCGATTGCGGCAGCCCAGGGGTTTTGCGTTGAAGCAACCGTTCTGGCAAGCGCGCTGCGCCGGCGGTGGTGGCCATGTCCGAATTGGTTGCACGGCGAGCGTCATGGCAGCCATCGCGCAAGTGCTGCGGCGGATCGGAGCACGGGCGCGTTGAGGTCCTTTATGTTGCACCGCACAATAGGATCAGCTTTATGGCGCCACGCTCCCTGACTTCGATGATGCGCTCCAGCCGCAGCCTCATGCGGCTGAGCGCGATGCTGGTCGGGCCGCGGATCCTGCAGATGCTGAACCCCAAGCCGGTGCGGCCTGCGCGGGGACGGGCGAAACCTGGGCGGGTGGCGCCAGCGCCGGCCAATCCCGGCCAGCTCGAGCAGATCGTGCATGTGCCGCCCGGCCTGCGCCGCGGGGCACCCTTGGTTGTGGTGCTGCATGGCTGCGAACAGGAGCCGCTGGCGTTGGCGGAGGCGAGCGGCTGGCGGGTGCTGGCGGATCGGCTCGGCATGGTGCTGCTGATGCCGCGCCAGGTGCAGGACAACAATCGCCATCGCTGCTTCAACTGGTACCAGACCAAGGACATCATGCGCGACCACGGGGAGGTCGCCTCGATCCACGCCATGGTGATGGGCGCGATCGCGCTGCATCGCTGCGATCCGTCGCGGGTGTTCGTCACCGGCCTGTCCGCCGGGGGGGCGATGGCGGCGTGCCTGCTGTCGGCCTATCCGGAGTGCTTCGCGGGCGGGGCGATCGTGGCGGGGCTGCCTGCGGGTGCCGCCTCGGGCGTGGTCGGCGCCATGACGCGGATGGCAGGCCATGGCAGCGATCTGACCGGCGCGCTGTGGGCGGCCAGGGCGCGTGCGCTGGGCCCTGTGGGCTATGCCGGGCCGCTGCCGCAGCTGTCGGTGTGGCATGGCACGGCCGACCAGGTGGTGGCGGTCGGCAATGCGCATGAACTGGTCGCGCAATGGACGGCGCTTGCGGGGCGCGACCTCAAACCGGTCGCGGAACCGCGGGCCGGCGCGCAGCACACAGTCTGGCGCGACGACCAGGGCCGGCCTTGCGTCGAGCTATGGTTGGTGGACGGCATGGGGCATGGCTATCCCGCGGCCGGGGCGTTGACGCCGCATTCGACGGTGGCACCGACGCCGATTTCCGCGGCGCAGGAAATCGTGGAGTTTTGGGGACTCATGCCAAACCGTCGTTGACACATGACGGATGTGTCAACGACGGTTTGGCACGAGTCATATTTTGCGCGCTGCCGCCGGCCAGCCTGGCGCGCGATACCAGCCCGCCTTGATGCTGGAAGAGTCAGCATCAAGGCGGGCTGATATTATCTGACGGGGTTCGCACGGTTGGTTGACTGGGAGGATCTCTATGACCCCGTCAGTGGCGTGACGATCTCGTGGTGGCCGTGCGGTATTCGAAGAGCGTCCTGGCCAGTAAGGGATCGTACGTATTGCGCCAGACGGCGGCTGAGTTCATGTTTTGTATATGAACCTGTTCCTCACCCTTTCCGCAACGGAGCGCTTCTCGTTCGTGCTCGATGCGCTGTATCGGGCGGTGGCGGCGCGGTTTGCGGGGCGGCGGCTGCCGGTGCTGGTGATCGCGCTGGTCTGCGCGCGACTGCGGCGGTTCGAGCGCGAGGTGCTGGCGCTGGTGACGGCGATCCGGGCGGGTCGGGTTCGGGTGGGACATGGCCGCGGGGGTCGGCCGGGTGTGGCGCGGGGGCCCAGGGTGGAGGCGCCGGGGGCCGCGCGATTGCCGCGCGGGTTTGCCTGGCTGCTTGTGGCGGTGCCGTATGAGGCGGCGAATTATGCCAGCCAGATGAGGGTGGTGCTGCAGGATCCGGAGATGGTGGCGCTGATCGGGGCGTCGCCGCGGTTGGCCAGGCTGCTGCGGCCGCTGTGCCGGGCGCTGGCTCTTGAACCGGAATTGTTGGCGCCGGTCGTGGCTCCGGTCTTGGTTCTGGCGGTGGTCGCGGAAACCGTGGTGGAAGTAGTCGCGGTGGATCATGGCGATGCTGATGGCGCGCGCGAGCCGGGCTCTGCGCCCATTGGGTTTCCCGGGCTGGCGGTGGCGCCGAACGCGCACCCTTCGGTTGGGACACGGGCGGAGGATCATGGGGACTTCGGATTTTTTGAACCGGCTTGAGAAGCCAGTTTTCGCACGCCCATATCGTTACGGTAACGTATTGAATTATCCATCCGGAGCGGTTTCTGGGGGGTTACGGGCCAGGATGCAGCAGTCCCGCGGCCGTGCGAAGCAGGTCGCAGTCGCCTTCCAACAGATCGGCGCGGGTGAGCGCGTGGACCTGGTCGGGCGGGACGCCGGCCTCTTCCAGAACCTGTCCGTTGTTCCGCAGCACGCGGCGGATGGCCACGCGGAGTTCGGCGTTGTGCGGCAGGGCGATACCGGTGCCGGCAATCTCGTTGATCTTGGCGTGCGTCCACATGTTGGCGCCGCCGGCGCCTGTGTTGGCGTCCACGCCCAGGATCCGGCCGATGTTCTGGTCGCGAAACCCGGCGGTGAAGATGTCGGCGGCGGAATAGGTGCGGCCGCTGGTGATCAGCACGACGGGGCCGGTGTAGACCCGTGGGCCGGCGCAGTCGCCTGGCGGGGTCATTTCGGTGGCTTCGGACCAGGGCCGCCGGTTCGCGATCGCGTCCTGCAGCGGGACGATCCAGGGGATCAGTTCGCTGTCCGCGTGGACCGCCGCGTGGTGCTGGCACAGCTCCAGATTGGCCTGGGTTGCCAGGAAGGCGACCTTCACCGGGCGCACCGTGTCGGTCAGCAGCGCCAGCAGGCGCTCCGCCGCGGGAACGAGGCCGCCGGGATTGTCGCGCAGATCGATCACCAGCCCGTCTGGCGGCATGAGGGAGAGCAGGCGGCCCATTTCGTCGATGAACAGATCCTGGTCGACCACGAAGTTACGCAGGCGCAGCACGCCGAAGCGTTTTGCGTCGACCTCGCCGATCCACGCGCGCACGTTGGGAAAGCTGGTCGCGATCTCGTGGTGAAATGGATGCGTGGCGGCGGGCGCCGGGTGCTGCGGCACGGCGCCGGCGCGTTCGGCGCGCAGGACATGGGGCGCGTAGCTCTGCTTGCGATGCTGCTGCAGGGCCGCCCCTTCCGGATCGATGGCGCTGGCGTGCGGCGGTGCGGCCTGGTCTGGCGGGGGCAGCGGCGCCACGCGCCAGGCGACGCGCAGCCGGGCGGGCTTGGTGGTGGCGGGCGAGAGGTATTCCAGTTCCACCCATTCGGCGTCCGGCGGCGGCATGCGCAGCATGGGGCGCTGGGTGAGTAAGGCCAGGGCGCGGGCGCTGGCCGCGGCTCTGTTGGCGCCGCCAGAACTCAAGGCGAGGCGACGGATGGTGCGCTCGACCTTGATGCCGCTCCAGCTCAGCACTGTGGCCCCCGGGATGAAGCCGGTGTGGTGGAAGCCTGGGAGCACATGGGTGACGATGAGGGTCGGGTCACCTTCGCCCGTGGCCAATCCCAACTGGAACGGCAGGAAGGCGACCATGCCGGCGTAGGGATCCGGCAGGATGTACAGCGTGTGCAGATCGTGCAGCTCGGCGAAGATCTGGCACACCGCCTCGTGGAAATCGGGCGTCCCGAGGGGCACGCCCATGGGGTTGGCGTCGGCATCGGCTTCCTGGGTGCGCAGGGCCTGCAGCCGGGCGACGGGATCGGTGCCCTGGCTGCGGGACTTGTGCGGCAGGTGGGCATAGTGATCGGCCAGCACCTGGGCGGCCGTGTCCAGGATCAGCAGCCGCTCGGCCGGTTCGAGGTTCGGCACACGGTCCTGGAACGCGGACAGGGTTTCAGCCTGGTGCCAATCGATGCCCCAGGCGTCCGGGTTGGACTGACGCGATGTGCGCATGGCGGTTGTTCTCGCGGGAGGTGGCGGGGGGCCGTGTGGTTGGGCTATCGTCTGTGCAGAGTGAACATAGATTATCGTTTCGGGGAGCCGTGATGCAGTGTCGTCATTGCCAGGCGGACAATCCCGACCTGAGCCGTTTCTGCGATCACTGTGGGACAGCCTTCCCCCTGGCATGCGCCGGGTGTGGCGCTGTGGCCAGGGCGGGGGCGCGGTTCTGCAGCCAGTGCGGCGCCGGCCTTTCCGCCGCTTCGCCCGAGCTGGTGCCGCCGCCGCCCGCCGCCAGTGCCGCGATGTTCCGCCTTATCGACGAGGGCGAGCGCAAGGTGGTGACGGTGCTGTTCGCCGATATCCGCGGCTCCACCTCGCTGATCGAGGCGCTGGATCCCGAGCAGGCGATGAACCTGCTCGATCCTGCGGTGCATGCGATGGCGCTGGCGGTGCAGAAGTTCGGCGGCACCGTCAACCGGGTGCAGGGCGACGGCATCATGGCGCTGTTCGGCGCCCCGGTGGCGACCGAGGACCATGCGGTCCGGGCCTGTCTCGCGGCGCAGGCGATCGTGGCAGCCGTTGCCGCCGAGACGCGTCTGGTGGGGGTGGCAGCTCCGCATGCCGAGCTCGAGGTGCGGGTGGGTCTGAATTCCGGCGATGTGGTGATCCGCTCGGTGGGCCAGGATCCGTCAGACTATGACGCGGTGGGGGTGACCGTGCATCTGGCGCACCGGATGGAGACCAGTGCGGTACCCGGCACGGTGCGGCTGACTGGGCGCACAGCACTTTTGGCGCATGGCACGGTGGATCTGGAGGATCTCGGCCCGCAGGTGGTGGCGGGGATCGCGGGGCCCGTCGATGTGTTCCGGCTGATTTCGGCGTATGAGCGGCCGGCGTGGGACGTGCGTTCGCAGCGTCAGGCGATGACCGGCTTCGTCGGCCGGGATTCGGAGCTGCGGCTGCTGGAGACGACGCTGGGGCGGGTCGGGCTCGGCCGCGGCCAGGTGGTGACGCTGACCGCCGATGCCGGCGTGGGCAAGTCACGTCTGGTGCACGAGTTCCTGATGCGGCCCAACACTGGTGCCTGGAGCGTGATCCGGGCGGCGGCGATCAGCCATGGCGAGGGCACGCCGTATCGACTGGCTGCCGATATCCTGCGCGCTTGGCTTGGGGTGGAACGGCGCGACGGGCGCGCGGACGTGGCCCGCAAGCTGGGCCAGGCGCTGCTGCTGCTGGGGCTTTCGGACCCGGCCGAGGCGGCGCCGCTGCAGAGCCTGCTGGATCTGCCGGTGATCGATCCCGCCTGGTCCAACCTGTCGGCCGACGTGCGGCGCGAGCGCATGCTGCCGGCGCTGCGGCTGGTGATGCTGCGCGCCAGTGCGGTGCGCCCGATGCTGCTGGTGGTGGAGGACCTGCACTGGGCCGACCCGCAGAGCGAACTGCTGCTGGAAGCGCTGGTGGAGGCGCTGGGCGGGGCCCGGGTGTTGCTCGTGGTGACCACGCGGCCGGAGCGGCGGCCGGCCTGGGCCAGCCGCGGCAATCGCAGCTATTGCCTGGCCATGCATCTTGGCCCGTTGGCGCCGGCGGCTGCCGAGGCGCTGCTGACGGAGCTGCTCGGCAGCGGTCCGGAGCTGGCGGCGCTGCGCGCGCGCATCGTGGCGCAGGCCGACGGCACGCCGCTGTTCATCGAGGAGCTGTCGCGGGCGCTGATCGAGCAGGGCGTGGTGGTGGTGGAGCAGCCCACCCTGGCCATGCCGCGGCTGCGGCTGCGGCTGACGCGCGACCTGACCGAGGTGCAGATCCCGCCCAACGTGCAGGCCATCCTGGCCAATCGTATCGACCAGCTGACCAGCGAGCCGCGCCGGCTGCTGCAGGTGGCGGCCGTGATCGGGCGCGACATTCCGCGCGACATCCTGGCCAGTGTGGCCGACCTGACGGAGGCGCTGCTGACCACCAACCTGGTGGCGCTGCAGGCCGCCGAGTTCATTTATGAGATCAGCCGGCTGGCGGGCACCGATTACACGTTCAAGCATGCGTTGACGCAGACTGTCGCCTACGAAGGCATGTTGCGCCGGCAGCGGCGCGAGCTGCATGCGCGGGTGCTTTCGGTGATGGAGAACCTGGCCGCTGACCGCGCCGACGAACTGACCGAGGTGCTGGCCGAGCATGCCCAGCGTGGCGAGGTGTGGGACCGGGCGGCCGCCTTGCTGGAGCGCGCCGGCCATCGCGCCAATGCGCGTTCCGCCTGGGTGGAGGCGATCCGCTTCTTCGATGGCGCGTTGCACGCTCTGGCCCAGGTGCCCGAGACGCGCAAGACGATTGCCGTGGGCATCGACATCCGGCTCGGGCTGCGGGTGGCGCTTGGCCCCACCTCGCAGATCCCGCGCGTGCTGCAGATCGTCGACGAGGCGAGCGAGATGGCCGAGCAGCTCGGCGATTTCGCGCGGCTGGCGCAGATCGACATCAGCCGCTGCATCTTTCTGTCCATCCAGGGCAGCCTCGATCGGGCGGTGGACGCTGGAAGGCGGGCGCAGCGCGCGGCGCGCACGCTGGGCGACCCGGCAGCGCAGGTGAGTGCCGCCTATGCGCTGGGGCAGACCCATTGGATGCGCGGCGACTTCGCCGATGCGGCCGCGACGATGGAGGAATGCCTGACGCTGGTGCGCGGCCCGATGCGGCTACACAACACCGGCACGACCGGTACCGCCTCGGTGCTGCTGCTGTCCTGCCTGTCCAAGACCTACGCGATGACGGGGGCGTTCGAGCCGGCCTTCGCACTCGCGGCCGAGGCGCAGGCGATCGCCAACGAAACCATCAAGCCGTACGACGTCACCTATGCGCGGCTGGCTTCGGGGTTTGCCGAGCTGCAGCGTGGCGACGGCGGCGCTGCGGTGGACCAGCTGGAGGCCGCACTCGCCTCATGTCGGGCCGGAGGGATCGGTCTGCTGGTGCCGTCCGTCGCGCGTTATCTCGGCCGCGCCTATGCGTTGGTGGGCCGTGCGCAGGAGGCGCTGGCGCTGCTCGACGAGGCGATGGAAACCGCGCGGGGCCCCAACATGGTGCTGCTCATCGTTTGGTGCGGCCTGGCGCTGGGCCATGCCCAACTGGTTGCGGGGGCCGAGGACATGGCGCTGGCACAGCTGGAGGAGAGCCTGTCATTGGCCCGCCATCATGGCTATCGACCGGCCGAGGTGCTGGCGCTGCGCCTGCTGGCGGAAGCCCACGCGACCGGCTTGCGCCACAGCCAGGCCCACGATTTTGCGCGTGCCTGCGACCTGCTGGCGCGGGAGCTCGGTCTGGCGCCGGAGCAAGCCGCGCTGGCGATATTGCGGGTACGGCTGGACAGCGCTTCAATATCGTGAACACAATTCTGTGTACCACCTGTGGGTTTTACCTGATGCCGCGAACCGCCTAGCGTTGGTGTCGGATCAAAACGTCTTGTCGGGCCTCGATGCGCCGGCCTGTCTACAGAAAGGGAGACCCCGATGTCTGATACGCATTTCAACCCCGCCTATCCCGGTACGCCGATCGGCAAGCCGCAGGAGATCAACCTCAAGGACATGGGGCCGATCCTGACGCTGCTGATCAAGAACCCTGAGCTGCGCAAGTTGATGTTCGAAGATGTCGCCGCAACGCTGGCGAAGCTGAACTACGTGCCGCACGACGAGGTGGTGGCGTTCTTCACCTCGCTCAAGGGTGCCGACTTCGAGGCCGCTGCGACCGCCTTCAAGCCGGCGCATCCAGATCCTTCGCTTGGCATGGCGGAGTGCTGAGCCAGGCCTCAGCCCGACCGGCCGCAGCGGCGTGAGCGGGGCGGCAGTCGGGCCGGGCGCGCTGCTTGTCTCGATGCCGTTCTCACTGGCGTACTACCCAAATCTTGCGCTCGGGCTGCTGAAACCTGCGGTTGAGGCGGCGGGGCTTGCGTGCGAAGTGCGCTATTTCTCGCTCGACCACGTGGCCGAGATCGGTGACGACGCCAACGCGGCGCTGACGGACGTGCGCTATTACAAGGCCCAGGTCGGCGAATGGGCTTTTGCGGGTGTGGCGCATGAAGCGCCCGAGGCGCTGGGCATGGCGTTTCTGACCGAGGTGTTCGCAGCCGATTTTCCCGAGTTCCACGATCCGCACCGGCTGATGGCGTTCCTGGCGGTGCGCGCTGGGGCTGCAGCTTTTATAGAGCGCTGTTACCGGAGCGTGGACTGGAGCCGCTACCGCCTGGTCGGTTTCACCACCTCGTTTCAGCAGACCATGGCCTCGCTCGCCCTGGCGCGGCGGATCCGCCAGGACCATCCGGACATGTTCATCGTGATGGGTGGGGCCAACTGCCAGGACGAAATGGGTGCTGAGTTGCACCGCAAGTATCCGTTTCTGGACGCGGTGTGCCAGGGCGAGGGCGATCGCGCGTTTCCCGAGCTGGTGCGGCGGCTGATCTCCGGCGCCTCGCTTTTGGGCATTCCCGGCATGGTCGTGCGCGAGGCATTCGAGACCATCGTGCCGGTCGCCTCGACCGACGCGGTGCAGGACATGGACAGCCTGCCGGTGCCGGATTTCGATGCCTTCTTTGATCAGCACGCAGCGCTCGGCCTTGGCCTGCGGCATCCACCCGCCGTGGTGTTCGAGACCTCGCGCGGATGCTGGTGGGGGGCCAAGCACCACTGCACCTTCTGCGGGCTGAATGGCGTCACCATGGCGTATCGCGCCAAAAGCCAGAAGCGTGCCTTCGACGAGTTGGCCTATCTGGTACGCCGCCACGGCACGCGCGACGTGGCCAACGCCGACAACATCCTCGAGATGCGCTATTTCGACGATTTCATTCCGCGGCTGGAGGCAAGCCGGCTCGATCTGTTGGTATTCTACGAAACCAAGTCCAATTTGCGACCCTGGCACTGGTCCGCGCTGTCGCGCGCGGGGATTCGCAAGGTGCAGGCGGGGATCGAGGCGCTGGATACCGGGCTGTTGAAGCTGATGCGCAAGGGGGTGACGGGGCTGCAGAACGTGGCCGCCCTGAAGCTTGCCGCCGAGGCGGGTGTTTATGTGGAATGGCTGGCGCTGTCCGGCTTTCCCGGCGAGACCGCGGCCAACTACGCGGCGACGGCTGCGGTGATCCCCCGCCTGCGCCATCTGCAGCCGCCGGCGACCTTCCAGCGTGCCCGCGCGGATCGGTTCAGCCCGTACTACCACGAACCCGAGCGCTTCGGCGTGACGCTCACGCCACTGGCCGCCTATCGCCACATCTATCCATGGGATGCTGCGGCGATCGCTCGGCTGGGTTATCATTTCACCATGCACTCCACCGAACTCGACCAGCTCGACGCCTATACCGCCGAGGCCGCGGGGGAATGTGCCAACTGGTCTGCCCATCACGACGAGAGTGCGCTGTGGGTTGAGCAGGAAGCTGACGGGCTGGTCGTGCATGACGAGCGCTGGGGTTGGCCTGCCGAAGTGCTTCACCTCGCCGCCGGAAACCCCTGCGCGGCCTTGCTCGCGCTGGCGTGGCAGCCCGTATCGTGGCGCCATGTGCTGGCCGAGCTAGGTGAACGCCCCAGCGATCCCGGCGCGAGCGCGCGTTATGCCGAGCCAGCGCTGCGCGAAGCCGCGGCCTGGCTTGACGGGCGCGGTCTGATTCTGGCGGAGGGCGACCAGTTGCTGGCCCTGCCGCTGCGCCAGCCTGGGTTTCGCCGGGCGCCGGCGTGGCGCGACATCCGCGCGGGTCACGGTCGCCCGTTCAGCGACACCCTCGGCATGGAGCAGGTGCCTGCCCCCGCGGCTGGTCACAGGGTCGCCCTGCCGGCATGACACGTCCCCCACGCCGGCTCGACCTGATGAAGCGTGATGCGTTGCTCACCAGCCCGTTCTTCCAAAACATGCTGCATCATGAGCTCGACGAGCTGATCGCCGTTTCAACCGACCATCGGGTGCCGCGCGGCGCCATCATCTTTTCCAAGGGCGACGCCGGCACCAGCATGATGGTGGTGCTGATGGGGCAGGTGCGCGTTGGCTCCTCCACGCTCGATGGGCGCGAGGTAACGCTGAACCTGATGGGGCCAGGCGAAATTTTCGGCGAGTTCTCCCTGCTCGACGGCAAGCCCCGCAGTGCCGACGCGGTGGCGGCGGAGGCGACCACGTTGATGGTGCTGGAGCGGCGGGTGTTCCTGCCCTTCCTGGTGCGCCACGAGGGGCTGGTGGAACGCCTACTGGTGGTATTGTGCGACCGGCTGCGCAAAACCTCGGTGGCGCTGGAGGAGATCTCGCTGTTGGGCCTGCCGGCCCGATTGGCACTGCGCCTGGTCAAGCTTGCCGAGGATTATGGCGCCGAGGGACCGGGCGGCATGCGCATCTCGCTCAAGCTGTCGCAGCGCGACCTGTCGACCCTGGTGGCCAGCACGCGGGAAAGCGTGAATAAGCAGCTGCGCGTGTGGCGCGAGAGCGGGCTGGTTGCGACTCAGGATGGCCACCTGGTGCTGCGCGACGTTGTGGCCCTGCGGAGCCTGTTCGAAAGCTGAGCCTGCCTCAGGCGGGGTTGCGGAGGGACATTCGAACAATTAATTACTGTAAAATGACAAAATATGATTATTTCGACGCTCGCTCAAGTGTTGATGATGCAACCGAATATTGCTAATACTGGATCGCCTGCTGTGCCCGTTGTGTTTGCCAGATGCCGCAGCAAATGAGGCGTCGCCTGGGCCAATCGATCCCACTGTGCGCGGTTTTGCCGAAGGACTCCGGAGCCATGGCTGCGACACGAGATCGACCCCGCCCGCGGCTTGCTGTCGCAAAAGTGACTTCCGGCTGTGCTGCGAGCGGATGAGCGACAAACCAGCTTCCCCAACCCTTCTCGCGGAGGAGGGACAGGAGCAGCACCACCTGCTGCGCCTTGCTCTGCAGGCCACGCGCAGCGGTGTTCTGATCACCGATGCCTTGCTGGACGAGCCGGGCCCGCGCATCTTGTACGCCAACGATGCCGCCTGCCGCTTGGCTGGCTACGCCCGCGCGGAGATGCTCGGGCGCGCGCCGCGCTTCCTGCAAGGCCGCGACACCGATGCAAACGCCCGGTCCCGGCTGCGCGAGGCGATGGAGGCGGGCAGCGCGGTCACTGTGGAGCTGCTGAACTATCGCGGGGACGGCACGCCGTTCATGGTGGAGCTCGATATAACGCCGGTGCGCGACGACGATCGGGTGACCCATTTCATCGCCATCCAGACCGATGTGACCGAACGGCATGCGCTGCGCGAGGAGCAACGCCGGCAGGTGCTGTCGTTTCGTCTGATGTTCGAGAGCAACCCAATGCCGATGTGGGTGTACGATCTCGAAACTTTGGCCTTCCTTCAGGTAAACGAGACGGCAGTCGCCAAATACGGTTGGTCGCGCGAGGAGTTCCTGAGGCGGCGGGTGCCTGAGATGCTGCCGCCGGAGACATGCCACCTCAGTTATTTCGAGGCGCCGGAGCACCCAGGCGTTCACAAAATGATCACCTCCGTACATTTGGATGCGACCGGGCGGCCGTTCCCGGTTCATGTCGCTTATCAAATCATCAACTTCGAGAGACGGCCGGCCGCCCTCGTGACGGTATGGGACGTGTCGGAGTTTGAACAGACTCGGGCGGCGCTGGCGATCACGAACACCGAGCTCGCCAGCCTCACCGAGAGTCTCACCGCGCGCACCAGCGAGCTGGAGGGCGCGGCGAGGCTGGCCGGCATGGGTCTGTGGACTATCGATTTCTCGCCCCGCCGTTTGGTCTGGTCGCCCGAGCTGTATTGCATTCTGGGCCAGGAACCCGGGGTCGGGCCGATTTTATCCGAGCAGGTGATCGCCTGTGTGCATCCTGACGACCGCCGCATGTTCCGCGAATCGTATCGGCGTACCACCCGCGGTGGCCCGGACCTGCAGTTCGAGTACCGTATCGTGCGTCCGTCCGGCGAGGTGCGCACGTTGCGAGAGCTGTCGCGGCTGCGGCGTGACGCCGCGGGCACGGTGATCGGCATCACCGGGGTGATCCAGGACATCACCGAGCAGAAGCTGGCCGCTGATGCGTTACTGCGGGCCGAGAAGCTCAAGACGATCGGCCAGATCACCGGCGGTATCGCGCATGACTTCAACAACCTGCTCACCGTCATCGGACTGAACTTGGAGACGGTGATCGACTCGGAGGATTTGCCCGCCGGCCTGCGCGAGCTGTTGGAGCCTGCGATGCACGCCACGCACCGCAGTGCCGAGCTCACCGGCCAGCTGCTGAGCTACGCCCGTCGCCAGTCGCTGAGCCCGCGCGACGTTGAGTTGCAGTCGGCGGTGGTGGCGTTGCAGCCGCTGCTGGCGCGCGCGGTGGGGGGGCAGGCCTCGCTCGTTGTCATGGCGCCTCCGCCCGACGCGGTGGCACAGGGGAGGCTGGTCGTGGAGGTCGACGCCGGGCAGTTCGAGAATGCGGTGATGAACCTGGTGATCAACGCCCGCGATGCGTTGGGCGATCAGGACGGCCAGCGCGGTGAGATCGTCATCGCGGTCGACCCGCTCACCCTGTCCGCCCCGCTGCAGGCGCTGCCCGACACCATTCCCATCGGCGCCCATGTGCGGGTTCGGGTGGCCGACAACGGTAGCGGCATCGACCCTGCCGTGCTGCCGCGGATCTTCGAGCCGTTCTTCACCACCAAGGCGATCGGCACCGGCAGCGGGCTTGGCCTCAGCATGGTCTACGGTTTTGTCCATCAGAGCCGTGGCGCGATGTCGATTTCCAGCACGCCAGGCGAGGGCACCATCGTGGACCTGTATTTCCCTCGCGCAGGGGCTGAAGGCCGCAATCGCGGCGAAGCCGCCCAACGGTTCGATGCGCAGAGCCGCAGCGCCTTGGTGGTCGAGCCGCGCACAGACACAAGGGCCGCGATGCTGCAGCTGTTCCGCCAACTCGGCTTCGACACGGTCGGCGTGGCCTCGACAGAGGCAGCCCTGGTGGAGCTGCGCTCCAGCCGCGACTACGACCTGCTGTTCAGCGATCTCACACTGCCTGGTGCGTTGAGCGGCGTGCAGCTCGCGGCGCTGGCGCAGCGGCTGCGCCCGGAGCTTGCGGTGGTGCTGACCTCGAGCGACACCCGTGCGATCGAAGCCGGCGCCACGCCTTGGCGTCTGCTGCAGCGGCCGTTCGACGCGGAGGCGTTGATCGAGGTGTTGGGGACGCTATGGCCTTGAGGCTGCTGGCCCTGCCGTGGATCGGGATGATTTCTGACCGGCGAAATCATCACGCCCTAGCTATTTGTTTTATCGCGTGATTCAGACCTTCCGGTGATTCCACCTGCGGTCATCACGCTCTAGCTGACAAATCCCCGGTTTCCGCCTATGTGTGCGCGCATGACGAAGACCGACCTCAGCCACATCCGCAACTTCTCCATCATCGCCCATATCGATCACGGGAAATCCACCCTGGCCGACCGGCTGATCCAGACCACCGGCGCCCTCTCGGCTCGTGAGATGACGGAGCAGGTGCTCGACAGCATGGAACTGGAAAAGGAGCGCGGCATCACCATCAAGGCGCAGACCGTGCGCCTGACCTACAAGGCGCTCAACGGCGAGGTCTATACGCTCAACCTCATGGACACGCCGGGCCATGTCGACTTCGCCTACGAGGTTTCGCGCAGCCTGGCCGCCTGCGAAGGCAGCCTGCTGGTGGTCGATGCCTCCCAGGGCGTGGAAGCGCAGACCTTGGCCAACGTGTATCAGGCGATGGACGCCAACCACGAGATCGTGCCGGTGCTCAACAAGATCGACTTGCCGGCCGCCGAGCCCGACCGGGTCAAGCAGCAGATCGAGGACGTGATCGGGCTCGATGCGTCTGAGGCGGTGATGATCTCGGCCAAATCCGGCATCAACATCGACGGCGTGCTGGAAGCCATCGTGCACCGGCTGCCGCCGCCGATCGGCGATGCCAGTGCGCCGCTCAAGGCTTTGCTGGTCGACAGTTGGTACGACGCCTATCTCGGCGTGGTCATCCTGGTCCGTATCAAGGACGGGCGGATGAAGCGCGGCCAGAAGATCCGCATGATGTCCAAGGGCTCGACGCATAACATCGAGCAGGTCGGCGTGTTCGCGCCGCGCATGACGCCGGTGGACGATCTGGGTCCGGGCGAGTTGGGCTACATCACGGCTGCCATCAAGACCGTGGCCGATTGCAATGTTGGCGACACCATCACGGATGATCGCGCACCGGCCGCCGAGGCGCTGGCCGGGTTCAAGCCGTCGATCCCCGTGGTGTGGTGCGGCCTGTTCCCGATCGATGCGGATGATTTCGAGAAGCTGCGGGAATCGCTCGGCAAGCTTCGCCTCAACGACGCGAGTTTCCATTACGAGGCCGAATCCTCGGCCGCGTTGGGCTTCGGCTATCGCTGCGGCTTTCTCGGCCTGCTGCATCTGGAGATCATCCAGGAGCGCCTGTCGCGTGAGTTCGACCTCGATTTGATCGCGACCGCGCCCTCCGTGGTCTACAGGCTTGAACGCAACGACGGCACCGAGGAGGAGCTGCACAACCCGGCCGACATGCCGGACCCGACGCTTATCAAGACGATCTCGGAGCCCTGGATCAAGGCGACCATCATGGTGCCGGACGATTATCTCGGCTCCATCCTCACGCTGTGCAACGAGCGCCGTGGCCAGCAGGTGGACCTCACCTATGTCGGCAACCGCGCCATGGCCGTGTATCGCCTGCCGCTCAATGAAGTGGTGTTCGACTTCTACGACCGGCTGAAGTCGGTCAGCCGCGGCTATGCCAGCTTCGACTACGCCATGGACGGCTATGAGGAAGGCGACCTGGTGCGTATCTCGATCCTGGTGAACCAGGACCCGGTGGACGCGCTGAGCTTCATCGCCCACCGTTCCCAGGCCGACAAGCGAGGCCGTTCGATCTGCGAGAAGCTGAAGGATCTGATCCCCAAGCAGCTGTTTAAGATCGCCATCCAGGCTGCGATCGGCGGGCGGGTGATCGCGCGTGAGACGATCGGGGCCCTTTCGAAAGACGTCACCGCGAAATGCTATGGCGGTGACATCAGCCGGAAAAGAAAACTGCTCGATAAGCAAAAGGAGGGCAAGAAGCGCATGCGCCAGTTCGGCAAGGTGGAAATTCCGCAGTCGGCGTTCCTCGCAGCCCTCAAGATGGACGGCTGATGCGCATCCTTATCCTCGGCGCCGGTGCGATCGGCGCATATTACGGGGCGCATCTGATCGAGGCGGGCGCCGACGTGACCTTTCTGGTCCGTCCGCGTCGCGCCGGCCAGTTGGCCGAGGACGGGCTTGTGGTGCACACCGGCGGCCGCGAGATCCGCATGCCCGTCAAGGTTGTTGAAACGCCGGCGGAGCAGGCCGACCTGATCCTGCTGGCCTGCAAGGCGTATGACCTGGACGCCGCCATCGCAGCCATCGCCCCTGCGGTTGGGCCTGCCACGCTGATCGTGCCGATCCTCAACGGCATCGCCCATTTCGATGCGCTCGACGCCCGGTTTGCGGCCGAGAATGTACTCGGTGGTGTCTGCATGATTTCCATCACGCTCGAGGCCAACGGCCATATTCGCCATTTCGGCACGGCCGACACGATGCTGTTCGGCAACCGCTTCGGCGCACCGCAGGCGAGCCTGCTTGCGTTCGCGGCGCTGTTCGCCAAAACACCCGTCACGGCGAAGGTTTCCACCGAGATCGTGCAGGATCTGTGGGACAAATGGTCGCTGCTTTCCGCCGGCGGCACGCTCACTTGCCTGCTGCGCGGCAATGTCGCCCAGATCATGGCAACCAGGGACGGCCCGAAGATTGCCGCAGCCGTGGCCGAGGAATGCCGTGCGCTGTGCGCCAAGGCCGGGCATGACCCACGGCCGGCTACCTTCGCCAGGACGCGGGCCATGTTGACCGACCCGAAATCGCCGTTCATCACATCGATGCGGCGTGACCTGGACAACAAGGCGCCGAAGATCGAGGCGGATCATATTCTCGGTGACCTGCTGCGTCGGGGCGAAGGTGTGGCTGCACCGTTCGTGACCGCCGCCTATTGCCAGCTGCAGGTCTACGGGGCCAACCTGCCAGCGAACTGATACCGAGGCAGCGCGCATGGCCGATCTGAAACTCACGCTCACGTGTGCCGACTACGCCCGCGTGATGCCGCTGGTGACCAAGCAGGTGAAACCCGACGGGATTGACCTCACACTCGAAGTCGGCACTGGCGGCTCCTGGCCGATGCGCGCGGAAATGCTTCGCCGCGCCATCCATGACCCCAAGGTGCACGGCGGCGAAGGCTCGGTGTGCGTGCATCTGCTGCGCATGGACCGCGGCGATCGCAGCCTGGTCGGCCTGCCGGTGTTCCCGCTGCGCAACTTCACCGCCCGCGACCTGTATGTTCGCAAGGGCGGCCCAATCAAATCGCCCGCCGATCTCGCCGGCTGCCGCATCGGCATGTATGGCTGGGCGAACAGTGGGGCGGTCTGGTATCGCCATTTCCTGCGCTATATCGGCGTCGACCTGACGGCGCTGCACTGGTGGATCGGCCCGATCGATCAGCCGCGGCCGACCACCAGCACCTTCGTGCTGCCGGCGCATGTGAAGGAGCCGCCGGCCGGCAAGTCGATCGCCGAAATGCTCGTGGACGGCGATCTCGACGCCATCTACAGCCCCAATCGCCCGAAGGCCTACGATGCTGCAAATGGCCCGATTGTGCGCCTGTTCCCGGGCTATAAAAGCGTGGAGCAGGACTACTTCCGCAAAACCCGCGCCTATCCGCCCCAGCACCTGATGCTGCTGCACCGGCCGGTGTGGGAGGCGAACCCTTGGATCGCCAAAAGCCTCACTGACGCCTTCATTGCCTGCAACGACATGTTCACCCAAAGCCTGCGCAATTTCCCCTACGCCTCGCCCTGGCTCGAGGCAGACCTCGATGAGACCGCAGCGCTGATGGGCGAGGATTACCATCCGTACGGCTATGAAAAGAACGCTGACGCGATCCAGATGTTCGCGGATCAGGCGTTCGAGTCGGAACTCACCACGCGGCGGGTGATGGTGGATGATTACTTCGCCGAATTCCTCAAGGGCGCCTGAGCCCGATGGACATGCAGAGCTTCAGGCTCGGCCCCGCCACGACGGCACTCCGCGCCGAAGGCCACCCGGCGCAACCGGACCCGTTCACGCGTGCAGGGCGGCGGCGAGCACGGGGGCGGCGGCAGCTGACATGCGTTTGCCGTCGTGGGCGACGCCTTCGACGTCGATGATGGTCCAGGCGCAGCGGATGCCGAGGGCTGTGGCCTTATCACGGGCTTTGGCGATGAAGTTGTGGGCTCGGGCATGGCGATGCGGGCCTTGTGCGAGCGAGAGGG
The DNA here is from genome assembly GCA_025352665.1 of Rhodospirillales bacterium. Classification (GTDB taxonomy): domain Bacteria; phylum Pseudomonadota; class Alphaproteobacteria; order Acetobacterales; family Acetobacteraceae; genus CAIQQQ01. Next base: position 8,470 of record JANXSM010000054.1, on the reverse strand, counting down.
GTTCGCGGGGCAGGTTGTCGCCGATGGTGTCGTTGTCGGCGGTTCCGGCCATGATGGTAAGGCGGAAGCCGAGCCAGGCGCGCAGGCCGGCATCGTCCATGTCGGTGCCGGCGAGGCCGAACGGCCAGGGAGTTTCGAGGTCGGGCAGGGCGTAGCTGCCGGCATTGGCGGCGACGGCTGTGGCGACCTTGCTGCGATCGCCGAGCGGCAGCATGCGGTGGACGAACTGGCTGCCGGCAGAATGGCCGAACAGGCCGTAGGTCTCGCGTTTCGTGAGGCCTTGGGCGGCGAGGGCGGCGAACACGATCTCGTCGATTTCATAGGTCCAGGCGGTGCTGGGGTTGATGGCGCCGGCATCGTTGGTGCGGTTGCCGTAGTTGTACCAGGCAGCACCTGGAAAGCCTTCGGCGGGGAATTCGGGGGCGATCACCAGCACATCGGCCTCATCGACGAGGGGGAGCCAGTAGTCGCGGTAGTCGCCGCCGTTGCGGCCCATGCCGTGGTGCACGAACAGCACCGGGGTTTCGGCCGAGCAAAACTTGGGCCGGGCTGAGCGCAGCATCATGGCGCGGCCGGCAAGGCTGGGCATTTCGTAGGCCATGTCGTTGGCGCCCGCCTGGGCCAGCAATGGACTGAGATCGGTCAAGCGCAATTTCCTTTCGGGCTCAAATCGCCGGCGCTGGTGCGCTGGTCGGCGCGGCCGGTGTAGCTGCAACGATCCCTGAAGGCCCATACGCGGGTTTCCCAATACAGGGGAATGATCGCGTTACTCGCGCGTGCTGTGCGTTCGGCTGCCTGCATCAGGTTGCGCCGATGGCCGTCGTCCATTTCCACGAAGGCTGGGAGGAAGGCCAGGCTGAATTCGCGTTTGGCGCCCAGAAAAGAAACTCGCCTGCGGCAACGGTTACGATCGGCTGGTTGAACGCATGACTCGCCCGCATGAACGCCTCGCCTCGTTTTATGGCCGAGACTGCCGCAGTGGTGCGACCGTGACCAGCCCTGCAGCTCACCTCACCGAAGCTGCAGCCTCACGCACCTTGCGGGCCATGGCGGCGATGCCGTTGCCGCGGTTGGTGGACAGCGCTTCCAGCAGGCCGAGATCCTTGAGAAAAACCGGGTCGGTGGCGATGATTTCGGCGGGCGGCCGACCCGAATAGACACGCAGCAGCAGGGCCACGAGGCCGGAGACGATCGCCGCGTCAGATGCGCCGGCGAAGAACATCCGTCCGTCGCGCAGCGTGGCCTCCATCCACACCTGGCTTTGGCAGCCAGGCACGCGGTGCGCATCGTTCGCCCAGTCCTTCGGGAAGGGTGGTAGTTTTCTGCCGAGCTCGATGATGTGTTGGTAGCGGTCCATCCAGTCGTCGAACACGTCGAGCTCGTCTCCGATGGCAGCGATAGCGTCGATGGCGGTGTGATCTTCGGGCACGAGAAATGGATCGGTCATAGGCCTGAGGTGCGCGTGCAAGGGCGGTGCGTCAAGGCTTTGGGACACGATACATTTGCACCCAGGCGATGCATTCGGCGTTGCCGTGGCCACTCGAAGTACGATCGATCGTGGCCACGGCGAGTGCTGCGATTCCGGCCTCGGTTATCACGCGTTACAGAATGAAGCGGCTGAGATCGCTTTGCTTGGCCAGCGGCGCCACCTTGTCGCGCACATAGGCGGCGTCCACGGTTTCGGTGGTGCCGCTGCGGTCGGAGGCGGCGAAGCTGATCTCCTCGAGCAGCTTCTCCAACACCGTGTGCAGCCGTCGGGCGCCGATGTTCTCCACGCGCTCGTTCACATCGGCTGCCAGCTCGGCGAGGCCCTCGATGGCATCCTCGGTGAAGTTCAGCGTGACACCTTCGGTGCTCATCAGAGCCTGGTATTGCTTGAGCAGAGAGTGCTCCGGCTCCACCAGAATCCGCTTGAGGTCGGCGCGCGTCAGTGGTTGCAACTCCACGCGGATGGGCAAACGGCCTTGCAGTTCGGGCAGCAGATCGGACGGTTTGGCGATATGGAACGCCCCCGAGGCGATGAACAGGATATGGTCGGTTTTGACCGGGCCGTATTTCGTGCTGACGGTGGTGCCCTCAATCAGCGGCAACAAATCGCGCTGCACGCCTTCGCGAGACACGTCGCCGCCGCGAAAGCCGCCTTCGGTGCTTCGCACACAGATTTTGTCGATTTCGTCGAGGAAGACGATGCCATTCGCTTCGGCATGGGCGACGGCCTCTCGCGTCAGGCTGTCGGTGTCGAGCAGTTTGTCCGCTTCTTCGCGTTCAAGGGCGATCCGGGCGGCGGCGACGGTCAGTTTGCGGGGAGTGGGCTGCTTGCCGAACATGCCCTTCATCATATCGCCGAGGTTGATCGCCTGGCCCGGCTGGAGAGTGGACATGTCGACAGCTGGCGGCGCCGCCTCGGTCACGCTGATCTCGATCTCCTTGTCCTCCAGCTCCTGGGCGCGGAGCATGCGGCGAAACTTGCTGCGCGTGTCGGCGGCGGCGTGCTCGCCAACCAAGGCAGTGATCAGCCGTTCCTCGGCGGCCATTTCGGCCTTGGCTTGCACGTCGCGTCGGCGCAGATCGCGCAGCATGGTGATGCTGGCTTCCACCAGATCGCGCACGATGCTCTCCACGTCGCGGCCGACGTAGCCGACTTCGGTGAACTTGGTGGCCTCGACCTTCAGGAACGGCGCCTGGGCCAGTTTGGCGAGCCTGCGGGCGATTTCGGTCTTGCCGACGCCCGTGGGTCCGATCATCAGAATATTCTTCGGCACCACCTCCTCGCGCAGCCCTTCGGGCAGCTGCTGGCGGCGCCAACGGTTGCGCATCGCGATGGCCACGGCGCGCTTGGCGGCATCCTGGCCGACGATGTAACGATCCAGCTCGCCGACGATTTCGCGAGGCGAATAGGTGGGCGCGTCCATCACAGGATCTCCACGATGACGGAATGGTTTGTATAGACGCAGATATCGCCGGCGATCCGCATGGCGCGCCGCGCGATCTCCTCCGGGCTGAGCTCGGGGAATTCGATCAGCGCCCGGGCAGCCGACAATGCGTAGTTGCCGCCAGAGCCGATGGCGATGATGCCGTCATCGGGTTCCAGCACGTCGCCGTTGCCAGTCAGCGTGAAGCTGTGATCGCGGTCGGCCACCGCCATCATGGCTTCAAGCCGGCGCAGGTAGCGATCGGTGCGCCAGTCCTTGGCAAGCTCCACGCAGGCGCGCTCGAGCTGGTTGGGGAAGCGTTCCAGCTTCGCCTCCAGCCGCTCCAGCAAGGTGAAGGCATCGGCGGTGGCGCCGGCGAAACCTGCGATCACGGAGCCGTCGCCGATGCGGCGCACCTTGCGGGCGGTGCGTTTGATGACGGTCTGGCCGAGCGTCACCTGGCCGTCGCCGGCCATGGCGACGGAGTGGCCGCGCCGGACGGACAGAATGGTGGTGCCATGCCAGCCCACGTGGTCGTGGTTGTTTTCGGATGCATTGTTCATGGATTGGTCAAATGGGACACGTATCGAGCCGGTGCAACCTGTCTCGCCCATCGCAGACGCACCGCCGCGATGTTTGCGGGAGTGGCCGGTTTTCGGCTAGTGGAGCGCGCATGGCACGCATCGTCGACCTCACCCGGAAAACCTCCGAAACCGATATCTCGCTCACCCTGAATCTCGACGGCTCGGGCCGGGCCGAGATCGACAGCGGCATCGGTTTTCTGGACCATATGCTGACCGCACTGACCCGCCACGCGCTGTTCGACCTCAAGGTGAAGGCGGTCGGCGACCTGCATATCGACTTTCACCACACCACCGAGGATATCGGCATCGTGCTGGGCCAGGCGATCGCGAAGGCACTCGGCGACAAGGCCGGCATCACGCGGTTCGGCCATGCCGTGATCCCGATGGACGAGGCGCTGGCGGAAGCGGCGATCGACATTTCCGGGCGCGCGCATTGCGCCTGGTCGGTGGAATTCGCCCGCCCCAAAATCGGCGAGATGGATACCGAGCTGTTCGAGGAGTTCTTCCGCGCGCTCGCTGGCAACGCGCTGATCACCTTGCACATCCGCCAGCTGGCCGGCACCAACGCCCATCACGTGGCCGAAGCCTGCTTCAAGGCAACCGCGCGCGCGCTGCGCCAGGCGGTGACGCTGGATCCGCGGCTAGGCGGCGCGGTGCCTTCCACCAAGGGGACGCTATGAGGACCTGGACCGCCCAGACCCGGGCGGACGTGGCACCTGTGCTGGTGGTGGAAGGATCGTCGTTCTGGGCGTTCCTGTTTGGGCCGATCTGGCTTGCCTGGCATGGGGCTTGGATCTTTGCAGCGCTCGGCCTGCTGCTCGACGTGGCGGTCGGTATGTGGGCGCCGCTTTATGTCAGCCTGGGCCTCGCCATGCTGTATGGTCTGTTCGGCAACGATCTGCGCCGGCTGGCATTGGAGTGGCGCGGTTTCACCTTGGTGCAGGTGATCGCGGCGCGCGACGCCGATGCCGCCTTCGCGCGGCTGCTGGCGGGGCGGCCGGATCTTGCGTCCGAGATGCTCAACCAGGAGGCCGCGAGACGATGAGTGCAGCCAATCCCGCAACCGTCGCGGTCATCGACTACGGCAGCGGCAACCTAGCCTCGGCCTCGCGCGCCCTGGCGCTGGCCGCCAACCGCGCCCGCATTCCAACCCTCGTCTATGTCACCGCGGACCCCGCCGTCGTTGCCCGCGCCGACCGGATCGTGCTGCCCGGCCAGGGGGCGTTTGCCGACTGTGCCGTGGGCCTGGCGCGGATGCCCGGCCTGCGCGAGGCGATCTTTGCACGTGTCGATGCCGGCGCGCCGTTCTTAGGTATCTGCGTCGGCATGCAACTTATGGCCGAGCGTGGGCTGGAGCACACCACCAGCCGCGGCTTCGGGTGGATCAAGGGCGAGATCACCGCCATGGAGCCGCCGCGCCAGCTGCGCCTGCCGCAGATGGGCTGGAACGGGTTGACCTTCCAGCCCGGCAGTCACCCGCTGCTCGACGGCCTCAATCAGGACGATCACGTCTATTTCGTGCACAGCTATGCGCTGACCGGCGGGGACCCCACGCAGTGCCTTGCCACCACCGATTACGGCGGTGCCATTCCCGCCATGGTGGCCCAGGGCAATCGCTGCGGCACGCAATTCCATGTCGAGAAAAGCCAGGATGTCGGGATTCGCATTCTGGAGAACTTCCTCCGCTGGACGCCGCAATGAACAAGGCCCCGGAACACGCGGTAGCCGTCGAGCGGGTCACCGGGTTCACCGACGAGGATCTCGAAGCACTCTGCGAGGCAGCCGATGCGGCAATCATCGACGGCGGCGGCTTCGGCTGGGTCACGCCGCCCGGCCGGCTGGCGCTGGAACGCTATTTCCGCGGCCTGCTGCTGGTGCCGGAGCGCGAGCTGTTCGTCTGCCGGCTCGACGGCTTGATCGTCGGCTCTGTGCTGTTGATCCGGCCGCCGCGCAACAACGAGGCGCAGGCATTCGCCGCCACGCTGACACAGAGTTTCGTCGCCCCCTACGCGCGCAGCCATGGCTTGGCAAAGATGATGACGGTCCGCGTCGAGGAAGGGGCCCGCGCGCTCGGCTACCACGTGCTGAATTTGGATGTGCGGGAAACCCAGACGGCCGCGATCGCGCTCTACGAAAGCCTCGGCTACGTGCGCTGGGGCCTGCACCCGGCCTATGCCCGCGTCGGCGGCCACACGGTGCGCGGCGTGTTCTATTACAAGCTCCTGCAGCCCAACGGGCGTATCGCGCAATGATCACCCCATATCCCGCGATCGATCTGAAAGACGGCGCCTGCGTGCGCCTGCGCCGGGGGGAGATGGCCGATGCCACTGTTTATTCCGACAATCCCGGCGCCCAGGCTGTGGCCTGGCAACAGGCGGGGTTCGCCTGGCTGCACGTGGTCGACCTCAATGGCGCCTTCGCCGGCCGCCCGGTGAATGCTTCGGCGGTGGCGGATATTCTGACCCATGTCAACATTCCCGTGCAGCTCGGCGGCGGCATCCGTGACCTCGCCGGGATCGAGATGTGGCTCGCGGCGGGCATCACCCGCGTCATTCTCGGCAGCGCCGCCGCCAAGAACCCCGACCTCGTGCTGCAAGCCTGCCGCCGGTTTCCCGGCCATATCGCCGTCGGCATCGATGCCAGGGACGGTTTCGTGGCGACCGAAGGATGGGCCGAAACCTCGACCCTGCCGGCCCCCGAACTGGCCCGCCATTTCGAAGGCGCCGGTGTGTCAGCCATCATCTACACCGACATCGCCCGAGACGGCATGCTTGGTGGCCTCAACCTCGAGCAGACCATCGCCCTCGCGAATGGCATTTCCACGCCGGTCATTGCCTCCGGCGGCGTCGGAGCCATATCCGACATAGAAGCATTGCGCGACGCAGGATGTCGGGGAATCGGCGGCGTCATCGTCGGCCGTGCACTCTACGACGGGCGTCTGAGTGCGGCCGAGGTGCTGACCACACTGTGTCGATGACCGGATGAATTTGGCGTTTGTAACGCATGTGCCATAAGTTTCGTCGGCCATGTGCGAACAGGACTTGCACCGGATCGGCAACGCCTCTCAAACAAGCAGCCAAAGGAGCCTCAACAGGTGCTTAAGCTGCGCGTGATCCCCTGCCTGGACGTCAAGGACGGTCGTGTCGTCAAGGGCGTGAACTTTGTCGAACTGCGTGACGCCGGGGACCCGGTGGAACAGGCGCGCGTCTACGACGCCGCCGGCGCGGACGAGCTCATCTTTCTCGACATCACCGCCAGCTCAGACAACCGTGACACCATCCTCGACGTGGTCAGCCGGACCGCGGCCGAAGTGTTCCTGCCGCTGACCGTGGGCGGCGGCGTCCGCTCGACCGACGATATGCGCCAGCTCCTGCTCGCCGGCGCCGACAAGATTTCCATCAACTCGGCGGCACTCGCGCGGCCTGAGCTGATCCGGGAGGCTGCGCAGAAGTTCGGCAGCCAGTGCGTGGTGGTCGCCATCGACGCCAAGCAGACCAGCCGCCACGACTGGAGCGTATTCAGCCATGGAGGACGCACCGATACCGGGATCGACGCGCTCGACTGGGCCCGCCAGGTCGCTGAACTCGGCGCCGGCGAGATCCTGCTCACCAGCATGGATCGCGATGGCACCGGCCGTGGCTTCGACCTCGACCTGCTGCACGCCGTGTGCTGCTCGGTGCGTATTCCCGTCATCGCCTCGGGTGGGGCCGGCAACATGCGCCATTTTATCGACGGAGCACTCGCCGGCGCCACCGGCCTGCTGGCCGCCAGTGTGTTCCACTTCGGCACCTTCACCGTGCAGCAGGTCAAGGAGGGCCTCTACCAGGCCGGCCTGCCCGTTCGCCTGACCCACACGCGCGCGGCAGCCTGATATGGCAAAGGCTACCAAGAAGCCCGCGATCCCAGCCGCGGCTCCAAAAAAAATGGGCAAGTCCTCGGTGCCGGCAAAACGCACCAAGGTGGTGGCCGCCAAGAAGCTCAAGGTTGGCGCCGTAAAGAAGAAGCAAGGCAAGCGCATGCTGCCTGCCGCGCTGCTGCTCGCAGAACCGGCAGGTGAACTGTCGGGCGCCGGTGTGCTCGACCGCCTGTACGCCGTCGTCGCCAGCCGCAAGAACGCCGACCCCTCGATGAGCCATTCCGCCCGACTGCTTGCCCGCGGCACCGCAAAGGTGGCGCAGAAATTTGGCGAGGAGGCGGTCGAATGCCTCATCGAAGCCGTCGCCGGCAACCGTCGAGAGCTGATCGCCGAAAGTGCCGACGTGCTTTACCATCTGCTTGTGTTGTGGGTAGACGCGGGCGTGGAGCCTGTCGAAGTGTGGGCTGAGCTGCATCGCCGCGAAGGTGTGTCGGGCATCGTTGAGAAATCCTCACGCCCGCAAAAACTCGCCATCGCCTACGGACTCAGAACAACCAAAATCCCCTGAGGAACACGATGCCCGTCAAAGGCCTGGGTGAATACGACCCCACCAACATCTTCGCCCGCATTCTGCGCAGCGAGATCCCCAGCCGGCGCGTCTTCGAAAACGAACACGCCATCGCTTTTCACGACATCAACCCCCAGGCCGCCATCCACGTCCTGGTGATCCCCAAAGGCGCGTATATCTCACTGGCGGACTTCACCACCCAAGCCAGCGACGCAGAAATCACGGGCTTCTTCAAAGCAGTCGGCGCCGTCGCAAAACAACTCGACCTCGAAACCCCCGGCTATCGCATCCTCGCCAACATGGGTGAACACGCCGGCCAGGAAGTCCCGCATTTCCACGTCCATTTGTTCGGCGGTCACCCCCTCGGTCCGATGCTCGCCCGATAGGGCGGGCTGATCCAAGTGCCCAGTGTTCGGCTGCGCCGGAAAGGCCTTCGGCCCGAGCAGGGCGCTGCCCTGCACCCGCCAGAGGCGGAGCCTCTGGACGCTATTCGTTAAGGCATGTCTCTGGGTGAGGAGGGGGCTCACATCCGCGGGTATCTTTAACCCGC
>JANXSM010000175.1 GCA_025352665.1 Rhodospirillales bacterium | reverse complement strand
TTCAGCACCGGCGAGCAACTGGGCTTTCCACGCCGTGATCTGGCTGGCATGCACCTCATACTGTTGCGCCAACTCCGCCAGCGTTTTCTCGCCCTTCACGGCAGCCAGAGCCACCTTTGCCTTCAAAACTGCGCTGTGCGCTCGCCGTGTACGTTTCGTCATCTTCACTCCTGATCGACACCAAAGGTGCCGAGTTCAGACAGGATATTCCACTTATGGTCGTGTCCGAATTTGGCCAGCCACCTCTGTCGTCGTCAGCCTGCCGTCCCTGGCAGCTTGATCGAGCAGCTAACCCTGCTCAGCAACGCCGTTGCTACACCACGGATTGGGACACGATCATCGACGCGGGCGGCGAAGTCGGCGAGGTCGGTGAATTGGGTGGCGCCGCGCAGCGCCACGAGTGCCTCCATGGCGGACTGGCCGACCTTCTTCACAGCGGCCAGCGCGTAGCGGATGACGAGTTTGCCGCTCTCGTCACGCTCCAGGATGAAATCCACACCGGAACGGTTGATATCGGGTGGTGCGACCGCAATGCCCATGCGCGCACATTCCTGGCGCAAGGCGGCGAGCTTGTCGGTGTTAAAGACGGCGAGCGACATGCAGCCGGCGAGGAAGGCCTCCGGATGGTTGGCCTTCATCCAGGCGTCATATTCCGATGCAAACCAGCCGATGATTCCGATGCATTCCAGCCACCCCTGAGGGAGCTGGCAGCAGCGCGGTTGGCGAGCCGTCATTCACCGACGGCACGGTGCCTCTCCAGTGATCCCGAGGAAGGCCATGCTAGGCCAGAGACTGCCAATGCGTCAGGTGAGAGAAAGTCCTTCGCCTCAAACACGTCTGTGGCCATAGCGGGCACCAGATATCGCGGCCATGGTCGGCGTCAAGCGCTACGCGGTCGCCGAGTATCTGCGCCGTGCTGCCGTGGTCGGCATCACCTGGCCGGTGCCGGCAGACCCATCTGGCCAGCGAGCGGATATTCGTCGATTATGCCGGGCAGACGACGGAGGCAATCAACGGCGCCACGGGCGAGGCCAGACGGGCGCGGGTGTTTGTAGCCGTACTCGGCGCATCGAACCTACACAGAGGCGCGCTGGACGCAGTCGCTGCCAGACTGGATTGGCTGGCCACTCATTATGGCACGGCGATCCTGCCGGCTCAGGCGAACAGCGGCGCGCCCTGATGGAGATTGTCGACGACCGCCACGAACGGGCCTCCGCCATACTCGCCAGTCAAGGGTCGACCGAGCTCTGGCACGAGCACACCGGTAGTTCTACCATCGCTGCCGCCGTGCTGGACCGGCTGGTGCATGATGCGAACCACCTAGAACTGAGGGGAGAGAGCATGCGGAAGCTAAAAGCCGCCAAAGCCAGGCTTGATGAATCAGCCATGCAGTCGCCCCACTTTGCCCGCTCGCGACCCGCACTGCCACCCGGCTGGGATCATTGGAAACAACGGCTGGATTCGATCGGAATAGATGCCTGGTTTCAATCGAAATCGATGGCTGCAATCGCCGGAGTGCGTATGTTATCGCAACTTCAGACATCTGTCCGCCAGGGATCATATTTGGCCCGCTGCCGCCGCCGGCCAACCCGGCGCGCGATAGCAGACCTCAGTCAACGAAGAATGTGTCAACCGCGGTCTGGTATGACCATTTCGCGGACTAAAGCCTGATCGCTTCGCCCACCAGAAGCGATCAGGCTCTAGGCGCGGCACCTGGAGACGAGACCTATGAATATCGGTGAAGCCGCCCGCGCCTCCGGCGTGAGTGCCAAGATGCTGCGCTATTACGAAAGCATCGGCCTGATCGCGCATGCCACGCGCACGCAAGCCGGCTGGCGGACCTATACTGAGCGCGAAGTGGCCGTGTTGCGCTTTATCCGCCACGCGCGCGACTTCGGCATGACGATGGAGCGTGTGCGACTGCTGATCGGCCTGTGGCAGGACCGCAACCGCCCGAGCCGCGAGGTCAAGGAGATTGCCCTGCAGCAGGTTCGCGAACTGGAAGCGCGGATCACCGAGCTTTCTGCCATGAAGAACGCGCTGCTCGAATTGTCGATGACCTGCCACGGCGACAATCGGGCAGACTGCCCGATCCTCGACGACCTCGCCGCAGGGTCGCCGCTGCACACCGCCGGCCCGCGCGACCGGACGGCACAGCGTTTCTGATCGGCTACCGGGCTTTGCCTTTTTTCGGCGGTGCCTGCTTGGACGAAGCTTTTTTCAGCGGAGCCTTCTTCGGCGGCAATACCTTCGCCGCGGGCGGCTCCACAACGACGGGCCCCGCTTCGAGCAGAGTCTCGCGTTTGACGATGGTGACCTGAATGGCCTCAAGCGGCGCGTCGCCCTGGGCGCAGACTTCGCCGTCCACGCAGACCACCGGGGCTGCGCTGCCGGCGAAATGGCCCTGGTAGTGGCACGCGTAGGCCGCTGCGGCCGCGCCCTTGAGGCGTACCCGGAACCCAAGCAGCGGCAGCAGCATCCCGCGGCTGCCGCAGAACTCGCCGCCGGCGAACCATGGGGTGTTCCAACTGTTGCCGAGCACGGCCTGGTATTCGATGTCGGCCGCCGCCACGTCCGGCCCCGGGGCGATCGAGAATCCTTCGATCGGCGCGTTGCTGCCGGACTTGCCGAGCCAGGCGCCGCCGGGCGCCGTGACATCGCCGACGACCCTGACGTGCGCCAGCACCGTGAGCGGCACAAGGCCGGTATCGGCCGCCGTCACCGCCGTGGGCGTGCCCGCCTGGGCCGCACCAGACTGACCCAGCGAGGTAGAAATCTGGCGAAAGCGAATTTCCGGCGCGGCTGCGGCCGTGTTGGTGCGATAGATCGTCAGCAGCATGCCGGCGCGGCCGCCGGTGACCAGCACGAAGACCGGCTCGTCGGTCCGCCAGATCCAGCCGCCGTCGACAGCGCCCGTCACCACTGCCCGACCGGGACGGAGCTGGGTCGGCGGCGTGGTGTCCAGCCGGATGGCAGGCAGACGAAATCCCATGTCGGTGTTGGTCGACTGGGCGGCGGTGAGGTCCAGAATGAAAAGGCCGGGGTCGAACACCAGAAACTGCACGGTTGAGGCCAGACTGGGGAACGCGCCGGGTTGCGGAACTGGGACGTTGGCTTCAGTGGGAATGGCGGAGGTCTGCGGCATCGGTCCTTATCGCTTGGCTGGAGAGTTGATCAGTGGTCGGCGCTTGGAGGTCGAGCGCTGGCGGGGTCAGATCTGGCCGAGTTGCAGCAGCAGATCGTTCACCCGCGGCGGCGGCAGGCCGAGCGGGAAGACTGTGCCCCTTCCGGTCTGGCGAATACGCTCGGCCTGGGCGCCGAGATCGAACGACACCACCCGCAACCCGCTGCGCCACAGCAACGAGAGCGCATAGCACCAGGTTTCGGGCCAGACGGAGGGGATGAAGCCGAGATCGGCGTGTTGCTCGGCGACCAGTGCAGCGCCCTCCTCCTCCTCGAATTTGCCCGTGACAAACACGTGGCCCGTTTCAAGCAGATCGCCGTCCTCCATGGTGAAACCGGCAACGACAAACTCAAGCGGAAGATTGCGCTCGGCGGCGTCGCGCGCACAAGCCAACAGAACGTCATAACCTTTGTCCAATCCGATAGCACCGGGGACCAACACCCGCAGGAGCCGCCGCTGGTCGGGCCGCAGCGCCTGCTGACGCTGCGGCACCTCGCGTGATAGCGCGGCATCGTCCTCCCACGGAGTGACAACCGGGTTACTGAATGGAAAGTGGCGACGCATACGTGCAGCCGCGTCTCGCGAAGGCAGGATCACCTGGCGCGCCTCGCGCAGCCAGCGGGCCGAGCGCGCGCGCAGGGCCGCCACCCCGATCGGGTCGAGCAGGCGGCTGCCGTGCCGGCCGATACAAGCCTCGCATTCGGCGACCTCGGTCGGTTCGCCGCAATAATGGCCGCCGTCCCCGACCATGGTGACGCGGGGGCACCAATAGGCGAAGTCGTGGCCGTAGACGTCGAACGGAATGTCGAGTGCCTGGATGATCTCCACGATCTCCATGCCGTAGCCGATGAAATGATGCAGCTCGGCGGCAGCGACCCGATCCTCGCGCAGCAATGCCAACAACGCATCGAGTTGCGCAGGTAGGGCGAATTCGAGCGACAGACCATCCGGGTCCGGCGTGTCGGAGATGCGGCAGGCACCTGCTTCGGCCGGGCGCAGGATGATGCTGCGCAGGCCGAGCGCCCGGATGGCCGCACAGCGCTCGTCGATATGGCGGGCGACGCCGCCGCCCATGTCGTGGGTGATCAGCAGCACCGCCCCTGGTCGCTTCTGGTGCGATCGCCAGCGATGCAGGTCGACCGCGCGGCGTGCCGGCGCCAGCGGGTCTCGCGCTTGGAAATCGGCCACCAGCGCGTCGTAGCCGGGGTGGAGACGGTTGAGGAGCTTGACGTTGCGGGCGATGAGATGGGCTTTCATCGCGCCGAACGAGGCCCCGCCGGAATGCGCGACGAAGACGCCGGTGGCGACGACGTGACGCCAGCCGAGGTGGCTGGCGCGCAGACACCAGTCGTTTTCCTCGCCGTAGCCTTGGGCGAACATGTCGTCACGAAAGCCGCCCACCTTCGCCAGGCAATCGTGACGGATCAGCATGCAGAAGCCGACGCCGGTTGGCAGGTCGATCGCACCCGCAGCGTTGCTGGCGGCGAAAGCGGCATCGAGGATGCGAAGCGCCGCGGGATCGGGCGCCTCCACCGCGCGCTCCGGGCTCGGGTAGGAGACGATGGTACCATCGTTGGTCATCGGTGTGACGCTGCCGATGTCCGCGTGGCTGTAGGCGATATCGACCAGTCGGCGGATCGCGCGAGGCGGCAGCAAGGTGTCGGAGTTGAGCAGAACGATATCTCGCGGCCCGTTTGCCAGCCCGTGCCGGAGCCCGGTCCGCACCGCGGCGGGAAAACCGCGGTTGGCGGAATGGCGCAGCAGGATGATCGCCCCGGAGGCCACGGCCACATCGACCGCCGCTCGCAACGGCGCATCCTCGGAGCCGTCGTCGACCACGACGATGCGGGCCTGGGCAGGCAACTGTCCCTGCAGGCTCGCCAAGCACGCGGTGAAGTCTTCGGCGCCGCGGAACACCGGGATCACCACGTCGAGCGCTGGCCGGATCCGGGGTGCGATTCGTTCGGACCGGTGGCGCCGGGATGCCTCCGTCAGCAGCGTCGCTGGCAGCGGACGCCAGGCGTCGGTCGATCCGTGCGAGGATTTTGAATCGCTGGGCGCCACCGGATAGCACAGGCCGATCCGGTGAGCGGCCTGCCGTGCGGCCAGGCGTTCGCCGCCGAGGAGAATCGGGCTCCCCGCGAGGTTTCGCCCGTCCGGACCGGTCACATTGATCTCGGCCACCGCGGGCAGGCGCCCGGGTGCGACCGTGAAGCCGCGCCTGCGGTCTAGATCCCGCACATCGACGGGCACCAGGGTGTCGTCGTCGACCGTAATCCGCAGGCTGCTGGGTCGCCCGCCTGCGAGATCACGGAAGGCCAGGCGTAAAACGGGAACCGCGGCCGGGTCGGCAGGGTGCCATGCCCAGCCCTGCAGGCCGCCATCGTCAGCGATCTCGACGAAGCCCTCGGTGCGGATCAGTCGCTGGATGTCGATGGGGCTGCCGATGAACGGTGCGCCACTCCTGGTCAGCGCCAGCGACCTGGCCGTGCGCCATCCGGTCGGCAGCATGAAGATCTGCAAGCCGTCGGATGTGGAGCCAGCCGGCAATTTGAGAGGCGTGTCGTCGAGGCAGACCACCAGTTGCCGGTTCCGCTTGCCGCCGATCGCCGCCACGGTGACGGTGCCAGAGGAATTGAGCGTGGCCCAGCCGGGGGCTTCAGTTTCCACCGCGATACGATCAGCCAATTGGCGGAAGCTGCGCAGCTCCTGCGGGGAGGCGCGGTTCAGAAGCTGCTCGAGCAAGTGGCGCGCGCCCGCGAGGTCGCCGGATTTCAGATCGTTGGCGATCGACAGGATCACCGCTTCCTGCAAGCCCGGATGACGCGCGCGCAGTTCACTGAGCCTGGCTTTGCCGCCGGCCGCATCGTGAGCGACCCATGCCGACGCTTCGAGAAAGGCTGCGCTGGCACTCCCGGGCGACAAGCGGACCGCACGGCCAAACCAAGCCAAAGCCTGCCGCTGGTCGCCAGCGGCCAGCGCCGCACATCCGCGGTCCAAAGCCGCGCGGGCGGACCCCAAATCAGCGGCGCGATGCGAGCTGTCATTCAAGGCCTAAATGCGTTCCCTCGATCTGACCGGACCAACATGGAAGAGCCGGTTGCGCTGTTCTGCTCACCCGGCCTTAGCAAGGACCGGCTCATCGGGCCAGCCCAATCGCTGACTGGCCCGTCCGCCCGGCGCTTGGTAACCAGTCCGTGGTGCGTCGTCGTCCAGATCCTAGCAGATCGTCTTGATCGAGCCGATGAAGCCCTGGAGGGTGATCTCGGTGCGGTCGCCGAGGGTGATCGTCTCGTTGGTGCCAACGGTTGCGGTGGAAGCGATCGCGCTGGAGCGACCAGCGTGTCGGCAGCACTTGCAGCCGTGAGGATGACGTTTGCTGCGCCGCCCACCAGCGCTGTGGTGCTACTGCCTGCGACGAGCAGGTGGCAGGTTCCGCTGCCCGCGACACCTCCGCCGACCATAGTCTTGACGCCGCCGGCGCCATAACGTGGGTTGCTGCTGGCGTCGCCGCCAACGAACACACCGCCGACGCAGATGTACTAGGTGACCTCACCGCCACGATGGTATCGGCGTCGCGGTCAGGGCACCGATATCGGCCAGCGCCGCACCGCCGGGCGACATCCCAAACCGCAGATCACCGACATCGGTCGTGCTTTCTGATCACTCAAAACGGGCGCGCCATCAATCTCCTGCCCTGATCATGCCAAGAATAGTCTGTTACTTTTCCCGGCATGATCAGGGCAATCAAAAGCCCCGCGATCAGTAGGTGTGCACGTTGCCGGGCATGATGCCACCGGTGAAGCCCTGCAGCACGATCTTGGTGCCGTCCAGCAGATTGATCGTGGTGTCAGATCCGCTGGTGGTGATGTTGGCCTGGGCGTAGTTGGCGGTCGCCGCGTCCTTGAACGTGAGCAGATCTTGGCTTTTGAAGGCTTGCACCAGGTAGACTTGGCTGGCGGCTTCGCGGCCGAAGTCGAAATTGTCGACGCCAGTGCCGCCAAGCAGCGTGTCGCTCCCCGAACCGGCCGACAGGATGACGTTGTTGCCCGCGCCGGCCACGATCGACACCGCGCCGGAGCCTGCGCCGAGCCAGTCGTTGCTGCCGCCACCGATGATGGTGGCCGTCGCCGCGCCCGAGGTGAAAATGTTGTTGCTGCCGCTGGTGCCACCATGGAACAAGCCGCCGCCGCCGCGGATGTCGTTGACGTTGTAGCGGCCCGCGCCGCCGAGCACGGTGCTGGCAGAGGCACCGCCGTCAAACTCCAGGGAGTAGAAAGCCGACCCGGTGTAGGATGTCGCGCCCTGGACGAGGGCGCTGCCACCAGCGTCGAATTTGACGGTGGAGGCACCGCTGCCGAGCATAACCGTGTCGGTGCCGAGCGAGGTGAACACGGCGGTTCCGGCGCCGCCGACGAGGCTGTTCGCACCGGCGCCGCCCGAGATTTCTACGGCTGTTCCGTTGCCGGCTCGGATCGTGTCGTTGCCGACGCCACCGAACAGGCTGTCGTTGCTACCACCGCCAGTGATCGACACAGCCGCGGCGCCGGCCACGGTGCTGCCGAAGATATTGTTGCCGCCGGCCGAGCCTCCGGTGAAGGTGCCGCCACCGGCGCCGGCATCGATGTTGTACGAGCCCGCACCGCCGAGCACCGTGCTCACCGAACCGTCGCCGTTGAATGTGAGGTTGAAACCAGTGCCGCCGAAGCTGGCGGCACCTTGCACCAGGGCGCTGCCGGCACTGACGTTGACGATCGCGGTGCCGGTGCCGAGCTTGATGGTGTCGGTGCCGTCAACGGTGAAGGTCGTGCTGCCCGCACCACCTGCGAAACTGTCCACACCGCCAAAGCCCGAGATCTTCACGCCGGTGCCGTCACCGGCCGCTATCGTGTCGTTGCCGACGCCGCCGAACAGACTGTCATTGTTGCCACCGCCGGTGATCGACACCGCGCCGGCGCCGGCCACGGTGCTGCCGAAGATGTTGTTGCCGCCGGCCGAACCGCCGGTGAACGAGCCGCCGCCGGCATCGGCCGCGATATTATAGCTGCCCGCACCGCCGAGCACCGTGCTGGCCGCGGCCCCACCACTGAAATAGAGGTTGAACCCGCTGGTCACCGTCGTGGTGGCGGCACCCTGCACGAGGGCGCTGCCGGCGTTGACGTTAATGGTGGCGTTGCCGGCACCGAGCTTGACGGTGTCGTTGCCATCGACAGTGAAGGTCGCGCTGCCGGCGCCGCCTGCGAAGCTGTCCGCACCGCCAAGACCCGCGATCTTCACGCCGATGCCGTCGCCGGCCGCAATCGTATCGTTGCCGGCGCCGCCGAACAGACCGTCGTTGTTGCCGCCGCCGGTGATCGACACCGCGCCGGCGCCGGTCACGGTGCTGCCGAAGATGTTGTTGCCACCGGCCGAACCGCCGATGAACGAGCCGCCGCCAACATTGGCCACAATGTTGTAACTGCCGGCACCGCCGAGCACCGTGCTGGCCGCGGCGCCACCATTGAAATAGAGGTTAAACCCGCCGGTCACCGTCGTGGTGGCGGCACCCTGCACAAGGGCGCTGCCGGCGTTGACGTTGATGGTGGCGTTGCCGGCACCGAGCTTGACGGTGTCGTTGCCATCGACGGTGAAGGTCGCGCTGCCGGCCCCGCCTGCGAAGCTGTCCGCGCCGCCAAGGCCGGCGATAATCACGCCGGTGCCGTCGCCGGCTGCAATCGTATCGTTACCGGAACCGCCAAACAGACTGTCGTTGTTGCCGCCACCGGTGATCGACACCGCGCCGGCGCCTGCCACGGTGCTGCCGAAGATGTTGTTGCCGCCGGCCGAACCGCCGGTGAACGAGCCGCCGCCGACATCGGCCAGGATGTTGTAACTGCCGGTGCCGCCGAGCACAGTACTCGCGGCCGCTCCGCCGTTGAAATACAGGTTGAACCCGCTTGTTACCGTCGTGGAACCCGCACCCTGCACTACGACGCTGCCGGCGTTGACGTTAACGGTTGCATGGCCGGTGCCGAGCTTGATGGTGTCGTTGCCGTCCACATCGAAGGTCGCGCTGCCCGCACCACCTGCGAAGCTGTCGGTTCCGCCGCCGCCACTGATCAGCACGCCCGTTCCGTCACCGGCCGAGATCGTGTCGTTGCCTGCGCCACCAAACAACGAGTCGCCGTTGCCGCCACCGGTGATCGACACCGCGCCGGCGCCCGCCACGGAACTGCCATAGATGAGATTACCGCCGGCCGACCCGCCGGTGAAGTTGCCGCCGCCCTGGTTCGCACCGATCGTGTAGGCGCCGCCGCCGCCCAGGACCATGCTGGCAAGAAGATTGCTGCCGACGAAGTTCAGCCGAGTGGAGGATGCGTTGCTGCCGGTGACGGTGGCCGAGCCCGACACCACCTGAATAGTCGCATTGCCGGAGCCGAGCTGAATATTATCGGAACCGGAAACGAGGATGGTATCATTGCCGGCCCCGGCAACCACCGAGTTCTGCCCGGTGCCGGCATCTATCGAAGTTGCACCACTGCCGGCCAGCACGGTGTCGTTGCCATACGACAGCACCACCGTGTTGGCGGCACTGTTGCCGGTCAATGAAACGAAGTTGTTTCCGCCGATTGCGGCGATGTCGATCTGGTCGGTTTGGCCCGTAGAAACCGAGCTCGCGCTGAAGGTCAATCCGGCACTGCCGCCGATAATCGATTCGGTGCCCGCCGGGCCGCCGACCACCGCAATGCCGCCGAATGACGTCTTGGTTCCACCGTCCACCGTGTTCGTGCCGGTCAGCGCGGCGTTGATCGCCTGCGCAAGAACCCGCGCCCGATCGGTCGCATTATCCAACTGATCAGGGCCGAATGTGAACTTGCCAGCAGTGGCGCCCGAGACCGTTACAACATCAACCATAAATCACACTCTTACCGCTGGGGTTTCATGCAGCCGAGCCGCCGCCGGAAACTTTGAAATGCACATCCCTTAATTCGTGGATAACATATGGCCGTACGGTTTGCGATGCCTGTTTGCCGCAAGTGCGAATTGAAAGGCTTGATTCAGTGTAACAAGGGTGTGAACGGAGCCCTGATGGGCCGCCGTAACGCTAATGAGAGCTATCAATTATGTGATGCCAGGCGAAAATCGCCGATCTTGCATTAAATTATCGGTAATATATGGTTTCGGTCAGTCAAACTGATACATAGTCATTCGGCTTAAATACGGCTTTTTTTGGAAATACTGATAGATTTTAAATAAATTCTGTCACTTAACGTGTGTACTTTTAACATGTGGACGCTAAAGCCGCGCGATCTTTCGCAAAAACTAAAGTGCAAATTCGGCGGTGGCAGCGATCCGCGCGCTGAAAGGCACAATATGGCCGCTTATGGCAAACAGCGCCTCGGCAAAAGCGCCTACATTATTTTGAAAGGTCTGTCGTTTTTTTGGACTGTGCGGCCGGGCCAGGATCTCTCTTGCGAGCCTCAGCGAATCTAGAACGCTTACCACCACGCCGTTCGAGCCGGCCGAGACGAATTCCGCAGCTGGTTCAACATCCGCCATCACCAGCGTACCACCCCAGTGCACGGCCTCGCCCAGCGACCACCAAACGACAAATGGTAAGTGATATCGGGCTGCACGCCGAAACGTTGGGCAGCCGAATATGTCCGATGGGTGACGTGCCCCGGCATAACCACCCGGCGTTCATCATGCTGACCCGCGACTTCGCGCGAGAGGCTCGCGCCACGTCCCTTCGGCCGGACGCGGGCCGTAGCCGCCATCATCGCCGTCGACAATCACCACCTCGCATCCGGCCGCTCGGACAGGCTCCAAGCGATGTCGTCGCCACGGCCTCAGGTAGCGCGACGGTTCCACTACGCCAAATCGGCCACCAGTTCGCAGACGATGTGGAGATACAGCCCCCGGGGAATTCTGGTGCAGGAAATGCGGACGAATGCTTGCAGCCTTCTGTCGTCGATAACGCACCATCGCGCGAAGCGGCCGAGATAGGTAGAACCCATGCGGGGCGGCGATGGCGGTCGGATTTTGGAAAGGGCGAGACCAAAGATGACGGGGGAGCATGAGGCGCAGGCAGAAGCGACGGATTATCTGAGAACCCAACTGGTCTCGGCACACAGCTTCGAGGCGGCCAAGAACGTATTCTTTGCTGAATTTCACGCCGCCGCCGCGGCCGAGCGACTGCAACCCTTCCGCGCCGCCTGCCTGCAGATCCTGCTCGATCCGCCGAACGCGTTCGCCGTTCCCTATGCCTTCGCCTACGAGGCGCGCGGCTTCCTGCATGACCACACTCTGTGGGTATTGCCCCAGGGCGACCAGCCGTGCGTGCCAAGACCCGAGCTGCTGGCAGCGCTGGAAATCTGCCTGGCACGCCCCACCAGCATCAACTGCCGCGACAACTATTACTGGCCGATCGTGGCCGGCCTTACCAAATTTGTCGCCGGCGACCGTGACGGCGCGTTCCGCCTGCTGGCCCTGTCGTCCATGTTTCCCGATTTCTACCGCGTCGTGAGCTGCGATCTCGGCGGCGGCGCCGCCTTCGCCCGGACCTATCCGACCCCGGCTGATCTCCTCCGCGCCCGGCAAACCTCGCGCTTCGTGCGCGACGCTGAGTTCGTCACGCGGTTTTCACAGCCGCCGCGCGCGGTCATCTGCACGGCGTTCGACCGTGTTTACGGCAAGGCGTTTGGCCTGGCATGGATCCGCAACGCCGAAACACTTGCGCCGCACGGCGTGGGGCTACATTTCCACGCAATGTTCCGCAACGGCATCGACGCTGCCATGCTCGCCGATTTCGTCAGGGAAGCGGCGGCCCTGGGCGTGCCGCTGTCGATCTCCGCCGAGTCTGGCATCGCCTATCCGCAGGCCTATTTCGCCTCCGCTCGCTTCCTCAAGGGGGCCAGCCTGCTGCGCGCCTTCGACTGCCCGGCCCTGCTGGTCGACGCGGACGCCTTCATCCCAGATCCGCAGCGCTTCATCGACGAGCATCTGCCGGCGATCCTGGCCGAGCGCCGCGTGCTGGGACTGATGTCCGACGGGCCCTGGCAGGGTTACCTGCCGTGGCGTCGTTTCTCGGCCGGGTGGATCGTCTGTCCGAACACCCAAGCGGTGCAGGATTTCCTCACCTGCGTCGGCGACGCCATCGACTATTTCTGGGACGCGCGGGACCATAACTGGTGGATCGACCAGATGGGGCTCGAGGTCGGCCGCCACCTGATCAATGTCGATCGTGCGGCGCCGCTCGGCTTCGGCCAGATCTATCTGGAACTGCCGCAGGTGATCGACACCAGCGAGGGATTCAAGGTGGAAAAGATCTCCCAGCTGCCCGAGATGCGCACCCGGCTCGACGCCGGAATGTCCTACTGGCAGGCGCTGCAGGCGTTTGCCCTGGAATAGCGGCCTGAAATATGGCCTCAGATGGCGACCAGGATCAATCGACAACCTTTCGGATCGCCACGTCGCAGAACATGCCGGACTGCAGGCAGAAATGCAGCATCTCCCAGTTTTCATCGATCATGAAATCATTGGTCGCCTGCACCACGCCATAAGGTGTGTTGGTCATGTAGTCGTGCATGATATAATCGTTGAGGATGATCCAGCCGCCTGGGGCGATCTTGTCCTTGATCACGGCAAGCTCGGCTGCGACCGCATCGTAGGAATGATGGGCATCGACGTAGAAGACATCGACCGAGCGGTCCTCCAGCAGGGACACCATGTCCGTGCTGTTGCCTTCGAGAAGCTGCAGCCGATCGGCGGCGAGTTCGTCTGCAAAACGGTCGCGGAAATACGCCGCATGGGTGCGCCCCGCCAGTTCGGTGCCGATCCGGCCGCCCCACATTTCCGGATACTCGTGCAAGGTGAACAGGTCGATGGCGATGAATTTGGAAACCCCACCGTGATCGAGCACGAGCTCGGAATATTCGCCGAGTGCGACACCCACTTCGCAGAAGGTTATGTTGCGCGGCAACAACGGGATCAGCGCGTTGCGGGTCGGCAGCACCCTTGCATTGGCCAACAGATGGTCCGGCAGCACACGGGCTGCCTTGAACTCGGTCACGCGCGTTCTCCTGGGTCGACGCCGCAAACGCCCCAGGCGAGGGCGGGCAGGCGCAAGCGATGCGCTCAAACATACGCTGTTTTGGCGCGGCCGTCGCCATTCTGTAATTAAAATTTATGGCTGGCATAACGTCCAAAGGCAGCAGCGGGGCGCCGCGTTCCGGAATCGTGCTGCCTGGCGGCAACGCACCGCGCACGCTTGCAGCACAGCCAAACAGTGCGCAGGGCACAGCACCTGCGGCCCGAGCTTCGTCCGACGACCGGGCAGACCGCGCCCGACTGGTGGAGCGACTGATGCTGCTCGAGGAGCAACTGTTTGCCCCCCGACCTGTCGCAAGCCCGACGGAACCGGCGCCGTCCGCACCGGTACCCGCCCCCCCGGTGCCTGAGCGGCATTCCTGGCCCGCGCTGGAAGGAGCTCCCGGCTCCGCCGATCCCTATGACATCAGACCAGACGATGTGGTGGTTTCCGAGATGCGACGGGGCGAAGGGTTCATGCGCCGGTTCGGGCTCGACGGTCCCGCACCCGAGTTCGCAGCGGCGCGGGCCGGGCTTCTGGCCGACCGGCCGCAGCTGACGCTGTGCAATGCTGCGGTAACGCCGGACGTGTCGATCGTGATTCCTGTGTTCGGCCAGCTCGCGCATACGCTGAACTGCCTCGACAGCCTACGCGCTCACACATCACGCCACAGCGCTGAGATCATCGTGGTGGACGACGCCTCACCGGACGAAACGGCGCAGGTGCTGCACCGCCTGCCGGGGCTGCGACTGCTGCGCCAGAAAATCAACGCGGGGTTCATCGCCAGCTGCAACGCGGGCGTGGCCGCCGCGCGCGGCGGGATCATCGTGCTGCTGAACAACGACACACGAGTCGCTCCCGGTTGGCTCGATGCGCTGGTCGACAGTTTCGACTTGTTTCCCGAGGCTGGGCTGGTCGGCGCGAAGTTGTTCCATGCCGACGGATCGCTCCAGGAAGCCGGCGGCATTGTCTGGCGCGACGGCTCGGCCTGGAACTATGGGCGCGGCGACGACCCCAACCGGCCGCGCTACTGCCACGCCCGCCAGGTCGATTATGTCTCGGGCGCCAGCATCGCGCTGCCGCGGGCGCTGTGGCAGCAACTTGGCGGCCTGGATGCGCATTTCGCCCCGGCCTATGCCGAGGATGCGGATCTCGCACTGCGCGTCCACGCAGCTGGGCGCCAGGTGTGGTTTCAGCCGCTGGCCCGGGTGGTGCACTACGAAGGTGTCACCTCCGGTACTGACACACGCCAAGGGGTGAAAGCCTGGCAGCCGACCAACATGGCGCGGCTTTATCTGCGTTGGCGGGAAACGCTCGCACGCCACAGCGACAACGGCGAGCTACCTTATAAGGAACGCGACCGCGGGCTGCACCAGCGGGCGCTGGTGGTGGATGCGACCACGCCGACCCCGCAGCAGGATGCAGGCTCCGTCACCACGGTGATGCACCTGCAGATGCTGCAGACGCTTGGCTACAAAACGTATTTCGTGCCGCAGGACAACGCGCTGTTCCAGCCCGGCCCGACCGGCGAACTGCAGCGGATGGGCGTCGAGTGCCTGTATGCCCCATACGAGATCGGCTTCGAGACGATCATGGCGCGCTACGGTGCGCAGTTCGATCTTGTGCTGGTGTTTCGCGTCACCGTGCTGGGCGAGGTGATCGCCAGCATCCGCACCCATGCGCCGCAGGCGACTTTGCTGTTCAACAACATGGACCTGCATTTCCTGCGCATGCGCAGGGAGGCCGAGCTGGCCGGCGACGACGCGGCGGCCTGGGAGGACGCGCAGGCCATGCAGAACCGCGAGATCGGCCTGATCCAACTGGTTGATTGCACCATGACGCCTTCCTCCTTCGAGCAGGCCGAGATCGCGCGACTGGCGCCGGAGGCCACCACGATGGTGATGCCGTTCATCGCCGACTTCCACGGCACCAGCGCGCCATTTTCGGCCCGGCGCGACATCTGCTTTCTCGGTGGCTATCGCCACACCCCCAATATCGACGCGGCGTTATGGTTCGTACGCGAGATCCTCCCCCTGCTGCGCGCCGCCGAGCCCGGCATCCGCTTCATTATCGCAGGCGCCCATCCAACAGCGGAACTGCAGGCGTTGGCGGGTCCCGATATCGTCGTCACCGGCATGGTCCCGGATCTGCGCGATGTGTTCGACACCACCCGCGTGTTCGCCTGCAGCCTGCGCGCGGGCGCGGGCGTGAAAGGCAAGATCGTCTCGGCCATGGCATATGGTCTGCCGGTCGTGTCCACCTCGGTCGGGGCCGAGGGCATGGACCTCGTGGATGAGTCCGACGCTCTCCTGGCGGATGATGCCGCCGCGTTCGCGGCGGCCTGTCTGCGCCTCTATCGCGACCCGCTGCTATGGCAGCGCCTGTCCGACGCGGGTCAGCAGCGAGTACGCACCGAATGGTCGCAGGCCCATGGCACGCGGGTGCTGCGGCGGGGAATCGATGCCGGAACCGCGCGTCGGCTCGGCGTAAGCCTTTAGAGCGTGGTGACCGAAGGTGGAATCACGCTCTAGTAGTGGATGATGCCGCGGCTGCCGCCGTTCACGGCGATGGCCTCGCCATTCACGAATGCGGCGCGCGGCGAGGCCAGGAAGGTCACGACTCCAGCGATAGCCTCCGAAGTCGCAAGGTGCGGGGTCAGCGTGCTGGCGGCGTAGCCCGCCTCGATCTCGGCGACCGTCTTGCCCTGCTCTTGGGCGAGGCGTGCGATCATGGCGACAACCTTTTCGGTTTTGGTCAGGCCGGGGTGAACCGTGTTGGCGGTCACGCCCGAGCCTGCGAGTTCCTCAGCCAAGTTCTTCATCATCGCCACCACCGCCACGTTGCGGATGCTGCCGATGGTGTCGCCAGTGCGGCGCGCGCCCATGCCGCTGATCGAGATGATGCGCCCCCAGCCGTTCTCGCGCATGGAGGGCAGCACCGCCTGGGCCATGCGCAGGTAGCCCATCACCTTGACGTTCATCTGCTGCATAAGTTGTTCGGCCTGCACCTCCTCGGCCCGTGGCGCCCTCGCCTGGCCGGCGGCCTGGGCCGCGCAATTGACCAGGATATCGACGCGGCCATGGTGGGACAGGACCTGCTGTGCCGCGGCTTGGACGGAGGCATCGTCGCCGGTGTCGGCGGTCACGATGGATGTTTTGAAGCGCGCCGCCGCGGCCGCCAGCGCCGTGCGGTCGCGGCCGAGGATGGCCACCGTGACCCCTTCGCGCGCGAGCTCATGCGCAACGGCGAGGCCGATGCCGCGGCTGCCGCCGGTCACCAGCGCCACTTTTCCCTGCAACTGAAGATCCATGCCCGGCCACTTTCCCACGACGTGGCACGATCATCACAGAAAACGGGGTGACCGTCTGGCCGTTTCCCCGCCCAGGCCTTAGATTTTCCGAAACTGGGAGGATTTCCAAAATGGCCGGTTATCTGATCGCCAATATCGAGGTCACCGACATGGCAGAATTCGCCCGCTACCGCGCAGCAGTTCCTGCCGTGGTTGAGAGCTTCGGTGGCCGCTATCTGATCCGCGGCAACGAACCCGATACCGTCGAGGGTGAACAGCTGTTCAGCCGGCTGGTGGTGCTCGAGTTTGCGTCGCTGGCGGTGGCCCGCGCCTTCTATGACAGCACGGCCTATGCACCGCTCAAGGCGCTGCGTATGGCAGCAAGCCGCTCGCAGATTTCGCTGGTCGAGGGAATTGGGGGATAATCAGGCGGCAATCCGCCACTTCACCAGCCGCCAGAGCCAGGCCCATCCGCTGTCGCTGCCATAAGGCCATGCCTTGATCAACGCGGCCTTCTCCGTCTCGATGAAGTTTTGCGAATACACCGCGTCGAGCACGTTCAGCGCCTGGCGCGCACGCAGCCCCGGCAGGGCGGGCGTACCGGTGCCGCTCAAATTGGCGGCGGCCCCATCGCCGAACGCACCGGTAAGGCTTACAAAAGGCAACATGGCACGACCGCAGAGCTCGTGCAGCCAGGCGTAGGCCGCGGGATCGGGGTGCAGCTGCACGAACAACGCGGGCACCTGGCGATCAGTCTGAAAACTCTGGACCATGGTTTCGGGCGACAGGCGCCGGAACCAAACCAGATGATCATCGTACGGACACAGCGCCTGCTCTGCCTCGCTCAGCACCAGATGGCAGGGCTGGCCGCCCCAGCGCCTGCGAAACGCCGGGCTGCCGACGACAGCGCGCAGCACAGCCGGATTGGTACCGATACCGAGGACACAGATGCCGGCGCGCGGCAGGTCGCGAAGCACCGGCAGCAATGTGCTGGTCCGGCCCTCGCGCAGCAGCGGCACGCGCACATGGCGCAGGTCGACACCGCGCTGACGCAATCCGGCCTCGGCCGCGACCGACCCGAGGGTTACGATACCGACGCGGACGGCCGCCGGCATGGCGCGCAGGCAGGCAGCGCTGCGCGCCAGTTCGATGCCTGGTTCCGGCCCCCAGTCCTCCAGCCGCAACACGCAGTCCTGCGCCACGACCTGCCATGCGACGAAGGCATCGTCACAGCGCAGCGCATAGAGCACGTCTGCCCCTTCGCCACGAAACTGCTCCGGTCGAAGAAAGCTGACGCCGCCGAATGTTGGGCTGTCCTGGACCGCCATGTCGCCCAGCGGTTCGGCGACCAGCCTGGCGTGTCGGCTCAGTCTCGACCACACGGCAGTCGGCACCTGGCGCGCATCGCCGGTCACATAGACGGTGGGTCGCTCGATATAGCCGATGTAGGCGCAGGCCTCCGCGATATGGTCGACCACCTGCGCCAGCCGCAACAGATCGGCGGGCGCCAGAACCAGGAAGCGCGGGCTGGTCGGGCTCGGCCCCAGCGTTTCCAGCACACATTGTTCGGCCCGCTGATCCGCCTCGCGCGAGGAGCGCAGGGCCGCGATTTCGAGTTCGTCGACGAGCTCGGGCGTGTCGATGACTTCGACAATGGCGGTACATATCTGCTCGAAACCATCGCATGCATGGAAACGATGGGTGGCGTGGTAGCCATCAAACGCATGGGCATGGGCGATCAGCGCCTTGGCGTAGCCGAGGGCTTCGCCGACTTTGATCTTGAGGCCGGTGGAGAAGTTCATCGGCACCACCACCACGTCGCAGGCGTTGTAGAATTCCTCGACCGACTCGACCCGGCCCAGACGCTCGACAAACGGAAAATCGCCGGCGGCGATGACGTCGCACAGCGATCCCGCCAGCACGAAGCGCGCCGGCAGCAGCCAGCGGCGGGCCACGACATCAAGCATTTCGAAGAAGCGACAGTAGTTGGAGCGGTTGATCTCGTTGCGGGCGGCGAAGAAGCCGAAGCGCAGCAATTTCTCGCGCGGTACACGGCAGCGATAGGCAAGCTCGGCCTGTTCCACGTGCGGGAAGGTGAGGGCCGGCAGCCGGGTCAACGTGTGAAAATAGCGAGCCTCGTCCGGCTTGATCGCCCAGATCACGTCGGCCCGCTGCAGGGCGCGGCGCTCCGCCTCCTCGGTGAGGTAGAAAAACTCGGGAGCGATGCCGTTGTCGAGGAACAGCTCCTTGCGGCCGGCAAAACGATCATGCGTGTCGATGATCTTGAGAACGCCGGGCGGGCAATGGTTGAACACGCCGGTGAGCCAGGTGTAGTTCACCACGCAGACATCGATCCTGTGCGTCTGAAAGATCCAGCGCAACAGCGGCCCCAAACTTTCGTCCCACCATTCGTCGATGTCGTGATGGTCGCCCTGCGGATTGGCATGCAGCGGGCGGGAGACGGGTGCAAGGTAGAACTCGTCCCACTGCTCCTGCATCACGCGGAGATGGTCGGCCGGCACCTGGTCGCGCCAGTCGTGCTCGGCGGGATAGTAAAGGAATACGATGCGGGCGCCGTGCGCCTGCAGGCGTTTGAAACTGTTCAGGATGTAGCGGCGGTTCCCAAAATCGACCGGAGCCGTGGGCGTGGGCGAGACCACCAGCACGGTCTGCCCGCTCCAGCCGGACATCAGCCGGCCTCCGTCCGCGGCGTGGCGAACGGATCTTCGGCGTCGAGATCGACGCCGTTCAACAGGCAGGCGGAGGCGTTGTAGACGGCGTTCAGCTGCTGTTCGAGCAACTCGGCGGAGGCCATGTCGGTCAGCAGGCCGCGGTAGCTGCGCAGGCTGGGCGGCAGGCGGACCAAAAAGCTGGTCAGCCAGTCCCAGGATTGCTCGGCGCGCGCCCGGCTGGTGGCGGGATCGTCGAGATAGTCGGACACCGCCTGCCAGGCGAGGCGACGGCGGAACCAGGCCTGACTAAGCCGCGCCGGGTCGATCAGGTGACTGACCGAGGCCCGGGGAACATACCCGATCAGACCGCCCCTGGCGCGGATGTCACGAAACACCGGTGTCTCGTCATTGGAGAGCAGCGTGCCGCCATCGCCCTTGCGGCCGAGATGGACGGGAAAGCCGCCGAGCGTGTCGAACACACGTTGGCGCAGAGCCATGTTGGCACCGACGATCCACTCGTGCTCCTGCAGCAGCCGGGCCGATTCGCCGAGATCGGTGATCGAGAGGTAGGGCAACAGCTGTTCGCCGAGCCAGGCCGGGCGCGCGCCGAGCCACAGCGGGGACACTCTGCCGCCGATCGCCATGGCGTCGTCGCCGAACAGGTCAAACCCCTCCAGCAACGCCTGGAGCCAGCCGGGGTCGGGCACCGCATCGTCATCGAGAAAGGCCACGATGGGCGATGCCGCTTCGGCGAGGGCGCGGTTGCGGGCGTATGACAGGCCCTTCTGCGGCTCATGCACCCAGCGCAGCCGCGGCAGATGGCGATGTCTGCGGTATTCGACCAGCGAGCGATCGGGGTCGGGTGCATTGTCGATCAGCAGGATCTCAAACGCATCGACCGCCTGTCCTGCGACGGCGGCCAGGGTCCGTTCGAGCAGGTCGTAACGTTGAAAGGTGCAGATCGCGACGGTCGCAGCCGGCGCTGCGGCCAAAAGCGCGGCGGACCGAGGCGTTGCCGCCAGCAGCGGAGGGGTGGCGGCTCCTGCCTCAGATACTGCTGAGGCGGGCGCTGCAGGGCGTCGCCGGCGGGTGACCGGTCTATCCATTCGAAGCGGCACCCTCGGTCACGGCGACCTCGAACATCCAGAACGGCAGACCAAGCTCGCGCAGGTCGTTGATATCCTTATCCGGGTGATGGCCAGCCAGCTCATATTCAAAGATGGAAAGCCCGTTGAAGCTGCGGGTTGGAATGTTTGTGGCGACGAACACCTTTTGGCGATCGTCGAACCGCACCTGGCAGCGGACGTCGTCGACCGACAGGTGCATGCCGGCGATATTCGCGGGGTTGCCGGCGAACAGCACGTGCAGGCGAGCATTCACCGGAACAGATCGGTCCACCCATACGCCGAAGCGGAAACGCAACGATGGTCCGGTCCAACGATAGGCGCGCCCGGCGTCGGAATATTCGAGGGCGTAGAACCCGTCGAGCAACTGCAGATGCTGGCTGGCGTCGATCTGCACGCTTGCTGGTAGCGCCGTCTCGGCCTGGGTCGGTGCCAACCGGTCGGCGATCTCCTGATAACTGGCCATGGCGGCCATGGATTGCGCCATGGACTGCACCTGCATGCGCAATTCCGCGATCTCGCGCACCAGGATGGTGGTCTGATCCGCTCGATCGGCCTTCTGCAGGCGGTTTGCGATGGTTGCCACGTATTCCGAGAAGTTCTGGGTTCGTGCCATTTGTTGCTATCCGGTAGAAACTAAAGAAATCGTAATGTTCACTATAACGAAAATCCGCCCGCGGCAAACTACCGTCGTGAATGGCACATGCGGGCGATGAAACAGATTCATCGCGGCTTTCATACTTTCTTGGTGATCCACTTCACATGCTGGCGCGTAACGCCGCAGCAATCTCTCGCTATCGCCAACGGTTTTCGCCGTGTAGCGGAAAGGAAGCATCCAATGTCCCGCCGATTTCTGGCTCGTCATCGTCAAATTCTCTTTGTCGGATCAGGCAGCTCGTCAGAGGCAGAACTCATCGGCCATCTCGAGGCGGACGTAGGTCTCGGGGTCGAACGCCTCGTCACCGCCACCGCCTGCGCCGCGCGGGTGACATCGACCGCAGCCCCGCTCGATGCGATCATAATTTCGTCATCCCTATCGGATGGTGATGGTGTCGACCTGTGTGCGCGCCTGCGCCAGCGCGGCGCCACCCTGCCGATCCTACTGTTCACCGAGGCCGCTGACGAGAGCGACATCGTACGTGGCCTCGATCAGGGTGCAAACGATGTCATCACCTGCCCGCTGCGCCCGGCCGAAGCGCTGGCGCGTTTGCGGGCGCAGATCCGTGCCTTCGAAGCGAGCGAGGATGCTGTGCTGGATATCGGGCCGTTTCAGTTCCGACCCGCGCGGCGCCTGCTGCACAACGTCAAGACCGGCGAGCGCACCCGGCTGACCGAGAAGGAGGCGGCAGTGCTAAAATTTCTCTACCGGGCGCAGTCGCCAGTACCTCGGACAACGTTGCTGCATGAGGTCTGGGGCTATCACAACGGCGCCACCACGCACACCGTGGAAACCCACATCTATCGGCTGCGCCGCAAAATCGAGCCGGATGCGAACCGCATCTGCCTGCTGGTGAACGAGGACGGCGGCTATCGTCTGCGCCTCGACAGGCAGAGCCTGCCATCGCGCCCTTTCAGCGAGGCGGCGGCCCCGCCTGCGGAGCTCAGTCGGATTCAGATGATGAACCCTACGATGATGGCGGTCTGACACCTGCCCACCCTGATGCCGACTCCTTCAGCATCAGGGCGGCGAACAATAGGAGCTAGATCCGCCCCAAGCTGGCGGCGAGGGCGACCGCAAGTTTGTCGCCGAGGCCACGGGGAGATGTGGGCACCGGTCTGCCAGGGCGCCTGAACCGGGCCAGATCGCGGCGGGCGAGCACGGCGGGCAGCGCAGCGGCCACAATATCGCGGCGCAGCGGCCCCTGCCCGGCCCGCAATAATATGCATCCCTCCTCGGCGAGCTCGGCCAAGGCGGGAGCCGCGGTCGAGGGGTCCCGGATCACATGGTCGGGAGTGAGGCCATGGGCTGCGAGCACATCGAGCGGCAGCAGGCAGCGTTCCTGGCGGGCCAGGGCTGTGACGTTGCCGAGTTGGCCGGCAACCCCATACGCGGTGCCGAGCGCGCGCAGTTTCGCGCTCTCCGCAGCGTCTGCACCGAGAGCGTGACCGGCGGCGACGGCCAGGCCACCTGCAGTGCCGGCGAGATAGTCTAGCCAGGCCGCCCGATCAGCCAGCGCATCGGCCTCCGCCTCCCGTGCCTCGATCATGAGCAGCAGATCGCGCGCAGGAAGCTGGCTGTTGTCGATCGCCGTCCCCAACGGGCCGGCCACCTCATGGCGGCGGCGTGCGCCTTCAACGACCTCACGCCACCACTGCAGGCGGATCAGCGCCAGCAGTGGCTGGCTGGTCACTTCCCGCGCGCGGGCGAGTTCATGGTTGAACGCGCACAGCAGCAGCAGGATTTCTCGCCGAGCGGGCGGGGCGAACAGGCACGCCAGAAAACGATCAGGATCGTGCTTTCGGACCCGTTCAGCGACGACGCTCAGGGGCTGCGATGTCATAGTCGCGAGGTGGCACGGCGCGGCTCCTGTTGCAAGCGTCGCACCTGATACCGCCCGCGTGCGCTTGACCTGCCACCTGCACGTCCATAGCTACGAAGGGCGCACCTAAAAACCGCATTGACCGGAGAAAACATCCCATGGCCTTTGAACTTCCCGCCCTGCCCTACTCAACCACCGCCCTCGCTGCCGCCGGCATGTGCCAGGAGACCCTGGAGCTGCACCACGGCAAGCACCATCAGGCCTATGTCACGGCACTGAACGGCTTCGTCGAGAAGAACCCCGCGCTCCAGGGAAAGTCGCTGGAAGAGATCGTGGCGCTCTCCAACGGCAAGGCTGACATGGCTCCGGTGTTCAACAACGCCGGCCAGCATTGGAACCACATTCTGTTCTGGCAGAACATGGCGCCGACCGGCGGCAAGATTCCGGCCAAGCTGGAGGCCAAGCTGGCCGCTGATTTCGGCTCGGTCGCGGCGTTCAAGGATGCGTTCAAGGCGGCCGCCATCGGCCAGTTCGGCTCCGGCTGGGCATGGCTGGTGCTCGCCGGGGACGGCAAGCTGAAGGTCGCCAAGACCCCGAACGGTTCCAATCCGCTGGCCACCGGCGAAGGCCACGCACTGCTCGGCTGCGACGTGTGGGAGCACAGCTACTACCTCGACTTCCGCAATCGCCGCCCAGACTACGTTACCAACTGGCTGGACAAGCTGGCCAACTACGAGTTCGCCGAAGCGCAACTCGGCAAAGCCTGACTTGACGGCGAAGCCATCGTGCAAAGGCCAGGGATTTCCCTGGCCTTTGTTTTTCTGGATCCTGTTGGCGTCGGAGCCGTTGCGGGCCGCCCCAGCCGATTCCCTGGTGCGCGCCTATCCTGAAGCACTGGCGGCAGTGGAAGGCCAAACACTGGTCTGGCGCGGGGGCAACCGCATGGATCTCGGGGTTCTGCATGAGGATATCCCGGAGGAACGGCTGCTGCAGGTCGGATCAAT
Source organism: Rhodospirillales bacterium (assembly GCA_025352665.1). Taxonomy (GTDB): domain Bacteria; phylum Pseudomonadota; class Alphaproteobacteria; order Acetobacterales; family Acetobacteraceae; genus CAIQQQ01. The sequence continues at coordinate 2,911 of JANXSM010000175.1, read as the reverse complement.
TTCCGACCAACTGCGCCAACCCTATCTGCGCAACATGCCGCCGACGCTCGACGCGGGCCGTATCCGCAACCGCGCCTTCTTTGACACGATGTATGGCGATTGCCGCAAGGGCGAGGTCGAGCGACATCTGGTTCATGTCGCCTGGCTGCCACGTCACGGCGGTCACAGCGTCACGATCACCTCGGTCAACGGCATCGACCGGCATCTGGCCGCTGTCTCGGATGAGCTCGACCAGCTTCCGGCGGGGGAGATGAAGTATCTGGCGCCACTGGGAGGCACCTATCTGTGCCGCAATGTCGCCGATACCGGACAGACCAGCATGCATGGATGGGGCGCTGCCATCGACATCAACGCAAATTTTTCTGACTACTGGCTGTGGCAACGCCACGCCGGCAAGTCAGCAGCCTATGTGAACCGCATTCCCGCCGATATCGTCGCCGCGTTTGAGCGGCACGGCTTTATCTGGGGGGGCCGCTGGGCGCATTTCGACACGATGCATTTTGAATACCGGCCCGAGCTGCTCGGCACGGATCCGGCTGTGCCGTAAGCCTCCTTTGAATGTTTAATAACCGCGTTGCGGGTCGTACAATCCAACAAGCGGCTCGCCGCGTTCGAAGGCTGCGATCGTGCTGGCTATGTGGCGCGCCCGCGCGCGGCGTGATCCGAACGAGGCGACATGGGGGGTGACGAATATCCCGGGGTGCTCCCAGACTGGACTGTCTTGCGGCAGCGGCTCGGGGGTGAACACATCGAGCATCGCGCTCTTGATGTGGCCACTGTCCAGCCCTGCGATCAGATCCGCCATCACGACGTGTCCACCGCGGCCGGCGTTGACCACACTGGCGCCGGGGGGCAGCAAGGCGAGCGTGTCTGCGTTGATGATGCCTTCGGTGGATGGCGTCAGCGGCAGCAGGCAGACCAGGATGTCGGTGCGCGCCAGGAACGCCGGGAATGCACTCGCACCGGCGAAGCTTTCGACACCTGGAATGGTTTTCTGCGTCGTGGACCAGCCGGCGGTGGCGTAACCGAGGCCGACCAGCATCTCGGCGGCGCGCGAGCCCATCGCCCCTAGGCCCATCACGCCGACGCGCGTATCGGCGATCGGCTCGCCGGTCAGGTTTGAATTCCACCCCCGGCTGGCGTTCAGGGCGATGATGGCTGGCAGTCGGCGCATGAGCGACAGCACGGCCCAGCAAACATATTCGCCCATCAGCTGCGTCTGTTCCGGTGTCACCATGCGCACCAGTGGCAGATGTCGGGGCAGGTTGGGGTCGCGCAGAATGTGGTCGACTCCGGCGGCGGCGCTGATGATCAGACGCAAATTTGGGAAGCTCGCGAGCCTCCCGGGATCGGGCTCCCACACCACGGCGTAGCGGATGTCTTCCGCCTGCACGGCGGGGTCGGGCCAGTTATGCACCGCAAGCTCCGGCATCACCTCGGCAAAGCAGCGGTGCCAGTCAGTAAAGGCGACCGCGTCGCCAGATCTTACAATCAGGGTCATGTGACCAGTGTAACGCCATGCTGCATTGCAGCAAGAGTGCGCCAGCGGAAACGCCAAGTGAGCAAGCCAGCGGCCACGGTGAGGCCCATCAGCAGGCCGACCCACATGCCCCGTGCCTCCCATCCGCCCGGAAATGCCAAAACCATGCCGATCGGCATGCCCACGCCCCAATAGGCCAGCAACGTGATAAGCAGGGGCCAGCGTGTGTCCTTCATGCCGCGCAGCGCGCCGTTGGCGGCCACCTGCATGCCGTCCGACAGCTGAAACAAGCCGGCAAGCGCCAGCAGGGAGACGGTTGCAGCTTGCACGCCAGAATCGGGCGAAAAGAGCGAGGCGATCGTCCAGGGGAAGGCCAGGATGACGACCATAGCGATCGTTTGGGTGGCCAAGGCGAGGCAAATGCCGATCAGCCCAGCCCGGCGAGCACCTGCGAGATCGGCGCGCCCCATAGCGTGGCCAACCCGCACGGTGATGGCGCCGGCCATGCCGAGCGGCACCATAAAGGAGAGGCCAGCGACACTAAGTGCGATCTGATGGGCAGAGATCTGGGTAGCGCCAAACTGACCGATGGCGATGGCGGCGAAGCTGAACAGGCTCGATTCGAGCATGACGTTCAAGCCCATCGGCAGGCCGAGGCCGAGCAGGTAGCGGATAGCGCGCCAGTGGGGCGATTTCGGACCACGGCCCCAGCCGATGCCGCGGTAGCCGCGGCCACGTGCGACGTAGGTGAGGAAGCAAATGGCGCCGATCCAGGTTTCCAGCGCAGTGGCGTAGCCGCTGCCGGCCGCACCGAGCCTGGGCAGGCCAAACGGTCCGAACATCAACAGGTAGCCGAACAGGCCCTGTAGCAGCAGGCCGAGCAGGCCGAACCACATGGCGGGCTTTGTGTGCAACAGCCCGTCTGACAGGCCGCGGCAGACCATGAACAGCGCGAGAGCCGGCGCACCCAGGGCAATAGCGTGCAAAAAGGCCACAACTTCAATGGCGATGTCGGGCTGGAGACGCATCCAGGGCACGAACAGATCTGCCCCGAAGCGCAGCACGACCAGTACTAGAATGCCCAGGCTCGCGGACATGAACAACGCCTGGCGGAACAGCGCGCCGACCTCGCCCCTGCGTCCGGCGCCACAGAGATGGGACACGCTGGCGGGCACGGAGAACATGATGCCCTGCAGGCCCATCAGCGGCAGCGACCACAGGCTGCTGCCGATCGCAACCGAGCCCAGCACCAGCGAGTCGAGATGACCAGCAAGCAAGGTCGCCACGACGGTGGTGCCGAATAGCATCACCTGGCCTACGACCAAAGGCAGCGCCAGGCGCCAGAGGGCGCTGAGTTCGAGGCGGGTAACGTGGGAGATCATTGTGTTGTCTTTGTCGTCGCAGACCGCCATCGCGCGCGCGATGGCGGTC
>JANXSM010000165.1 GCA_025352665.1 Rhodospirillales bacterium | reverse complement strand
TTTGATATCCAGTGGCATCGCCATACCGGACAATGGTTTCGCGTCCATCAGAACCTTTCGCTGAAATCTGCACTCAACGCCATCAGCAGCAACGGACTCTTGCAACCGCATTGAGACCCGCGGCCTTCGCCGGATGGATACAGAACACACGATGCACGCCATGCTGCGGATCGCCGACAGCTTTCTGGTGATCGATCGCGGCCGGGTTCTGGCCAGCGGACTGCCGCGCGACGTGCTGGAAAATCTTGCCGTGATTGAAGCCTATCTCGGCAAGAAGTGGATGAACCGATGCTCAGCATAACAGGGCTTTCGGTGTCGTATGGCGGGCTGCGCGCGTTGTCGGACGTGTCGCTGCATGTCGGTCAGGCCCAGTTCGTCACCGTCGTCGGCGCCAACGGTGCCGGCAAATCCACGCTTTTCAAAGCGATCAGCGGCGTGGTGCCGGCGCAAAGCGGCGCCATCCGTTTCGACGGCGAGGATTTGCTCGCCATGCCCGCCGCACGGCGCGCGCATCTCGGCATCGCCCACGTGCCCGAGGGGCGGCAGGTGTTCAAGGCGATGACGGTCCGCGAAAATCTTGAACTCGGCGCCAACACCAAGGCGGGACAACGCGACTGGCCGCGCATGCTTGAGCGCATCCATTCGCTGTTTCCCATCCTGCATGATCGCGCCGGGCAATACGCAGGTACGCTGTCCGGCGGCGAACAACAGATGCTGGCAATCGGCCGCGGCCTGGCGAGCGCGCCGCGCCTTCTAATGCTGGACGAACCGTCGATGGGGCTGGCACCGGCCGTTGCGGACATGATCTTTGAGCGGATTTCGCAAATTCATCGGGAGGACGGCCTGACCATCCTGCTGGTCGAACAGCGCGTGGCAGAGGCGCTGGAGCTGTGCGACCGGGGTTTCGTGCTGGAAACCGGGCGCGTGGTGCTGGACGGACCATTCGAGACCCTGATGGCCGATGACCGTATCCGAAAATCCTACCTCGGACTGGGTGAATAGCGGACTGACCGAACAATAAGAATTGGAGGAAATCATGACCAACCCAAAGATCGGACGGCGCGGCGCGCTACAGCTGTGCGCGGGTGCCGCAGCCCTCATGAGCACCCAGGTCCGCGCGCAGACCGCCGAGGTGAAGGTGGCACTGCTCGCGCCGATGTCTGGCGCGTGGGCGCGCCAGGGGCATCTGATGAAGCTCGGCGGGGATATGGCCATCGACGACATCAACGCGGCCGGCGGCGTGAAAGCGCTCGGCGGCGCGAAGCTGCGCCTGATGGTGTTTGACGCAGGCGACAGCGCGGAGAAGGCGAAGAATGCCGCTCAGCGCATGGTTTCCGACGAGCCCGACCTGGTGGGCGGCACCGGTGCCTGGCTCAGCAGCTTCTCGCTGTCGGTGACCGAGGTGACCGAACGCGGCGAACTGCCCTGGCTGACCGAAAGCTATTCGGACGCCATCACCAGCCGTGGCTTCCGCTACGTCTTCCAGACCGCCATGCCTGCAGAAGCGCAGTCACGGCGCGCGTTGCCGATCATCCTCGAATTGGGGAAGCAGGCGGGTGTAACGGTCAAGCGCATGGGCATCGTTGCCGACAACACCGCCTCCACGGTGAGCTTCGTCAGAGCACTGCGCGCGGATATCGCCAGCCGCAACCTGAAGCTCGGCGTAGACGAAATCTACACGCCGCCCGTGTCTGACGTGACCAGCATGGTGCAGCGCATCCGTTCGTCGCGGCCGCAATTGCTGTTCCTTGGAGCCTCCAACGTTTCGGACAACAAGCTGCTGCTCGACAAGATGAAGGAGATGGGGCTGAGCCGCGGCCGCGTGCCGTCCTTCGGCAATGGCGGCGCGATGGCGGCCTCGGAGATGATCGACATCGTCGGCACGGATCAACTCGAAGGACTGATGGTCATTCTTGCCAACTGGGGTGGCAAGAACAACGAGGCCCTGGTGCGCCGCTTCACCGCCCGTACCAAGGAGCCGTGGATGGGGCAGGATTCCATCCAGACCTATTTCGACATGATGTTGCTGCGTGAGGCGTTGGAACGCGCCGGTGCGGCAAACCGGCACAAGGTGGCCGATGCCCTGCGCAGCATGGACCTGCGCGATGATCCGGCGCTGCTGCTGCCGGGAAAGCACGTGAAATTCGATGAACGCGGCCGCATTGCCGATCCCGACATGGTGATCGTGCAGTGGCAGGACGGTGTGGCCCCGATTGCCTGGACAGGTTGGCGGCAAAGATAAGCTATCCCCGGGTTTCGATTATGCCGCCAGCTTCAGGCTCGACGCCGTCTTCGCGGCATGCGCCGAAGACGGCGTCGAGCCTGTCTGATTGTTGGCCTCGTCGGGCGTTTGCCCAGCCAGCGAGGAGTGTGGCCGCCGCGTATTATAATGGCCGATCCACCCCAGCAGACCGGCATGGAGCTCCTGGCCCGTTTCAAACGCATGCAAGTAGACGCATTCGTATTTCATCGAACGCCAAAGCCGTTCGATGAATACGTTGTCCATCCAGCGACCGTGGCCATCCATGCTGATCCGCACGTTGGTGTCGGCCAGCATCTGGGTGAACGTCAGGCTTGTGAATTGACTGCCCTGATCGGTGTTGAAGATCTCTGGCCTGCCATGCCGGGCCAATGCCTCCTCCAGCGTCTCCGTGCAGAAGGCGACGTCCATAGTATTGGACAGATGCCACGACAGCACCCGGCGGCTATGCCAGTCCATGAT
>JANXSM010000146.1 GCA_025352665.1 Rhodospirillales bacterium | reverse complement strand
CCTTGTGGAGCGCTTCTTCAATCGTCTCAAGCACTTCCGGGCAGTCGCGACCCGCTACGACAAACGAGACGATAACTTTCTCGCCTCCGTGCAACTCGCTTCAATCCGAATCTGGCTGCGGCATAATGAGTCGGTGACCTAACACGTTCGGGTTTGCTGTCCTATTTAGGCAAGCTCTATTCGGACGTAGGCCAGTAGTTGTCCGGTGGCCGATGCCACGCAACCAGTAGCTTTTTGGGCAGCACTCGCTGGGCGCCTCCATCGCATCGGGCAAGTGCACCGTGGCGATCCTGGCTATCAATGTGTTGGCTTGCAGAATGCGGCGTAGTTGCTTTCGAGACTGCCAAGATAAGATGAAGGAAGCTTGGCTTGTGTTTTCAGACCGGGGCACACGTGCCCCGGCGATCGCGGCATAGCGTTGCACGAAAGTTAACACTGCTCCGCTACGGTGACGACGGACTGGATAACGACGTGAGGACACAGGCTTGCTGATCCATTATCCGAGATGACCGGGGCACGCGTGCCCCGCAGACAACCTCCCTGGGTCTTTGCTTCCTTTCTCCTGCCCCGCTTACAATGCTGCACCTCGGCTGGGATCGCTTACCGTAATACCGGCAAATTAAGTGCAAGTAAGGTTATGAAGGGCAAGTGCAGGATAGCAGTTGGTGGAGTATTTAACTACACCTCCATTGAATTTGCGCCGTGTGCCCTGCTTGGTGGGGCACGTGTGCCCCGGCAGCTTCGCTCGGTTTGCCTCAACCCTGCACCTGTCCTTTTGGCCACCATCCTGTCGGCCTTGCCCTTAAATCGGAAGATGGCAGATCAGGTGCGGCGGGGCTGGGCGGTTGCCCATGCCGCCGGATACATCTGGGCGAGACGGCGGCACTCGTTGACAAGGCGGGTGCGATAGGCCGGAACGCTGAGGTCAGGCAGCCGCAGCGTAACTGCTCACAATCTGCGCTCCCATTGTGTAGGGCGATGCCTGGCTAGTCTCGAGATGGTGGGCGGGGCTGCATCGCGTTACACGTGACGCAGGGGAAGGACACTTTTAAGCCGCGTGCTTGCTCGCCTTCCCGTCCCGATAGGTATCCGCCTACGTCGAGCCGAAGGTGAGTAAGCCAGCCGCATTGCTACGTATCAATGCCTATCCTGCCATCGAACTCCAAGGCGAAACTCGTCCCATTTCTGCGTATCTTGGCGATCTATCACCCGCAGGACGAAATCGCTAAGATTGGACAAGATACGCAGACATACGCAGAAATTGACCCGGCTGGTTGGACATGCTGATGCGGTGGGAAGTGAGGACTTTCTGAAGCCGCGCCCCCGTTCCTGCCCGTCGCCGTCTGGCAACAACGGGGGACCAGGAGTGAACGATCAGGGAAGTCGGAAGCCGTGGGGAGCAGGGCGGGTGGTCTTCTTCGCCCGGCTGGAAGCAATCAGGTCCGAGCTGAGCCAGGGTTATCCCCTGACCATAATCTATGACAGGCACCAGGCGGCGCTGCAGATCGGCTATCGATCGTTTTGCAAGCTGGTCAGCCGGTATGCTGCGGATGCCAAGCTGACCGCTCGCCATAGCCCATCCGCCAACAAGGTGCCGCCAATTGCCGGCCCTGCGCGGCCTTTTGCAGCTGAACTCGCGGTGCCGCCGGCTCGCCCTACTGCCGCCGGTCCGACCTTCGAGCATCACGGTATCGTTCAGGATGGAGAGCCGGATCTCTTGTTCGGCCCTGGCTTTCTGCCAAAGCGAAAGTAGCGTGACCGGTTGCAGCAGGGGGAACCGGCTGCCCGTGAACTTGGCTGAAAACCATATACGGCCCCAAGTGCTTGGCGAACGGCCTTGGGCACCGTTAGCCCGCATTTCTCAGTGCGCCCCAACGGCGCGGTTCACCAGTGGAGGAAGGATCCACCCAGGTAGTTGTTGGTAGGGCCTGGTAGCTGACGAGCGGCTTGGTTGAGTAATCGGCCTGGTCGAAGCCTCGTGACAAAGGCCGCCTTGGGCGGTCGAGCAATCCGGCAGGCCGTAATCGTGTGAAGCCTGAGCAGGCCTCGAAAGTGAAGTTATGGACGCCGACCCGCCTGAGTTACGGGGAAGGCCCGAGTGGAGCGGGGTAGCAACCAACAGAGGCACCCGCTCTGGTCCATCGGGGTAGTGGGCACGGCATGTCGGAAGGGTGATCCGGGTAATTGGGGGAGTCCCGTCATGGGCGAGGGTAGCGGCCTCGACGCCGTTGTAGGACGGCGGCTCTGGCGGGTTTCGGACAGGGTCATAGTACTGACGAAGCCGGGTAATTCCGGTGGAGGGAAGGACCCTGACTTCTGGTGCGCTTTCGAGGGAGTTGAGGAGTGGTGATTGGCGATGAGCCTGACAACACCTGATCATATCCGGATGCTTCAGAGAAAGCTGTATCTCAAGGCGAAGGCGGAGCCTGGCTATCGGTTCTACCTGCTCTACGACAAGATCCACCGCGCAGATATCTGGCTCTGTTGCAAATTTTGTAGTCGTGCGTCGGAATGGTTTCTGCACGGAAGGGAGCGGCCGGTGTCGGACTTCAAGGGGCGTCACTTTGAGGGTGAGCTCGTGCTCTGGGCGGTCCGATGGTATTGCCGCTACGGGGTGAGCTATCGCGATCTCGAGCAAATGTTGGGTGAACGCGGCGTATCGGTCGATCATTCGACGATCTACCGCTGGGTTCAGCGGTATGCGCCCGAGATCGAGAAGCGGCTGCGCTGGCAGTGGCGCGGGCCGCGTTCGGCGAGCTGGCGGGTCGACGAGACTTACGTGAAGGTCCGAGGTCAGTGGGCCTACCTCTATCGGGCCGTCGACAAGCTCGGGAACACCATCGAGTTCTACCTCTCGCCGACGCGCAACACGGCGGCGGCCAAGCGCTTCCTTGGCAAGGCGTTGAGCGGCCTCAAGGACTGGGAGAAGCCCAGCGTCATCAACACGGACAAGGCGCCGACCTACGCCGCCGCCCTGGCCGAGCTGAAGCAGGAGGGAAGGTGTCCGGCTGACACGCTGCATCGGCAGGTCAAGTATCTGAACAACGTCATCGAGGCCGACCACGGTAAGCTGAAGCAGCTGATCCGGCCGGTCCGAGGCTTCAAGACGCTGAAGACGGCCTACGCGACCATCAAGGGCTTCGAGGTGATGCGCGCGCTCCGCAAGGGGCAGGCTTCGGCCTTCAATCTCACCCACGACATCGCGGCGAGGCCCGCATCGTCGAGCGCGCCCTCGGTCTAGGCTTCTCCGCTCTGGCCGAAGCCGTCCAATTTCTCAAAGC
>JANXSM010000095.1 GCA_025352665.1 Rhodospirillales bacterium | reverse complement strand
CCGCGAGACGTTCGTGCCGCTGGCAGACCCGCCGGGCCATGCGCAGGTGGATTTTGGCGAGGCGATCGGCGTGATCGGCGGCGTGCGTCAGAAGATCCACTTCCTGTGCATGGACCTGCCGCAGTCGGATGCCTGCTTTGTCAAGGCGTATCCGCGCGAGACCACCGAGGCGTTCCTCGACGGGCATGTGTCTGCGTTCGCGTTCCTCGGCTATGGTGCGACAATCTGAGTGAGAAAATCCGTCAATCAGGATGAGAAACTGTGACCGTAACGAGAATGATGCTGTTCGGTCTGATTGTCGCTGACAAGGGCTAAGTTTCGTTTTGATTGTCGGGCAGCGACACGCCTTCGAGATCCTTGATTGTCGCGTAGCTCTGCGGCCGTCCGGCGCCCTTTTTCTTGCGTTCGAGTGCGGCACGGCGGCGGTAGCTGTCGACGTTGATTTCGAAGATTGTGGCGTGATGGACGAGGCGATCAACGGCGGCGAGCGTCATGGCGGGATCCGGGAAGACCTTGCCCCAGGCCCCGAACGGCTGATTGGCAGTGATCAGAGTGGATCGGCGTTCGTAGCGAGCGCTGATCAGCTCGAACAGGACCGATGTTTCCGCCTGATCCTTGCTGACATAGGCGAGGTCATCGAGGATCAGCAGATCGAAGCGATCCAGCCTGGCGATGGCCGCCTCCAGTGCCAGTTCGCGCCGCGCCAGCTGAAGTCTCTGCACCAGGTTGGACGTGCGGGTGAACAGCACGCGCCAGCCGTTTTCCACCAGCGCCAAGCCGATGGCGGAGGCCAGATGCGTCTTGCCGCCGCCGGGTCCGCCGATAAGGATCAGATTGGCGCCCTTGTCGATCTAGAGCGGAACTCTTCCGATCTGAATCGAATGGGATTCCCCGATGCGGGCAAGATGTGATTCACCATTCAGGCTGGCAGGAGGCCAGTATGCATGGGGAAGCCATTGTCTCTCGACCTTCGTTCTCGCTTGGTGGCCGCCGTATCGGGGGGCATGTCCCGTCGTGGGGCAGCCGATCGGTTTGGGGTCTCTGCCGCGAGCGCTGTTCGGTGGGTGGAAGCCGTCAACAGGACGGGCACGGTCGAGGCCAAGCCGCAAGGCGGCGACACGAGATCGCATCGCATAGAGGCGTTCAGCGCGGTGATCCTGGCGGCCGTAGCCGCACAGAAGGACATCAGCCTGGTTGAGTTGGCTGAGATGCTGCGCACCGAGCATGGGGCCTCGTTCGCAGCGAGCACAGTGTGGCGCTGCCTTGATCGCCACGGCATGACCTTCAAAAAAAACAGCGCACGCAGCCGAGCAGGAGCGGCCCGACGTCGCCGCCCGGCGCCGGGCCTGGTTCGCAGCCCAGCCTGACCTCGACCCACTGCATCTGGTCTTCATCGATGAGACTGGCGCCTCGACCAAGATGGCCCGGTTGCGAGGCCGCGCCCTGCGGGGAGATCGATGCCGCGCCTCTGTGCCACACGGACATTGGAAAACGACGACCTTCACCGGGGCACTTCGGGTTGATGGCATGACCGCGCCCATGGTCCTCGACGGGCCGATGAACCGCGTCGCCTTCCAGGCCTATATCGAGCAGGTACTGGTGCCGACGCTACGCCGCGGCGATACCGTCATCATGGACAATTTGCCCGCCCACAAGGGCGTGGAGGTGCGCCGCGCCATCGAAGCCGCCGGTGCCATGCTGCGCTACCTGCCGCCCTATTCGCCCGACTTCAACCCGATCGAAAATGCATTCTCAAAGCTTAAGGCCTTCCTGCGAAAGGCTGCCGCGCGGACGATCGACGATCTGTGGAGCGTCATCCGCGATGCCTTGTCCACCTTCACGCCACAAGACTGTGCCAACTACTTCACCGCAGCCGGATATGAGCCAGATTGATCGGATTCTGCTCTAGCTGTCACCGGCACGGATCGCCATCACGTGCGCCTTGGAGATCATCGGCACCACGTCGAAGTCGAAGCTGTCGAGGGTCTTTCCAGGCAGCAACTGTGCCTCGGCAAGATGGCGGGCCAGGCGGCGGCGGTCGCGTTCGGCGATCTCGTGTTCGGCCAGGGCTGCGAGGAAGCGTGCGGCGGGCCAGCCGTCCTTGTCCGCCCGCTCGGCAAAGTCCGGCCAATTCTGCTTGATTGCGGGCAAGCGGAGGTCGTTGAGCATCAGCATGAGCCGGGTCCGGTCGATATTCTGGGTCATGCCGCTGCTCCGATATCGGTGCTGAGCAGGGCCTCATAGGCGATCAGCGGTGTGAGATGGACAACGACCTCGGGCAGCGACGCCGGATCTGGCGCGAAGCGGCTGCGCAGCGCGATGATATCGGGCAGTCGGACCGCCGCGAGGTCTGCTGTTAGCTGCACTGCGAGATCCGCCTCGCACCCGCGGTCATGGGCGAGCGCCAGAAGATCCACCATCAGGCGGCACGCCACTTTGTCCGGGAGGTTTTCGAGCGGCCGGTCAAAGGTCAGGCGATAGGCGTCGCGGGGGAACAACTGGTCACGGTAGACGAGATTGAGTAGCGCCATGGGTTTGCGCCGCAGGGCATGGATCACATGGCGATAGTCGACGACATGGGCGTGCTTGCCGCTGGCGGCGGCGCGTCCACGCGCCAGCGTCATCAACAAGGTGGCGCCGATGAACAACTCGAGGCGATCATCATACAGCCGGACCCGCAGGCGATGGCCGATCAGCCGTGACGGCACCGTGTAGAAAACCTTCTTGAGCGTGAATCCACCCGAGGACGTGACGGTGACGATCGTCTCCTCATGGTCGCAGGTGCGCTGGCCGGGCAGCTGTTGCAGAACGGCTCGCTCGGCGGCGATGCGCTTGGCATGATGAGCGTTCTTGCGGCTGACGATCTCGTCGATGAAGAGGCGATAGCCAGCGAGACCGCCGAAGTCGCGGGTGCCGCGCATCAGCAGCGCATCCTCCACTGCCTTCTTGAGATGGCCGTGCGGCCCTTCGATCGACCCGTTCTCATGGGCGACACCGCGGTTGTTGCGGGTCGGTTCCATGCCGTAATGGAGGCACAACGCGTCATAGCGCCGGGTCAGATCCTCGCGCGCGTCGATGTCGAGGTTGCGGAACGCCGCCGAGAGGCT
>JANXSM010000092.1 GCA_025352665.1 Rhodospirillales bacterium | reverse complement strand
GCGCCGACGGCGCTCAACGCCAACCAGAATTTCCACCAGGTCCATCCATGCTCATAGCGGTGCCCTTAACGGCGTCCATACAAGCACCTTTATGAGCGGCACACTGCGAGTTCGGCAGGCGGTCCTCGCCGGACGGATACGTTGGCGATGCGGCCGAGAGCGACCCTGAGAGGGATTTCATCGATCTGCTTGGGGTCCCAGGCGCCCAGGTATTTGGCAACCTCCGCTTGGTCGGGATGCTCGGTGTCGGCGAGTGCGTCGAGCATGTTGTAAAATCCCGGAATGCCGCCGCAATCCTCGGGCGGGCAGTCCCATTCGCCACCGACGTAGTGCGGATAGGAGACGTCGGGTTTCCCCTGGCGGATGCCGGTGACCGTCAGCCGGTGCGCCCAGGCGTCGCCAAAATCGTAGAGGTAGTCGATCGTCGTCTTGCGGGTCTTCAGCACGTCGCGCAGGCGGATTTTGATCGCAGGGGTGCGCGGCGCCATCCCCCAATCCTCGTCCGTCGGCAGCCCATAGGTCCGCTCGCCGATAGCGAGCTCCCACATGTGGGAGCTGAGCCATCCCATGGTGATCTGCACGATGTCGTGCAGCACCTTCAGCGTGATCGAGGTCGGCACCTCCACCTCGCGCCAGATCAGCGGGTCGGTGTCCACCAACGCGATCCTGACCGTGCAGATCTGATTGAAGCTTTCGACGGCGGAGGTGTCGTTCGCGGGGGTCTTGGCGGTTGGTTTCATCCCGCCAGCTTGGCATCCCGCTTCGTGCATTTCCAAGGCGACAACGCGTTGAGCCGCAGCGCCGGATGGTCGCCGATCCGGCGGGACACATCGGCGGGTCATATCAAGGCCGGTCGGCATCAGACGCCATCCCGGTCGAGGTGTAGACCTGGGCTCGCATGGTTGCGTCATGTGTCCAGCCGAAATGGGGGGCCGCTCTGTCTGAATGCTTGGGGGTTGGCGGCGACCCGGATTTCACGTTCAAGACACGCACGCGATCAACAAGGGTTTGGCGATGCACCGTCCTACGATTCAAACACGATGAGCGAGACGGCCCCCTGGCGAGTGGGCGTGCTGTTCTCGCGCTCCGGTGCGATGCGCGTAACGGAATCGGAACATTTCTTTGGAACCGCACTGGCTATCGAGGACATCAACCGCGCCGGCGGCGTTCTGGGCCGACTGATCGAACCGGTCGTCTATGATCCCGGCTCCGACGAGATCGAATATGGCCGACTCGCCAACCGATTGCTCGCCGATGATGGGATATCGGTGATCTTCGGCTGCTCCACCTCGCAATGCCGCAAGGCGGTGCTGAGGCTGGTGGAGCGGCGCAACGGACTCCTCTGGTATCCCTCATTGTATGAAGGTTTCGAGTTCTCGCCGAACGTAATCTACACCGGTGCCGCACCGAACCAGACCAGCATCCACTTCGCCGCCTGGCTGGCGCGCACCTATGGCGCGCGGTTTTATTTGGTGGGCTCGGACTATATCTACCCGCGCGAGACCAACCGGATCATGCGCGAGTTGCTCGCCCAACTTGGCGGCGAAGTGGTGCGCGAGGTCTATATTCCGTTCGGCGCCGGCGCCGAGCGGCTCCCGCCGATCCTGGCCGATATAAGCGAGCGGCAGCCCGCGGTGGTGTTCTCCACCGTCGTCGGCGTCACCGCACATGCGTTCTACCGGCTGTATCACGCAGCCGGGCTCGACGCGCGGCGCATGCCGATCGCTAGTCTGACGATGGCCGAGGGCGAGGTTCGCGCTATCGGGGCCGCGCTGTGCGAAGGCCATGTGACAGCGGCGACGTATTTCTCCAGCATCGCCAGTGAGGCGAACGCGCGGTTCGTGGCCGGTTTCCGGGCGCGTTTCGGGGCGGATGCGCCGGTGAGCATGTGGTCGCAGGGCGCTTACAATCAGGTGCACATGTTCGCCCGCGCGCTTGCCCGCGCCGGCTCGACGGACACGGAGGCGCTGGTGGAGCATGCGCTCGGCCTGGAGATGGACGCGCCAGAGGGGCATGTCACCATCGACCCCGACAACCACCACACTTGGCTGCGTCCGCGCATCGGGGTGTTGCAGGCGGATGGCGCGTTCGATCTGGCGTGGGAGGCGAAGGCGCCGGTGCGACCGGATCCTTATTTGACCAGTTACGGCCCCGTTGAGACATGGCTGGATTAGACCGCCCCGGCCGCACGGGCGGCGATCGTGGCAGTCGCGCGGGCAGCGCCGGTCCGGTCGATCATCTGCGCAGCACCCGCGTGCTGGTGGTGCACCCTTCGGATGCGGACGGCGAGGTGCTGGTGCGCCAATTGCGCCGTATCGGCTGCCAGGTGCGCAGCGTGTGGCCGCCGCCTTCGAAGCTGCCGGAGGAAACCGATGCGGTGTTCCTGCTAGTGGAGCGCGCCGGCAGCGAGGCACTGCCGTGGCTCCAGTCCGAGTCTGATCCGCCGTTGATCGCTGTGGTGGAATACGAGAACCCGACACTGTTGAAGGGCCTGCTGGACAGCGGGGCGGTGGCCGTAGTCAACAAGCCGATCCGCGCCACCGGGCTGCTCAGCACGCTGGTGCTGGCACGGGCGCTGGGCGCCTATGACCGGCGCATGCAGGCCAAGATCCGCAAGCTGGAGGACCAGTTGCGCACGCGGCGCGAGGTGGAGCGCGCGACACGTCTGCTGATGCAGCTCAAGGGCATGACCGAGGCGGAGGCCTATGAACTGATGCGCGCCCAGGCGACCCGGTCGCGACTGTCGCTGGGCGAGGTTGCTGCCCTCATTCTTGGCGCTTCGGACGTGTTGGGTGACATGGGATTGCTGGAACCGGCGCCGTCCACGAGTAACTGACCAAAATTGCGGCACTTTTGCATTCACGCTTGACGTGCGCGGGGATCTGCGATTCTACTACAGAACGTAGTGCCTAAATTGGCGTCACGTCAGGTTTCACACCACACCACATTACGCCGGCGGCAGCGTTGCCGCTCACATCCGGGCTGTCAGCCCCCGTTTTGCGCCTTCCGATTCGGAAGGGGGCAGCACGGGGTTTTTTACGTTTTAGCCTGGTGGTTCCGCATCAGAAGGATCGTGCCGTTGGTCGAGAGCCTTGTGAAGGTCGCGTGCGTGCAGATGGAGCCGGTGGTGGGTGCGAAGGACGCCAACCTCGCCAAGTCGCTTGCGATGATTGAGGCGGCCGCGGACCACGGCGCCAATCTCGTGGTGCTGCCGGAGCTGGCCAATACCGGCTACGTGTTTAAGACGCGCGACGAGGTGTTTTCGCTGGCCGAGCCGATCCCGGGCGGTCCCAGCACCGATGCGTGGTGCGAGATCGCGGCGCGCCGCAACCTGCACATCGTGGCCGGAATCGCCGAAGTCTGCGGCCAGGCGCTCTATAATTCGGCCGTCCTTGTCGGACCTGATGGCTATATCGGCACCTTCCGCAAGATGCATCTGTGGGCGGCCGAGAACCTGTTCTTCGAGCCCGGAAATCTCGGCTTTCCCGTCTATTCCGCTCGCATCGGGCGGATCGGCATGGCCATCTGCTACGATTGCTGGTTCCCCGAGACCTTCCGCCTGAACGCCCTCCAGGGGGCCGACATCGTCTGCGTGCCGACCAACTGGGTGCCGATCCCGGGACAGGATCCCACGCGCGAGGCGATGGCCAACATCCTGGTGATGGCCGCCGCCCACAGCAACTCAATGTTCATCGCCTGCGCTGATCGCGTCGGCACCGAGCGCGGCCAGCCCTTCATCGGCCAGAGCCTGGTGGTCGGCTACACCGGCTGGCCGGTGGCCGGCCCCGCCGGGCGCGACAGCGAGGAGATCATCATGGCCGAGGTCAACCTGTCCGACGCGCGCCGCAGGCGTAACTGGAACGATTTCAACCAGGTGCTACGCGATCGGCGGCACGATACCTACGACGAGATGCTCGGCAGCGGGGTGAAGCCCGGTTGGTACTGACCAGCTCGCCCTGCCGCTAGACTGCGCCGCTACCACCCACCCAAAGGAGATCTGACATGTCCGCGTTTCGTCAACTGCTTGCCCTCTCCAGCGCCATGATGTTGGCTGCCCCCGCCTATGCCGCCGATCCGATCACCATCGGCATCCCGGTCGGCCTGTCCGGCTCCAACTCTGTCGTGGCGCCTTCGGTCGTGCAGGCGGCCCAGCTCGCCGTCGACGAAATCAATACCAAGGGCGGTGTGCTCGGCCGCAAGCTGGCACTCGAGATCGCCGATGACGCTTCGGGTGCGATCGGCGCCCAGCGCGCCTTCGATTCGCTGCTGTTCCAGAAAAAGGTCGACGTGCTGATCTCGATGGAGACGTCGGCGGCGCGCAACGCCGGCCTGCCGGCGGTCAACAAGTCCAAGACGCCATACATTTATACCTCGTTCTATGAGGGCAAATCCTGCAGCCCGAACATGTTTGTCGACGCCTGGGTGCCCGCGCAGCAGGTGCCGCCGATCGTCGATCAGTTCATGACCGCGAACAAGGCCAAGACCTTCTTCATGATCGGGTCGGACTACTCCTTCGGCCGCGGCATGCTGTCCTTCACCAAGGAATACATCGAGAAGAAGGGCGGCAAAGTTGTCGGCGACGAATATCTGCCGATGGACGGCACCGACTGGACGCCGATCATCTCCAAACTGCGTGCCTCCGGCGCCGACGCGCTGATCACCTCGACCGCAGGCGGCGCACCCAACGTCACGCTGACCAAGCAGCTGCGCGCGGCCGGGGTCACGATCCCCTACGGCAACCTCGCCGTCGATGAAGGCACAGCCAAGGGCATGGGGGCCGATGCCACTGGCATCTACATCTCCGCCTCCTACGTCACCGGCATCGACAGCCCGGAGAACAAGGCCTTCCTCGCAGCCATGGCCGCGAAGTTTGGCGCCGACCTCAAGACCCCGAACGATCTCTCGGTGCCGGAATACGAGGCGGTCTATCTCTACAAGGCCGCCGTCGAGAAGGCCGGTTCGCTCGACAAGGCGAAGATCCTGGCCCAGCTCGGACGCGTTTCGTTCAAGGGTCCGCGCGGCGTGGTGACGATGGACAAGCAGCATCATGCGTCGCTGACCATGTATCTCGGCCAGGTGCAGGCGGATGGTTCCGTGAAGGTTGCCAAATCCTTCCCGAACGTCGATCCCGGCGCGCAATGCCCGAAGCTTTAGGACCCCGCGGGTGAATGGCGCCGCCGTGTTGACGCTGGGGCTCGACATCGTCACCACGGCGGCGATCCTGTTCACCGTCGCCACAGGTCTGCTGATCATCTTCGGTGTGATGAAGATCGTGAACTTCGCCCACGGCGCCTTTATCACGCTTGGTGCCTATGCGGGACTGGTGGCGAGCGAGCTCGGGTTGTCGCCCTGGCTCGGCCTGCCGCTGGCATTTCTGGCGGGAGCCGCCTGCGGCGCGCTGGTCGAGCGTTGCGTGGTGCGCCCGCTCTACGGCCGGCCGCTCGATGCGATCCTGGCGACCTGGGGGCTCGGTATCATCATCGGCGAGCTGCTCACCTTGGTCTTCGGCCGCGAGGTGCAGTTTGTGGGATCGCCGCTGTCTGGCACCGTTGATGTGCTGGGCGAGGCCTATTCGGTCTATCGGCTGTTCCTGGTGGTCGCGGCGTTGATCGTGGGCGGTGGCTTTGCCTGGCTGCTGGGCGCGACACGGCTGGGGCTTGCGACGCGGGCGGTGATCATGAACGAGGATCTGGCACGCGGCCTTGGCATCAACGCCGGCTGGGTGCGCTTCATCACCTTCAGCCTCGGCAGCGGCCTGGCGGGATTGGCCGGTGCGCTGATCACGCCCCTCTCCAGCGTCGACCCCAACATGGGGGTGCCCTGGCTATTGAACGCCTTCATGTTGGTGATGGTGTCTGGCGCGTCGCTGGGCGCGTTGCTAGCGGCGTCGGTGCTGCTGGGTGGCGCCCAGGTCGTGATTTCTTCGCTGGCGAGCCCTATTCTCGGCGGCCTTACCATCGTGGTGCTGGCAGCCCTGTTGCTGCGGGTGCGGCCGAAAGGATTTGCGCGATGAGTCGGGTCTTTCTCGTGGCGCTGCTGTGCTTGGCGGCCGTGCTGGCCGGCCCCTTGTTGCTCGACACCTACACGATCAACATTCTTATTCGCAGCTTTCTGTTCGCAGCCGTAGCCCTGTCGGTCGATCTGCTTTGGGGTTATTCCGGTTTTCTCACTTTCGGCCAATCGGCATTCTTTGGCGTCGGCGCTTATGCCGCGGCACTCTGCTTCTCGCAGTTCGGCTATTCGCCCTGGATCGGCCTGCTCTCGCTGGTCGCAGCCCTCGGCGCCGCGGCCTTGCTGGCTCTCGTGCAAGGTTGGCTATCGTTCTACCATGGCTCGACACCGCTCTACGCCTCCGTCGTATCATTGGTCGTGCCGGTGGTGGTGACCCAGATCTTGTTCTCCGGCGGCATCTTCACTGGTTCGTCGAGCGGGCTGACCGCCTACGACACACCGGATTTCGAGATCGAGGACTGGTTCCGCATTGCCGGTGTCTTTATGGTGCTGGTGACCACGGTGGCCGTGATCTTTGTGCGCAGCGATGCCGGCCGCGTGCTGGTGGCTTTGCGCGACAACGAGGCGCGCTGTGCCTACCTCGGCCTGAACACGGCCCGCCAGCGCATCCTGCTGCTGGTGGTGACGGCGTGCATCGCCGCGATCGCCGGCTGGCTCTATGCCGGGTCGAGCGGCGTGGTGGCGCCGGAGCTGGCAGGATTTGTGTTTGGCACCGAACTGGTGATCTGGGTTGCATTGGGCGGCCGCGGCACGCTGCTGGGGCCAGTGCTCGGCACCATCCTGATTGATTTCACGTCCTCCTATGCCTCGGGCAGCCTGCCGTTCCTGTGGAAGCTGTTGCTCGGCATCGCCTTCATCCTGGTGATCGTGGCGCTGCCGCAGGGGCTGATACCGGCCGTGACCGGCAGGCTGCGCCGGAAACGCGCGGAAAACGTCGTGCCGGGTCTGGCGGCAGCGAAGCCACGGCCTCGGCCGGACCCCGATCAGGTGGCGATCTACCTGGATTCGGTCAGCCGCAGTTTCGGCAGCCTGAAGATTTTGGAAGCCATCAGCTTCAAGGCACGGCCCGGCGAGCTCGTCAGCCTCGTGGGCCCCAACGGCGCCGGCAAGACCACGCTGATGCGCTGCCTCAGCGACGGTGCCGAGCGCAGCGGCGGCCGGATCGCCATCAACGGGCACGATATCGGCACGCTGCCGCCGTATCGCTGCGTGGGCTTTGGCCTGGGCCGCAAGTTCCAGACCGCCAACGTGTTCGACACGCTGAGCGTTGCCGAGTGTCTGGCCGTGGCGCGGGTCCGGTTGCATCTGCCCTCCTTTTGGCGCAGGGCCGACACGCTGGAATTGCCACAGGCGGCACTCGACATCCTGCGCGCAACCTCCCTCGACCAGGCGCTGGCAACGCCTGCGATGCTGCTGTCACACGGTCAGAAACAGGCCCTGGAACTTGCCATGGTGGTGGCGCTCGAACCCAGCGTCGTGTTGCTGGACGAACCAACAGCGGGCCTTACCCAGCAGGAGCGTCGACAGATCGGTGGTGTCCTGACCGACCTCGCCATCACCCACGGGCTGTGTCTGCTGCTGGTGGAGCACGATCTCGATTTCGTGCGTGAAATATCCAGCCGTGTTGTGGTGCTTCACCAAGGCAGGTTGGTGCTCGACGGCACGGTACAAGACGTCATCGCCTCCGAACTCGTGCGTACAATCTATGCCGGGGCGGCGCACGGATGAGCGGGGCGATCCTGTCTGTGGAAGGTCTCAGCAGCGGATACGGAGCCGCTACGGTGGTGCGCGAGGTGTCGCTGCAAGTGGCGCCGGGCGAGGTGCTGGTGCTTCTCGGGAAGAATGGGATGGGCAAGTCCACTCTGTTGCGCACAATCATGGGCTATCTGCGACCGCATGCTGGCCGTATCTGCGTCGGTGCCACCGATGTAACCGGGGAGCCGGTGCATCGCAGGGCGGCACACGGCGTGTCCTACGCGCCGCAGGAGCGTGCGCTGTTCCAGGATCTGTCGGTCCGCGACAATCTCCGGCTCGGTCTGTCGAAGGACCGCGATTTCGAGCAGGCGTTGGGACGCGTTAGGCGGGCCTTCCCGTTCCTCGCTGAACGCCTGGCGCAGCCGGCCGGAACGCTTTCCGGCGGAGAGCAGAAAATGCTGCTGGTCGCACGAGCTCTGATGACGGCACCGCGTTTGGTGCTGGTGGATGAGGTGACCGAGGGGCTGCAGCCTTCGGTGGTGGACCGCCTGGCCACGGTTCTGCGCCGGGCGGCAGCGGAGGAGAGGCGCGCGATTCTCCTGGTGGAGCAGCATGTACATTTTGCGTTGTCGGTTGCCGATCGCTACGCGGTGCTGAAGCTCGGCACCATCGTCGCAACGGGTTCGACGAGGGACCCCGACGCGCAGGCGGTGATAGAATCACAGCTGCGGGTCTGACCAACCTGACGATAACGCGAGCCTCGTGACGCAAGCCTTTTGGATGAAGGGTGGCACGATGCCGTTGCGCGGCAACCGGCTTATATGAACTGCCCGATCGACATCAGCCAATAGTGCGCGAAACCACTTTCTGTTTTGAAATAGCGTTAACTGGGTGGCTTTCCATGCCATCTTCACCCGCTCCGTCGATGATCTGGTCACGACTCTCGGCATGGAAGGCTTCAGCGAGAGCCAGGCTCTCGTCTGTGCACCGACAGTGACGAGCGTGTGCACGCCTTCCCCACCTAGAGCATCGTCAGCGGCGTTCGAATTCCAGACCAGCCTGGCGGAGTAAAAGCAGGCCAGTGCTGTCGTGTTGCGCCGCAGTTCAAAGGGCGCCGATCGGGGTCAGCTCCAGCCCAAGGCTCTCGCCGACGATCGCTCGCTTCTGCTCCGCCGTCCATGGTCGACGGCGTTCAGCCCGACACACAGCCTCCACCCGAGGCCCGCGAGCGCGCGTATGACCAATCGTACGAGCCTACTCAAACTCGTCGACCAAATCCGGCGGCAGCGTGTCCATGCGCACCTAAAATCATCGAACGCACGTCCCGCGCCATATGTCGCCGCCGTGATTCTTACGCTTGAGCACCCAATCCCTGATGATTTGCGGTGTCACCCCGCCGATTTTGGTCGCCTCGGTGCTGGTGCCACCATCGTAGGTCGCCGCCAGAGCCGGCAGGCGGCGAGCCTGCGCGCCATTTTTGCTCTTTGCGAAGCTGAGCGAAGCTGCTGGGTATCAAAGTCAGCACGAAGCGCAAGCACCATGACAAACCCACCGTGTTCGCATGGAAGCGAACCGGATCGGTCCCGCGTCGAAGAATTCGCATTGGAGTCAGCAACCATTGGCTCTGGTATTTGTGCAGGCATATCTGAGCGTCTCCCGGCCGATGCAGTGCCGATCCGGATCTCGCGTTGGAAGGCGATGTTTCGCAGATGCCTGCCAGGCATCTCCACTTCACCGTGAGGCGCCTTGACATACACCGGGAGCCTATCATGTGATTATGGCGGGAGACAAAAGGCAACGACTGAACAAGGTCTCTAGGAAGGAAACGTGACAAAATGGGTGATATAACAGTCGGGCAATTTGAGCTCGTCTACAATGCGTTGTCGTTCACGATCGCTGTAATGGGAGCAGCAACGCTGTTTTCTCTGCTTGGGCGCTCTCAGGTTGCGCCCGCATACCGTACCGCTCTGACGCTCACTGGAATAGTAACCCTGATTGCTGGCTACCATTATTTACGCATTTTTAACAGTTGGGACTCCGCATTTACTGTCATAAATGGCAAGATTGCGCTGACCGGCATTGCATTCAACGACGCCTATCGCTACGTCGACTGGTTGCTGACCGTTCCACTTTTGCTTGTCGAGCTCATTTTGGTCATGCGGCTTTCGCGTGCCGAGACTTTCTCGAAGGGTATCCGGCTTGGACTTCTTGCCGCACTGATGGTCATTCTTGGCTATCCCGGCGAGATCGCGCAAACCAGCAGCGCGCGTTGGCTGTGGTGGGGCCTGGCGATGGTCCCCTTTGTGATCATCGTCTACGAACTCTTTGTCGGACTGCGCGCCTCAATTGCAACGCAGCCTGAAGCTGTCAAAGGGCTTGTGGGAACCGCGCGCACCCTGACCATCGTTTCATGGTGTTTCTATCCGGTGGTCTTCGTGTTCCCGATGATCGGTTTCACCGGTGGCGCCACCGTGGCCGCCGTTCAGATCGGCTACACCGTTGCCGACATTGTTGCCAAGGCGATCTTTGGTATCCTGATCTACGTTATCGCGGTTCGAAAGTCTGAAGCAGAAGCGACGAGCCGCCCGGCTGGGCTCGCCGCCTAGAGATAGTTGCTTAAGTCAAACCAGTGGGACGCAGGTCCCACTGGTTTCACCTTTCCCAGGTGGATCCATTTGATGCGACTGCACGAAGTCAGCCTGTCACCCACTCAATCCGGATCCATCGCGACAAACTTGGCGGCTGTCGAGACACTGATCACGAGTTTGATCGGACACTCCGCCAGGACCGAGGACGGGCTGCAATCAACCGCGGCACAGGCCGCCTCTCTGCATCTAGCTTCCGGGGGACAGCGGATCCGTGCGCGACTGGCTCTGCACGCAGCACTCGCTTGCGATATGATAGATACGGATAGCGTCGTTCTCGCAGCAGCCAGTGAGTTGCTGCACAATGCCTCTCTCATTCACGATGACATCCAAGACCAGACCCAGCTTCGTAGGGGCTTAGACGCCATCTGGGTTGCATTCGGAATTGATGTTGCTTTGTGCGCCGGCGATCTCATGCTCTCCGCTACTTACGCGGCCCTGGCCGGACTTTCTGACACCACCAAGCTTCCAGCGCTGCTGACGCTGGTCCACAATCGAACCTCCATCGCAATACGCGGGCAATGCGCCGACCTGTCCAAAGAAGCCGCAAATGACCCAGACCTGGCCCGCTACGAAACGATTGCCGTGGCCAAATCTGGCGCCTTGCTTAGTCTACCGCTCGAGCTTGTCTTCACGGCAGCAGGGAACGAAAAGCTGGCGTTGCAGGCTCGGGTCGCCGTCGAGCATTTTGCAATCGGCTATCAGATCGCAGATGACATCGAAGACCTTGCACACGATGCTGGAGCTGAAAAAATTGCACTCAATATCGTGCTGATATTAGGGGGCGGCACTTCTGCGCTGTTCGAAGCGAGAGATTTGGCCCAGCGGCATCTTCGAGCCGCAGCGTCGGCAGCCCTCACTTTACCGCAAGGCGTCGGCAACCTCCTCCGCGACCAGGCGCTGCGCCTTTCCGCCACCCTCGTGCCGGTTGCAGGGCCATGAACGCGATCGTCGTCGGAGCCGGATTCGGTGGCATCGCTGCGGCATTGCGCCTGCGCGCCAAAGGCTATGAGGTTCTTCTGATCGATCGCTGTCCACAACTTGGCGGACGGGCGCAGGTGTTCGAACGAGAGGGGTTTCGTCATGATGCCGGGCCTACGGTCATCACGGCGCCGTTCCTGATCGCCGAGCTTTTCGCGTTGTTTGGCGAGAGGCTGGAAGACCATCTGGAACTGGTTCCACTGAAGCCCTGGTATCGCTTCCGCTTCGACGATGGCGACACGTTCGATTACGGTGGCACGTTGGAGGAGACGCTGGCCGAGATCGGACGCATCGAGCCTGCAGATCGGGACGGCTATCTCAGGTTGCTTGCACATTCAAAGCGTATTTTCGATGTTGGGTTTACGGAACTTTCGGCGCAGCCGTTCCAGCGCCTCGGCACCATGCTCGCACAGATCCCTCGACTGCTGAGTCTGCGGAGCGACAAGACGGTGTGGCAGCTTGTCTCGCTGTATATCAAGAATCCAAAACTCCGTCAGGCATTCTCCATTCAGCCACTTCTGGTCGGCGGAAATCCATTCGACACCACCAGCATCTACGGCCTGATCCACTATCTCGAGCGCGCCTTTGGCGTACACTTCGCGATGGGCGGCACCGGCGCAATTTCCCGTGCACTCGGAGCCTTGATGGACCGGCAGGGCATTCACGTTCGGCTGGGTGAAACGGTCAGCCAGATCAAAGTCGAGAACGGTGTCGCCACCGGCGTGATCCTGGAAGACGGACGTGAGCTCCAGGCCGACTTGGTTGTGTCCAACGCAGACGCAGCCCATCTCTATAGCACTATGGTTCCAAAGCCCGATCAAGCTCGCGCAACCCGGCTCAAGTTATCTGCCGCCAGCTACTCCATGGGCCTGTTTGTACTCTACTTCGGGACGACCATCCAGTATCCAGACGTCGCGCATCACACGATTTGGCTGGGGCCGCGCTATCGTGAGCTGTTGGCCGACATCTTCGATCGAAAAGTATTGGCGGAGGATTTCTCGCTCTATCTGCATCGTCCCACGGCCACCGATTCAAGCTTCGCGCCAGACGGATGCGACAGCTTTTACGTGCTTTGCCCGGTGCCGAATCTGCAAGCGGATATCGACTGGGCGGTTGAAGGACCTCGGCTGAAGGATCGGATCATTGCAGCACTCGATCGCACGATTCTGCCTGGCCTGGCCAAAACCATCACCGCCGCATTCACCAAGACCCCGAGTGATTTCAAAGACGACTACCTCAGCGAGAATGGTGCCGGTTTCTCGTTGGCGCCTTTGTTCCGGCAATCCGCCTGGTTCCGCTTCCATAATAAAGCGGAGGGGATCGCCAACCTATATCTCACCGGGGCCGGCACGCATCCAGGGGCCGGGCTGCCGGGCGTGCTGTGCTCGGCAAAGGTGATCGACGCGCTGATCCCGCCAGCCCATGGTTCCGATGCGCCGGACCTACGCGCAGCATGACCCTGCCGTCTCACGCAGCCTACGCCGCAGCCGATGCGGTTCTCGCGTCAAAGGGGCGGAGCTTTCACTGGGCGAGACGCCTGTTGAGCCCCGTTCACGCAGACCGAGCCACCCGTCTGTATGGTTTTTGCCGGCTGGTCGACGATCTCGCAGACGAAGCACAGTCTGCGGAGTTGGCGCGGCACAGTCTGCTGACCATTGCGCATGCTCTCCAATCCGGGATTTCGAACGACCCCCTGGTAGCGGACACCATCCTGCTTCTGCGGGAGTGTGCGATCGACCCCGCCATACCAGTGGCGTTGATCCATGGCGTGATGAGCGATCTGTCGGATGTCCGGATAGCCACAATGGCTGATCTGCTGCGTTACTGCTATCGCGTTGCAGGAACGGTCGGCCTCATGATGAGTGCAGCACTCGATGTGAGCGATCCTCGGGCATTGCACCACGCCATCGATCTGGGCATTGCGATGCAACTGACAAACCTGTGCCGGGATGTGCAGCAGGATGCGCTTGCCGGCCGCCGCTACTTGCCGGCTTCGCTCCTCGGAGCGTTCGAGCCGGGCCGCCTCATCCGGCCGTCGTCCGAAGACCGGCCGATTGTTTCGGCGACGATGGAAACGCTGTTGGACCTCGCGGACACCTATTATCGCAGCGGCGAGGCAGGTCTTCCTTTTCTACCGGCCAACGCGCGCAGCGCCATACTCGTGGCGGTTCGGGTCTATCAGGCCATCGGGCACAGATTGCGTGCGCGCTCCTTCGACTACTGGACGGTCCGTGCCGCCGTGCCGGTGGGCCGGAAGGTAGTGATAACAGCAGGCGCGCTCCTCGCATGGCACGTTCGCCATTTGGTCGCGCGACCGCTCGAGATCCACGAGGGCAGTCTGCATTGGGCGCTGACCGGCATGACGGGCGCCAACCAACAATGTGCACATCGTGCGTCCTGATGTGGAAACCCTGATCCTGGGTGGTGGCTGCGCTGGCCTCAGTCTTGGCTCCCGGCTGGCGGATCGCGCGGGCGAGGGGCATCGCCCTGCCAGGCGAACATCTGCAACCGGCCCCGTGCTGATTCTGGAGGAACGCACAGACTACAGCAACGATCGCACCTGGTGCTTCTGGCGCTTCGCGCCTCACCGCTTCGAGCATCTGGTGAGCCATGCGTGGCCGAAGATGACGATCCGGGCCAAGGGCCGCACCATTTCGGTCGACTGCAACCTGACGCCTTATCAGATGATCGAAGCGCTGCCTTTCTACCACGCGGCGCAGGATGCAATTAGCCGTTCGTGTGACGTGGAGCTTGCTCTTGGGACGAGCGTGTCTGGCGAACCAAAGAAGGTCGCGAACGGGTGGCAGGTGCAGACGAGCCGTGGCGTGGTGTCCGCATCGATGATCGTGGACACACGGCCACCCCGATCACGGCATCCGAGCGACGCAACGCTCTGGCAGTCCTTTTCCGGGCAGGAAGTTATCTTCGACAAGCCCATATTCGACCCCTGTGTGGCAGACTTGATGGACTTCGCAGACCCACGAATAGACGATGTACTTTTTCACTACGTTCTACCGTTCACACCGCAGCGCGCACTCGTCGAGACAACAGTGTTCGGCCCGAAGCCAGTCCCGATCTCGGGGCTCCTGTCGGCACAGGAAGCCGCCGTTGTAAGGCTGGCGGGCGGAGCGCCGTTTCAGGTGTTGCGTGCCGAAAGCGGCGTGCTTCCCATGGGCATGATCGCGCATCTCCCGTCCCTCGGTCCTGGGCATAGCAGGGCTGGACTTATGAGTGGTGCCGCAAGGCCCAGCACGGGTTATGCATTTCAGCGTATCCAGAAATGGGCAGATGAAGCGGCAACGGCGATCGGAAACGGCGATGCACCGTGCGGCCATCAAAAGGATCCGGCACTGTGCAAGGCCATGGACCGGCTGTTCCTGCGCGTCATGCGTGGGCATCCGGGCCGGGCGCCGGACCTGTTCATGCGGATGTTCGGCAACGCGGACCCCGCCCGGGTCATCCGATTTTTGAGCGACCGCGGGTCGTTGATCGATTGCGCAATCATCGGCGCAACCCTGCCGCTGCCTTTGTTTCTCGGCGAGATGTTCAAAAATATGGCCGACATTCCGGTCAGGGTGCCGCAACCGACATGACCTATTTTTTGCGGGCACAGGGGCTGTTCTTCAGCGCCCTGGCCGTTATCGTGGCCGGCGCCTCCACGATGTTACTCCAACTTGATCCGCGGACCGAACTCATCGTGGCGTCGGGTTTGATCCTTGTGCTGGGGGTTCCCCATGGCGCACTCGATATGATCTTTGCGCGCAAGCTGCATAAGATCACCTCTCCGTTGGGCTGGGCCTGCTTCGGATTACTCTATTGCGCTCTGGCCGTGGCAGTCGTTGCAGTCTGGAGCTTGGCGCCAAGTGTGTTCCTGATCGGATTCCTGCTGATCTCGGCCGCCCATTTTTCGGGCGATCCGGCACCGGGAACGCTTGTCATATCGCGGGTGATCTACGGAGGGGCGGTCATCATCCTTCCGACTCTGCTGCACCCCGACGTGGTTGGACGGTTGTTCGCCATGCTCGCCGGACCTGAGTCCGAAGCGCTGCTGATGCCTTGGCTCACGCAAGCAGCGTGGCCTTGGCTCGCGGCGCTCGTTCTATGTTTTGCGATCGAGGCGAGACGGTCATGGCAGACCGGCGTGGAACTGCTGGCTGTCGGACTGCTGGCGACGTTGGCGCCACCGCTGATCGGCTTTGCGGCATTTTTTTGCGGGATGCACAGTGCACGGCACATTCTTCGCACGGTCGCCTACGGCCGGCCGATGAAACCTTGGATGGTCCTTGCATCTGGGCTGGTCCCAATGGGGGTCGCCTTAGCGGGATCGGCCCTTGGATGGAGGTTTCTAAGTGGCATCTCCTTCGATGCACGGCTTGTTCAGCTGGTCTTCGTCGGACTGGCAGCACTGACCGTGCCCCACATGGCCCTGATCGAACGTGTTCGCCTATCTGGCTGGTCTTCTCATCAATAGTTCATCGCGAAAAGAAAATATTCGTTGCTATAAAATTTAGGCTTCAGAGCTGAGTAGCGACCAATATTTATGCGCCTGCATTGATGCCACGAATCGCGTTGTGATTCAGGGGTTCCGGCCTGTTTTGGAGCGGAGCCGGGATGAACGGTGGGATTGCGCAGCTGGCGGTGGAGCTCGGCGCCGAGCTGCAACGGTGCTTACCGGATCAGCGCAAGACTTAGCGCAACAAGTCTGAGTAGGGGCAAATGCGGTGAAGAATGCCCGAAACGGGGGCGCTCTTCACCGCGGGTCAGGGCTTCAATGCGCGAGCGGGTCGGGCCGCAGCTGCAGATGATAGACGCGTGGCTGCTCGGTTTTGCCGGCCTCGGCGTGGAAGATCGCGCGGGTGCCCGACGTGGTCCAGAGGCCGCGGCCCTTCCAGCCGGTGTTGGGATCGTCGATGCGGCCATCGACGTTCTTGGTGAAGAATGCGGCGGGGTAGGGCACATGGAATTGCACCATCTTGCCGTCGACCAGGGCTGTGATCGCCTCGCCGCCGTTGGTGTTTGCCAGGGGGACGTTTTCGCCCAGGCCGAAGCTGTTGTAACGATCGACCCACACGTAATAGGCGTGATCGGCGCTGCCCGCGGCATCGACGCCTGCGAACTGCGGGCCGGGGAAGCGGTACAAAGTCCAGCCCTCGTAGCATTGCTCGCCGGTGACCGCGTTGGCACCGGTCAGGGGCGTTTTGCATTTGGACCGATCGAAGCTTGCAAGATGGCCGCTGGACATGGATGTCCACACGATGCCCTTGGTGTCGATATCGATGCCACGCGGTCCGTACGCGCCTGGCGGCGGCAGGAACAGCTCGGCCATGCCCGTGTTGGTGGGGTCCGAACCCGGAATGAAGTGCACGAGGTAGCCCGGCTTTTCGATGCTGGAGAAGCCGCGGTCCATCGACTGGCCCCAGATCGTTTCGTCCACTGGGCTCGACTGCACGCCGTAGAGGCCGGCGATGACATGTTTCTGACGGGTTAGATCGGTCGGCTGGTTGCTCTCGACATAAGCGCCGCGCTTGCCCCAGCCTGGCACATCCACGATCAGCGGCGCCCAACCCTGGGAGGCCTTGGCGTCGCCGGTTTCGAGGTATTTCTTTGTGTTCAGCCAACCGATGGCGGGAAATGCGGCACCGCCCGCGCTGGTCCACAGCGTATTGTTGGCGTCATGACCGAAATACAGATGCTGCGTGGTGAAGCAGGTTTCGATCAGCTGGAATTTCTGCGTCTTTGGATCATACAGCGACAGATGACGAACCGACTCGTTGAGCGGCACGAGTTTGGCGGACGGGTGATCGCCGCCCGCTTTGCACCAATCCGGATTGGCGGGGCCACGGATGCGGGCCGCGAACCAGAGGCGTGCGGTCTCATCGAAAATCAGATTGTGGTTGCTGGTATGGCCATCCCAGATCGGATCCTCGCCCCAGAACACCGATGGTCCATGCGGGTCGTCGACCACGCTGGGCGTACCGGGCAGATACGGATGGGGGATGTTCCATGTTTTGTTGGTGACGGGATCGAGCACCGGCACGAGATCGGTCGATTCCTCGGGCGAGCCGTAGATATAGCCGTGCGCGTTGACGGTCGGGTTGCGTTTGTCCGTGGAGATCGCGTCATGCATGTAGTGCGTGGGCGACGCCCAATCCCACAGTGAAACGACGGAGTTGCGTTCGACGCCGGTGGGCCGCTCCGGCTTGGTTGCCGGCAATTCCCCGGCGGCGATCCGGTCTGTCCAGTTCGCGAACAGGGACAGACCTTTTTCGGGGCCCATCAGCGAGATGCCGATGGCCATGCGTGTCATGGCCTGGCCGGACTGGATGCGGCGGGTCCACATGTCCACCGAGTTGTCGAAGTTTCCCAACTCCTTCACATGCGGCGAGCGGAGGTTGTCGCTGCCGAGCGCGTGGCAGGACTGGCAGGTATTCTTGACCAGGTCGACCCAGTTGCCCTGGTTCTGCATGAACGGTGGAATGCCGTTGCCCTTGTCGCCGGTGCCAGGGAACTGGTCGGTTGCGGGTATGTGCAGCATCGAATACCAATACACGCCTGGGTAGTATTTGGCGGCCGCGGCCGGCGTGGGGGCGATGGTGGCGGACAGGTTGAGGCCGTGGCCAGGTTCACCGTCGACGCGGGGCGAGTCGACCAGGCCGTAGCCGCGCACCCACACCTTGTATTTGGCCTTGGGCAGTTCGGGGATGACGTAGCGGCCGGCATCGTCGGTGACGACGATCTTGGCGAAACGGGTGGGCAGGTCGGTTGTCTCGGCGATGACCCAGACGCCCGCTTCGGGCCCCATTCGACTGCTGACTACACCGCCGATATCGGTGTCGCCGATCTCCACCGTCTGGGCCGTTTGCGCCTTGGCTGATACCTGTGTCGCGGCTAACAGGACTGCAACGATTGGCAAAGTGATGCGCACGCGTTTCCGGGCGTGTGACATATCATTTTTCCCCAACATTGAACCAGTTCGGCTTCAGTTCTTGGCTGATGCGGTTTCGTTACGGATCCGCCGCAGCCTATGGGGAATACTGCCTACATTGGGCCGAAAACCGCAAGCCCGGTCTGTACCGGATCTCGCCTGCGGGGTAACGAAGTTTTAGTGACCGGTCTTCCCCGGGTGGCCGCCGCAGGCCGGCAGTCTGCGTCAGTTCTTGAAAGAGACACCGTTCAGCCGGAGCATTCCGTCCGCCACCGGCACGAAGCCCTGCACCTTGGCAGATAGGCCAAAC
The DNA here is from genome assembly GCA_025352665.1 of Rhodospirillales bacterium. GTDB lineage: Bacteria > Pseudomonadota > Alphaproteobacteria > Acetobacterales > Acetobacteraceae > CAIQQQ01. The sequence goes on along the minus strand of JANXSM010000092.1, from coordinate 13,941 downwards.
AGCCAGCGTGGGGCATAGAGATAGATGATCGGCTGGTCTTCGTGGAGCTGCGTGAACACCTTGGCGAACACTGCGCGGCGCTGGTCTACATCGGTGATCGCGCGGGCCTGGTCGAGCAGCCCGTCGACGATTTTGCTGCTGTAGCCTGCGGCGTTCTGCTGGCTTCCGGTATAGAGCAGGTCACGCACGTTGCCATCGGCATCTGGCCGGCCGGTCCAACCGATCAAGTAGGAAGTGTAGTTGCCGGTGAAGGAGCGGTCGAGGCTTGCGGCAAACTCCATCGCGGTCAGCTTCACGTCGAACCCGGCTTCGGCGGCCATGGATTGCACGACCTCGCCGATTTGCACCTGTTCGGGCGCGTTGATGACGAGGAGGTTGACCGTGAATGGCGTCTTCACGCCGGCTTCGGCAAGCAGCGCGCGGGCGCGGGCCACGTCGCGCTTCGGCGGCGGAACGGAGGCTGCATAGAACGGGCTGGTCGGCGGTACCGGCTGGGCGACGGGGGCGTGGGCGCCGGCGAACACCGTTTGGACCAGGGCATCGCGGTCGATCGACAGTTCGAAGGCCTTGCGCACGCGGGCATCGAGGCCGAACGGGGTCTGGCCCGGGGCACCGCGACCCTGGTTGATGGTGATGCCGTTGTAGCCGAGCCCGTCGAACACCTGCATGGAGAGTTTGGGGTTGGCGCGCACGCTGTCGGCATCGGTCGGCGGCACGTTCATGTTGATGTCGACCGCGCCGGCCTTGAGGTTGGCGAGGCGGACCGAGCTGTCCGGGATCGGCTGGAACGTCACTTTCGAGAAGTGATAATTGGCGGCGTCCCAGTAGTCTGGGACGCGCTCGATGGTGATGTGGTCCTGAGCGACGCGTTCGACGAATTTATAGGGGCCGGCGCAGACCGGGTGCTGCGGGAAATCCTTGCCGGCTGCCTCGGCGGCCGTGGGCGAGACCAGCGTTCCCGCGCGGACGCCGAGTTGGGAGAGGAACACCACGTCTGGCGTTTTCAGCACGAATTTCACGGTGAGCGGGTCGACGATCTCGGTGTGGTCGAGACTTGCGACGTCGCCGCGGCGGGCGCTGCCGCTCAGGGTGGCCCCGCGTTCCATGTTGTATTTCACCGCGGCGGCGTCGACTGGGGTGCCGTCTTGGAATTTCACGTCCGGCCGCAGCTTTACCACCAGCGTCTGGGCGTCCGACCAAGTGTAGCCGGTGGCCAGGCGAGGCACGAGGTCGAGCTTCGCGTTGTAGGTGAACAGCGAGTCGCACATGTTCAGCAGGGCGACGCGGCCGACATAGGCGCGGCTCAGGGCCGGGTCCAGCGCGTCGGCGTCTTCGGAGAAGGCGACGCGCAGGTCGGGCAGGGTTTGGGCCTCGGCTGGGAACAGGGGCAGGGCGGCGAGGGCTGCTGCGAGAAGTGGCTTGATCATGAGGCCCGGGCTCCTTCGTGGTGACAGCCTGACAGGACGCTTGGTCGACGTCGATATGATTGTGCGAGCAAGACTTGAAAGTTCAAGCAAGACCGGGGCCGCCAGCTTTATCGCAAGCGGCGGGGCTGGTCCTTGGGAGGTAACTCCGTCAGGCTCTCACTTTGCTTTGGCTGGGGACTCGCATGAACCGTTCGTTGACACCTGCCGATATCTTTGCCTTCCGCAGCATCGCCGATGCCCGAATTTCGGACGATGGCGGTAAGATCGTGGCCACTCTCACCAGGCGAGATGCGGCCACCGACCGGCGCGTGGCGGTGCTGGTCGAAAGCACCGATCGCGCCAACTGGGCTGAGATCGACGGCAGTGAGGGCGTGATCACGGCGCGCATTGCGCCCGATGGGCGGCGAGTGGCCTTCCTGCGTCGCGCCGAGGACCGCTACGAAATGGTGATCCATGATGGGGGCGTCCGAGTGCTGCATGCGACGACATCGCCGCTGCGGGAACTGGCGTGGGCGCCGGATGGACGCAGCTTGGCGTTCCAGGAGCGTGTGGAGGGCGCCTTGCCGGACTGGCTTGGCCTGCTGACGCCGCCGGAGCGGGCGGTGTGGGCACAACCGCCTCGCCACACCCAGCGATTGCTGTATCGGCATGACGCGGCGGGCGAGTTGCCCGAGCATGTGTTTCATGTGTTCACCGTTCCGGCCGACGGGGAGGCGGCTGCCCGCGCGCTGACGCAGGGCCAGTGGCATTACGGGCTGCCGCATCACATCACCCCTGGCCTGGTGTTCTCAGCCGACGGGCGCGATCTGCTGTTCGCCGGCACCCAGCGGGCGGACTGGGACGCGGCGCCGGGCGATATCGACATTCACGCCATTGACGTGGCCACTGGCTCCGTGCGGCGGTTGACGGATATCGCAGGTACCACCGCGCATCCGGCGCCCTCGCCAGATGGTACGATGCTGGCGTTCACCGCGGTGGATGACCGGGGGCTGAGCCACCAGCTGCGTCGGCTGTTCGTGATGCCGATAGGGGGTGGACCCGTGCGCGCAGTGGCGCCGTCGCTTGACCGCAGTGTGGTCGACATCGCCTGGGCGGCGGATAGCCGCAGCCTCGTGGTGGGCTACGACGATGCGGGAGCGCATCATGTGGCACGCGTGACACTGGAAGGCGAGGTGACGGTGCTGGCGCGCAACGTGGGCACCGGGCAGATCGAAATGCCCTATGGCGGGGGCAGCTTCACCATGGCGCGCGATGGCACGATCGCCTACGTGCGAACGGCTTCGGACCTGCCGAGCGACGTGGCTGTGGTGACGCCGAATGGTGACAATGTGACGCTGACGTCGCTGAACCAGGCGTTTGCCGCCGAGATCGGCGGCTTCAAAACCTCTGAGCCGCTTTGGGTGGATCGGGGCGATTATCGCGTGCAGGCGTGGCTGACCTTGCCAGACGGTGTGGGACCGCACCCGGTGGTGCTGGAAATCCATGGCGGGCCGTATGCGCAATATGGCGATCGCTTCTCGATCAAGTATCAATGTTTCGTGGCCGCCGGCTATGCGGTGCTGTCGGTGAACCCCGTGGGCTCGACCGGATATGGCGAGGACTTCGCCAATTTGCTGCATGATCAGTTTCCGGGGCCGGACTATGCGGACCTGATGGCGGTGCTCGATGTGGTCTGCGCGCGAGATGACATCGATGCCGAGCGCCAGTTCATCACAGGCGTCAGCGGTGGCGGCGTGCTGACATTGTGGAGTGTGACGCACACGCACCGGTTTCGCGCGGCGGTTTCGATCAAGCCAGTGGTGGACTGGCAGAGCTGGGTGCTGGAGGCGGATATCGGCGCATCGGTCGGGCTCGTGTGGATGGGCCATGAGAAGCCGTGGGAAGCGGCTGCGAAATACCGCGTGCGCTCGCCGCTCACCTACGCCCAGGATGCCCGCACGCCCACATTGCTGATGGCTGGGGAGGCAGACAGCCGCACGCCGGCAAGCCAGGCGATGCAGATGTACTCAGCGCTTCGGCTGGCCGGAGTGGAAGCACATCTGATGCGGTTCCCAGGCGCTTCGCACAGTTCCGGATCAATGCGTCCGTCGCTGTTCGCAGCCGAGGTGGCGGCGTCGATTGGCTGGTTCGAACGGTTCCGGTGAGGCCCTGACGAAACATCAGAAACATCGAACGTCGCCTCTGCCGTCGCCCTTTCTTCCGGGGGCGAGTGGAAGTTCGCCCAGGCGAGTGGGTGGTGATCTTCGCCGTCTGAGGAAGCGGTAAACCCACGGCGGTGAAGATCGTGCCAAGTCTGCTGGAGCCAACTGCGGACGATCACGTTCCAAGCAGCGGCTCACCGTGACCTATGGAGGCTGTAATCTCCGCTGCCATCCGCGATAGCAACGGCTTCCCACTCTTGCGCTGCGTCGCCGAAAAGGCCCAAGGGGATCGGCACGGTTGCAAGTGGATTGTGAGCGACATACAGCTGCAGACCGCCTGCCGGTGGACATTTATCCACGCAGGTGACCAGCGCGCTGATGCCTGAGCACTCCAGGGTAACGAACGGATTAAGCTCGATAGTCACGGGATTGCTTTCGACGGTCTCACATTTTGTTTTGATGACCTCGTGCCGTTCGGCTTGCCCTAACCAGACCTCATCCGTCTCCCTGGAGAATTGAACAAATCTTGAGCCCACAGGGAAGACGATTTCCACCGCCCAGGGCATCTGCGACAGTCCGCAGGGGGTCTCCCAAAACCCGGAAAGCTGCCCGCCGTTGATGGCGATGACACAAGCGTCCCGCGGTCCGATGATCCCCTTCTTGGCGTAATCGCTGAACTTGCAGCGCTTATCTCGAAACATACTCGTCCACCTCAGAAGCATCTCCGAATCGGGAGATGGGTATTCGGTGGACACATCAGTCTTCGGGAAAGCGAACCAGGCATCCGGTATACATTTCGGCTCGGGTGAGCCGGCTTCAACCCAGACCCTCAGCCCATCCACGTCAAACCGAAAGTCTGGGCCCTCGGCAGGCGACTTGGTTTTATATCCAAGCCGGAACAAGTGGCTGCCGAGTTGTATCTCCCACAAGCGCTGCCAGAACTGCGCCTCGAAGGTGTTGGTAAGCTGTTCCACGGTGTGATCTAGATCGATGACGTCTAGTTTCTGGTAGTCTGCCCAGACATCCATGACGTGCGTTGTCAGCAGCTTATTATCCGGCCATCGCTGAGCCATGTGTGATCGAATTGCGACGGTGCGCGGATCTTCCATTACTAAAAATCTCCTAGTCTAATACGATATCGTAAAGAAAGAGATCCGTCAATTTTGCCACTGGCTGGCTGCTGCTGGCACGTCGGTGTCCCTGTTCGTCCAGTGTTCCGAGCGATCCCGGCGGACCAACAGGCAACGTAAGCCACCCACGCGCCCACACGCTTCGCTTTGTCATCCCCTGACTCGGCCGACGCCAAAGCGTTCAACGTCAGAGATACTTCTTTGTGCGCCAGAGCTTCGAAGCTGCGGTCAAAATACCAGGGCGGCTCTCGCGAATGAAGCGATTATGGGGCGTTTTCGCAGGACTGAGCTGCTGCCGGTTTCACGGACACCTAGTTCAGGTGTTTTGATGAAAACGAAGAGTGCAAATGGGACGACGATTATTTAGCCGCGAGTTCAAGGTTGAGGCTGTTCGGCTGGTGCGTGACCGCGGGGTGTCTGTTGTGCAGGCGGCCCGTGACTTGGACGTGGGCGAGAACGTGCTGCGTCGCTGGGTCAAGGAATTGAGCGCCGATCCGGCACAGGCGTTTCCTGGAGAGGGCCAGATGAAGCCGGAGCAGGTTGAGATTGATCGGCTGCGATGCGAAGTGACGAAGCTGAAGGCGGCACCTGTGGGTTGCATCGCATCGAGCGTCTGATGCGTGCACAGGCTTTGCGGGCACGGCCGAGGCGGCGCGGCCTTCCAACTGACACGGGAACACGTGTCGCGGGTGCTATGGCCGCCAATGTGCTGGACCGTCAGTTTACGGCCGACGCGGCGAACCAAAAATGGGTGGCTGACTTCACCCAACATCTGGACCGCTGAAGGTTGGCTTTACGTGGCCGCCGTGCTCGACCTGTTCTCTCGCCGCGTTGTCGGCTGGTCGATGAGTGCGACAATGACCGCGCAACTGGTCACTGACGCGCTGGTGATGGCAATTTGGCGTCGCGGCAAACCGCATGCGCTGCAGCACCACTCGGATCGCGGCAGCCAGTATACGGCTGAGCCGTTCCAGAAGCTCATGGCCGAGAATGGCGTGACATGCAGCATGAGCCGGTCGGGCAACGTCTGGGACAACGCGGTGATGGAGAGCTTCTTCTCATCGCTCAAAACCGAGCGCATTGCCCGCAAGGTCTACCGGACAAGAGACAGGCCCGGGCCGATGTGTTCGATCATGTCGAGCGCTTCTACAACCCGACCCGGCGCCACTCGACCATTGGCTATGTCAGCCCTATGGAATTCGAGAGGATCGCCGCGGCAGCTTAAGGATAGTGTCCACCAAACCGGCTGCAGCTCAAACCCTGGCTTCCGGCTGTAATGTGCATTGAGGTGGCCGGCATTCCGGCCGAAGCCCGCGGTCTGGAAGAATTGACCGTCCGACGATGAAGCAGTGCCGCATGGCATAGAGGTGGGCGGCGAGGGCTTCGGCCTCGGGCGGGGGCGATTTCTCGATCGCCGCGATCTTCAGCACACCCTTGTTGATTGTCACATCCGGTAGCTTGCCGTCTTTGGCGCGGGTATCGACCGCGGTCAGCCGTTCATCCAGCAGGTTCTGGCGGGCGACCATGAACTGTTCGAAATCTGCTTCGACGGCGATTGGCAAGGTGCCGGCCTGCTGTAGCTCCCGCAGGGTCTCCCCGGAGATTAGCCGTTCGTCGCAAGAGCGGTATTGCCGACGGCCGGTCACCCAGACGTCGCCGGTGCGCAGCCGGTCACGCAACTCAGATCGAGCGCATAGTTCGTCGTGCCGTCGGTCGAGTTTTCCACAAGGCAGAACGTGGGGCGCTCATAGCCGCCGGACAAACCCGGTCGGCGCAGGTTCCGGCAGGGTCGATGTTGCCGAACGATCCGCCTCGCGCAGCATCTCGATCGCGCGCATCAGCGAGGCTGTGACGAGTACGCTTTCGAACTTGAACGCCACGAGGAAGTCGGACGACCAACGCCGGATGCCGGTGCAATGCTTGCCAAGGTTTTGATATGCGTCGAACGCCTCTGGTCGCGCCAGTGCTTCCGCTTCGGCATAGGGATGCATGTCCGGCGGAAACCGCGACATGCCGACAACCAGCGTATCACGCCCGACGTCACTCCCCTGGGCCCTCGCCGAAAACGCGCCCAGCGCGAGAAAAGCGCAAACCGACAGCAAACACTTTATGGCGCCCCCTGCATCAATCCCGCGCCATCGCCCGATTGACGCAACGGCTTCGAGCCACGATGCTGCTATCCGAAGGGCCAGAGAGCCGACCATCACGCGGGAGCAACCTCCATGATCGCAAAAATCGGCATCGCCGCCGCCCTTCTATGGGCAACCGCCGCCAGCGCCGAAACCAGGCTCACCGTCTTTATCTCCAGCCAGCAACGCCCCGACGTGATGCGTCACGCCTTCGACAAGTTCGAACTGGCCAATCCCGGCATCAAAATCGCCATCCAAAGCGGCGGCACCACTTCCGAGCTGCAGGCCGCCTACCTCAACACCGTGATGTCCGCCAAGGACCCGACCCTCGATATCTTCCTGCTCGACATCGTCCGCCCCGCCCAGTTCGCCGCCGCACAATGGACTGTCCCGCTGAACGATCAGGTGGGCGATGTCGCCACCCTGTTGAAGTCCTACCTGCCGGCATACGCCGACGCCGACACCGTGGACGGTAAGCTCGTCGCCCTCCCTGCTTTCGCCGACACCATGTTCCTGTATTACCGCAAGGACCTGCTGGCAAAGTATAATCGGGAAGTTCCCAAGACCTGGACCGAGCTCGCCGCAACCGCCAGGATAATACAGCAAGGCGAAAATAACCCCGACCTGCAGGGCGTCTCGTTCCAGGCCGCCGCAATCGAAGGAACTGTCTGCACCTTTTTGCTGCCCTATTGGAGCGCCGGCAAGAACCTGGTCAGCGACGGCAAGCTGACCTGGGACCGGGACGCCGCGCTGAACTCCTTCGCGATGTGGACCGGTCTCGTAAAATCCGGGGTCGCCCCGCGTAACGTCGCGGAAATCGCGACCGAAACAACCCGCAAGGACTTCCAGGCCGGCAAGGCGGCGTTCAGCGTGCTTTGGTCCTACGGCTGGCAGCTGTTCCAGGGCGCCGACAGCGCGGTTAAGGACAAGGTCGGCGTGGCCGTCCTTCCCTCCACCGACGGCGGTCAGCCAGTCAGCTGCATCGGCGGCTGGCAATGGGGCGTCTCCGCCTACTCCGCCCACAAGGAGGACGCGATCAAGCTGGTACGCTTCATGTCCAGCACGGAGACATCAAAGCAGCTGGCGATCGAAGGCTCCCTGATGCCGGTCTTCCCAAGCCTCTACCAGGACCCCGACGTCCTCAAGGCGGTGCCGTGGTATGCCTATGCGCTCCCGGTGGTCACCGCCGCCAAGTCCCGCCCGGTCACCGCCCGCTACAACGAGGTCAGCGACATCATCCGCACCCAGACCAACGCGGTGCTGGCGGGCTCGATCACCGCAGGTGACGCCGCGACGCAAATGGAGGCAAGACTTCGGCGCGTGCTGAAATAGTGCCGGTCACTCGAAGCTGGCGGGACCCCACCGAGGCAACACTGGCAAAGTGGCTGTTGGCGCCAGCCTTCCTGCTGCTCGGCCTGATCGTTGTCTATCCCGTCGGCCGCCTCCTGGTCACCAGCGTCTACGAGCTCAGCCTTACCTCTGGTCTTCCGGCGAAGTTTGTCGGCCTCGACAATTTTGCCATGATGCTCGACGACCCGGTGTTCTGGACCGCACTTTGGAACACGCTGCTGATTGTCGTGGTGACCGTCCCCGGCAGCATGCTCGCGGGCCTCGCCCTAGCGTTGGTCGCGAACATGCCGTTCCGCATCCGCTGGCCAGTCCGCCTCGCTTTGCTGATCCCCTGGGCGCTTCCTTTGGCCTTTGTCGGCACCATCGCCGCGTGGTTCTTCCAGTCGGAATACGGTGTGGTCAACGACGTCCTGCGCCATGTCCGCGACCACAAGATCATCTGGTTCAACTCCGGCACCCTCTCAATGATGGCAGTCTGCCTCACCATCATCTGGAAAGCCTCGTCCTTCGTCGCGCTGATCCTGCTGGCCGGCCTGCAGACCATCCCCGCCGAGATGTACGAGGCTGCGGAGATGGACGGCGCCGGACGCCTTCGCCAGTTCTGGAGCGTCACTCTCCCACTTCTCCGCCCGTCGATCGTGGTTGCGATGATCTTTCGCACCATCACGGCGCTGCAAACCTTCGACATACCCGCAACGATGACCCGAGGCGGCCCCGGCAACGCCACCACGACGCTGGCGATGTACATCCACCAGACCACGGTGGACTTTCTTGACCTCGGCTACGGCTCCACGCTTGCGGTCGCGATGTTCGTTATCAGCATGGCGGTGAGCGTCGTCTACCTCAAACAGATCCGCACCAACACATGAGCCCGCTGATCCTGCGCCGCCTGGCCGCCTTTGCGGTCATCGTCAACGGCCTGTTCCCGGCCATCTGGATCCTGTTCACCTCGCTGAAGACCGAGCGCGAATTGATGCAGACGCCGATTACCTGGTTTCCATCTGCGCCCACGATCGACAACTACGTCCACGCCTTCCACGACCAGCCGTTGGCCCGCTTCGTCTTCAACAGCGTCCTGGTGGCACTGACGTCCACCGCGTTGACCATCTTCATCGCGACCCTTGCCGCCTATGCTATCGCGCGTCTGCAGATCGGCTTTCGCAACACCGCCCTGTCGATCATCATCGCCACCTCGACCTTCCCCTTGGTCACACTTCTGGTGCCGTTGTTCGAGACCATGCGCGCGATCGGCATCCTCAACTCCTACGCCGCCCTCATCCTGCCCTACACTGTGCTCAGCCTCCCTGTGTGCACCTTGGTGCTGGTGAGTTTCTTCGAGAGCATCCCGGCAGACCTCGAAAATGCCGCGATGGTCGACGGCTGCACGAGGCTCGGCGCATTGTGGAAGATCTTGGTGCCGCTCGCGGCCCCGGGTATGTTCACTGCCGGTATCCTCGCCTTCGTCAATTCATGGGACGAGTTCCTGCTAGCCCTTTCGTTCAATTCCGTCCCAGCCTTGCGCACCCTGCCTGTCGGGATCACGCTCTACCAAGGCGAGTTCAGCTTCCCCTGGCCGATCATCTCGGCAGCACTCGTTGTCGGCATCGTCCCGGTGGCCGTGTTGATCATCTTGTTCCAACAAAGAGTTTTATCCGGACTGACCGCCGGTGGGGTAAAAGGATGAGGCTGATCTCCGGCGACGCCGAGCTGCTGCTGGTCCCCGAGACCGGCGGCGCCATCGCATCCTGGACCACGGCGGCGCCGTCGCATCCCGGACTATGGACCGCAACGCGATGACGCTCGACTGTCCGGGAGGCGAACTCTGGCCCTTCCCCTTCCGCACCGAACAGTATTTTGACCTCCAGCCGAGCGCCCTCACCATCACAAGACGCATGACCAACTGCCACTTGGCACTCGCCACCGCCGCAATCGGCCTGCGCCCGTTCTTTCCGCGCGACGAAGAAACGGTGCTTCAGCTTGCGGCGAAATCGGTCTGGCGCAACGGGGCCGAACAGATTCCGGTCGACGAAATCGCCATTCCGCCGGCATGGGACTGCATCACCGAACGAGAGCTCGGCCGTCCGAACATCGACAACGGCCTTTCCGGCTCGTGCGGCGCCGACCGACTGACTTGGCCGGAGCGCCGCATCTTCGCGCCGGGCGAAACCCTCGAAGGCCGGATCAGCCTTGTCGTGGAGCCGATCACATGACCGATGCGAGCACGACGGGGACCTATGACAGCGTCCGCTACGCCTCGCTTGCCGGCCGTTGCGTCGTCATCACCGGCGGCGCCTCCGGCATCGGCGCTGAAATGGTCCGCGCGTTCGCCCGCCAGGACGCTCGCGTCGCCTTCCTCGACATCGACCACGACGCCGGCGCCGCCCTGATGGCTGAAGTGCCCGACAGCCGTTTCATCACCTGCGACGTGACCGACATCGCAGCTCTCCGAACCGCCCTGACCAGGATCGAGGACAAGCATCCGATCGAGGTCCTGGTCAACAACGCCGCCCGTGACCAGCGTCAGCCGATGGCCGAGATCGAGCCCCAGCAATGGCGCCACATGCTAAGTGTCAACCTCGACCACCAGTTCTTCGCCAGCCAGGAGGTCGCCCGCGGCATGGCCCTGCGCGGCCGTGGCAGCATCGTCATGATGGGATCGGTATCCTGGATGCGCGGCCGCCCCGGCATGGTGGGCTACACCACCGCCAAAGCCGCCATCCACGGGCTGACCCGCACGATGGCGCGCGAGCTCGGTCCGGCCAACATCCGCGTCAACTGCATTGTCCCGGGCGCCATCCGCACCGAGCGCCAGGACCGCCTGTGGCATTCCGCCGCCGCCAACCAGCGCTTCATTGACGATCAAGCTCTCAAATTCCGTCTCGACGCCTCGCACGTCGCCCGCATGGCGCTGTTCCTCGCCTCCGACGAAGCGTCCGGCTGCACCGGCGCCAACTTTATGGTCGATGCCGGCCTGACGCAGAACTGACGCCATGCAACTGACCCGCACCGAAGACGGCTTTGAGCTCTGGCTGGGCGAGCGTCTGCTGGCCCGCCACTCAGCCGAAGCACCCTTTGCCACCGCAGGCCGTGGTACCGCACGCATAGAAATGCATCGCGGCAACTTTGACGTCGCCGACGACCTCCACGAACGCGTCCCACTCTCGACAGTGGAGCTCGACGGGGCCTGTATCCACTTTCGAGAAACCTCGTGGTCGCCACGCGCGCTGACACTGGAGATACAGGACAACGCGCTGGTCGTCAGCCAAAGCGCAGAAGGTCTCAACCGCTTCTGGTTCCGCCTGCACGCCGAACCGGACGAGCAGGTCTGGGGCTGCGGCGAACAGATGTCCTATCTTAATCTGCGGCACCGCCGCTTCCCGCTCTGGACCAGCGAGCCGGGCGTTGGCCGCGACAAGACCACCGACATCACCCGCCAGGCCGACCTCGAAGGCCGCGCCGGTGGCGACTACTACACCACCAACTACCCCCAACCCACCTTCCTGTCGTCACGCCGTATCGCCGTGCACCTCGAAACCACTGCCTACAGCGTGTTCGACTTCACCGACCCCGATACGCATCTGATCGAGACATGGGCCGTCCCCCAGCGCCTGGAATTCTTCGCAGCCCCGGACTTCATCGCCCTCGTCTCCCAACTCTCAACAAGGTTCGGCCGCCCCCCGCGCCTGCCAGACTGGATCATGGCCGGCGCCGTCATCGGCCTGAAGGACGGCGAGGCCAGCTTTGACCGTCTCCAGTGCATCCGCGACGCCGGCGTCGCCGTCACAGCACTTTGGTGCGAGGACTGGGCCGGCGTCCGCCAGACCTCCTTCGGCCTGCGCCTGTTCTGGGACTGGCGCTGGAGCGCCACCCGCCACCCTGATTTGCCCAGCCGCATCGAAGCCCTCGCCAACGACGGGATCCGCTTCATGGGCTACGCAAACCCGTATCTCTGTACCGACGGCTCACTCTTCCCGCAGGCCGAGGCTCTCGGCTTCCTCGCACGGAACGCCGAGGGCGCCACCTACCACGTCGATTTCGGTGAGTTTGAAGCCGGGATCGTCGACTTCACGAAACCCGAGGCTGCCGCCTGGTTCGCCCACTCGGTCCTGCGCCGCGGAATGCTGGAGTTCGGAATGTCCGGCTGGATGGCCGATTTCGGCGAATACCTGCCCATCGACGCCATTCTCGCCAACGGCTGCGCCACCATGCTGCACAACGCATGGCCGACGATCTGGGCCGAGGTAAACGCTGCCGCGATCGCCGACCGGCCCGACGCGGTGTTCTTCATGCGCGCCGGCTACACCGGCATCCAGCCGCACAATCGGCTGCTATGGGCTGGCGACCAATGCGTCGACTTTTCCCGCCACGACGGCATCGGCACCGTCATCTGCGGCGCGCTGTCATCCGGCCTGCTCGGAAACCCGTATCACCACAGCGACATCGGCGGCTACACCAGCCTGTTCGGTCTGGTCCGGACGCCCGAACTGTTCATGCGCTGGACAGAGATGGCCGCGTTCACTCCGGTGATGCGCACACACGAGGGCAACCGCCCGCGCGACAACCTGCAGCTCGACCAAAATCCGCTGGTCCTCGCCCACTTCGCTCGTTTTTCGCAGCTCCATCGCACCATGCTGCCGTTGTTCCAACGACTGGCGGACGAGGCCGTGGTGACTGGCCTGCCGATGCAGCGACCGCTATTTCTGCACTTTCCCGACGATCTTGGGGTTCGAAACGAGCAGACCGCGTTTCTTCTGGGCGCAGACGTTTTGGTGGCGCCGGTGATCGAGCCTGGCGCGGTGACCCGCGTGATTCGGCTGCCGGCGGGCTGCGACTGGATACATCTGTGGAGCGGTGCCATCCATCCCGGAGGCTCGATCGCGACGGTCGACGCCGCAGTTGGGTATCCACCAGTATTCATCAGGCCGAATTCGGTCGATGCAAAGTTGTTGGCAGAAGCTGTGTTTGAAAATTGTGACCCAGAAGGGGTGCCTCTATCAGAAAGCTGTCTGTGACATTTCCTCGGGATGTTCCAGAGGCGGCTGGAGAGCCAGTTGAAACGCTTTGTGCCAGCCTCGTCAGAATTGATCGGCACCATCGCACAGACCAAACCTAATTGTGGTGATGACCCAGTCGACGGCGATACAGACGTTACTTCGCCGCACGTACGGATCGTAATTTTGCTTAGTTTACATGCTGGCCAGAACCAACGAAACGGCCTCCTGGCACGCATAAGCAGACAGAAGCAGAACGTGGAGGGTCGTGTCCCGGACGTGGTGTAGGAGCGGTGGGTAAGTCGCCCGCCGAAACGCCCGCCCCGAGTCTGGCGTAGGCGGGCGACTTAACCACGTCGGTGGTCACCGCAGCTGTGTTGAGCAAGGGTTGGGTTGTCGAGACACAACCTGAACTCAAAGATCACCCCCGCGATGACCGATGGCAAGTTCGCCCTTCGCGAGCTACTCGAAAAGGGTCCCAATACAACATCCCTGCGCGAGATGATCGGCTTTGCCGCCGAGCGCCTGTGTGGAGCGGCACCCGGTGAACGCAGCACTGAGCGAACCAATCAACGCAATGGCTATGGCGACCGGGATTGGCAAACTCGGGCCGGGACGGTCGAATTGCGCATTCCCGGTCGCGATAGCCACTGCGTTGATTGGTTCGCTCGGTGCTGTGTTCACCGGGTGCCGCTCCACACAGACGCTCGGCGGCAAAGCCGATCATCTCGCGCAGGGGTGTTGTATCGGAACCCTTTTCGAGTAGCTCGCGA
>JANXSM010000078.1 GCA_025352665.1 Rhodospirillales bacterium | reverse complement strand
CCCGATGGCAGCATCGCGGGCGATCATGTGCGGCTGGTGGATTTCCGCGAGGTGCGGGCGAACGATTGGCTGGCGGTGAACCAGTTCACGGTGATCGAGGGGCAGCACAACCGGCGGCCGGACATCGTGGTCTTCGTCAACGGTCTGCCGTTGGGCCTGATCGAGCTGAAAAATGCGGCGGACAAGGACGCGACGATCTGGAGCGCCTACGCCCAGCTGCAAACCTACAAGGCGGAGATTCCCACGCTGCTGCATTACAACGCTGCGCTGGTGGTAAGCGATGGCCTTCAGGCGCGCATGGGTTCCGTGACGGCGAACCAGGAGTGGTTCAAGGTGTGGCGCACGATTGATGGGGAGGGCGACGCGCCGAAGGGTTCATTGGAGTTGGAGGTGCTAGTGCGCGGGGTGTTTGAGCGGCAACGATTCCTCGACCTGCTCCAGCATTTCATCGTCTTTGAAGAAGACTCGGACACGGGCGCGCTGCACAAGATCATCGCAGGCTATCATCAGTTCCACGCGGTGAATGCGGCGGTGGAGGAAACGGTGCGCGCCAGTGGCATGAGCGCGGAGAACGTGCTGCGTGAGGAGCCGCTGGGCCGCCACTGGGCCGGGAAGATGCACGGCGGCCAGCCGGGCGACCGCCGTGCGGGCGTGGTCTGGCACACGCAGGGCAGCGGGAAGTCGTTCTCCATGCTCTTCTTCGCCGCGCGCGTGGTGCGGCATCCGGCGATGCAGAACCCGACGCTGGTGGTGCTGACCGACCGCAACGACCTCGACGACCAGCTATTCGGCCAGTTCCAACGCTGCGCGGACATCCTCGGGCAGACGCCCGTGCAAGCGCGGGACCGCGAGCATTTGCGTGAGCTGCTGAACCGAGCGAGCGGCGGTGTGGTGTTCACGACCATCCACAAATTCATGCCGAAAAAGGGCGAGGCGATGCCCGAGCTGAGCGCGCGGCAGAACATCGTGGTGATCGCGGATGAAGCGCACCGCAGCCAGTATGGCTTCGGCGGCAAGGTGAATACCCAGACTGGCGAGATGTCCTACGGCTTCGCCAGCAACCTGCGCGATGCCTTGCCGAATGCGTCGTTCATCGGCTTTACCGGCACACCCATTGAGAAGACGGACGCGAACACGCGGGCGGTCTTCGGCGACTACATTTCCATCTACGACATCCAGCGCGCCGTCGCGGACAAGGCCACGGTGCCGATCTATTACGAGAGCCGGATTTCCAAGCTCAGCCTGAACGCCAGCGAGCTGCCGAAGCTGGACGCGGAGTTTGAGGAGATCATCCCGCAGTCGCGGGACGAGGAGGAAATGGAGTTCAAGCAGAAGATGCTCGCGAAGTGGGCAGCGCTGGAGGCGTTGGTGGGCGATCCGAAACGCATCGCGCTGGTGGCTGCCGACTTGGTGGCGCACTTCGAGAAGCGAGTGGAGGCGATGGACGGCAAGGCGATGATCGTCTGCATGAGCCGCCGCATCTGCGTGGACCTCTACAACGCGCTGATCAAATTACGGCCCGAGTGGGCAGCGGAGACGCTGAAAGTCGTGATGACCGGTAGCGCCGAAGACGGCCCCGAGTGGCAGAAGCACATCCGCAGCAAGGATGCGCGGCGCAAGCTGGCGAACCGTTTCAAAGACGCCAAAGATCCTTTCAAGATCGTGATCGTGCGGGACATGTGGCTGACCGGCTTTGACGCGCCCTGCCTGCATACGATGTATGCCGACAAGCCGATGCAGGGCCACAGCCTCATGCAGGCCATCGCCCGCGTGAACCGCGTCTTCCGCGACAAGCCCGGCGGTCTGGTGGTGGATTACCTCGGCCTCGCCGATCAACTCAAGAAGGCGCTCGTCACCTACACCGAGAGCGGCGGTCAGGGGAACCCGACCTTCGACACCGCACAAGCCATCGCCGTGATGCTGGAGAAACACGGCATCGCTTGCGACATGATGCATGGTTTCAACTGGGACAAGTGGACGACTGGCAAACCCACCGAACGCCTCGCGCTTATTCCCGCCGGACAGGAACACATCCTCGAACAGGACGACGGCAAGAAGCGCTGGGTGCAGGTGGTGACGGAACTTTCCCGCGCCTTCGCA
>JANXSM010000076.1 GCA_025352665.1 Rhodospirillales bacterium | reverse complement strand
GCCGCCGGCAGCGCCCGGCGCGATCCCGGCCAGCCCGACCCCGCCGGTGCCTCCAGCGCCGCCGATCCCGCCGCCGCCGCCGCCGGCAATGTCGTAGCTGCCGCCATCGCCGCCCATGCCGCCGCCGCCGCCGGCGGTGCCGTAAGGTCCCAAATTCCCTTCGAAATTCCCGCCGCCGCCGCTGCCAACTCCACCCACGGCCCTGTTGGCGGTAAACGTAACGTTGTCGAGCGTCACATTTGCGCCCGAAGTCAGCCCCGGATTGGTCCCTGCCACGAACAGGCCGCCGCCGAGCCCAGCCCCACCGCCCGCACCTTCGCTGCCGCCACGGCCACCTTGGGCCAAGGCGGCTGAAATGGTCAGGTTCTGGATCGTGATGGTGCCGGCATAGGCGAACAGGCCACGGAAACTGTTGCCACCAGACAGTGTGTGCCCTTGCCCGTTGATCGTCAGCGTCACGCCGGGTTGCAGGTTGATAGCCTCCAGGGCCGCGGTTTCGACGATGTTGCTGGCGAGGTTGATCACGATGTCGCCGGAGGTGGCGGCGTCTGCCGCGTCGATGGCCGTGCTCAGGCTTGCGGTGTCTGTGACACCCGTGTCCACGGCGGTCGCGGTGAACGACACGGGGCCGGCCGACAGTAGCGTCTCACCTGCCGAGTCAACATAGAGGTTGCGGTCGGTGGCCGCCGTGCCGTCGTAGGCGTCGTTGAGGAAATCGATGGTGACGGTGTGCGGCCCGATGCCGAAATTGCCGAGCACCTTGATGTCCTGCGTCTCGCCAAGCGCGTGCGAGGCGGTTGCGGTCAGCACGCCGCCGATCGGCTGGCCATCGACGGAGACGGCATATTGGGCATCGCCCTTATAAGAGTCCTCGGAGATCTGCAGGATAATGCCATCGCTTCCCGAACCGATAGAAACGACAGGCTGATTTACCGATGAAATGGGCATAATGGGTCCGAACAAAATTATATGGTTCAGAATGCCAAAGCGCCCGACTTGAGCAATGTCATATGTAATCGTCAACTCTATTGTAATATTACATATTGCGAGATAGGAGCTCGTCCGTCTGTACGAAAATGTACGCCGTAATATCGCCTAAAACCGTGCGGCGGAGAACGCGGTACTAGACACCTCAGGTGCGCGACCGGCGACCAGGTCTGCCACAATCCTCCCGGTGACCGGCCCTGCCGCCAATCCGACATGGCCGTGGCCGAAGGCGTGAAGAATGTCCCCGCTGCTCCGCGCTGGCCCGATCACCGGCAGGCCGTCAGGTGTGGAGGGGCGATGACCCATCCAGCGTGCCAGCGGCGCATCCGGCGCGAGTCCCGGAAAGCTGCGTCGCAGATGCGCCAGCAGGACGTCGGCCCGGGCCCAGTTCGGCGCGGCGCCGACCCGGGCGAGTTCCACCTGGCCCGCGGCCCGCAGCCCGCCGCGCGTGCTGGTGTTGGACATCTTGCCGTCGCTTGGCATGGTCGGCGTGCGCAGCACCACGGAGCTGTCGGCTATCTGCACGTGATAGCCGCGCTCGGCGGCCAGGCTGACCCGATCCCCGGCAGCCAGCGCCAACGCCTTGGAATGTATGCCCGCCGCAATCACGGCGCGGTCGCAGGCGATGGCGCCCGCATCGGTCAAAACCGCCTGTAGCCTTCCGTCCACGATCGTGAAACCGGTCGCGCGCGCCGGTAGCAACGTGGCGCCGTTGGCCACGGCGTGGCGGACCAGCGCTGCGACATAGAAGCCGGGGTCGGCGCAATGCGCCCCACGATCGACGAGAACACCGAACCGGTAGAACGCTCCCAGCGCCGGCTCACGCTGGTGCAACGCGTCGCTGTCGAGTTCGGTCCAGGTGATGCCGTTGTCGCGCCGCAGCCGCCAAGCCAATGCCTCGGCGGCGAAGGCGGCTCGGTCGGGGTATAGATACAGCAGCCCGTTGCGGTGGATCAGGTCGCCCACGCCGACTTCGGTCGCCAGCGCCAGATGGCGGTCGGGCGCATCGTGCAGCAGGGTCGACAGATGGCGCGCGGTTGCCTCCACCTTCGCGACAGTCGATCCGGCGTACAGGAACCGCACCAGCCACGGCAGCAAGGCGGGCAGGGAGCCCCAGCGCAATGTCAGCGGGCCGAGCGGATCGAATAGCCATCCCGGCACGCGGCGCCACAGGCCCGGCATCGACATAGGCACCACAGAACTCGGGCTGAGCCAGGCGCCGTTGCCGTAGCTGGCCGCCTGTTCGCCACCGGGCGGACCGGGCTCGACCAGTGTTACCGCGTGGCCGTCGCGCTGCAGTTCGATCGCGGCACAGGCGCCGACGATGCCCGCGCCGATCACCACCACCCTCATTCGAAGCCGACCCGGCCGGGTTCGCGGGCAAAATGCCGCTCCAGCCCCTGCGCCACCCGCGTCAGCGGGAACAAGATGATGAAATATACCACGGCGATCATCGTATAGGTCTCCAGCGGCCGGTAGGTGGCGGAAGTGATGAGCTGGCCTTGATACAGCAGGTCCGGCACTGCGATCGCTGATACCAGCGAGGTGTTCTTGAGCTGAAGGATGGTCTGGTTGACCAAGGGTGGGATCATTCGCCGCGTCGCCTGCGGCAGGATGACGCGGCCCAGCAACTGCCAGATGGTCAGCCCTAGCGCGCGGCCGGCATCCCACTGGCCGCGCTCGATCGAGACGATGCCGCCGCGGATGATCTCGGCATAGAACGAGCCGCCGTACAGCGAGAGCGTGATGATCGCGGCGGTGGAAGCAGACATCTCGACGCCGATCAGCACCGGCAGCGCGTAGTAGATCCACACCAGCTGCACCAGCACGGGCGTGCAGCGAAAGATCTCGATGAAGCCCGTGATCGGCGCATTGATCCAGGGCCGCCCGGTCATGCGCCCGATGGCGAGCGCCGTTCCGACCAACAGCCCCAGCACCGCGGTCGCAATGGTGAACAGCACCGTGACACCGATGCCGGTGGCGATGAGCCAGCGGTACTGGATAAGGAAATGGAAGTCCCACTCATAGGTCATGCAAAGGCTCGCTCCACCAGCCCGGCGCGGAACCAGGAGCCGAGGGTGATGATGTCATACACGGCAAGCCCCGCATGGGCGCGCAGCCGGGCCGCGAACGGCGGCAGATTGGTGCATTCCAGCACCAACGCCCCAAGCTGCGGATGCATCGCCCGCAGCGTATCGGCCGCCGTCAGGATCTCGTGCGTGAATGCCATCTCGTCGTAAGGCGCGCAGCCCTCGATCATGGCGTGAAACGCGCCGCCCCGCGGCAGGCCCGCCACCGGTGTCGCGGGGTCGGCACCCACCGCGAGGAAATGCGCCGGCGTCAGCGAGGCTGCGTCATAGGTGATCACCCCAACACCCCGCCCACGCGGCAGGCAGAGTGATACCATCGGGATCTGCAGCAGGGCGGAGGTCGCCACCGGCACCGAAATCCGCGCCGCCAGTCGCTCCTGCTCGACGGCGAGGAAACCGCAGGAGGTGATCACCCCCACGGCCCCCCGCGCCACCAGCGCCTTGGCACCCGCCACGAAATCATCCAGCATTCTGGCATCGCCATCCACGGTGCGTCGCGCAGTCGCACCGCGGACCACTTCCAACAGCACGGGAAAATCCCAGCTCTCCGCGTTCGCCACATCGCCCTGTGGCCGCGGAAAGTGAGTGTCCAGCACCAGGATGCCGAGCGGTGCGCTCAGAACTGGACCAGCGGAGGGATGTCGTCGGGCTGGATGCCGACCAGCGTCAGGTTCTCGGTGACCCAGCCCTTCACCACCTGCAGCGAGGCGCTGTAGGCCAGCCAGTTGTCGACGAAATTGAGGAAGCGATGATCGGCATCGGGCCGCACACCGGCACAGGTCGGCTGCGCCACCACAGGGGTCGGCACCAGCACGCGGCCGACCTTGGGGTTCTTCTTCACCGTCACCATCGACAGCAGGATCACTTGGATGACGCAGTCGGCGCGGCCAGATTGCACGGCCAACGTCGCATCATCCGGCGTCTTGAGTGCGACCAGCGTGCATTTCGGCAGCACGCGGCGAGCGAACAGATCATGGGTGGAGCCGATATCGACGGCAACCTTCACCTCGGGCTTGTTCAGATCCTCCCAGGTCTTCGGCTCGAACCCCGGCCGCGCCACGATGGTGAACGTGTTGTTCAGGATCGGCCGCGTGAATTCCACCACCAGGGCACGCGACGGTGTCGGGCTGAGGCCGAACATGATGTCGATCTTGTTGGACTGCAGGTCGAGCACGGCATTGCCCCAGGTGGTCTCGGCAATCTCGAGCTCTGCTTCCATCGACTTCGCGAGGTCCTGGCCCATGCTGACGCAGAACCCCGTCCAGGTGCCGGCTGCGATGTCGCGATGGTAGTACGGCTCGGTGCCCACGATCCCTGCAATGCGCAGCTTCCGCGTGCGGCGGATGCGTTGGAAGGTGCTCTCGTTGTCAGGCGTCTGGGCGGAGGCTGGCGAAATCAGCGACGCCGCACCGACGGCTGCCGCGCCGGTCAGTGTTGCGATGGACCGACGTGAGAGCATTGCGACCTCCTCCGAATTATGACGGAACAATGTAGTTCGTTCGCATGTTGGTGTCATGCAGCGTTCACAGGGTCAGCGAATTATTGTAACGTTCCGGTAAAGCTATGGATAAGAAAATCAGGAGGGCAATCATGAACCGTCGCCACTTCCTGCGCGCAATTGCCGTCGCTGCTGCCTGCCCCGCCTGCGCCGCTGTTGCCCGGGCGGAGGAGCACCATGCCGGGTGGTCCTATGAGGGTGCCTCTGGCCCCGGCCGCTGGGGCGCCTTGGCCAAGGAGAGTGCCGTCTGTTCAACCGGTACCCGCCAGTCCCCGCTCGACATCGTCGACCCGGTGAAGGCTGTGCAACCGGCCATGCAGCTCGACTACCGCTCGGCGCCGACCGAAATTGTCAACAATGGCCACACGATCCAGGTGAACATGGCGCCCGGCTCGACGCTTGCGGTGGGTGCGCACAGCTACGATTTGCTGCAGTTCCACTTCCATCGTCCCAGCGAGCACCTCATCGCCGGCAAGTCCTTCCCGATGGAGGTGCATTTCGTCCACCGTTCCAAAGCCGGAACGCTCGGTGTCGTCGGCGTGCTGCTCACCGAGGGCGCCGCCAATCCGGCATTTTCAGCGGTGATCCA
The DNA here is from genome assembly GCA_025352665.1 of Rhodospirillales bacterium. Classification (GTDB taxonomy): domain Bacteria; phylum Pseudomonadota; class Alphaproteobacteria; order Acetobacterales; family Acetobacteraceae; genus CAIQQQ01. The sequence goes on along the minus strand of JANXSM010000076.1, from coordinate 27,632 downwards.
GATGATGCCGGCCAAGCCAGGCATCGTGAAGGCGGGTGTGGCTGCAATCGATCCCAAAGTCCTGCTGCCCGCGGGCCGAGGCTATTATCACTATGCCGGCTCCCTCACGACGCCGCCTTGCAGCGAAGATGTCGACTGGCATCTGCTCACCGACACCATGTCCGTCGCGGCTGCCGATATCACGGCCTTCGCCGGGCTCTACCCCCACAACGCACGGCCGGCCCAGAAGGACTTCCAGCGCTTCGTGCTGGTCAGCTAAGGCAAAACCGGCGGTTCTGGCATCACCGGGCGATGCCAGCTATAAGGTTTTATCGGTTTGGTCCGCCCGACTCCGCCTGGCGGGCCTTCTGCCCAGAAACCATCTGAAACGAGACTGTATTGAGCGACACTCCTGAGGATCCGGCCGGCGCCGGCCCGATCGACCCGACACGCGGCGCCATGCAGCCGGTCATGCTCGAGGAGGAAATGCGTCGCTCCTATCTCGATTACGCCATGAGCGTCATCGTCAGCCGCGCGCTGCCCGATGCACGCGACGGGCTGAAGCCGGTGCATCGCCGCATCCTGTTCGCCATGCAGGAGGCCGGCTACACGCACGATAAGGCCTATCGCAAATCTGCCCGCGTGGTCGGCGAGGTGATGGGCAAGTTCCATCCGCATGGCGACAGCGCCATCTACGACGCTATGGTCCGTATGGCCCAGCCGTTCTCGATGCGCGTGCGGCTGATCGACGGCCAGGGGAATTTTGGCTCGGTCGACGGCGATCCGCCGGCGGCGATGCGCTACACCGAGGTACGACTGGCGCGTTCCAGCTCCTACCTGTTGGGCGATATCGACCGTGACACCGTTGATTTTCAACCAAATTATGATGAGAGCGAGAGCGAGCCGAAGGTTCTTCCGGCAAGCTTCCCCAACCTGCTGATCAACGGCGCCGGCGGCATCGCGGTCGGCATGGCGACCAACATCCCGCCGCACAACCCGGGCGAGATCATCGACGCCACGCTCGCTCTGGTTGACGACCCGACGCTGACCCTTGAACAGCTCATGACCATCGTGCCGGGCCCGGACTTCCCGACCGGAGGGATCATTCTCGGCCGCGCCGGCATTCGCTCCGGTTTCGAGACCGGCCGCGGCTCCATCATCATCCGCGCCCGCACCGAGTTCGAGGAGCTGCGCAAGGACCGCTGGGCGATCATCGTCACCGAGCTGCCCTACCAGGTGAACAAATCCACCTTGATGGAGCGCATCGCCGACCTCGTGCGCAACAAGCTCATCGAGGGCATCAGCGACCTGCGCGACGAGAGCGACCGCTCCGGCATGCGCATGGTCATCGAGATGAAGCGCGATGCCAATTCGGAAGTGGTGCTGAACCATCTGTTCCGCTTCACTTCCATGCAGACCAGCTTCGGCCTCAACATGCTGGCGTTGGACGGCGGTCGCCCGCGGCTGATGGGGCTGAAAGACGCGCTGCAGATCTTTATTCGGTTCCGCGAGGAAGTGGTGCTGCGTCGCGCCACCTTCGATCTCGGAAAAGCCCGCGAACGCGCCCATACGTTGGTGGGCCTCGCCATCGCGGTCGCGAATATCGATGAGGTGATCGCGGTCATCCGCGCCTCGCCAGACGCTGCCGCTGCCCGTGCGGCCTTGATGGCGCGCGACTGGCCGGCCGCCGATGTGACGCCCTTGCTGGCGCTGATCGAGGACGAGCGCAACATCGTCACCGCGGAGAACACCGTCCGCTTCACCGAGGAACAGGCCCGCGCCATTCTCGACATCCGCCTGCAGCGCCTCACCGGGCTCGAACAGGACAAGATCGGCGCCGAAATGCGCGAGGTCGCGGAGAAGATCGCCGACCTGCTCGCCATCATCGGCAGCCACATCCGCCGCATGGAAGTGATCCGCGACGAGCTGGTCAAGGTACGCGCGGAGATCGCCAGCCCCCGCATGTCCGAGATCATGGACGGCGGCGCCGACCAGGACGACGAAAGCCTGATCGAGCCAGGCCAGATGGTTGTCACCATTACCCGCGACGGCTTCATCAAGCGCACCTCGCTCGACATCTTCCGCCAGCAGAACCGCGGTGGCCGCGGCCGCAGCGGGGCCGGCACGCGCGGCGACGACATCGTCACCCGAAGCTTCAACGCGCATACCCACCAGTTCGTGCTGTTCTTCAGCTCGGGCGGCAAGGCGTATCGCGAGAAGGTTTGGAAACTGCCGGTGGGCAGCCCGACGTCGAAAGGCCGCGCGCTCGTCAACATGCTGCCCGACCTCGGTGCGGATACCATCACCACGGTGCTCCCGCTGCCGCAGGATGAGACGCTGTGGGAGAACCTGCATCTGGTGTTCGCCACCGCGTCGGGCGGCATCCGGCGCAACCGTCTGTCCGACTTCCGCAATGTGCGTGCCTCTGGTCTGATTGCCATGAAGCTCGACGAGGGCGATCGCCTGATCGGTGTGGCCACCTGCCGCGAGGGTGACGACCTGCTGCTCGCAACGCGCCAGGGTCGTTCCCTGCGCTGCCAGATCACCGACGATGTGCTGCGCGTGTTCGCCGGGCGCGACAGCTCCGGCGTTCGCGGCATCAAGCTGGCTGACAAGGACGAGGTGATCAGCCTGTCCGTGCTGACCCATGTGAACGCCACCGTCGAGGAACGCGTCGCCTATCTCAAATACGCCTCCGCCAAGCGCCGCGGCGGCGAGGATGAGGAGGTCGCCGACGAGCCGGACGAGTTCGTGGCCGAGGTGGCACTGACAGCGGACCGTATGGCCGAGCTTGAGCAGAAGGAGGAGATCTTGCTGACCGTGACCGACACCGGTTTCGGCAAGCGCACCTCCGCTTACGAATACCGCGTCAGCGGTCGGGGCGGGCAGGGGATTGCCAATATCACGCTCTCGGCACGCACCGGAAAAACCGTCGCCGGCACTTTCCCGGTTCGCCCAGGCGACGGTGTGATGATGGTCACCGACGTGGGTCGCCTGATCCGCGTGCCAGCCGACCAAGTGCGCATCACCGGCCGTACCTCGATGGGCGTCACGCTGTTCCGCCTGGACACCGGCGAGCGCGTGACAAGCGTGTTCCCCGTTGTCGAACCAGAAGCGTCAGACGAGACTAGCCCCGAGGTAGAGCCTCCGGTGGTCGATCAGCAAAGTGACGAGACCGGGGATGCGAATGACTGACCAGCCTACGGCGACCTTTCGGGTCGGTCTGTATCCCGGAACGTTCGACCCGATCACGAACGGCCATCTCGACATCATCGCACGCGCTGCGCGCATGATGCAGCGGCTGGTCGTGGGGGTGGCCATGAATGCCGGCAAGGGGCCGTTGTTTCCCATCGAGGAGCGCGTGGAGCTTGTGCAGGCCGAAATGTCCCACATCGTTGCGCGCACTGGCACCGAGATCCAGGTGGTGCCGTTCGACAAGCTGCTGATCCATTTCGCCCGCGAACTTGGTGCAAGCGTCATCGTGCGCGGCCTGCGCGCGGTGTCGGATTTCGATTATGAAATCCAGATGGCCGGCCTCAACTATCGGCTTGCCCCAGATGTCGAGACGGTGTTTCTCATGGCGAGCGAGACGCATCAGTTCATCTCTTCGCGCTTTGTGAAGGAGATCGCGGCTTTGGGGGGCGACATTTCAAGCTTCGTCCCCAAACTAACGTTAGACCGGACGCTTGCTCGCGTAAAACCGAGATCCTGAGACCCGCACCGACCGGAGGCCACCATGCGCCGTCGCGCTCTACTTGCCTGTATCGTCGCAACCCCTGTTCTGGAAACCATGATGAGCGAAGCCGCCGATGCCGCCACCGACCTCGACAACACCGTCTATCTGGACCTTGAGTCCGGCCGTGTGACCATCCAGCTGCTGCCCGACATCGCGCCTCTGCACGTCGCCCGCGTCAAGCAGCTGTGCCGCGACAAGTTCTACGACGGCACCCCGTTCCACCGGGTCATCGAAGGCTTCATGGCCCAGGGTGGCGACCCGACCGGCACCGGCACCGGCGGCAGCAAATACCCCAACATTCCCGCCGAGTTCAGCAAAGTGCGAAAATTCCTGCGCGGCACCGTGGGCGCCGCCCGCTCGCAGAGCCCCGACTCGGCGAACAGCCAGTTCTACATCATGTTCGCCCCGGCGCCGTTCCTGGACGGCCAGTACACCATCTGGGGCCAGGTGACCTCGGGAATGGAACTGGTCGACAAGATCAAGCGCGGCGAGCCGGTACGAAACCCGGACCGGATTGTCCATATGCAGGTTGCATCGGACGTGAAGAACTGACCTGCGCGACCACGCCTTGACCACCCGCCCGCGTTGTCGTTCAACGCGGGCAGCGAGCGCGTAGCTCAGTTGGTAGAGCACGTGACTTTTAATCATGGGGTCGTGGGTTCGAATCCCACCGCGCTCACCATAACTTTCCTAACTATTTTAATGACCTAGATTTGAATACGTCAGATGAAGGTAACTGACAGCTTATCAAAAACTGACCGAAGTATTTCAATGGGTTAGCGACAAAGCGATTTTGGCTTGGTTGGATTCCAGCCGGAAATTCTAAATCGGATCTGATGAAACGCGATCCACACCATCAGATCCAAACCAGTTAGATTATTTTGTCTCGACCGCATTCCCGATGGCATCGTTAAATTTCCCATCGAATGTGGCGTGCAGGCCTCGAATCCAGGACTGCTCAGCGGCGTTGAGAGCCGAGCGCGAGGTAGCGACGATCTTCGACTTCGTTGGACTGCTGCGCACCATTGCCAACGGCCACAGCAACCAGGGCGTCGAGATCGCAGTCTCTGGCCCCGATCACGCGCCATTTCATGGCTGCCCGTTCGCGTTGAAGCGCGCCTTCACCAACCTTATCGGCGACGCCATGAAATACGGTGGTGCACCCGAGGTATCGCTGAGCTGCGAGAGTGCATCTGTGACGGTTCGTGTCTGCGACAGTGGAGTCGGCGTACCCGCGGATGCGATCGAGAGCGGGTTGGCACCATTCGTTCGCCTGGAACGTTCTCGCAACCGCGCGACGGGTGGTGTCGGGCTGGGACTCACCTTCGCCCGCGGGGTTATACGCGGTTATGGGGGGCGCGTCCTGCGCAATCGGGTCACCAGACGACCCGAGGCCGAAACCACATTTTCCGTCGCGGGCTGGGGATTATTTTCGACGCAGCTGACGACGCAGCTTCCGCCAAGTATTGGTCGCATCGGTGAAGTTCCCCTCAGAGCCAACGCTGTCGCGATTGACGAGCTCCTCGATAAGCCGTCGCGCCAGCAGGCCACGATGCCCCTGCGCGGAATGATCTGTGGCATGTTCGTCTGGTAACCAACCTGGCAGCGTCAGCAACAGATGCCGCGCCAGTCCGTCCATCAGCGGCTCATAGGTCGAGCGCAGCGCCTGCAGAATCGACTGTGCATCGGGGCCACCATCCCATTCCAACCTCGCCTCGGCAAAATGCGCGAGCATCAGGTCGAATGCCTCCGGGGACAGCCGATCGCCGCCGTCGTAACGCGAGGGCGCGCTTTGCAGTGACCGTGCCATTTCCACCACGACCTGGCGGGCCATGCCGAAGGTCATGCGTGCCTGCAATGGCTGCAGATCCTTCACACCGATCAGGATCAATGCACAGCAATCCATAATTGCAATGAGAGCGGCGAGCCAGGACTGGTTGTCGTGCTGGGAGCGGTAATACGCCAACATCGGGTAGGACAGATGGCTTTCCAGAAGTTCCGCACTCCATACTTCCCATTCACGCAGCAACTCGTCGAGCTTGGCGAGGCCGCCGGCCTCGGCATGGCGGCACAGCATTGCGACAGCCGTAGGCGGCGAGCCGGCACGGGCATCGAGCTGGATGAGATGCGCTTCGCGCCGGGAGAACAACTGATACAGCACGGGCAGATAACCGATGACGATGGCGATGAAGCCGATGCCCATGCCGGCTTCGATCACGGCCACCAGCCGAGCGAGATCGGTGTGCGGCACCACATCGCCATAACCGAGCGTGAAGAACGTAACGCCGCTCATGTAGACTTGCTCGATCCACGGCGCGAGCCCGCCGACTGCGCGAACCTGCGGCTGAAGCGACCATTCAAGTGTGCCGAAACCGATGATCAGTACCACGGCCCACAAGGCGAACAGGCCGATCATCGACAGCGGGCCGAAGTGACTCAACATGCTTTCGCGCCGGCGGTCCCCCGACAACTTATTCGCCAGCCGCGACCAGGCCTGCCAGGCCAGTCGAAAATACACGCCCATCAGCCGCCGCCGGCGTTCCACCCGGCGCGGCAGCAGCATCACCTCGAATGCATCCTGCAACACGAGCAGAAGCAGGATGACGGCGAGAACGCCCACGATCTGGTGCAGTGAATTCTTCCCCGGGGGCCGCCATCGCCGCAGCCAGGGTGGGAACCCCGCTGTGGGTGCCGGGTTCCCCCGCCCGAGACGCACCGGAGCGGCCGCCTGCGAGACGGTTCCAGGCCCGACCAGCCAGCGCCCATGAGATGCTATTGTTGAGCTGATCGGCTGCAACATCTGTGACCTTGACCTGCCTCTTTGCCCCCGATCGAGCCAAACTGGTGCCTGCCATCTGAGGGCATGGGTTGCGCCGGTTGTCCCAGGCCCTAATCTGCTGCGATGCGGCAAGACGCCCCCTTCTGGAAGAACAAGTCGCTGGCCGAGATGTCGAAGGCCGAGTGGGAATCACTGTGCGATGGGTGCGGCCGCTGCTGCCTGCACAAGCTTCGCTACGAGGACACCAACGAGCTCGCCCACACCAACGTGGCCTGTCGCCTGCTCGACCTTGGCTCCTGCCAATGCAGCAAATACGAACGCCGCCACCGTTACGTGCCCGACTGCGTGACGCTGACGCCACAGGTTCTGGCCGAGATCGACTGGATGCCGCCGTCTTGCGCCTATCGTCGTGTGCACGAGGGCAGGGGACTCGCCTGGTGGCACAAGCTCGTGTGCGGCGATCCTGACATGGTGCACAAGGCGGGCGTTTCCGTGACGGGTCGTGCAATTGACGAGCGCTATGCCGGACCGTTGGAACATCATATCGTTGAGTGGCCTGGGCGAGAGCCGCGGGTGCGGCGTCCTAAGCCAGAAGACGATGCCGCTGGCAACACCACTGAGGAGTTGAGTTGATGGATGGTTCAGCCAAGAATGGTGCTCGGTTCGGCGGCGTGAACGCGGCGGTTCTGACGGCGATGCGGGAGGATCTGTCGATCGATCTTCCACTGATGTTGGCCCATGCCCGCTGGCTGCTGGCCAATGGCTGCAACGGTTTGGGCATTCTGGGAACGACCGGCGAGGCCAACTCGCTTGGCATTCACGAGCGCATCGCCGTGATGGAGGGCTTCGTCGAGGCTGGCGTGCCCGCCTCCGTCTTGCTGCCTGGCACCGGCACGACCGCAATCACCGACACGGTACTGCTGACCCGTCGCGCCGAGGAACTCGGCTGCCGCGGCGCTTTGCTGCTGCCGCCGTTTTTCTACAAGAATCCCTCCGAGGATGGGCTGTTTGCCTATTTCAGCGAAGTGATTCAGCGCGTTGGCGGCGATATCGGCCTCTATCTGTATCATTTCCCAGCGCAATCAGCGGTGCCCTTCACCGTGCCGTTCATCTCCCGTTTGCTCGCGGCCTATCCTGGCAAAGTGCGCGGCATCAAGGACAGCAGCGGGGATTTCGCGAACACGCGCGCCTATGTGGATCATTTCGCCAAGGAGGGCTTCGAGGTCTATTGTGGCGATGACGGCGCTTTGGCGGATCTGCTCGCCATCGGCGGCGCCGGCTGTATCACCGCGGCCGCCAATGTGGGCTGTGCCATTTCCGCCCAGGTCTATGCCAACCAGGGCACCGAAGCGGGGGCCGATGCGCAGAAGATCCTCTCTCGCGTGCGGGCGGCCGTGACGTCCGCACCCCTTATCCCGGGCCTGAAGGCGCTGATCGCCCGGCACACCGACAATCCTGCGTGGGAGAACATTCGGCCCCCGCACATGAAATTATCGCAACCTGCAACAGAGGCGCTGTTCCGGACGTTCGATGACACGAGCGTCGTGCTCGCGGCGGCCTGACGCTTTCGTTCAGGACAATTTCGACGAGGAATATTACCATGAAGTTGCTCCGTTTGATCCCGGTTGCAGCCCTTCTGGCCAGCACACTGGCGCTGGCTGCGTGCAACACCACCGCCGGCCTCGGCAAGGACGTTTCGGCCGGCGGCAATGCGGTCTCTGACGAAGCTCAGAAAGTGAAACCCTACTAAAGCGTGCTGACGTCTGACAGGCGACGTCATCCCACTCTAGCTCTCTGTTTTATCGCGTGATTCAGACCTTTCGGTGATTCCACCTTCGGTCATCACCCTCTAAGATCTGAGATGCGTGGCGGTTTTTGTGAGTTGGCCATTGCCGATCTTATACAAAACCGCCACGTTCAGTGCCCATGGGTATTGAGATCTCGGAAGTTCTGGCTCTGCCCGGCGGTCCGGCTCGCGTCGAATGGCGCCGGAGCGACCGCGCGCGGCGCGTCAGTCTGAGGATCGACCCGCGCGGCGGCTCCGTCGTCGTAACCTTGCCCAAGCGCGCGGCGCGCACGGCTGGCATGGCGCTGTTGATCACCAACGCGACCTGGGTCGCCGAGCGCCTTGCGGCACTGCCCGGGGCCATCAGCCTGGCCGATGGTGCCGTGATTCCGCTCCACGGGGTTCCGCATCGCATTCGCCACATGCCAGCGGCGCGTGGCGTGGCATGGATCGAACAGGGCGAAATCCGCGTCGCTGGCGATCCTGCATTTCTGACGCGGCGCGTGGGGGATTTCCTGCGCTCTGAGGCACGGTCGAGCATCGGCTGTCTGGTCGCCCAAAAGGCGGAGGCGGCTCGGCTGCGACCGGGCCGCATCTCGCTCAAGGATACCACGAGTCGCTGGGGCAGCTGCGCCGCCAATCGCAATCTCGCGTTCAGTTGGCGCCTGGTGATGGCGCCGAAGTTCGTGCAGGACTATGTCACTGCGCATGAAGTCGCCCATCTGCGCCACATGAACCATGGCCCGCAGTTCTGGGCGCTCGTGGCACAACTCACGCCGCATCTGGACGACGCCGTGCGGTGGCTTCGAACCGACGGGATGCGGCTGCTCCGCATCGGCTAGAGCGATATCGCCTCAGGTTGAACCAACCGCGCGATAAAATTGCTCGTTAAGGGAAAAAGCTAGAGCCTGACCGCTTCACCAAACAGAAGCGATCAGGCTCTAGAGCGTGATGACCGAAGGTGGAATCACCGGAAGGTCTGAATCACGCGCTAAAACAAAGAGCTAGAGTTGGATTACGTCGCCTATCAGACGTCATCCCGCTCTGATCTACGCCGGCATCAAACCCGTTCGAGGCGCGGCAAAGCTCGGTTGATCCACTGCGCCGTCAGCTTCTCGGCCAAGCTGTTCTGCCGCAGCCGGTCGTTCAGTGCCGGAAAATCCACTCGATCAAGCGCCTGGTCCTGGTTGAAGCAGCTGAACACCACGGTCCGCGCCCCGGTGACCGGGTCGGTCTGTGGTTGCAGGCACTGCGCGCAGACTTCCTTCATCATGCACTGCATGGGCGAGTTGATCGAACCGATCGCGGTGTGGCCGGCCTTCAGGTATGGCGCAAGCACACCATGGCGGGCCGAGCCGACCGCCTCCATCATACGGTCCGACCCGATGACGATCATATGCTCGGCGTCCGCGAGGGGAACATTCTGCGGGCCGAGCCTGCCGGACCCGTAGGCCGCCATCGCCTGCACGATGTTGCCGACAAATGTATGGTCCTGCGGGCGTGTGGCCGGGAAGCCCGGCGCTTCGTCGCAGCACCAGACGATGACATCGGCGGCGCGTTCGATCTCGGCGGTCTTGTAGCGGTCTTGGATCGCCTTATAGCCGGCAAAGTAGATCACCTTGGACCCGGCGGCGCGAGTTGCCGCACCGATGCTGAACAGCACTGCATTGCCAAGACCACCGCCGACCAGTGCGACGGTCGTGTTGGGGTGGATTTCGGTGGCTGTGCCCGTCGGGCCCATCAGCACCACTGGCTCGCCGATACGGAGCACGGCGCACAGATCCGAGCTGCCGCCCATTTCCAGGGCGATAACCGAGACGAGGCCGGCATCGGCATCAGTCCAGGCGCCGGTCATGGCGAGGCCTTCCATGGCGAACAGCGAGTCGCCCGCGGCCTCGCTGAGGCGCGGGGCCAGCATTTCGAAGTTCTGCAGGCGGTAGAACTGCCCGGGCCGGAAGGCCCGTGCAGCGGCCGGGGCGTGCAACACCACTTCCACGATCGTCGGCGTCAGTCGGGTGACGGCGTGAACGGTTGCGGACAGGTCTGACTTCGCACGCGCCATCACCTCGGCGCCGGTCGCCGAGGTTGCCGGGCTTGCCGCAAGCTGGCGGCTCACCACGGGATAGCCGCGCTTGGCCGAGCCCATCGCCTTGACCACGTTGCCGAAAAAGCTCGGGTGCAGGTCGCCGAAGAAGCTCATGAAGCGGCCTTGCTCGTCGCGATGCATCAGCACCTGTGCCTCCAGCGGCTTGGACAGCGCCCGCTGGGGCGAAACCTTATGGCCCTCGGCGTCGATCGCCTGGAAATACTTGCCGTCGAGCAGGATGCGGCCGTCCTCGCGGGCGAGCACGGTGTTGGGTTGGGTGCCGGCGGCCACCAGCACCGCGCGCGCGGGCAGCAGCACTTCGGTGAGATCGGCGCGGGTGCAGCGCAGTCCGGCGGCGTGACCGAAATTGTCCATCACCACTTCTGCCGGCGACAGACCTTCGGCAAAGCGCACGCCTTCCTCCATCGCCTTCTCCACTTCCTCGTGGTTCAGCGTGTAGCTGGGCGCCTCGCCCAGACTGCGACGGTAGGCGACGGTGGCGCCGCCCCAGCTGTCCAGCAACTGGGTCAGATGCGCCTCGCGACCCTCGGCGGCGGCGGTTTCGCGTTCCGTGGCGATCGCTGACGCATGGGTGAGGAATTCGGTGGCGATCTGCACCTCCTCCTGCGTCCAACGGGCGCGCACCACGGCCTCGCCGCGCTCGGCGACCAACGTGTTGTAGCGCCAGGCGAATTTCTCCACCTGGCGCACGTAGTAGGCCAGGCTCTCGGTCGCGGTATCCACGGCGGTTAGCCCGCCGCCGATCACCACCACCGGCAGGCGCAGCTGCAGATTGGCGATCGAGCTCATCTTGGCAGCGCCGGTGAGCTGCAGGCCCATGAGGAAGTCGCTGGCTTGGCGCACGCCGCGGGCGAGACCGCCGGGCATGTCGATTACCGTGGGGCGGCCGGCGCCCATGCACAGGGCGATATGGTCGAATCCCATCGCCCAGGCGTCATCGATTGAAACGGTGCCACCGCCGCCGAAGCGAACGCCGCCTTGCATGGCGAAGCTGTCGCGGCGTTCCAGCAGCAGGCGCACCAGCTTGAGGTAGTTCTTGTTCCAGCGAACGGTGATGCCGTATTCGGCCACGCCGCCAAAACCGGCCATGATGCGGTCGTCGAGATTCTCGAACAGCGTGGCGGCGTCGCGCACCGGTGCGGTCACATCGAAGCCGAGCGGCTCGATCTTCAGCCCGTCCACGGCGACCACGGTGTGGCCGTCGTTCATCAGGTGATGCGCGAGCGTGAAGCCGGCCGGGCCCAGGCCCACGATCAGCACCTTGCGGCCGGTATCGGCGGCAGGCAGCGGCCTGCGGATGTTGAGCGGGTTCCATCGCGTCAGCAGGGCATAGATCTCAAAGCCCCACGGCAGGTCGAGCACATCGCGAAGAATGGAGGTCTCCGCCTGGGGGATGTCGACCGGCTCCTGCTTCTGGAACACGCAGGCCTTCATGCAGTCGTTGCAGATGCGGTGGCCGGTGGCCGCCATCATCGGATTGTCGATGGCGATCGTGGCGAAGGCTGCGAGCACATGGCCCTGCGCCCGCAGCAAGTGCATTTCGCTGATCTTTTCATCGAGCGGGCAGCCAGCGAGGGTAACGCCGAACGGGCTTTTCTGGAACTCGCCGGTCTTGCGGTCGCGCAGACCCTTGGAGCAGCTGTCCTTCGACTGGGTGTGGCACCAGATGCAGTAGTTCATCTGGTCCAGCGCCTGCTGTTCGCCCATGCCGGGGTCGGTCAGTGCGAATCCATGGCGCTGGCGCCAGTCGTGTTCCGGCAGACGCTTCATGATCACACCGTCGCGCTCGATGGTCTGCACGGGCACCAGATTGGCGTAGTCGAGTTTCCGCGGCACGCGGAACAAGGTGCCGCCCTTGTGATAGTGGCGGCCCTCGAGCGACAGCGTGGCCCAGGCGGCGTAGCGCAGGGCAAGATCAATCGCCTCGGCATGCCCCTCGGCCTCCCAGGCGGCAACGGCATGGGCGAAGCCGGGCTCGGTGAGCGGAGCGCCGATCAGCGCTTCAAGCGCGCCGCGCAGGGTTGGGCCGTCCAGCCCGGACACATCCGCGTATTTGCGAACCGCCTGGCGTTGCACGAACAGGCGTTTGCAGGCGTGCACGGAATCAAGGCCGTGGGTGCGGGCGACGATGGCGTCGATCTCCGCCTCGATGCCGAACAATGTGGCGACGAAGCTTTCGACAAGCGGGCCGAGTGCCACGACCAATTCGCCTTCGGTCTTGGCATCCAGCGCATCGGGCGTGGCGCGCGCGGTCATCAAACGTTCGTGCAGCGGGGCATCTTCGCCCCGTAGGCGTTCGATGAATTGCCGGTCCAATCCGATCAGCCCCTCACGGGTGGCCAGCGACGACAAGCGCGCGCCGAAGCCAAGGCTGTCATTGGAAATAAGGCTGTCCATTGTCGATCCTCGGATGAGAAGGGGCGGTTGGCCGTACGGCCTTACGGTCTTCTTGTCCGATGCCATGAAGCGGAGTGTGACGTCCAGCCCCACCGATGGACGGGCCGGGATGCGTCCCGGCCCGTCTTGTCAAAGCAAATCGCTCCGATTCAGTTGGTCTTCACGGTTGGGGCTGCTGCAACACCTGGCGCTCCGTTGACGCTGGGTGAGACTGAGGCGTTCGGTGCAATTGTCGGGCTCGCCGCGGTGCCAGGAGCCGGCTTGATCTGAACGGTGCTGGTGCCGCTGCCGGTCGTGGCTGTTGTGCCGATTTTCGGCGTTGGCTTCACCGGCGTGGCTGCGGTGGCGCTCGGTTTCGTGCTGTCAGGAGCGGTTGCGGCAATCTTGTGGAGGATCGGAGGCTTGCTGCTGATCGGTGCATGCGAGGTGGTGCTGAGACCCGAGGTGCTGCCTTGAGCAAAGGCCGGCGCCGACACGCCGAGGATCAGGGCGGACATCAGAAGCCTGGAGGTGATGGACATGGTGGGCGTCTCCGCGAGCCGGCACCATCGCCGGCAGAACGGATATCAGCGGGCGGCGGTGGCGGCCTCAGGGCGCAATTGCGGCGGCGGCGCGGCAACGCATGACACTCAATTCATGTGATAAAAAAGGTGCCAGACCACCGGCCCGGCACCCTTCATCAGCTTCTGCCGCAGGCGTCAATCGTTGATGTTGATGTTTCTCCTGTCGTGCAGGAAGAGCGTTCCCAGCACTGCCGTGATCAGTGCGAGAATGACCGGGTAGTAAAGCCCGTAGTAGATGTCGCCCGACCAGGCCACCATCGCGGTCGCCATCAGCGGCAGCATGCCGCCGAACCAGCCGTTGCCGATGTGGTAGGGGAACGACATCGACGTGTAGCGGATTTTGGCCGGGAACATCTCCACCAGGAAGGCTGCGATCGGGCCATAGACCATGGTGACGTAGACCACCATGACGAACAGCACGATGAAGGCGGTCACCCAATCGATCTTGGCGGGATCGGCGGTGTTCTTGTAACCGGCTGCGGTCAGTACCGCGTTGATCTTGGCGGCGTCGAAGCCTTCCACCCGGGTTTGGTTGACCATCGTCACCACGTCCTTGCCTGCCTCTGCGGGCAGCGACTTGAACGACAGGCCCTGGGCGGACAGCAGCCCCTTCACCCGGTCGCAGCCGGTGAAGGTCGACCAGGGTCCGACCAAGACGTGGAAGTTGCAGTCGGCGGCTGCAACCGAGATCGTGGTCTTCTTCTGGAAGGCGACCAGGTCCGGGTTGATCGCCTGGGCCAGCAGGCCGAACAGCAAAAAGTAACTGGCAGCAGCGATCACACAGCCGACCATGATGATCTTGAGCCGCCCGATCCGGTCGGACAGCCAGCCGAACACCACGAACAGCGGCGTTCCGAGCAGCAGCGCCGCACCCAGCAGCAAATAGGCGCGGACATAGTCGAGGTGCAGCGTCGTCGTCATGAAGAACCGCGCATAGAACTGGCCGGTGTACCAGACCACGCCCTGGCCCATGCAGGCGCCGAACAAGGCGAAGAACACGTACACGTTGTTGGGCGAACGCAGGAACGTGTCGGTCAGGGGCTGGGTGGAAGACCGCCCCTCGATCTTCATGCGCTGGAACACCGGGCTCTCGTTGAGCTTGAGTCGGATGTAGAGCGACCAGCCGAGCAACAGTATCGAGACGGCGAACGGAATGCGCCAGCCCCACAGAGCGAAATCCGCCGGCGCCAACAGGTAGCGGCACAGCAGAATGACGATCAGCGACATGAACAGCCCGACGGTGGCGGTCGTCTGGATCCAGGCCGTCGAATAACCGCGCCCATTGGCGGGTGCGTGCTCGGCCACGTAGGTCGCAGCGCCGCCGTATTCGCCGCCGAGAGCGAGGCCCTGCAGCAGGCGCAGCAGCACGAGAATGATCGGGGCCAGCCAGCCTATGCTGGAATAGGTCGGCAACAGGCCGGTTGCGAAAGTGGCGAAGCCCATCACCAGGATGGTGACGAGGAAGGTGTATTTGCGGCCGACCATGTCACCGATGCGGCCAAACACGATGGCGCCGAACGGACGCACCAGAAAGCCCGCTGCGTAAGTGGCGAAAGCAGAGAGCAGGGCCGCGGTATCGTTACCCGGCGGAAAGAACAAGGTTGCGAAGAACGGCGCCAGCGTCGCGTAGATATAGAAGTCATACCATTCAAAAACTGTACCCAATGAGGAGGCAAAGATTACGCGTCGTTCCTGCGCGGGCGTAATCTGGATGTGAACTCCGTCCACGGCGGCTGCGGAACTGCTCATTGGTTTCCTCTTGTCTTGTCCCTTGTGGGACTTTCCTGGACCCGCGTGCTCTGGGCGCCTCCAGCTTCCTGGAAGCAGTGCCCCAGTTCCATGCGGGCTTTTCCTCTCCTGTTGTATTCAGGGTCGGGGGCCAGAAAGCAAGAGTGTTCCCATCATCGAACGATTATCTATGGTCGGAAAATCGTGTTTTGGCGAAAGGATGATGCCGATTCAGCACGTGACACAGAACATGCGGCACGCAGGCGCACGAATCTATCGCGTTGTCGGATTGCAATAGAATAGCACTGTGTCGGCTAGGCTGCCGTCCGGGTTCTGCGCGAATCCGGGAATTCGTCCAGCTTCGGTCCAGCCGGTGGTGCGATACAGATGCTCGGAGGCATCACCGGCCCTGGTGTCGAGCACCAGCAGGCTGCGGCCGGCCACGACCGCCTCGTCCTGCACGCGTTGCATCAGCGCCTGCGCGACCCCGCGGCGACGCATGGCCGGGGAGACCAGTAGTTTCTGCACGTCGGCGCGGTGCTGCTGGTTCTGCGGCATGTCAAGGTCGAGCATCACCGAGCCTGCCAGCGTGCCGTCGAGCCAGGCGGCCAGCAACACGCGGCCGCCTCGGGCGATCTGGGTGGCGCGGGTTCGGTAGAAATCGCGCCCAGCGTTGCGGTCCATCGGCGGCAGGAAGGAAATCGATGCACCGGCATTCACACAATCAGCCAGGATGCGCCCGAGTGCGGCCGCCGCCGAGGCGGCAGCCGCGGTATCCAGTTGGCGGATCGCAAGTCCCGCGCTGGGTTTGGCGTAGCGATATTCGAGCGTGTTGGAAATGTCATCCAGCACCCGGATGCCACCCTCGCGCACGTAGCCGTGGCGCTCGTAGAAGCGATGCGCGCGGTTGAACCGTGTGTCTGACCACAGATACAGAGACAAGGCCCCGGCAGCCCGGGCATGCGCCTCTGCGGCTTCGATAAGGCGGTCGGCGAGGCCGGTGCCGCGTGAACCGGCCTCGACATAGACCTTGCAGATCTCCCAGCCGTCCTGGCCGGGTTTGGTGCCGATCATGCCGAGCAGATCGCCGTCGCCGTCGGCCACCCAGAGTGCGCCGGAGGCTTCGGCGAAGGTGCTCGCCAGCCGGCGCAGCTCCGGGTTCTCACCGTCGACATCCATGATACAGCCTGGATATTCGGCCCAGCAGGCGGAGATCAGCGTGATGAAGGCCGCAGCGTCGGTGTCCGCGCCGCTGCGCAGGATCACTTCAGCGACGCCGCGAATTCGCCGATGCGCTGCATCGCGCGGTCGAGACTGTCGTCGTCAGTGGCGTAGCTGATCCGCAGGTAGGGGCTCATTCCAAACGCCGCCCCGTGGACGAGGGCGACGTATTTTTCATCGAGCAAAGCTGCGGCGAAGTCGTGGTCGGTGTCGATCCGCTTGCCCGCTGGGGTGGTACGACCGATGCATCCGGCGATGTTTGGAAACACGTAGAATGCGCCTTCCGGCTTGTGGCAGGAGATGCCAGGCATGGTGTCGAGTGCCTCCACGACCTTGTCGCGCCGGCGTTTGTAAATGGCGGCCATCTCGGCCACCCCTTCCTGCGGTCCGTCCAGCGCTGCGGCGGCGGCCGCCTGGCCGACGGTGGAGACACCGGCGGTGGCTTGGCCCTGCATGCTCACCATGGCACGGATCAGGGTCTTCGGCCCCGCCGCGAAGCCGATGCGCCATCCGGTCATGGCGTAGGTTTTCGAGACGCCCGCGATGGTCAGGATGCGGTCGCGCAGGTCCGGTGCCACCTGCGCCATCGTGGTGTATTCGAAACCGTCGTAGACGAGGTGCTCGTACATGTCGTCGGACATGATCCACACATGCGGATGGCGGCGCAGCACCTCGGCGATCGCCTCGAGCTCGGCCTTCGTGCAGGCGGCCCCGGTCGGGTTGTTGGGCAGGTTGAGCACCAGGAACTTGGTGCGCTCGGTGATGGCGGCGTCCAGATCCTCCGGCCGCAGCTTGAAGCCGTTGTTCTGCGGGCAGGTGACATAGACCGGCGTGGCACCGCAGACCGTCGTCATCATCCCATATGCGCCCCAATACGGAGCGGGGATCACCACCTCGTCGCCCCCGTCCAGCGTTGCCATGAAGGCATTGAAGATCGCCTGCTTGCCGCCGTTGGCGACCATAATTTCGTCGAGCGCGTAATCCAGCCCGCGATCGCGGCTGAACTTGCGCTGCACCGCCAGTTTCAGGGCTTTGGTGCCATCCTGTGGTGGGTATTTGGTCTGTCCGTCGAGCGCTGCCGCATGCGCTGCATCAATGGCGTGCCGTGGGCTGTCGAAGTTGGGCTCACCAATGGTGAGCATGATGACGTCATGGCCGGCTTCGAGCAGCGCCCGCGCCCGGATGGTCTGCGAGACGGTGGCAGCCAGCGAGCTGTTGCCGATCCGCGTTGACAGCGAAGGCGTGCGGGTGGCCGCCTCGGCGGACACTGCGCCCGACATCAGTGCATGCCCGAGCAGAACGCCTGAATCCGTGTGCAGGCTTCGCGCAGGCTTTCGGTATCGGTCGCGTAGCTGATGCGGAAATGGCCGGGATACATGAAGGCCGAGCCGTGCACCGCGGCCACACCCTTTTCTTCGAGCAAGGCCACCACAAAATCCTCGTCGGTTTTGATTTTGGCGCCGCCTGCCGTGGTTTTGCCGATGCAGCCGTGCACGGAGGGGAACACGTAGAACGCGCCTTCGGGCTTATGGCAGTACAGGCCAGGTGCCTTGTTCAGCATGTCGACCACAAGGTCGCGCCGCTGCTGATACACCTTCACCATCTCGCCGATGAATTCCTGCGGCCCGGTCAATGCTGCAAGGGCGGCCGCCTGGCTGATCGAGGACGTGTTGCTGGTCGATTGGCTCTGCAGCTTGTCCATCGCCTTGGTCATGGCCAGGGGGGCGCCTGCGAAGCCAATGCGCCAGCCGGTCATGGCATAAGCTTTGGAGCAACCGTTCATGGTGACGGTGCGATCACGCAGCTTGGGCTCGACCTCCACGATCGTGGCTGGCTTGAAACCGTCATAGGCAAGCTTTTCGTAGATGTCGTCGGTGAACACCCACACGTCCGGATGGCGCAGCAGCACGTCGGTGATGGGCTTGAGTTCCTCGGCGGAATACGCGGCACCCGTCGGGTTGCAGGGGTTGTTGAGGAACACCCATTTGGTCTTGGGCGTGATCGCCGCCTCCAGATCCTCGGCCCGCAGCTTGAAGCCATGGTTCTGGCCGCATTCCACGAACACCGGGGTGCCGTCGGCCAGTGCCACGATATCCGGATACGACACCCAGCACGGCGTCGGGATGATGGCTTCGTCGCCCTTGTTCATGGTGGCGACCATGGCGTTGAAGATCACCTGCTTGCCGCCGGTGGAGACGATGATCTCCTCGGGCTT
Source organism: Rhodospirillales bacterium (assembly GCA_025352665.1). Lineage (GTDB taxonomy): Bacteria > Pseudomonadota > Alphaproteobacteria > Acetobacterales > Acetobacteraceae > CAIQQQ01. The sequence goes on along the minus strand of JANXSM010000076.1, from coordinate 9,121 downwards.
GTAGTCGAGCCCGCTGTCGATGCGGAACTTCTCGGCGACGGCCTTGCGCAGTGCCAGCGTGCCGGACACGTCGGTGTATTTGGTCTCGCCGGCCTGGATGGCGGCGATAGCGGCGTCCTTGACGAACTGCGGCGTATCGAAATCAGGCTCGCCCGCCGACAGCGAAATGATGTCGCGGCCAGCGGCCTTGAGGGCACGCGCCTTGGTGGCGATGGCGATGGTCTGGCTGGCGCTGATACGATCAAGGCGTTCGGCGGTGAGCTGCATGATACTCTCGGTGTGTTCGGGCTGGGTGATCGATACCGTGGAACGTAGAACCGTCATCGTTCCCCGGCAACCTTGCGCGGGCCCCGCCATGTGCAAATCTATCTGCGATGTGCGGTCGTTATGTCATCGAGAGTTCTGCGTCCGAGCTGCGCCAACTGTTCCAGGCTCTGAGCGAGCTGCCGAACTTCGCGCCGAGCTGGAACGTGGCCCCCACCCATCATGCCCCGGTGCTGCGCCGCCAACCCGATACCGGAGAGCGCCGGCTCGACCTGCTGCAATGGGGGTTCGTGCCAAGGTTCACCGCCGACATCGCCACCGCCCGCAAGCCGATCAACGCGCGCTGCGAGACCGCGGCCAGCAGCCCGATGTTCCGCGACGCGCTGGCCCGCCGTCGCTGCCTGGTGCCAGCCGATGCGTTCTACGAGTGGACCTCGGTGGGCAAGGCGAAGCAGCCGCACGCCGTCGCCCGGGCCGACGGCATGCCGATGGCGCTGGCGGGCCTGTGGGAAGGCTGGCGCGGCCCGGATGGCATGGTGCTGCGCAGTTTCGCCATCATCACCACCACGGCCTGCGAAGCACTGGTCGATCTGCACGAGCGGATGCCGGTGGTGCTGGAGGCGGCGGACTGGCCGGTTTGGCTCGGTGAACAGCCGGGAGACGCCCAGGCGCTGCTCAAACCCTCCGGCTCGACCTTTCGCACCTGGAAGATCGCAGCCCGGGTCGGCAATGTCCGCAACGACGATCCTGGCCTGCTGGAACCGCTTACGGAAAGCCGGCCAGATTCCGCACCGATGCTGGTGTGACGCCCGCCTGCCGCATGGCTTGCAGCGTGAATGCGCGGTCGCGTTTGGCGAGCCTGCGGCCGCTGCCATCCATCAGCAGCGGGAAATGCGCGTAGTCCGGATGCGGCCAGCCGAATAGATCCTGCAACACGCCATGCAGGGGGCGGGCAGGGGCCAGATCCTCGGCGCGGGTCACCAGGGTGATGCCTTGCCGCGCATCGTCATGGGTCGCGCAGAGATGGTAGCTGCCGGGTGCGTCGCGGCGAGCGATCACGATATCGCCGAAAGCGGCAGGGCTCCCGTTTGACGGGTGGGTGCCCGTTGCCTGCAGCGCCCGCGCCATGTCCAGACGCCAGGCGTAAAGCTCATGCGCCATCCGCTCCATGCGAACCTCCGGTGCCAGGTCGCGGCACGTGCCGGGGTAGATCGGCCCTTCCGGTCCGTGCGGTGCTGCGCCAGCGGCAGCGATATCGGCGCGCGAGCAGAAGCAGGGGTAGGCAAGCCCTCGCCTCGCGAGGTCTGCAACATCGGCGGAATACTCTGCCAGGTGCTCGGACTGCACCCTCACAGGCCCATCCCAGTCGATACCCAGCCAGGCAAGATCGTCGAGGATCGCGGTGGCGTATTCCGGGCGGCAGCGCTGGCCGTCGATGTCCTCGAGTCGCAGCAAGAAACGCCCACCCGTCGCACGGGCCCGGTTCCAGGCAAATAGGGCGGCATGGGCGTGGCCCAGATGGAGGTATCCGGTCGGGCTGGGCGCAAAGCGGGTGGTCAGGGTCATCCCAATCTCTATAGCGTGGAGCGAAAGGAGAAACGACATGCCCGCCATCGACTCGAGCGATGCGATGCGCTGGGGCCCGGCGGAGGCGCCGGCGACCCAGCTGGTGATTCTGCTGCACGGCCTGGGTGCCGATGGCGCGGATCTGATCGACCTGGCGCCGCTTTGGGGCAAGGCGCTGCCGCATGCGGTTTTCGTGGCGCCCCACGCACCGCATCCCTATGTCGAGGCCGGCTACGGCCGCCAATGGTTTTCGTTGTGGGACCGCACGCCGCAGGTCCAGGCAGAGGGTGCGGATTCGGCACGGCTCTGGCTGGACGACTTCATCGACGCCGAACTCGCCCGAGTCGGTGTGAGCGACTACGCGCTGATGGGCTTCAGCCAGGGCGCCATGATGGCGCTGCACACCGGCCTGCGCCGCAAACACCCGCCCTGTGCGATTCTGGCGTTCTCCGGTCGGCTGATCGCGCCGGAACGCCTGTCGGAGGCCACTGGTCACCCACCGATCCTGCTTGTGCACGGCGAGGCCGACAGCGTGGTTCCCGTTGAAAATTCGCGGCTTGCCGCGGATCAGCTGACGGGCGCCGGCCAAACTGTGCGATTGCTCACCATCCCCGGTCTGGGCCACGGCCTCGACGACGCTGGACTGTCGACAGCTGCGATCGCACTGCAGAAGGGGTTCAGCGCTGCATGACCGCCCGATGAAACCATCGTCCCCCTGGGTTGCGGCGCATCCGTCGCAGTGCAATATAAGATGAGGTAACGGCGGCTATCCCAGATATGCGGTCTGCTGACGACACGGACCGCTAAGGTTGGTGCCCGCCCGTAAGGGAGCGGTTTTTGCCAGACGGCGGACAGCATTTTCCGGCTCTCGTACTCAACGCGGATTTCCGTCCGCTCTCGTATTTCCCGCTCTCCGTTTGGTGCTGGCAGGACGCGGTGAAGGCGGTGTTCCTCGATCGCGTCTCAGTGCTCAACGAATACGAGACCGAGGTCCGCTCGCCCAGCATGTCCATGCGCCTGCCCAGCGTGATCGCGCTGAAAGATTACATCCCCACGGCACGCAAACCCGCCTTCACCCGGTTCAACGTGTTCCTGCGCGATGCGTTCGAGTGTCAGTACTGCGGTGAGCGGGAGCCGGCGCCGAACCTGACCTTCGACCATGTCACACCGCGCTGCCGCGGCGGCCGTACCACCTGGGAGAACGTGGTGACCGCCTGCGGGCCGTGTAATCTGCGCAAGGGCAGCCATTTGCCGCGCGAGTGCCGAATGTTCCCGCGCAAGCCGGCGGGCCAGCCGACTACCTGGGAACTGCAGGACAACGGCCGCGCCTTTCCGCCGAACTTCCTGCACGAAAGCTGGCGCGATTATCTTTACTGGGATTCTGAGCTGGAGAGCTGAACCACGCACGCTCACAACGAGCTCGCCGGCTCAGTAGGTGTTCGCGCTGCCCGCGCCACCGGTATTCGGCGACGTGCTGCCGCCGAGACCGCCACCTGGGCTGAACCGGCCCACATTTCCGAGCAGTTGCTGCAGAACAGAGGCGTTGTTGCCCGGCGACGGCGTGCTGCGCGATACGATCGCCACCGGTGCCGCATCGCTTTGGTTCCTGCGCTCAATATTGCGCAGCACACCACCTTGGTCGAACGTCAGCACGACCACTTCCTGGCTCTCGATGGTTTGGGTGCCCGCGATTACCGGCTTGGTGACCTCGCCGATATAGATCCAGGTGTTGTCGTCAAACGTCGCGCGCGCGGTCGGTGAGCCGATCAGGGCCGTCGCGTCCGACCGGGTCGACGTGCCGGGCACCAACTGGGTCAGCAGTTCCTGATCCACCTTGTTGCCGCGAATCTGCGGCGAGAAGGTGAGGGAGGAGATACTGGCGCAGCCCGGCATCGCCAAGGCAGCCAGGAGCAGGCAAAGGGCCGGGAAGCGAATGACGGTCGAGTGCAAGCGGACTGATCCTTTGGCTGGTGCGTTGAGGGTGACCCGCATGGGTCGCGCGCCTCATGTGTTGATCCTGAAGGATCACGCCCCTCATCTGTTGACCCGCAAGGGTCGCGCCCCTCATTTAAGGTGTGTGACGCTGTGCGTCACGCGGGAAATTCGAGCGTGGCATGTGCTGGCCTCCATCCGGGGCCAGGGCAATGGCCGGAGGGACAGATGGCATTCCTGGGAATTGGCTTGTTCGCCCTGGGCGGACGGGCGCGTGTGGAGCGCACCGGCTATGAACTGTATGGCCAGGCGGTGGCCGCCGCGCGGCATCCGTTCTTTTACGCCGACCTCGGCGTGCCCGACACCCTAAACGGCCGGTTCGATATGGTGGGCCTGCACGCGTTTCTGTTGATCCGCCGCCTGACCACCGAAGGCCCGCCCGGTGTGCAACTGGGGCAGGCTGTGTTCGACGCCATGTTCAACGATATGGACGTGAACCTGCGCGAAATGGGCGTTGGCGACCTGTCGGTGGGAAAGAAGGTGCGGGTGATGTGGGAGGCCTTCCACGGCCGCTCCGCGAAATTTGCCGATGCGATGGCGATTGGCCCCGAAGCGCTGGCCGAGGTGCTGGAACGCAATGTGTGGCCAGACGAGGACCAGCATCTCGCCGCGGCCAATCTGGCCCGCCTGGCCTATGCGCAGGATGCCCATCTGTCCCGCCTGTCGATGGCGCAGCTCCGCGCAGCCAAGGACCTGTTCCTCGAGCCGGCCGTGGTGTTCGCATGAGCCAAATGGAGCTGCACCGTCCGATCCCGACCGACCGGATCTCAGCCGATGGCCTGGTGGTCACCATCACCGCCGACCCTGACGAGTGTGCCGCGATCGCCCGTCGGATGGCCATTCCTGCCGTGCGCAAGCTGGTTTGCGAGTTTCGCCTGTTCCGTCCCGCCCAGGCGCGAGGGGGCACAATCGTGGCGGATGCGCATCTGCGGGCCAGCCTGACACGCGAATGCGTGGTGACGCTGGAAAACTTCAAAACCAGCATGGACCAGCGGTTTCGCCTGCGGTTCGTGCCCGCCGGCCAGGAGATCGACGACGAGGATCCCGAGTCGGACGACGAGATCGGGTACGACGGCACGGCGCTCGACCTGGGCGAGGTGGCCGTCGAGCAACTGGCGCTGGATCTCGACCCCTATCCCCGCAAACCTGGAGCGGAACTGCCGCCAGAGGCGAACGACGAACAGGAAGGCCCGTTCGCAGCGCTCGAGGCACTCGCCCGACGCACGCTGCCAAGTTAAGAAATGCCGCTGCCGTGAACCGCAGGGCGCCGTTGCGCGTGTTTCACTTGCAGCCTCAGGGGGCCTCCGCTATATGGCCCGGCTCGCGTTGTTGCCAATTTGTGACCTCGTCGATACCGCCACGCCGGGCATTGGGTCCGGCATTGGTGTCGTCAGGTGCGTTGACCGGAGGGGCATTGTCCCATGGCTGTTCCCAAGAGAAAAACCTCGCCTTCGCGGGCTGGTATGCGTCGCAGCCATCAGGCTCTGGCGACCGAGGCGCACACGGAGTGCAGCAACTGTGGCGAGCTGAAGCGCCCGCACCATGTGTGCTCACATTGTGGGCATTACGATGGCCGCGAGGTTGTGGCCGCCGGCAAGGCTCTCAAGAGCGCTGTGCGGGTCTGATGCCACAGCCCCGGGGTTTGCCTGGGGCGTGGGTGATCGGTCGAGCCAGAAGGGAGTTGCCCTGTGGGCTCTGACCTGATCGCACCCACTGAGCAGACAGATCCCGGCGGCAAGACACGCGCGCCAGCTTCGTTCACCCTCGCGATCGACGCGATGGGGGGCGACCATGCGCCTGATATCGTCGTGGCCGGCATCGAACTCGCTTCGGAGCGGCATCCCCAGGCACGTTTCCTGCTGGTGGGCGACGAGGTGCTGCTGCAGCCGCTGCTGCAGCGACACAAGCGCGCAATGGCGAGCTGTACTGTGCGCCACGCGGCGGATCGTATCGCTTCCGAAATGAAGCCCACCGCGGCCCTGCGCATGCGCCGGTCGTCCATGCGTCTGGCAATCGACGCCGTGGCCGTCGGCGAAGCCTCCGGTGTGGTATCGGCCGGCAACACCGGTGCGCTGCTGGCGCTGTCGAAGATCGTCATCAAGACATTGCCGGGTATCGACCGCCCCGCCATGGCAGCGATTTCGCCGTCGGCGCGCGGCGACGTGGTCATGCTGGACCTCGGCGCGAATGTGGTGTGTGACACGCGCAACCTGGTCGAATTCGCCGTGATGGGCGACGTGTTCGCGCGCACTGTACTGGGCCTGACGGCGCCCACGATCGGCCTGCTCAATGTCGGCTCCGAGGAGCTCAAGGGCTCGGACATGCTCCGCGTCACCGCGGAAACGTTGCGCGCCAGCCATATCGGCCCGCAGTTCCACGGCTTCATCGAAGGCCACGACATCGCCGCCGGTACCACCGACGTGGTGGTAACCGATGGATTCACCGGCAATGTTGCGCTCAAAACTGGAGAAGGCGCGCTGAAGCTGATGGGGCAACTGCTGCGCCAGGTGTTCTCCTCTGGCATCGCATCGCGCATAGCCTATCTGCTGGCGCGGCCGGGACTGGATCGCCTGCGTGAGTGGCTCGACCCCCGGCGCTACAACGGCGCCGTAATGCTTGGTCTTGCAGGCGTGGTGGTGAAGTCCCACGGTGGCACCGACGCGCAGGGGTTTGCCCATGCCGTCGATGTCGCGATGGACATGGTGGTGCATCGGTTCAACGACCGCATCCGCGAGGGGCTGGTCCGGATCGGTCCTCTGGAATCCAAGGCAGCTGACGGCAGGACGGGCGACGTCAAATCGGGTGCTACCGGCCAAGCAAGAACAGGAATGCAGGATGGACCAACCAGTGCCGGCGCGGGAATTCCCAGCGCCGACCCTCTCGCAGCCACTGGCTAGCGCCCGCCAGCAGGCTGCCCGGATCGAAACCGTCCGCAGCATAATTGTCGGCATAGGCGGCTATTTGCCGGAACGCATCGTCACCAATGACGAGTTGGCGACGCGGCTCGACACCTCCGATGCATGGATCCGCGAACGCACAGGTATCCGCCAGCGACATATTGCAGGCCCGCATGAGACATGCGCCTACATGGCCACACATGCCGCCCGCGCCGCACTGGCCGACGCCGGCGCGGGCGCCGCTGACGTCGACGCCATCATCCTGGCCACCGCCACGCCGGACCAGGCGTTTCCCGCCACAGCTTTGCGTGTGCAGGCGGACCTTGGCGCCGGCGGCTTCGGTTTCGACCTGTCGGCAGCGTGCAGCGGCTTCATCTATGCCTTGTCGATGGCCGACAGCCTGTTGCGCGGCGGCAGCGTGCGCGGCGTGCTGGTGATCGGCTCCGAGGTGTATTCGCGTATCCTCGACTGGTCGGACCGCGGCACCTGTGTGCTGTTCGGCGATGGCGCTGGAGCGGTATTCCTCCGCGCCGGACCGCTGGACGCGGCGGCCGTGGGCACCGCAGACGATCGTGGCATCCTGTCGACCCATCTGCATGCCCAGGGCAGCCTTGGCGACATCCTCTATGTCGACGGCGCCGTCGGCCGGCCCGACCGTCCCGGCCATCTCGTCATGCAGGGGCGCGAGGTGTTTCGCCACGCGGTGACGCGGCTGTCGGAGACGGTGGTCGAATCACTTGCCGCCGCCGGCTTCGACAAGGATGCGGTCGACTGGCTGGTGCCGCACCAGGCCAACCAGAGGATTATCGACGGTATTGGCCGCAAGCTCGGCCTGCCGCCGGAACGCGTGGTCGTTACCGTCGATCGCCATGCGAACACTTCTGCCGCCTCTATTCCGCTCGCCTTGGCGGATGCGTATGCAGATGGCCGCATCCGGCGCGGCCAACTGATCCTGATGGAGGCCCTCGGCGGTGGTCTCACCTGGGGTTCGGCACTGGTTCGGCTGTAGCGTGCACTTCGTACCGAACACGAAGATGCAAGCGTTTGAAACTAGACACTTCTCTTGACGTGATGGCTGCCGCTGCCTAGCGTTCCGGGATGAATACAGTCACCCGCGCCCATCTTTCCGAAACGATCTATACCCAGGTTGGGCTGTCGCGGAATGAATCTGCCGAGCTGCTGGAGACTGTTCTGGCACGTATGAGCTCAGCACTCGAATCTGGTGAATCTATCAAAATCAGCGGCTTCGGGACTTTTTCTGTACGCCAGAAGGGTCGTCGGATCGGCCGCAATCCCAAAACCGGGGTAGAGGTGCCAATCCTGCCACGCCGGGTGCTGGTGTTCCGACCCAGCCAGGTTCTCAAGGCCCATGTGAACCACACGGCCATTCCCACCGACGGCGACGACGAATGAATTCTTCCGGCGTGGACGATGACGTGCTGGCGGACCCACAGCCGGACGGCAAGACGCGCTCAAAAAAGGCACCCAACGCCTTTCGCACGATCAGTGAAGTCGCGGACGAACTTCATATCCCGCAGCACGTGCTGCGCTTCTGGGAGACAAAATTCCCCCAGGTGAAGCCGCTCAAGCGCGGTGGCGGCCGGCGTTACTACCGCCCTGATGACATCGCCCTGCTCCGACGTATTTCTGGCCTGCTGTATATCCAAGGCTACACCATCAAGGGCGTGCAGCGCCTGCTCCGCGAAGGCGGCGGCCGCCTGTCCGACGACATTCCCCCACCGACTCCGGACGAGAAGGCCGGCCCCGAGCATATCGAGCCGACCGAGACCGACGAACCGCAACTTCCAATGCCCGGCCTCGTGCGCCCGGAGACGCCGCCCCGGTCCCCCCGGCCGCGCCCCGAAGCCCTACGCCCCGCCGCATCCCGGCCGACTGAACCGGCCGACGACGGAGAAGTCAGCCGCCTGCGTGCCTTGTTGCGCGACACGCTGCGCGAGCTTGAAGCAATGCGCGCACTGCTCGGCTGAAAACACCCCAAGAACACGCGTTGCGGCTTACCTCCGTGGCTGCTATTGGGATGCCCCCGCCGTCGGAGCGTGGCGCAGCCTGGTAGCGCACTTGTCTGGGGGACAAGGGGTCGTGGGTTCAAATCCCGCCACTCCGACCATTGCCCTTTCCCCCGCTTGGCAACCGCCCCTTCCCGTCCCTACCTTGGCTGCAATCAGCAAGGATCGCCCGGGCACATGGCACAGGACAGCGACAGCTTCGACTACGTCATCGTGGGCGCCGGCGCTGCCGGCTCGGTACTCGCTGCGCGGTTGACCGAAGACCCTGGCGTGACCGTCTGCGTGCTGGAAGCCGGCCCGCCCGACACCAACCCCTGGATCCACATCCCCGCCGGCTTCGTCAAAACCCTGGCCGACCCCAGCGTCACCTGGCAG
>JANXSM010000077.1 GCA_025352665.1 Rhodospirillales bacterium | reverse complement strand
CAAAGCGATCGCGGAACAGATAGTGGCTGCACAGCTCGGTGAAGGCACGCGTGCGTTCGCGCTTCCCATCGCCCAGGATCTTCGCCACCGCGATCGTCGTGTTGTCGTAGAGGATCGATTGCGGGACGCCGCCGAAGAACGCGAACGCAGACACATGCCCGTCGAGGAACGCCTCGGTGGTCTCGCGCGGGTACGCCTTAGAGTCGATCCAAAATCATGTCGTTGTTTGACATAGACGTCGAAGCATCAGCCTGACCGACGCCCAGCGCAGGAATGCCAAGGCGTTGCGGTTTATACGTTCCCAGTCCTTGGCGAGGCGTCTGCACCTGTTCAGCCAGGCGATTGTGCGCTCGACAATCTAGCGTTTTGGCAGCACGACGAAGCGAGCGGCGTCGGAACGCTTGACGATCTCTACGTTGATTTAGCCGCAAGCATTGGCCAAGCCGTCTTGGAAACGAGGCCCTTGATGCCCGCCATCGGCGTAGAGCTTGAGTAGGAACGGGTAGAGCCCGAACAGCGAGGCCATCAGCAGCACGCCGCCGTTGCGGTCCTGGATGTCGGCTGCATGCACGATGGCCTGCATCAGCAAGCCTTGCGTATCGACAAGAATGTGCCGCTTCTTGCCTTTGATCTTCTTGCCTGCATCGAAGCCCGGTAGGTCGGAGATCCCCCTTTTTCCGCGCTTTTGACGCTTTGGCTGTCAATGATCGCCGCAGTCGGGCTCGCGTCGCACCCAGCCCGCTCACGGCAGGCGACGTAGAGTGCATGGTGCAGCCGGTCGAGCGTGCGGTCATGTTCCCAACGCTTGAAGTAGAAGTTGACCGTGCTGCGCGGCGGCAGATCCTTCGGGATCGCCGCCCACTGGCACCCCGTGCCCAGAACATACATCAGTCCGTTGACCACCTCGCGCACATCCACCGTCCGCTTGTTGCCGCCACGCTTGGCCCGCGGGATCAGCGGGCTGATCAGCGACCACTCTGCATCCGTCAGATCGCTCGGGTAACGCAGCTTACTGCGGTCATAACGGCTTCGGTTCTCAACGGTCCACATTCCACCAACCCTGCGACTCGACACAAAACCGATGGAATCACAACAGGCTCAACGGACTCAACATGATCTTGGATCGACACTAAGGTGTCGCCACAGCTGGGAAGCCCTTGTTCGAGCCAAAATCGTCTTGCTCTAAGCGCAGGCAACGAGGCCGGCATCGTGCAGGCGGGCGATCTCCCTACCGGGCAAACCAAGCACCTCGGCTAGCACTTGATCGGTATCGCGGCCCAGCGATGCACAAGGTGTCGTCTGGCGACGCAGATCGTCGGGTAGAGTGGCCGCGGCTCCTGGTGTGAGATAACGGCCGCCCGGATGCTCAACCTCGGTCAGCACCGGATTGCCGGCGGAAAAGGCGGGTTCCTCTGCCAACGCTTCGCGCAAAGTCCGATACGGCGCCCAGCAGACGCCTTTTGCCTCGAAGGCTGGGGCCAATCGTGCCGCAGTCCTGGCTGAGAAGGCTGCTTCGAACAGCACGATGAGGCGTTCTCGGTGAAGAAAACGAACGCCCTCGTCGCGGTCGAAAGACACACCGAGCTCGGCTTCCAGCATGGAGATCTCCGCCCCGAGCTCCAGTATGTCCACCAATCCGATCCATTGCCGCGGGGTGATCGCGACCACCATCAGGCATTTGCCGTCAGCAGTTTCGAAATCCCGACCAAACGCGCCGAACAGGTCGTTGCCCATCCGCGGGCGGTCCTGTCCGGTGAGCTGGATTTCGGCGATCTGGCCCAGATTACCGAGGCTGGCGATCGCCATATCCGACAGCGGCAGCCGGATTTCGCGCCCCAGCCCGGTGTCGCGCCGCGCCCGCTCCGCCGACACCAGACAGAACGCGGCATAGGCGCCAGCCAGCAGATCCCAGGCGGGAAGCACATGGTTGACCGGGCCAGCATGATAGATCGGCCCGGTCATGGACGGCACGCCGACGGCGGCGTTGACCGTGTAATCCACCGCCTGCCGCCCATCCGGCCAGCCCATCACATGCACGCAGATCAGGTCGCTCCGGTGCGCCTGCAGACGGTCATAGGAGAGGAAACCGGAGGCCGGGAAATTCGTGACGAACAGGCCGCCATCGTCTCCGGTCGCGGTGATGATGCGAACCGCCAGTTCTCGTCCCTCCTGGCGCGACAGATCGAGGGCGACGGATTTCTTGCTTTTGTTCAGCCCCTCCCAATACAGACTGGCGCCACCCTCCGGGGCGAGCGGCCAGCGGTTGAAATCGGGGCCGCCACCGATCTGATCGATGCGGATCACCTCCGCGCCCATCTGCGCCAGATGCAGGGCGCAGGAGGGTGCGGCGATGAAAGACGCCGCCTCGACGACGCGCATTCCACGCAGCAGGTCGTACATCGGTTCAGGCCGGTCCCGCGGGGTCTCGTTCTGCCGTCACGCCGGCAGCACCTGTATCTCGTCCCCATCCCAGGCAAAGCCCACCTTCAGGTTCTGATCCTTCGAGATGGCGGCCACGTAGTCGAAAACCTCCTGGGCGCGCGGGTCCGATCGGGTCAGCACCTCCGGCTCCAGGTCGGCGTTGATATAGGCGGGCAGGTAGGTGACCTTCGACACCTTGCCCGCCTCGACGGTGATGCGTGCGAGAATCGTCTTGAGGGCATCGAAGTGATAGCGATGCTTGGGATAGTCGGGATGATATTCGATGCGGTGCAGCTCCGTCAGCAGGCGACGGCAGTTGAAGTCCCAGGCCCGCACCACATGCGGGGTGCTACGGGTGAACTCAAAAGCGAAGTTGTTCATGCCGTAGAAGATCGCTTTGTCCTTGTACATCTCCACACCCTTCAGGATGTGGGAGTGATGCTGCATCACAACATCGGCCCCGGCGTCTATGGCGGCGTAGGCGGCCTCCTTCTGATACATGGCGATGATGGCAGGTGCTATGTGCACACCGGCATGCATCGAGACCACCACCACGTCGGCCTGCTCGCGCAGCGAACGGATATCGGCCTCCATCGCCTGCTTGTCCTCGGTGAACAGGTGCGTCACGACCAGGGGAGCCGTGCCGGGTTGAAAGTCCACCTGCTCGTAGTAGCTGTGCGCCCGCAGCGGTGCGCAGCCGGGGATGGTCGGCTCGGCGATCAGCCCCGGCGAGATGATCGAGAGATAGGCGAGAAACCCCACCTTGACGCCGTTGCGCTCGATGATGACGGGCTTACGCGCCGCGTCGATATTCTTGCCGGCGCCGACCACCGCGATGCCGTTGGCGCCAAGGATGTCGAGCGTGTCGAAGAACGCGTCGTTGCCAAAATCCATCGCGTGATTGCAGGCAAACGACATCACATCGAACCGCGCACCCTCCTGACCGAGGGCACGCACGTTGCTCGAAGGAAACTTCAGCGGCGTGTGCGGCGTGAAGGTCGGCGCGCCGCGGTCCGACAGCGGCACCTCCATCTGCCCCACGACGATATCGGCGGAGCGAAACGCCGACACGCAATGTTGGAAGATGGTGGGCGGATCGTCGCGGTTCGAGGCGACGTCGCCCACGCCGATGATGGTGAGGGACCGGCTGCCTGCCGCGCTCATCTTGCTGTCGCTCATGGTGATCAATTCGTTTTCCGCTCGTCGCGTACCGCCTCGGCGGCCAGATCGTTGGTCCATCCCAGCTGCGCCGATTTGGCGCTGACGAGCGCGCCCGACTGCCGTTCGAACGCCAGCACCTGGTCGATTTTCGCCTGGCTCACCTCCACCGTAGCGGGAAAGGCCGGCTCCATCGCCTTCCAAACGCCGTTGAACAGGTCACGATCGGTGTTCTTGTAGTGTGTCGACCACACAAGATCGCGCGCTTGCACGCTGCGAACGGGGTCGTGAATAATGTCCAGTGCCCGCTGCAGGCCGCGCAGCACACCGACCGTCTCGTTGTGGTGTGCCGCGACGTACGACGCCTTGACCAGCACGCCCTGATACATGAAGCCGTCCAGGCCCTTGTCCTCGCCCCCGACCAGATCGAGCAAGGTGACCGCGTTGAACTTCGAGACTGCAACGTCCGGCACCGGCGGTGACGCCGTCATCGCATCGATCGAGCCGTTGGCCAGCGCCGGCACCATCGAAGTTGTGCTACCCATCGACACGATGGTCACGTCCCGATCCGGGTTCAGTCCGGCCTGCCTGACGATGTAGCGTGCGACGGCATCAGACCCGCTGCCCGGCGACGTGATGCCGATGCGAGCACCCTTCAGGGCCGCAAGCTTGGCCGCGTAGGGCGTGTCCTTGGTGATGTTGTGCTTGGCGGCCCACTCCTTGGACACCACCATGTTGCTCGCCATCTGGTTGATGATGGCGCCGATGCACTCGGTGTCCTGGCCTTTGTCGCGGGCCAGGAAGCTCGGCATGATCGACTGCACGGTGACATCGGTGTCACCGGACACCAGGGCTGCCGCGAGATGCGAGCCGGAATTGATGTTCAACACCTGCACCGGCGTTCCGACGGCATCCCACAGCTTCATTACCTCGGCCGTGTAGATTGGGATGTAAAGCAATCCGGTCGATCCTAGCGTCAGCGTGACAGGCTTCTCCGCCCGGGCCGACACCGCACCCCACACGCTCAACGCAACCGCCAGCGCCGTTCTTGTCATCCGCTTCATGAAACATTTCCTTGATGATTTTTGCTTGGTGGGACGATCATATCGTCGCCTGCTCGTCCGCCTGCTTCTGCCAAGGCATCATCCTGGTCTCGGCAATCTTGACGACGGCATTCAACAGCAGCGACAGCATCGTGATGGCGAACAGGGCAGCGAACACGCCGGCGGTGTCAAACTGGCCCTGCGCCTGTGCCAGCATTGCGCCGAGCCCGCGGTTGGACGCGAACAGCTCGCCCACCACGGCACCGATCAAGGCATAGGGCACCGATACGCGCAGCCCGGTGAACACCCAGGTCAACGCGGAAGGCAGCACCACCTTGGTCAGCACATGGCGCTGATTGGCGCCCATTAAGCGAAGGATGGCGATCAGCTCTGAACTTACGCTGCGCACGCCGGTATAGGTGTTGAGAAATACCAGGAAGAACACCGTCGCCGCCGACAACGCCACTTTCATGTTTAGCCCGATGCCAAACCACAGAATGAACAGCGGCGCCAATGCCACCTTTGGCAGGCTGTTGAAGCACAGCACCAAGGGGTTGAGTAGGTCTGAAAGGGCGCGAGATCGTCCGAGCGCCACGCCGAGAACGATGCCGACCAGCCCGCCAATGGCAAATCCCAATAGAGCCTCGAAGGCCGTGATCGCAGCATTGAACGGCAGGCTGCCATCCAGGGTGGATGTCACGATCGACGCGAAAATATCGGTGGGGCGGGAGACGAAGAAATCCGAGATCGCCCAGCCCGACAATATCTGCCACAGCACCAGCAGGCCGCCGATCAACAGCACCTGGGCGCCCCATCGCCGTGCGAACGCGGGAAGCGGGATGCTCATCCTTAGGCCTCGACCGTGCTGGTGGACGCGAGCGTGTCCCACAAATCGCCGGTCACGCGAACGAAGTCCGGATCGCGGCGAAGGTGGTACAGATCGCGGTCTGGCGGCAGCGGGGAGACGATCGACTGGTAGATCGTGCCCGGACGTCCTGAAAACAGCAGGATACGGTCGCCAAGGGCCACCGCCTCGTCCAGATCATGCGTGACGAACAGGACCGTCTTGTGCAGCCGCCGGCACAGCTGGCGCAGCTCGGTCTGCATCTTCAGGCGGAGCTGGGCGTCGAGTGCCGCGAATGGCTCGTCCATCAGCAATGTCTCGGGATCGTAGGCGAGCAGCCGCGCCAGCGCAGCCCGCTTCTTCATGCCGCCCGACAGTTGCGACGGATAGACGCGCTCGAACCCCGTCAGCCCCACCATCTCGATCAGGACCGCCACCCGATCGGCCATCTCGCGTTTTGCCATGCCGGCGATTTCCAGCGGCACGCGGATATTGCCGGCGACGTCGCGCCACGGCAGCAGATGGTCGTTTTGCGTCATGTAGCCGGTGCGCGGATTGAGATCCGTCAGCGTCATGCCGTCGTACTGCACGAGGCCCTTGGTCGGATGGAACAGCCCAGCCGTCATATTCAGCAGGGTGGACTTGCCGCAGCCGGAGGGTCCCACCACGGTGATGAACTCGCTGCGTGACGCCGTGAAGCTCACGTCCCGCACTGCCTCGACCGTGCGCCGGGCGGTCTCGAACGTCTTGGAGACGCCGGTGAAAACGATGAGCGGCGCCGTCATATGATGCGACGGTCGCGCAGATCGTCGAGTTCGGCGTGCGAGAAGCCAAGCTCGGTCAGCCGTGCGACCGTGTCCTGGCCCAAGGTGGGTGCGGCCCGCTTGGGCACATGCGACTCGCTGCTGAAGCGGATCGGGCTGCGAAGCATCTTCAGCGCGCCGAGCGAGCCGTGATCCTGCGACACCACCAAGCCGGGGATGGCCTTGCCGAATTCTTCCAGCGACTCGTTGATCGTCAGCACGGGAGACGAGATCACCTCGTCACGCGTGAAGATCGCGAGCCACGCGTCACGGGTGCGCGTGCCCAGCTCCTGCTGCAGCACCTCGTCCAGCGCCAGGCGATTGTCGACACGATCCTTGTTTTCAACGAAGCGCGGGTCAGAGATCAGATCCTCGCGCTCGATCGCCTTGCATAGCGCCTGCCAAGACGAGCGATGGAACGCGCCGACCACCAGATACTTGCCATCGCCTGCCTTGAACGCTCGGTACGGGGCAAGTTGCGGGTGGCCGCTGCCCAGGCGTTTGAAGTCCGGGGAGCCGTTGAGCACACTCGCGATGTAGTTTGGCATCAGCGAATAGGCGCCTTCCAACAACGACACCTGGATATGCTCGCCCACCCCGGTCTGGGCCCGTTTCAGCAGGGCTGCCAGAATGCCGACGGTGGACAGGAAACCGCCTGAGACATCCACGACCGGGCTGCCGGTGCGCGAGGGCGCCGATCCGGGATCTCCGGTCAGATCCATCAGGCCGGAGAAGCCCTGCGCCACGATATCGTTGCCGCCGGTTTCTTCGAACCCGGCGGCGTCGCCGAACGCGGACACCGAGCAATAGATCAGCCGCGGGTTGATCGCTGCGACCTCCTCGTAGCCGAGACCCCAGCTTTTCATCCGGTGCGGGCGGAAATTCTCCACCAGCACGTCGGCGTCCGCCAGCAGCTTGCGGATAATGTCCTGTCCCTCAGGCTTGCGAACGTCGACGGTGACCGAATCCTTGCCCCGGTTGATGCCGATGAAATAACCGCTTTCGCCGCCAATATAGTCATCGGTGAAGCGGATGAGGTCGCCGCGCCGAGGCTTCTCGATCTTGATGACCTCGGCCCCGAGATCGCCGAGCAACGTCGCACTATAGGGCGCCGCAAGGGCGGATCCCATGTCTATCACCTTCAACCCGGCCAGATGGGCCAAATCCGTTCTCCCCACAGTCTTATGATCCCGTGCCATCTCGACCGTATCAGGGATCCTCAAAATACGCCTCCGCCTGCGCCATCGCCGCCGCTTCGCCATGGTCGCGGACCGCGCGCAGGAAGTTGAATTCGCCGGAGCGGAAATGAACGTTGCTGCCCCATCCGCCGATGACGCTGGCGGCGGCAAAGCCCAAGCCCACCTGCATCTTGGCAAGAGAGGCAAAAACCACCTGTTTCTCGGCGGTGATCGCATCGCGCATCACCAGGGCGCAACGGTCCGCCAGCTCCGTGACGCTGCGCTGCAGCTGGTCCGGCGCGACCACTTCGTCCAGCAGGCCATAATTCTGCGCCTGCACCGCGTCCCATGCGGCGCCGGCGTAGATCATCGCTTTGGCGCGCTTCAGTCCGACCGCGGCGATGAGCAACGAGATGTCGCCGGTCACCCCCAAATGTCGCCAGCGCGCTGCTGCAAAATGCGCCGTCCCGTCCGCCACGACAAGGTCGGCGCACAGCGTAAGATGAAGGCCGGGATCGAGGCAGGCACCCTTCGCCGCCAGTATCGTCACCTTGCGGCAGTGCAGCAGGCGGTTGAACAGCCCCTCTGGTCCCCACCACACGGCATCCGCCGCGATCAACCGGGCGCGTTGGCTGGGTATTTTGTCGTCGCTGCCACCGGGAGCTGCACGGATCGCACTCTCGGCCTCCTCCGGATCGTACCCGCTCGTAAGGTCTGGGCCGGTGGCTTCGATCACCACCACCTTCACCCGGTCGTCTTTGCCGAACGCCGCCAGCGCCTGTCCCATGGCGTGGGCCATGCTCGTCGACAGGGCGTTGCGGGCATCGGGCCGATCGAGTGTGATGCGGCCGATCAGGCCGCTCTCGTCGCGGCCGACCAAAACATGGTCATGGCTGCTCACGAGGCGTCCGCCATCGCAGCTGCATAGAATGGAACGTGATCGAATTCCTCACCGAGTCCCTGGCCGTCAAGATATGACTCGAGCATCAGTTTGGACATCGCGATGCCATCGATCGGCACCTTGCAGCAGGCGCGGGCCATTCTGCGAGCCTCGGCATCCAGCCGCTCGGCCGCGACGACCTGGTTGACCAGCCCTGCCGCCTCCGCCTCGGCCGCGGACAAGACCGCGCCGGACACCATCCAGGACTTGGCCCGGTTCAGCCCCATGGTGAGCGCCGCTACCACAAAACTCGCCTCTGGCAGAGTGGCGAAGGGAGACTCGAACTTCGCCTCCGTCGTGGCGATCGACAAATCGGCCAGCAAGGTCAGGATTGTGCCAGCGCCGGTGCATTGCCCCTGCACGACCGCCACCGTGACCTTCCGAGAGAAGCACCAGGTCTGGTACAGCCCGCTGGCCGACGCGAACACGCTGAGCCACTCTGCGCGCGATGGGCCACCGTTGAACGGCGCGCCGATCGTAGCCTTCCGGGGACAGAAATCGGCGCCGGAACTGATTAACAGTAGGACCTTAATGTCGTCGCGATCGTCAAACGCCCGGATCGCATCGCGCAGCGCCCCAGCCAGCGCCGTATCGTGATCACTCAACCGAGCGAGCTCCGGCACGGTGACCGTGGCGATACCGCCCTCGACTGCGATGTCGATCATGCCCCGGCCCCCCGCTCCGCGCCGGCAACCTCTTCACGGCGCGACTTGTCCTCTTTCAACGCGGAACTGACACCGCCCTGCCTGACCTTCTTCCAAAAGCTAAGCTCGTCTTCGCCGGGGCGCAGAAAGTGGGAGAACAGCAATCCCGTCATGGTGGGCACGCTCGCCCCCAACAGCGCCTCGCCGACCCGGACGCGCAGCTTGATGTAACGCAGCGAAGCCGCGGGCTGCGCGGCGACCTCGTGGGCCAGTCGGAGCGTCTCCGCCTCGAGCCGGTCCGGCGGCACACAGAGCGTCGCCAGGCCTCCGGCGAGAGCCTGCTCGCCCGACATGGGGTCGGCGGTGTAACCGAGCCTGCGGGCGCGCCGCAGGCCCAGGATGCGGTTGAGATGGATCGATGAAACCGCACCGGCCGGGCCCAGAAAGCGGCCTTCGAGCGCGCCCAGCTTGGCATCCTCGCTGACCACAACCAGATCGCATTTGGTCGCGAGGGTGAAATATGACAGGGCCACGCAATAGCCCTGGATCTGGATGATGGTGATCTTGTCGCTGCGGGTGAGCGCCTGCGCGAAACCTTGCCGCCCCCAGGTCATGTCGCTGCCGTAGCGGGTCGCATCGGTGAGCGTGTAGCGTTTCTTGCCCGGTGCGCGTTGCCCCCAATCCTCGTTGATCTCGGCACCGCTCGACAACGACTTGCCCTCACCGCGTATCAGGATCACCCGGATTGCCGGCTGTTCGTTCAGCTGCCAGAGCAGCTTTGCCAAACGTGCCCGCATCGGAACGGTCAGCGCATTGTGCTTTTCGGGGCGGTTCAGCGTCACCGTCGCGATCCCCGTTACGGGATTCACATCGAGCAGCACTTGCTGCTCGGCCGCAGCACGGCTCTCCGGCGTTCCGAAAACGGTCATGCCGCGGCTGCCTCGATCGATGCCCCGCCGCGCCCCGCCTGCCGGTCTCTTATATGCCTCATTCGGTCGTCTCCCTTGGGCTACAAGTAGACGGCGCGCGTTTCGAGCGATAATAGGATTATGTTATTTGCTATAGTCCGTGCTTATCGTTTTAAGATGGACAGCGACTGATCTGGGCACCAAGATCCGGAGCAAGTGGGATGAGAGTAAGCTCGCCATGAACCTGCGGCAGCTGCAATATGTCCGAGAGATCGCCCGGAACGGGCTGAGCATCTCCAAGGCCGCCAAGCTGCTGAACACATCTCAGCCGGGGGTGAGCCAACAGGTCATCGCGTTGGAGCAGGAGCTCGGGGTCGCCATCTTCCTGCGAGACAAGAACCGCCTCACCGGAATCACCGCGCGCGGACAGGGTGTTTTGGAACATGCCGAAGCGGCATTGTTTAACGTCGACTGCGTCTATTCCATCTCCAAGGCGGCGGAGCGGAAGAATCGCAGCCAATTGACCATCACCACCTCGCACACCCAGGCACGCTACCTGATGCCGCAAGCGCTGCGACGTTTTGCCGAAGCCTATCCCGACATGCACCTCACAGTCAGGCACGATGCGCAGAACCGCATGCTGGATCTGGTGTTGGACGGCGAGGTCGACCTGGCGATTACCACGGCCACTGCTGAGCGCAGCCGCGACGAGGTGATCATGCTGCCTTGTCATGAAAGCCGTCGTGTCGTTGTGGTGCCGGTCGGACATCCGCTGCTGGCGGTGGAGCAGATACGATTCGCCGATTTGGCGCGCTACGACCTGATCACCTACCACGAAGCAATCCCCACCCGCCGACTCATACTCGAAACCTTTGCCCGCAACGGCACCGTGCCGCGGGTCAGGCTGAGCGCCATCGATGCCGACGTGATCAAGGCCTATGTCGCGGAAGGACTGGGCGTTTCAGTGTTGCCGGAAATGACGGTCGACCCGCTCACCAATCCGGATTTGCGGGTGATCACCAACCCCATCCTGTTCCCGCCCAGCATCACCAGCGTCATGGTCAATCGCCGCAAGGCAATCAGCCCACACGCCATCGCCTTCATCAAGATCTTCTGCCCCCACGTGACTTTGCCAATCTCATTGCCCGTAAGTCGGTGACGCCAGACTATCACCGCGCCTTATGGTCTATATGAAGTCCGTCGTTCCCTACGATGAATTTTTAACTCATTGCTCACGCCGCTCAAACGGGCATGGGGAGAACACAATGGACATCGGATGGCACCAGACCCGTGAAGCGGCGTTTGGATGAGCGGACCGCTGACTGGCGTCAGGGTTATCGACCTCACCATCAACGTGCTGGGGCCCTACGCGACGCAGATTCTGGGCGACATGGGCGCCGACGTGATCAAGGTCGAGACCCCTTCCGGCGACCACAATCGGCATAACGGCCCGTTTCGCAACGAGGGCATGTCGGCGTTGTTCATGTCCAACAATCGTAATAAGCGCAGCATCGTCCTGAACCTCAAGGCCGCGAACGACCTTGAAACGCTCATGCAACTTGTAGAAACGGCTGATGTCTTCATCCACAGTATGCGCGCGACAGCCGCGGAACGACTTGGCATAAGCTATGCCGCCGTCTCGGCCCGTAACCCGCGCATCATCTACGGCTTCGGCTGCGGCTACCGCCAGGACGGCCCCAAAGCCAACCTTCCCGCCTATGACGACGTCATCCAGGGTGAAAGCGGCCTGGTCGGCATTGTACGCTCCGTGACCGGCGAGGCCCGTTACGTTCCCACCATCGTAGTCGACAAGCTGGCTGGGACGGTGCTGGCCTCGGCCGTGGGCATGGCGCTGTACCATAGGGAGAAGACCGGTCAGGGTCAGGAACTTTACGTCCCGATGCTCGAAACCACGGTGTCGTTTCTGATGTCCGAACATCTGTGGGAAGGCGTACATCAGCGGCAGGATCCGATACTAGGATATCCCCGGCTGTTCAACTCCCGCCCGTTACAGACAGCAGACGGTCATATCGCACTCTGCGCAATCAGTGACCTGCAGTGGCAAACGGTGTTTGACGCCCTACACTTGAACGACCTGAAGCAGGATGTGCGTTTCGCCACGATGAAGCAACGTGCGTCGAACTTTCCCGAATTGTATCGTATTTTGGGCAGTATCGTCATTCAACACCCGACCCAGCATTGGCGCCAAGTGTTCGATCAGGCCGATCTACCGAACGCCCAGATCAACTCGTTGGCCGATGCTTATCGCGACCCGTATTTACGAGAGAGCGGGTTCTGGGTCGATTATAATCATCCCACTGAGGGGGCGTGCGTCACGCCCGCCGTAGTGCCGCATTTTGCGGTCTCTCCGGGAAGCCTGCGCCAGCCACCTCCTCGCCTAGGCGAGCACACGGCAGAGGTTCTGGCGGAATTGACGGGTGAGCCCCCAAGGAAAACTCCTTAGCCCATCTTATTCACGGCATGCCAGAGATTCGCTGGCGGATGTAGCGTAAGCGTCTGATTAGAAGCAGAAACTTGGGTGTCGACGCCAATCTCTGCCTGCTCGGAGGCTGCCACACCCGCCATGCTCGGAAATACTCCGCTCCCGTTCTCATTGCCATCGGTCCAGCGCAAGAAAGTTACCGCCGCGTTCGACGGTGGACGCATGACCTCCGATGGCGGCGTCATGCTGTTCGCTGCCATTGAAACTCGCCTCGGCATCGCAGCCAAGCTGGCCCGGTTGATCGCCGACCGGCGCAACCCGGCGTTCGTCACCCACAGCGTCGCTGACATTCTGCGGGCGCGGATACTCGTCATTGCGTGCGGCTATGAGGATGGGGATGACCTCGATCATCTGCGCACCGATCTCGGCTTCAAGCTCGCCTGCGGGCATTTGCCCGACAGCGGAGCCGATCTGTGCTCACAGCCGACCGTGTCGCGCTGGGAAAATGCACCGGATCTGTGCGAGACGATCCGCCTGACCTATGCCTTGGTCGATCTGTATTGCGCCAGCTATCCGCGTCCGCCCGTCGCCGTCACGCTCGATATCGACGACACCGTCGACGTTGCGCATGGGCACCAGCAACTTGCACTGGTCAACGCCCACTATGACAAACGCTGCTTCCTGCCGATCCACGTCTACGACACCGCAACGTCGCGTCCGGTGGCGATGCTGCTGCGTCCCGGAACAACGCCGTCCGGCGCGGAAGTTCGCAGCCATCTGCGCCGCCTGGTCCGTAGGATCCGCATGCATTGGCCGAACACCAGGCTGACCATTCGCGGCGATGGCCATTATGGTCGTCCCGAGGTGATGGCGTGGTGCGAGGCCCAGGGCGTGAATTACATCTTGGGCCTGCCGGGCAACAAGGTGCTCGATCGTTTGGTAGAACCAGACGCCGACGATGTGCGGGTTCGCCGCGCCGAGGCGCAAATGCCGGTCGTCCGCCGCTATGTCGAGACGCGCTACGGCGCCAGATCCTGGCGCTGCGAGCGGCGTGTGGCTGCGCGGATCGAGGCGACCACCAAAGGCCTCGACATTCTGGATGCGCCGGTGACAAACCAGGCCATTGGAACGCCGGCGGTGTGCTGAGCGTGGTGGAGTAAAATCCGGCCATTGGTAAGGCTTCTCCTTTTGGGAGCGGTCGGGGGTGTTTGCCGTGGAGAGCTATGCCGCTGTTCGGCGCTTTGTTTTCGTCGAGGGTCATAGCCGTCGCGAAGCGGCGCGGGTTTTTGGGTTAAACCGAGAGACGGTGGCCAAGATGTGCCGGTTCTCTCTGCCGCCGGGATATACGCGCAAGGAGCCTGCGGCAAAGCCGAAGCTGGGTGTACTGTGCTGCCAGTGATCGACGCGATCCTGGAAGCAGACCAGACAGCGCCGGTGAAGCAACAGCATACGGCCAAGCGGATCTTCGAACGGCTGCGCGATGAGCATGGCTTTGCCGGCGGCTACACGGTGGTGAAGGACCATGTCCGGCTCTGCCGTGCGCGGGGCCGCGAGACGTTCGTGCCGCTGGCAGACCCGCCGGGCCATGCGCAGGTGGATTTTGGCGAGGCGATCGGCGTGATCGGCGGCGTGCGTCAGAAGATCCACTTCCTGTGCATGGACCTGCCGCAGTCGG
>JANXSM010000119.1 GCA_025352665.1 Rhodospirillales bacterium | reverse complement strand
GGTCGTTACGACCCGCGGGTATGACCCCTTTCTCATATCAGGAATGCCTTCAAAAAGCAGAAGTCCAGGGGCTCGGCCCCTGGCGGGTCCGGGCCGCGCCCGGCGCTTACTTCCTCAGCGCCATCTCCAACATGGCGCTGGTTGCTTCGTCGAACGGGTGAGCCCAGTCATTTTCGTGGCGGCAGGCAAAGACGCGGATGCTGGGGTACCACAGGCTGGTTTTGTGCCAGAGGAAGTGTGGGTTAGGACCGACGAGCAGCCAGACGGGTTTGCCGAGAGCGCCAGCGAGGTGGGCGACGGCGGTGTCGGTCATGACGATCAGGTCGAGTTCCGCGATCAGGCCGGCGGTGTCAGCGAAGTCCCTGATATCGGGGGCCAGGTCGATGATCTCGTCGCTGGCGGTTCGTTCGTCCTGCTGCGGGCCAAGTTGAAGGCTGTAGAGCCGGACATTGGGGAGGGCAAAGGCTGCGATGAAGCGGCTGAGCGGCTGGGCGCGTTGGTCGTTGCGGGCGAAGGCAGCGCTGCCGGACCAGACGATGCCGACGCGGAGTTGGCCATCGGGCGAGCCGAGCCTGGCACGGGCGGCCTGGCACCAGCTGGCCTGGACGGTGAGGTAAGGCGTCGATGGAATGGCTGCTGCATCGGCGGTGAAAAGCCCGGGCAGGCTGCCCTGGTGGATGTGTAGGTCAGCGTTGGGGAGCGGGTCCCCGTTGCACAGAACGCGATCGGCGATGCCCTGGCTTTCGATCAGCCGCACCAAGGGGCGGCGGCATTCAACCGTGAGTTTGCCACCGAGGGCCTTGGCCATCGGGAGGTAGCGCGCCACCCAAATCATGTCGCCGAACCCCTGCTCGGCGAGGATCAGCAAGTGCTTCCCCGCGTAAGGTGTGCCGTCCCAACGCTGCCCCGGCAGTTCGCGAGCGGGCACCAGGGCGTTGGCCAAGCGGGATTCGTAGTCGGCAAAGCCTGCGGGATAGTTGCCTAGGGCGAGCAGGCTGAGGGCACGGTCCCAGCGAGCCATGCGGTGGTTGGGCAAAAGCTGCAAGGCGCGGGTGAAAGCGCCGACGGCTTGGGGGTGCTGGCCGGCCGCGGCGAGGGCGATGCCGAGATTGTAGTGAAATCCGCCGTCGAGCGGCGCGCGTTCGAGGGCGACGCGATGGCAGGCCAAGGCCGTGGCATGGCGCCCGAGCCGGGTTGCGGCGTTACCGGCGTTGGTCCAGATGCCGGCTTCCTCCGGCGCCAGGCGGGCCGCCTGCATGTAGCAGCGCCAGGCGAGATCGAACGACCCCGCGGTGGCGTGGGCGACGCCGAGCGCGTTGTGCAGTGCTGCGTGGTTGGGATGCGTGGCCATGGCGCGCTGCAGCGGCGCCCGCGCGGCTTCTCCGCGTCCCTCCTGGTGCAGGCGAGCGGCATCGGCGATGACGGTTTCGGGGGACGGGTGCGGGTCGAGCCAGTCTGACATTGCGGCATTTTACCGGTTTGAGCGGGCGAACCACCAGCCCATGACGCAGCACTAACAAAACAATCTTAAAAATGAAAATTTACACTCGAAAATGAACTGGACTTGCAAGGTTTTCTCAGGATAATTTAACACTAGTTAACGCGTGATGGACTTCGTGCGCCTCGTCGGCGCGATGCCGCAACAAACGTCTGGACTGTAGACGTTGCCAGGGGACTGCAAAATGGCTGGCTCAATCGTCTACATGACCGGCTCGACCGATCCCTGGTACGTGAAGCCATCCGACCTGGGTTCGCCTGATGCGGCAATGAACACATCGTTTGGGGTGAACTCCACTTCATCCACACACTGGACAAAGTACCAGGGATATTCGACCGCCGCGATCGATGCCAGCAACACACTTCTCTACATTGATGGCGGATATCAGGACAGTACGGCTTTCGACGCCTATGTGTCCGCCAACATCTCGGCGCTTCAGACCTATGTGTTCAACGGCGGCATTCTCTTCCTCAATGCCTCGCGCTACGACACGGCGGACCAGACCCTGGGCTTTGGGATCACGCTCAAGCACGGCTACTCCGCCAGTGCCACCGCGGTCATACCTTCCAGCAGTGTGTTCCAAGGTCCGGGCGGTGCCACCGTGACAAGCTTCACCGGCGGATATTTCGCCAACGACTACCTCGTCGCGGCGCAAGGCTCCAACTTTGTCTCGTTGATCAACGGCACATCGGGATCGGTGCTGGGCTACGAGAAATACGGAACCGGCATGGTCGTATTCGGCTCGATGAGCGACCCAAAATACGATCTTCCTCTGACACAGGCCGAGGCGCTCCGCGCGAACATCCTGAATTTTGCTGACAACGCGTTCGTGCCCGTGATTACCGTGGCCTCCCCCGGCACGGTTGAGCAAGGCCAGACGACGATCATCGGCAACGTGCTGGGCTTCCAGCCCGGCGACACATTGGTGCTGACTGAGACCAAAGGAAGCGGAACGGTCAGCCTGGGCGGGCTAAAGCTCGATGGCTCGCACGACGTGATGTATCTGGCGCCCGGCACCCTTTACCCGGACCCGACGAACCCTATTTCCGTCAGTGTGATCGACAATGTTGGCTTCAAGATCGTCGATACCAATCACCTCAACGCCCCCGATATCGCCAGCGCCATTGCGGCCGTTCAACTCGATCGCGGTCCGATCGTGGCCGCCTTCCTCGCCCCCCCCGGCACGGTTGAGGCAAGCCAGTTCATCCAGATCGGCACCGTCACGCCCGGCATCGTCGGTGACACGCTGCATGTCTCGAGCAATGCGGCCGGCAAGGTCACGCTGGGCACAGTTGTGGGAGTGAACGGCCAGGTTGCGGTGCTGTACCAGGCGCCAGCCGTGGTTGCGACCTCGCACATCGACCATTTCGCTTATACGGTGACTGACCAATACAACGACGTGGCGCCGGTCGCGGGTGTCACGGTAGCACTCGATGCCGGGCCAAAGATCACGGCGCTGCAGCCTGGAACCAATGTGCCCACTGGTACGATTGAGATCGGCCAAGTCATCAAGCTGGGAACGGTGCAGGCAGGCTACGCTACGGACACGCTGAGCATTGCCGCGACCGCCACGGGCGGCACCGTCACGCTCGGCTCGGTGCAGACAAACGGCGTGTATGACGTAAACTACACCGCCACCGTGACAGGCCAGAACCTGGCAGACACCTTCAGCTACACGGTGAAGGACCAGTACAACGACGCGACTGCAACCAGTACGGCCCTGGTGCAACTCGACAACGGCCCCAGCATCGGCACGCTGCCGAATCTCATTGTGGGCCACGGACTGGCGTATGTCGTAACACTGCCGGCCGCCGGCGCCACCCCCGGTCTTGCCGGTGATACGCTGAAGTTCAGCACCGGCACCGCCACGCTGGGCACGGAGAGCGCCTCCTCACCGACCCCGGGTCCGTCGAGGCTCACCTACACAGCCCCGAATTCCACGGTGCAGACGGCCGACACTTTCACCTATCTCGTGTCCGACCAGTACAACGATGTGAAGCAAACCGGCACCGGGCATGTCACCGTAGACCCCGGCCCAGCCGCCCTCGATGTGACCGGCAACGTCACCGTGGGCAAGACACTCGCGGTCGGCTCCGTTACCCCCGGCCTTACAGTCGATGTGCTGTCACTGAGCACCACCGGCGCCAAGGGCACGCTGTCACTCGCCTCTGACGGCACGCTGGTCTACACGGCGAACGGCAGCTACAACCTGCCATCGTTCGGCAGCGTGGTCGACAGCTTCACCTACACGGTCAGCGACCAGTGGGGTGACACGATCACCAAGCACGCCAACATCACCGTCAACAACATCATCAACTACATCACCGGCCCGACCTACGGGAACGCCACGACCTACGGCGGCTCGGTCGGCGACAACGTCGTTACACTCACGGGTTTCAACAACACGCTGATCCTGAGCCCGACTTCCTCGGATGTGGTGACCGGCGGCGACGGTGCCACCACGATCACCAAGGGCAACGGCGACCTTACCTCGCATCTGCGCGGATACGGCAACACCATCAATGCCGGTATCGGCAGCCACACGATCGACGGTTCGGCCGGCACACTCGATGTGTCGTTCGGAAACGGTAACAACTCGATCAGCTTTTCCGGCTACCAGAACACGATCATTGTCGGGAACGGCAACAACGTGATCTTCCAGCCGGGCTCAGGCGGCGGCAATGTCGTCAAGACCGGTGACGGCACGCAAACGATTGTGCTCGACGGCGCCAACAACCAGGTGACCGTCGGCAACAACACGGGGCCCGGTTTCAACTTCATCAACGCAGGCCCGGTGGGCGGCGAAGTGGTGACGGCGGGTGACGGTAACAACTACATCCTGGCCGGCGGCTTCGGCGACACCATCACAGTAGGCAATGGCACCGCCGTGATCTTCGCCACCGCTACAACTGGCGGCGTCAACAACCCAAGCAGCGCGGCAGCGCTGCCGAACACCGGTGTGTCCAACGCCGGGATGGCGACAGTGAGCCTTGGCAACACTGCCGGCACCGCGGCTGACTTCTTTGTTTTCCTCGGTGGTTCCTCCAACACCGTGTTCCTCGGCTCATCCACAGGCGGCCATCTGACCACGGTGCACGGCGGCACCGGCAGCGATGCCTATGTGGTGGCTGCCCACGGCGGCAACTCGGTGATCAATGACTTCCAGATGGCCGGCAGCGACAAGATCGACGTGTCGCAGTTCTTCACGGCCGGCGAATTTGCCTCCCTCGGTACGCATGTCACTGTGTTGGCGGGCGGTGCGGCCGGCGAGGCCCTGGTGACGCTGACGGGCGCCCACGGCGGTGCCACGCTCGATCTGTTCGGCGTCACCACGCCCACGTCGGCGCAGATCCTGCCGCACCTCACCTGGGGCCATTGATCGGGCCACGAGGGTGACAGAGAGGCAGGACGCCATGGAGGGCTGGATGACAGACCATCGCACTCGTTGCGTACCATGCTGAGCCGGTTTCGCAGGCGCAAGGGTCCGCAGAGCGGCCCGGCTGGCCCGGTGTTCCCGCGCGGTCAGGGCTCCGGGCGTGTCCGCACCCCAGCCCCCGCCGAGTCAAACCTCATCATCGAGGCGATGGAGCCGCGGCTGCTGCTGTCGGTTTCGGTCAGCGCCCATGCCGTGCAGCTGCTGCACGACGATCTAACGCATTTCGCGACACTGCTCTCCACCGCGGTGGAAACGCAGCAGGCCCTGAGCCACGCGTTGCCGGGTGTGGCGATAGGTGACACGCATAACATCGGCACGCTCGCCGGTCTGTCGAACACCTTCACCGGCACCATCGTGCAGCCGCTTGCTGAAGTGATCTCCGCCACCGCGCCGACCGATTCCACAACGCTTGCAAGCACGATCCAGACCCAGATCAACCACGACTTCAACAATGCCGCCGGCAACACCGTGACGGTGACGGACAACTCCGCCAACGGCGATCTGAAGCTGACCTTCGCCGTCAACACCGACCAAACCACGCCCTTCAGCCTGAATTTTGGCGCGGCCGGGGCAACCTATGGCATCCATCTGCCGCAGGTCTCGGGCTCGCTGGAAAGCAAGCTCAGCTTCAACTTCGACGTTGGCATCACCAGTTCGGCAGACATCAGCCCGGCGTCGTCGGCGTTCAGCGTCACGCCGCATCTGACCGATGCCACCGATTCGAACTCCGCCTTCACCGTCGCCGTGCATGCCACGGCCAATGTCACCGGCGCCACCGTCGATCTGGGCCTGCTGACGCTGACCGCAGGCGGAACCACCGCCGCGCCGATCACGCTGGACGTCGGCGCCACCATCGGATTCGGGCTGACCGGCTCACTGACCGGAACAAGCATCGAGGCCGGCACGGCACCCGCCGTCACCACCCATGTGTCCTTGGAAAGCGGTAGCGGCCCGGGCTCGGTGCTGTTCGACCTGCCCCTGACGCTCACGGCAGACAACACCATTCCCGGCATTCCCGCCATCAGCGCCACCATGCATGTGCTGATCGACGGCCAGGCGGGCGAGGGAAATTTCACCGTCGACGTTTCCAGCGTGAAATCCGCCTTCGCCGTCGCGATGGGCGATCCCAGCTTCGACATCTCCAATTTCAACCGCTATTCGGTCGCTGATCTGGTTTCCACGCTGCAGCAGGTCGACAACTACCTCGGCCATATCGCCGGCGTGTCGGCGTTGAACATCACGATTCCATACACCGACCTCACCATTGGCGGCATGCTCGACCTCGCCTCCAAGTTCCAGGCCGAGGTAATCAATCCGCTGCACTCGGTCGCGGGCATCGTCGGTTTCGCTGAGAACCAGACCAATGCTGTGACCTTGACCGGCACCACGCCGGATCTCACGCATCTGACCGCCCTTACCACACTGCACATCGTGACGCAGGGCGACACCGTCACGCTAAAACACAACCAGGACGTGACGCTTGCGATCGGCAAGACCTATCTGAACAGCCAGAACGTGGCGACCGGCATCCAGTCGGTCGACGATCTCGTCACCTCGGTCAACCAGGCGATCGCCAAGACCGGCCTGAACGGCCTGGTGCAGGCGTTCGACCGCGGCGGCGACCTGTCGCTCTCGCTGGTCGATACCGGCCATGTGCTGACCACCCTGCAGATCGCCGGTGTTGCGGCCTCCAGTGCACTCGGCTTCACCTCGACGGTTTCGGCCAACAACACCACTTCGGCCAAGCTGCTTGACGGCACCGCGCCGCAGAATCTCGCGAACCTGCCGGTGTCGACCGGACTGCATATCACGCTCGATGACGGCACGGCCGTACACAGCATCAATTCGAATATCACCATCGGCAGCACCTACATCGACACCAATGGCCATGTTGCGGCCATCCAAACGGTTGACAATCTGGTCACCGCATTGAACCAGGCGCTCAAGAGCAGCTCGCTGTACGGCTATGTCGTCGCGACGAACGTGAGCGGCCATGTCGAACTGCAGCTTACCGACCCCGCGACCACGAGGTCGTCGAGCGACCCGCAGGCGAAATTCAACCACGCCTACTCGACGATCACGGTCACCAGCCCCGGCGGCGCCACCGTGTTCTCGGATCTGCGCAGCTTCGGCATGCAGCTGGCCGACGCCTTGGGTCTGCAGAACACCGCAGCCTATGGGGCTGCGGTGACGGCCGCCGACCAGGCGACGGCGCTGCTCACCGGCCTTGGCTTCGGTTATGACGCCGCGAGCCACGAGATCACCTGGTCGATCTCCAAGGAGTTCGACAACCTGATCTCGGCCAACGTGCCGTTCTCTACCAGCCTGGATTTCGGCTCGGTCGGTGGTCTCGCCATCAGCAACGCGATCCTGCTGGTGACGTCCTCGGTCATTGCGAACCTCACGATCGGGCTCGATTTCAGCGGCATATTCACCCCCTCCACCAACTCCGCTGCGGTCGACATCCATGCGCCCTCGATCCTGGACAGGCTGAGCTTCCACAACACCGGCATCTCGGCGACGCTGGACGTCTCGGTGGTACCGACAGACCTCAGCCACCCCATCACGATCAGCGGCAACCTCGGACCGTTCTCGTTCACTGCCACACCTAGCGTATTCTATGTTTCGCTGACGGCTTCGCTGTTCCTCAACAACGAAGCGGCGGCCGATCCCACGGTTGTGACCTTTGCCGATCTGCAGAACTCGCTGATCGACGGCAATTTCGGCAATTACTGGACATTCAATCTCGCGTCCGGCCGGCCGGGCCTGCCGTTCGCCGAACTCGACATCACCAACGTCCATGTGTTCGCCCTCGGCAGCGAAATCCACCTGCCGACGCCGCCGACCATCACCGTCTCGATGGCCGATCCGCAGGATCTGCTGAGCGCGCTGCACGTTCCGCACCCGCATATCGACGTGCAACACTTCTCGGCCAATCTGTCGGTCGCCGATATTCTTTCCGGCATTCAAACAGTCTTCAACCTGCTGGACAGCTCGTTTGCCGCCGAGAAGCTGCCGCTGATCAACCTCAGCATCGACGATATCCTGACGCTTGCGCAGAACATGGTGAACGCGCTGGCGGCGGCGCAGGCCGACCCGTCGGCAGCGCTGAACACCATCGCGACCGACATCAACCACGCGCTCGGCGGTGACTATCTGTCGCTGACCATCGATCCGGCGGCGACACAGATCCAGGTCGGGCTGCACTACACGCCGACGGCTGCCAATGTTTCGCTGCCGTTCAACCTGAACCTCACCGATCTCGCCACCTTCCTCGGCTCCGACGGTGGCGCGCTGACCGATCTGGTCAACCAACTCGGCACCGTCGCAAGCCTGGGCGCCAGCGGCAGCCTGCAGGTCACCGCGTCCGCCACCGTGGCGCTCACCTTCGGGATCAATCTGCAGGCGCCTTCAACGGCGGCCGCCACATCCGACAAGCTGTCGGCGCTGAATGCCGGCAAGGGCCTGCGCACCGACGCCGCCGGACAGAACGATCTGCAATTCACCTTGGCCAACGGCACCACCTTCGCCGTCAACATCGGCGCACTCGGCGCCAAAGCCACCGTTTCGCAGCTGATCTCGACGATCAATGCGGCAGCGAATGTCGCAAACTTCGCGGTCTACGATGCGGCCACCGGCGGCATCAGCTTCACCGACACCACAAGCCCCGCTACCCAGGGCCTCAGTGCGTTGGGCCTGTCCGGTATCGCTGCGGTCGATGCCGGGCCGCACACCACCAGCACCATCACGGCCAGCCTGCCGAGCAATTTCGACGCAACCAAAGCCTATAGCTTCAACGTCAACATCGCAGGCGTGATCACTGAGGTCGACCTGGCCGCGGATGCCGGCCGCACCCTCGCAAGCTTCGGTTCCGCCCTGCGCGCCGCCATTTCCGGCACGATGGTGGACGCCCACGCCATGGCCAATGCCGGGGTCAATCTGCCGGGCTCGTTCTCGCCGACCGCCTCGGGCAAGCCGATTTCGCTGGCCGAGCTCGTCAGCGTGGTGAAGAGCGGCAACCAGCTTATGTTCGTCATCCGCGACGACGCGTTGGGTCAGACCTCTGGCCACGTCAACCACGTGTTTGCGCTCGCTGACATCGGCAGCACCGCCGTGGCGCCAAGTGCCGTGTTTACCATCACCTCGCTGAACGGCTCGCATATCGCGCTCGACCTTGGTCTCGGCAGCGACACGGCGACCGCCGGTGGCGCCAGCCCGCGCGTGATCTCAGGCAAGCTCGAGGAATCGGCCAGCCAGTCCGATCGGTTCATGCTGGAGACCGGCGTGGTCAACGGCGTCGAGCAGACCGGCCTCACCGCCCATGTCGGCATTGTCGGCACCAACCTCAACTTCAGCGTCGGTATCGGCCCGCTCACCGCATCGATCGTCGGCGGCACCGCCACGTTCGGCAAGGATCTGGGCAAGGTTTCCGCCAATAACGCGGGCTTCCACGCCGGCAACGGCATCACCGACCCGGCGGAATTCCTGGTCGGGCTTTCGGACGGCACCAGCAAGACGTCATTCGGCTTTTCACACCTGGGTTCGCTGCATGTGACCGCCACGGCCAATGCAGCTGTGAACGTCAATCTGCCCGTGCAGGTGTTCGGCACGGATGCAGGCGCCATCACGCTCAAGATCAACAATCTGTTCGGCGTCAATGGCCCGTCGGGCCTCGCGACCCGCGCGGTGGTGCCGAGCGCGGCGCTGAACCTCGATAATTTCTCGATCTCCAGCATCCTCAACGATCCGAAAACTCTGATCGCAGGCCTCGACCAGTTCCTCGGCTTGCTCGACGGCGGCTTGGCGCAGCAGATCTACGGCGTGGACCTGCCGCTGGTCGGCCATGTGCTGGCACCTGTAGGCGATTTCTTCTCAACGTTGCACAGCGCCGTCATCGGCGAACTCAACACCCTGCTCAGCGATTTCGAAGCCGATCATCCCGGCCAGCCGGTGACGACGCAGAACATCGTGACCCAGGGCCTGCAGTATGTGCTGAGCAACATTTTGCACCTGCCCGGCACGATCACCTCCTATATCGACGACATCGCCCATCCGACGGTCCTGGCGTTCTTCTGGAAGTTCGACGACACACTGGTGAACACCAGCGTGTCGGTGTCGTCTGATCTCGGCATCCCCGGCCTCGGCCTGAACATCGCAGGCGCCACGGCGAAGTTCACGGCCACGCTGCATGTCTCGCTCGGCTTCGGCTATGCGGCGGGCGCCCACGGCGGCTTCTTCGTCTACGACACCGGTGAGTTCACCAACGGCGCCGGCAGCCAGGCTGAGCGCATCACGGTCACGCCGAACAACACGACCGGCATTGCGACGATCAATTTCGCAGCGGTCCACGCGCTCGATATCAGCATCGCCGTGAGCCTGCTGACGCCGCAGCCGATCGGGTTCAATCTCGGCTTCCTGCGGATGATGGCCTCGGTCGGTCTCAGCGGCACGACGTTCAAGGGCGATCTGTTCGTCGACATCGGCCCGGCCGAGACGACGGGCATGCTGTTCTTCCGCGAATTCAGCAAAACCACCGTGATCAACGCCCAGATCGTGGCGGCGCTCAACATCGACCTGATGCTGTCGGCCGACCTCAGCACCGCCGTGCTGCCTTCGGTCTCGGCCGAGTTCGTGTTCGCCTACGGCTACGAGAAGCTTTTCACCAAGGCCACCGACTACCAACTGACGCATGACGGCGGCACGCATTACAACAACGGTGTCACCACGCCGATCAGCCTGCTCAACGTGCAGGTCGATCTTGGGTCGTTCCTGACCGGCTTCCTCAAGCCGATCATCGACGACATCGACAAGGTGATCAGCCCGATCCGGCCGATCCTCGACTTCCTGAACAAGCCGATCCCCGGCCTTTCGGACCTGATCCCCGGCCTCACGCTGCTCGACATCGCCGACGCCGCTGGGGTGGACACACATTCGGCCCGCGCCTTCATCACAATGATCGATGACTTCGACAATCTGGCGCAGACCATCGACAGCCTGCCGGTCGGCCAGCACATCATGCTAGATTTCGGCGACTTCGTGTTCGGCAGCGGCGGCGCTGCGAGTGCGACACACATCGGCAGCGGCACGGTCGATCCGCTGGGCACGGGCTCTCTGAAGTCCGCCAATATCGCAGGCGCGCTTTCGAGCGTGACGACGGACCCGGCGGCCAATTTGAACAGGCTCGGCTCCAACCTCGGCGGCCAGCTGCAGACGATGCGGCCGAGCAGCTACACCGACAAAAGCCACACTTCCACCGGCGGCAGCTTCGACCTGCCGTTCCTGCACAGCCCGATGGCGGCCCTGCAGATGCTGACAGGGCAGATCCCCACCATCGACCTGGTGCATTGGACGCTGCCGACCTTCGACTTCACCTTCACCAAAGACATCCACGTCACCTTCCTGGGCATTCCGCATGTGGCGGAACTCGGCGGCGACATCATCTTCTCGATCGGCGCCACCATCCGGCTGGCGTTTGGCTACGATACGACCGGCATCATCCAGTTCATGTCGGATCATAACCCGCTCGATTTCTTCAATGGGCTGTATATCGACGATACGCAGGGGCCACAGCTCATCCTGCACGCCTCCATCACCGGCGAACTCGGGCTCGACCTGGTGCTGGTCAAGGCCGGCATCGGTGTCACGCTCGCGGCCGAGGTGGATTTCCAGTTCGCCGACTTCAGCCACACCGGCAAGGTGCGGCTGTCGACCGTGATCGATGAACTGATCACCGATCCGCTCGACATCTTCGTTGTGCACGGTACGCTGACGGTCGACATTTTCGCGTATTTCTGGGTTGGCATCGATCTGTTCATCGGCGAGATCACGCTGTATTCGGGCTCGTACGACATCTACAACGCGACGATCTTCTCGTTCGGCTACGATCCGACGGTATCAACTCCGGTTTCGCTCGCGACCCGTGACACCAGCGACCCGACCGTGCTGACGTTGGACCTGGGTTCGCATTCGAACCAGCAGGGAACCGGCACCAACACCAACAACCCAAATCAAAACTACGAAGTCAGCCAGGAGAGCAACGGCTCGGTCGATGTCACCGCCAACGGGATTACGCAGAACTACACGGGCGTGAACAAGATCGTGGCCGACCTCGGCGACGGCAACAGCAGCGTGAAGTTCGACAACGGTTTTACCAAGGACGTGACGATCACCGGCGGCGACGGCAATAACGTGGTCAGCCTCGGCGGTGTCGTCGGCGATCCGCTGATCAATCTCGGCAACGGTAACAACACGATCACTGCAGCCCAGGCCGACACCACCATCGTGGCAGGCAACGGCAACAACAAGATCTTCGCCTCCAACAGCGGCAAGACGATCATCACCGCGGGCTCCGGCAACAACGTCATCACCGGTGGCACGACGGCGTCGGCGTCCGACACGATCAGCGTCGGCGACGGCAACAACGTCATCTACGGTGGCAGCGGCAGCGATGTGATCACCGCAGGCAACGGCGGCAGCGGCCACAACGTGATCTATGGTGCCGACGGCACCAACGTCATCAAAGTCCAGGGCAGCGGCAACAACGTCATCTTCGGGCACGGTGCGCACAACGCGTCTGACACCACGACAGACACAGTCAGCGGCACGCAGATCTCGGCCAACTCCGCCCCAAGCACTGCGACCGGCAACTCGACCATTTCTGGCGGCTCCGGCAACGACGTGATCTTCGGTGTCTCCGGCAACAACAGCATCACCGGCGGCGCTGGCCACGACGTGATCTTCGGCGCCACCGGCGTCGTGACGCTCGATGGCCATGGCGGCATGATCCGGGCCTACGACTCAGCTGCCGGCGGCGGCAACAACCACATCACCGTGGGCAACGGCGGCGACATCGTCATCGGCGGGGCCGGCAGCAACGTCATCATCGGCGGCAACGGCGGCGATATCCTGATCGGCGGCAATGGCAGCGTGGACGGCAGTGCCGGCGGCGACGGGCATGGCCTCTACAGCATCAGCGGCACGCTAGGCGGTGCCAGCGGCACCAAGATCACCGGTGGCGTCGGCAACGACGTGATCATCGGCGACGCCGGCGCCACGTCCCTCTCGGGCGGTGCGGGTAACGACATCATCCTGGGCCACGACGGCATCGTCATCCGCGATGCCGCCGTCAGCACGGTGAGTGCGCCAGCACATCTTGTCAGCATACAGACCACCGACGAAGGAACTGGCGGCAACGTCAGCATCTCCGGCGGCGGTGGCAACGACGTCATCATGGCCGGCGCCGGCAGCAACACGATCGACGGCGGCACCGGCTCGGACGTGATCATCGGCCATTACGGCACGATTGATGCCACCAGCCACGGCGCCACATTGACCGTGACCGGACGCGATGGGGCAACCGCCGGCAACGGCGACGACACCATCACCGCTAGCCAGAACGCCATCATCATGGGCGGCGGCGGCAACAACACGATCACCACGACGGACACGATCAACTACGGCAACCCGGTGCTGCCAGCCGGCGTGACCGACGTGAACCAGGCGCTGCCGCCGATCACCCCGACCGACCGCACCGTGGTGGCTTTCGGCGCCAACGGCACGGTGAATTTCGACTACGCCTTCCGCGGCGGCATCGTGCTGCACACGGCGGCTACGGTCGAAGATACCATCGGTGGCAACAACCACATCACCGTCGGCGACGGCGGCGACTATGTGTTCGGCGGCATCGGCTCCAACACCATCGTCACCGGCCATCAGGCCGTGGCCGGCAGCCCGGTGGGCGATGCGGTCATCCTGGGCCATGTCGGCAGCGTGTCCGTCAACGGCACGACCGGTATCGTCACCGTCGTGGGCGATGCGCCGGGCGCGGTTTCCGGCAACGACACGATCGACGCTTACGGCAATGCGCTTATCATCACCGGGGCCGGCAATAATACCGTCACCACGCATGATCAACTGCTGTCGGGCCAGGCCTCGCAGGAATGGTCGGAGACGGTGCTGGCAGGCTATGCCGCCGCCACCTTCAGCTTTGCCTCCAATGCGGAGTTGCTGATCCACACGGCCACGACCACGCTGACGCTCGAGAACACCAGCGGCTTCAACCGCATCAGTGTGGGCGGCGGCGACGATATCGTCATGGGCGGCGCCGGCGGCGCCTCGATCACCGCGGGCAATGGCAACGACATCATTCTTGGCCATCTCGGCGCCGTGAACCTTGATGCCATGTATGCGCCGGACCTTTCGGGCGCCACGCCGGATGTGATCTCGTTCACCAATGGCCAGGACGGCACCGGCCTGCAGATCCCTGGCGGGCCGGGGCCTGTCGCCTCGTACATCATCGCCGGCAACGGGCGCGACATCGTCATGGGCGGCGGTGGCGACAACATCATCACAGTGGGCGATGGCGACGCCATCGTGTTCGGCGCCTCCGGTGCGGTCACGCGCGACAACACGCAGGGCCTGTTCAACCTGCGCCTGGCCACGACCACCGAAGACGCCGTGGGCGGCAACAACACGATCACCACCGGCAACGGCAGCGACGTGGTGTTCGGCGGCGCTGGTGCCAACACCATCACGGTCGGCACCGCCACACTCGGCTTCGATCCCGTCAATGACATCGTGCTCGGCCATGCCGGCCACATTGTCTGGGCCGACGACCACAGCAGCATCACCGTCACCGGCGATCAGGTCATTCCGTCCGTGTTCTTCAATGGCAATGACATCATCAACGCCTACCAGAACACGCTTGTTATCACCGGCGGCGGCGACAACACCGTCACCACGCACGAGAACACGACGGCGATCCCATCCGACCGTTGGACGGAAATTGTCATCGGAGGGGCCGCCACGGCCACACTCGGCATGCGCAGCTCCGGGCAATTTGAACTGATCTCGGCGCAGACCATCGCCTTCCAGGAAGACTTTGCCGGCAATAACACGATCACCGTCGGCGACGGAGCCGACGTGGTGATCGGCGGCTCTGGTGCGAACACGATCGCCGCCGGCAACGGAAACGACGTGATCCTCGGCCATCTCGGCGAGCTGCATTTCGATCGGCTTGACCATGCCGATGCGACCGGCGCGCACCCGGATGTGATCGGCTACGGCCAGCCACAGGACGGCAGCCAGCTGGTGTTCCTGGGCGACATCATCACCGCGGGCAACGGCTCCAACATCATCGTCGGCGGTGGCGGCGACAATGCGATCACGACCGGCAACGGCGGCAGCGTGATCTTCGGCGCCGGCGGCGCGGTGACGCGGGACGGCCTGCGCGGCAACGTGGTGATCGAGGCACAGACCCGCGACGAGCTGTTCTTCGGCGGCGACAACACCATCACCACGGGCGACGGCGACAACGTCATCTTTGGCGGCCGCGGCTACAACACGATCTCGGCGGGCACCGGCACCAACGTGCGCCTGGGCAACGACATCATCGTGGGCCACGCCGGCAAGGTTCAGTATTCAGACGACCTGCAATACGTCACCGTTACGGGCGGGCCGACCGGCGGCACACCGGACATCCCCTCGATCTCAGCCTTCGGCGACGATGTGATCGACGCCTATGGCTCGGCCATCATCATCGGCGGCAGCGGCAGCGACCAGATCACCACCCACGACCACGCCTCGGCGCTGCATGCGCTGAGCGAGTTCACCGAGATTGTGCTGGGCGACAGCGGCACCGTGGTGGCCGGCCATCGCTCCTCCGGCCAGTTCCTGCTGAACGTGGCCGCGGTCACCGGGCCCGATGCGCCGTTCGGTGGCAACGACGTCATCAGTGTGGGCGACAGCGCCGCGGTGGTGATCGACGGCGCCGGTGCCAACAAGATCATGACCGGCAGCGGCTCCGCGGTGGTGGCCGACGGCTACGGCGTGGTGGCGGAAAACCCGGTCACCCATACCGGGCTTGTGGTCTCCATCCTCGGCAGCGGGTTCGGCTTCAACTCGACCATCACGACCGGCACCGAAGCGGGCGTGGTCATCGATGCGCCGGGGTATACGGTGGCGAGCCCCACCGGAACCGGAATTCCCGGTGGCACCTCGGCCGAGGTCGTCTACTTCCCGGCAGCGGGCACCGTGGCACACGCACCGCCGGTGCCGGGCCCGATGCATCTCATCGCGGGCTCCGCGACGCTTGCCTCCGGCACCGGGCTCTCGGCCCTGGCGGCCTCGCTGGGCGGATCGAACCTGATCGGCACGGCGAGCGCCCATCCGGCGCCTGTTATCACCGCCTATGTGCTCGACACGACCACTGGCCTGTGGATCGAGGATCACAGCAGCACGACGGTCCCGTTGCTCTCGCTGGTGGATCACGATTACGATCTCGTGTTGGATATGTGGGGCGACCTGCCGCGAGAGGCTTTGCCGGGACTAACCATTGCGGCCTGATCGGCGCTATACCGTACGCTCCACAACGCTCTGGAAACGCTGATGCCCCCCGATGACGCGCTGCCCCCCAAGACCTCGATGGTCGGCAAGACCAAAATAAAGTGGGAGGACGGCAAGCTTCGTTCCGCCTATGCCAATGTCTGCAACGTCGCCACCACGCGTGAGGAGGTGATGCTGCTGTTCGGGACCAGCCAGGCCTGGATGGCGCCCTCGGAAGAGGTGACGGTGGAACTGTCGGACCGTATCCTGCTCAATCCGCACGCGGCCAAGCGGCTGCTGCAGATGCTGGCCAACAGCATCGACGAGTATGAGCGGCAGTACGGTCCGCTCGGCTAACATCCCAGGCTTATGAGCAGTTTGATCACGCAGGATGTGGCGGGCCCGCGCCAGCGGCTCGCCGATCCCGCGACCTGGCGGGTGCTGCTGGCCGCATCCGACCTGCCGTCTTTCGTCAATGCCTGGCTGGCATTGGTGGCAGCGCAGGTCGATATGGCCTTCGCCGCGCAGGTGCCGACCGCGGACGGACGGATCGTGCTCGCGGGTTTCGTCGCCATGCGCCAGGAGGCGGCCCAGCGCTTCGGCCGCGCCGGGCGTTATGGCGACGAGCCCAGCCTGCTGCTTTCGCGCGCCGCCGAGCGTTGCTTGCAGATGCGCCGGCCGATCGTGCAGAATTCCGACTCTCCCGGCGCGCCCTGCCAGCTTGTCGTGCCGATCATGACCGGCGACCGGCTCGATGGCGCGGTCGCCGTGGAACTCACCGCCGGCGCCACCAGCCAGCTCGATGCCACGCTGCGGATCATCCAGATGGGCCTTGGCTGGTTCGCCCGCCTGCTCGATCGCCGCAGCGAGGATGGCGGCGCGTGGGTGGCCGAGACCGGGCTTGCCGCCGTTGAGTTGCTGCTGCAGGACGCTTCCACCCCAGCCGCGACCCAGGCGGCCTGCACGCTGCTGGCGAGCCGCATGGATGTCGCCCGCGTTAGCCTCGGTGCGCGTTTCGGCCATGCTGGGCTGGAGCCTTTGGGAACTTCTGGCGGGTCGCTCGCGGTGACACCGACGGATTTCGTGATCGCGTTGCGCGCGGCCATGGAGGAGGCGGCGCAGGCGGGCCAGGCAATCTGCTGTCCAGGTGATGCCGATCAGATGGCGGCCACCGGCGCGCATCAGCGCCTGCTGCGCTCGCACGGATCGGCTTGGGCGATCTCGATGCCGGTGGCATGCACGCCGCACGGCGATGTCGTCATCACCGTGGAAGGCGACGGATCCCCACCGACGGCCCAGCAGATGGGCCAATGGCAGGGTGTGGTCCGCGCCGTGGCCCCGGCCTTCGCCACGCGCCAGCGGGCTGAGCGAAGTGTTGCGGCCCATGCACGCGAGGCGAGCCGCGCCGAGTTGGGTCGCTGGCACGGCACCCTCGCCCGCCGCCGCCAGGTTTGGGCTGGGGTCGCGGTTCTTGCCGTATTGTTTCTGGCGTTCGCCCGCGGCGACTACAATGTCAACGCCCGCGCCACGCTGGAAGGCGTGGTCAAGCGCGCCATCGTCTCGCCGTTCGACAGCTACCTTGCCGAGGCCCACGCAAGGCCTGGCGATCGCGTTGCCACCGGCACCGTGCTCGCGCGGCTCGACGACCGCGACCTGCTGTTGCAGCGCACCGACCACGAGGCCCGCCGCGCCGAGGCGCAGCGCCAGATGGACGAGGCCATCAGCAAGCGCGACATGGCCACCACCGGGATCGCCGCCGCACGGCGCGACCAGGAAGACGCTGAACTGCGGCTGATCACCGACAATCTGGCGCGCACCAAGCTCACCGCGCCGTTCGACAGCATCGTCATTTCCGGCGATCCCGCCCAGAACATCGGCGCACCCATGCGGCGAGGCGACATCGTCTACGAGCTTTCGCCGCTCGATGCGTTCCGCGTCGAAATCGACGTCGACCAGGCGGATTTCGCCGAGGTGGAACCGGGCCAGCAGGGCCGGCTGGTACTGACGCCGCTGCCCACCGTCGCCTGGGATCTCAAGGTTGCCACCGTGACCCCTGTGGCAACCGCCCGTGAGGGGCGAACAGTGTTTCGCGTCGACGCAACGCTGGACACGATCGGGCCGTCGCTGCGGCCAGGCATGCAGGGCATCGCCAAGATCGACGTGGGTCCGCGCCGCTATGTGTGGATCTGGACGCATGACGTTTTCAACTGGTTGCGCCTGAAACTTTGGGAATACACGCCGTGAGTGCGTCGATCGGCGCGGCCAGCGCGGTTTCGCTGCTCGCGCCGGGCATTCCAGCGGCCCCGCAGTTGAAGGCGCATGTCGACAGCTACCGGCATCTGTATCGCGGCCGGCCCTGGTATGTGTTCCACGACCGTGCCGCCAACCGCATCTTTCGGGTCTCAGCCGAGGGCGGCGAGATCATCGGAGCCCTCGACGGGCGTCGCACGCTCGACGAGATCTGCGCGCTCGACGCCAGCCGCGGGCCAGGTGCCACGGATCCCGCCCATATCGCGCATTTTGTGAACCAACTCGCGGCCATGGAACTGCTGGCGCATGCCAATGCCGGTGACGTGCTGCGCGTGGACCGCCGGGCGCGTTTTACATCTCAGCAGAAACTGTTTGGCCAACTGCGCAGCCCGCTGACGTTCCGCGTTCCGCTGCTCGACCCCACGCGCATTCTCGATGCCATGCTGCCCTACCTTGCCTGGATCTTCGGGCCGATCGGCATCGTGCTTTTCGTGCTCGCTGTCGGCACCGGCGCGGTCATCGGCCTGCTGCACTGGGGTGAGCTTGGCGCCGATATCGCCGACAAGATGCTGTCGGCAGAAAATCTCGCGCTGGCCTGGATGGTCTATCCCGTCATCAAGATCGTTCACGAGACGATGCACGGCCTGGCGTTGCGCCTGCTGGGGGTGGAGGTGCGCCAGGTCGGGCTGATGTTCGCAGCCTTCGTGCCGGTGCCTTACGTCGATGCGAGTGCGTCGGCGGTGCTGGAGCGCAAGTGGCAACGCATCCTCGTCGACAGCGCCGGCATCCTGGCCGAGCTGTTCCTGGGCGGCTGCGCGTTGATCGTGTGGGCGAATGCCGAGCCAGGGCTGCTGCGTGTGCTGGCCTACAACGTCATCGTCATCAGCGGGTTCTCCACGCTGCTGTTCAACGGCAATCCGCTGCAACGCTACGACGGCTATTACATCATCGTCGATCTGCTCGAAATTCCCGGCCTCGGCTCGCGGTCCTCGCGCTATGTCGGCTGGCTGTCACGGCGGTATCTCGGCGGCGACCCTGATGCGCCGAAGCCGCCGGGGACGGCATCGGAAAACTTCTGGTTCGCCCTGTACGGGCCCGCCTCCTTCGTCTATCGCCTCGGTTTGATGCTGGTCATCAGCTTCTATGTGGCCGAGCGCTATCCGGGTGTGGGGTTCGTCCTGGCGGTGTGGTCGATCGCCGGCTATTGCTGGGCGCCCATGCAGGCACTGTATCGTTGGGCTGTCAAAAAAGACGGCGAGGACCGGGTGCGGTCGTTGTTGCGGCTGGCGGGCCTCATGGCCGTGCCGGCGATGCTGCTGTTCGCCGTGCCAGTGCCTTACAACATCATAGCCCAGGGCGTGGTCGTGATGCCGGACGACGCGGCGGTGCGCACGGCCACACCTGGGGTCGTGACAAAGATTCTTGCCCAGACCGGCGATCGTGTCGTGGCGGGACAGCCTATCGTGGAACTCGCCGAGCCCGCGACCCTGAGCAAGGTCGAGCGGCTGGTGGCCCGCCTGGCCGAGACCAAGGCAAGTTATATTCAGTCCCTCGCCGTCAGCCAGTCGCGTGGGGCGATCCGGGCGGAGGCGGTGGCGGCGGCCGAAGCGGAACTGGCCGAAGCGCGCAAGGACGCGGCGGCTCAGGTGGTGCGCAGCCCCTCGGCCGGCGCTCTCGTGCTGACAAATACTGCTGCCGACATGCAGTATCGCTATGCCCAGAAGGGTGAGCAGATCGCCTGGCTGTGGGATCCGGCCCGGGCGTTGATCCGTGTGCTTGTGCCGATGTCCGACGCCGCAGTGCTGGAGGAGACCATCCAGGCGGTCTCCATCCGGCTCGGCACCGATCCTGACGTGGTACAATCGGGACAGGTCGTTCGAATTGTTCCAGCTGCCAGCGACAGCCTGTTCAATCCGGTGCTATCGTTGGATGGCGGCGGACCGTTCGCCGTGACCCGAGAGGGCAACCAAGCCCGCATGCAGGAAGCTGCCTTTGAAATCGATGTGCGCGGCGATCTGCCGCTGGCCATGGCTGGGCTCCACTCCCGCGCCTACGTGCGTTTCGACCTCGGCTGGAAGCCGCTCGGACTGCAGGCGTGGCGGCGTATCCGCCTGGTATTCCTCAAGCGGCTGCATGCGTAATATAATTGTCGCGATGTTGGGTCTGATCGCCGGCCACGCCTCCGCCCAAACGCCCTCCTACCCCTGCCAGGTATTCCCGAGTGCCAAGGCGGAAATCGCCAGCCCGGTGCCCGGCGTGCTGGGCCAGGTTCTGGTGGAGCGCGGCGATCATGTGACGGCCGGCCAGCCGGTGGCCAAGCTGCGGTCTGAGATGGAAGAGGCGCAGGTGGCACTGGCGCAGACCAAGGCCAATGCGGACGCGACTGTGCGTGCCAAGCGCGCGAGGCTTGCGCAGGCCGACCGCACGCTGGGCCGCAATCGGGACCTGCTCGAGAAGAAATTCATATCCGAGAACGAGCTCGACCAGATGCGCACCGAACGCGACGTGGCGCAGCAGGACGTGACGGCTGCGACCGAGGCGCTCGGCGTGGCGCGGATGGAGCTGGAACAGGCGAAGGTGCAGCTGGCGCTGCGCACCATTCGTAGCCCGATTGACGGCGTGGTGACCGAGCGGGCGCTGTCGCCCGGCGAGCAGGTACGCGACAAGCCGATCATGATCATCCAGCAGGTCGGCACCTTGCACGCCG
Organism: Rhodospirillales bacterium; assembly: GCA_025352665.1. Classification (GTDB taxonomy): domain Bacteria; phylum Pseudomonadota; class Alphaproteobacteria; order Acetobacterales; family Acetobacteraceae; genus CAIQQQ01. The sequence goes on along the minus strand of JANXSM010000119.1, from coordinate 11,264 downwards.
AAGTGGCGCTGCCGGCCAATTTCATTCGCCGCGTGAAGCCGGGCACCACCGCGCGCATCAGCTTTCCGGTACCAGGCGTGGACCCGGTGCCTGCCATTGTTTCGGTGGTCGACCCGGTGATCGACCCGGCGAGCGACACGTTCACGTTGCGCTTCAACATCGACAACAAGGCGGGGCTGATCCCGGGCGGCATCAAGTGCCGTGCCGACATCGACGGCCTGCCGTGAGACTTCTTCTCATCCTTGCTTGCCTGCTGGCACCTGTCGCCGCCTGGGCCGAGGATCCGCCGTCGCCGCTGGTGGAATTATATAAGAATGCCATCGCCAACAGCCCGGTGCTGGCGCAGGCACAGGCTGGCCGCGATGCGAGCTCACACAGCCTACGCGACGCCTATCTCGGCTTTGCACCGCGGGTGAACTGGGTGTTCGACAACTCGCTCGAACGGCTGCAGATCTACCGCTCCAGCAACACCCTCTACTCCGTCGGCATCAATAACTTCGCCAACCACAACCAGACGTTCGAAGTCGTGCAGCCGCTGGTGGACGGTCGCATCCTCGGCCAACTGCGCACTGCGTGGGCTACGCTGAAACGCACCCGCCAGGAGCTCGATTCGGCCCGTCAACGGCTGACCTTCGAACTGATTCAGTCCTATCTCGTCACTCTCGGCTCGTTCGACGGCTATGACGTGGCACTGGCCGAGACGGCCGCGCTGTCGCGTCACAAGGAGGAGCTGGACCTGCGCGTGGCGCGCGGTTTGTCGAGCCAGGCGGATCTGGACGAGGTCGCGGCTCGGCTGCTGTCGGCACGGGCCAATGCGATCAATGCCGCAGCGGTGCTCGACGAAAGCTTCGCCACGCTGGAACGGCGCGCCGGCCGCCCGGTGGCCTCGCTGCTGCCGTTGGCTGGCCGGATTTCGATGCCCAAGCCCGACCCGGGCACGCCCAACGAATGGGTTGCACAGGCGCGTGCGCAGAACCCCGATGTGCTGGCCGCGGTCTATGCAACCGACGAGGCGTGGGCGAATGTCGAGACCCAGGCCGGCGCGATGTTGCCACGGCTGGAATTCCGCTTCACCGACAGCAAGCTTAACAACGGCGGCAGCGTTTACGGCGGCGGGTCGATGTACACAGACCGCACGGCGCTGTTCCGTCTGAGCATTCCGTTGTTCAACGGCGATGGGCAGGGCTACCCGGTGTTTGCCGCCCGCTCGCGCTGGCAGGCCTCGCGCTATCGGGCGGAAGACCAGCGCCAGGATGTCGAGGAACGGGTGCGAACCGGGTTCACCGAGGTGCTGAGCAATGCCGGCCGCGGCGCGCAACTCGCCCGCGCGGTGGACGCACAGGCGCGGGTGGTGGACAGCAAACGGGAGCGTTTCTCCGCGGGCGTCGCCCGCATCACCGATGTGCTGGATGCCGAGCGCGACTTCTTCCAGTACCGGCGGCAGGAACTCGGCAGCCGCTACAACTACCTGCTCAACATGGTCAGCCTGAAGCGGCTGGCGGGCACCATCTCCGAGGACGACGTGGCGTTCATCGACACCGAGCTGGACCCGAAATCCCGGCTGGTGCGTCGGGTCGATCTGCAGGCGTTGACGGCGATGGACAAGTGAGTTTCCGCGTTCGAACCATGTAATTTTGTAGACGCGGGATTAATAAATGTGCGATTTCGCGCATAGGTTGCGGTTTCGTTAATTCTTTCGGGGTACGGCTATGTCCGGCGCGGCAAAATCCACGAATACGGATGCCTATCTTTGGAGCGGCGCGAGCGGCGACTTGTGGAGCACCACGGGTGATTGGTCCGATGTCACGTCCGGCACCAACGCAGTCGCGACGGTGCCCGGCAGCCTGACCACGGCCATCATCAACGGCTCATCCAGCAGTCCCGCCATCGTTGTTGCAGGCGACGGCTCGGCCGCGAACCTGGTGGTGACCGGCAATGTCGGCCTGTCCGGCAACCTCGCGCTCGGTGCGGTGCTCAGCGTGGGCAGCCTGTCGATCAACTCCGGGTCGACCAGCCTCGCGCTTGGCACGCTGGCGGTGACCGGCTCTATCGTGGCCGGTGCTGTCAACGTGGTCGACGGCACGCTGTCGCTTGGCAGCGGTGCGAGCGTCACGGGCACCGGCGGCATCACCATCGGCACGCCGCCTGGCAACAACGTTGCGTATAACGGCAGCTATATCAACACCGGTGGCGCGCCCGCCGTGCTCAACCTGGTGACCGGGTCGACGCTTTCCACCAGCGGCAACCTGGCGCTGGCCAATGGCGGCCTGGCCGACGCGGGCGGCCAGATCACGATCGGCGGCGCGCTGCTGGTGGGCACGGCGGCGACCTCGACGCAGGTATTGCCCAACACCAGCTATGTGGCAGGCCAAGTGAACATCACCGCCGGCGGCACGGTGACCCTGGCGGGCGCCATCAACGATCCTGGCGGCATCATAATGGTGGGCGGCGCCGGCTCCCGGCTAGTGGCGGGCGGCACGGTCACGCTCTCCAACAGCTATTTCACCTTCTACACCACGGGCAACTTTGCGACCGTAACCGGCAGCCTCGCGGCTGTGTTCGGCGGCTTCATCCAGGTCGGCGGCGTGGTGGTCAACCCAATTCCCGCCGGCGTCCATACGGTCTATCCGCTGGCAGTGTCGGTCGATACCGCATCGACGATCGAAGTCGGCACCACCGGCGGCGCCGCCGCGGGCAGCATCGCAGTCGACACCGGCCACAGCATCGTGTTCAACGCGACCGGGTCGCTGATCGGCGCCCTGGTCGACAATGGCACCGTGACGGTGAACAGCGGCACGCTGACGCAGAGCGGCAATGTCAGCGGCAACGGAGTGCTGCAGATCGCGGCAGGGGCCTCGCTGCTGCTGTCCGGTAACGTGGGCGCGGCCGCCACAATCAGCTTCGCCGGCAAGGGCTCGACGCTTTCTATCGGAAACGTGGCCGGGACACTTGCGTCCGTGGCCGCTGGTATCACCGGATTTCAGAGCGGTGACACCATCCTGATCAGCCAGACCGTCACCACTGCAACCTACACCGCAGGCAGCGGCGGGGCCGCGGGCACGCTGGTGCTGAGCAACGGCACCGCCACGCTTGAGACGCTGGCCATTGCCGGCGACTATACCGGCCAAAGCTTTTTCATAAGCCCCAGCAACGGCGGCTCGTCCATCAGCGTGGTGGTGGCCCAGCAGGGCGGCACCGGCACGCCTTCGACCAATGGCGACGCGTTCAGCTGGATCGGCACCAGTGGCGGCGCTTGGAGCGGCACCGGCAACTGGGCCGACACCTCGGCTGCCATCAACCCAGCCACCACCGTGCCGGGAGCGCCAACGCCTGTCACCATCGCAGGCGCCAGCGGCTCCAGTTCCTTGCTGATCTCAGGCGGAGGCCGAGCCGCGAGCCTGGGCAGCACCGGCAACCTCACACTTGGCGGCAGCTATGTCTTCAACGGCGCGCTCACGGTCGGCAGCCTGACCGCCGCTCCGCCCAACAGCACCGCGCTGGTGAGCGGAGCTTTGGCCCTGGCGGCCTCGGGCAGCCTGTCCGCTGCCAGCGTCACCATCATCGGTGGCTCGTTGTCGCTGGGGAGCGGGGCCACCCTTTCAACCACCGGCATGATGGCGCTGGGCACCAACGCCGGCACCTATTTCTCCTACAACGGCGGGTATCTCCCGACCTTCGACGCGATCGCGATCGCGAACCTGGGCGCCGGCTCCGGCCTTTCTGTGGGCGGCGCCTTCGTGCTCAACGAGGGCACGTTAAACGATGCCGGCGGCATCGTTGCCGTCACTGGCTCGTTCAGCCTGGGCGCGGCCGCCACGCCTTCCAACGTGACGCCGCAATCGTATGGCGGCGCCGGCGCGCTGCAGGTGAGTGCGGGCGGCACGGTGAGCCTGGGCGGCGCCATGACCACGCCGAACGGCAATATAACCGTCCGCGGCACCGGCTCGAAACTGACCGTGGCGGGCGCGCTCACCACGCTGGCCACAGGCACCACCGGCAATATCACGGCGGCGACCGGCGGCACGATCCGGTTCGCCGGGCTAACACTGACCAACGCCGCGCTCGATCACGTGCCGGTGCAGTCCCTGGTGGTCGATACCACTTCCTCGATCGAAGTCGGCACGACCGGCGGTGCCGCACTCGGCGCCATCACCGTCGATCCCGGCTCGACGCTGACGGTAAGCGCGGTGGCGAGCTTCGTCGGAAATCTGGTTGATAATGGCCTCGTGGCAATCACCAGTGGCACACTGTCGCAGCTGGGCAGCGTGTCCGGCAGCGGCACCATTTCGATCGGAACCGGCACCAGCCTCGTGCTGGGCGGCAATGTCGATGCCGCCACCACCATCCGCTTTGCCGGCACCAGCGCCACGCTGACGATCGGCAGTCAGGCCGGCTCTGCCGCCACGCCCGACGTCGTGGCCGGCAGTGTGGCGAATTTCCAGCAAGGCGACAGCATCGTGCTGGATGTGCCCGTCACCAGCGTCAGCTTCACGGCGGTGACCGGGCAGCTTGTGCTCGCCAATGCCTCCGGCACGGTCGAAACTTTGACGATGAGCGGCAGCTTCAGCGGCCAGAGCTTCATTGCCACGAGTACAAGCAACAGCGCCACGATCAGCCTGGTCAACAACGTGACGCTGTACGGCACAGCCTACGACTGGCGCAGCCATGCCCAGCTTGCCAATGTGCAGGTGACGGCGACCGGCGGTGCCGCGACTGTGGCCAGTGGCACCACCGGCAGCTTCGCGGTGCAGGCCGCCCCCGCCGGCACCTACGCCCTGACCGTCACCCGGAGCACGTCCGACCTCGGCCACGCCATCACCGCGGCCGACGCACTGGCCACGCTGGAGCTCGCCGTCGGGCTCAACCCGAACGCGGTCTCGCCCATCACAGGCACCACGCCGCTGATCTCGCCCTACCAGCTCATGGCCGCCGACGTGAACGGCGACGGCAAAATCACCGCGGCCGACGCGCTGGGGGTGCTGCAGATGGCGGTCGGCCTCGCCTCCGCCCCCGTGGCGCGGTGGAAGTTCGTGAACGAGACCACGAACTACTGGAACGCGGCCACCAACAGCTTTGCCGTCAGCCGCACCAACGTGCCGACCACCATCGCCACACCACAGGCCAGCGCGGGCGGCGACAACAATGTCGTGGGCATTCTGATGGGCGACGTGAACGGCAGCTGGGCGCCGCTCGACGGCAACGGCGTGGCCCTCACCAGCTATGGCACCCAAGCCGTCAGCGGATTCTCCACGCTCGCCCAGAGCGTCGGGGCACCGATCGATCAGTGGGCGATCGCCAGCTACACCGCGGCCGGCGCCATCGCCGCGACTGCCACCGGCCCGCTGAGCGTGGTCGATGCCGCCGCCAGAATTTCGTCGCAGCTGGACGGGCTGGAGAAGCTGGCCAAGGCCGGCCACCTCGCCGGCATCTGGCTGACCGACAGCGGTGCCACACCGGTGCTGTCCGTGACCAGCGCGCAGGCGAGTGCCGATGCCGACGTGATCGCCGCCATCCACGGCAACTACACCCAATCGATCACCAGCAGCAGCGGGCAGACACCGATCGCCGCGGCGAGTGCCACGATGTCGGCCGCCATCACACCGGCGCTGACGATCATGGGCACGCCGGGCTTCATCGACCCGCAGATCACCAACGGCGCCGTGTTCGCAGCCCTCGAACCTGGCCAGGGCGTCACCGAAGTGACCTCGTTCAGCTACGGCACCGACCTGCTGGCGTTGGACCTCGGCACCACGCCCGCCACCGACTTGCGCGCCTTCGATGTCACGCTCGGCGGCCAGTCGGCGATCTGGCTCACCAGCACCGACGACAGCGCACATGGCGTGGTGCTGCTGGGCCTGGCCGCCGGCGCGACGGGGGCGGATATGCTGGCCCACCACACCAATTTCGCCGGCCAGCAGGCGCTGATCGGGTAGTATATTACGATAACGTAACAAAACGGTCGTGCGAAGATGTTCCGTCCTAGGCTGGTTTGGAAAATCCACAGTCCCTGTCAGCCTCCGGGGGCATTCCGGTCGGAGCGTCCGGCGCCACCGCTGATCCAGAAAACCCAAGTGGTGCAGGTGGTTGTTCGCGCTGATCACAAAAGTCATCCATCGTCTCCGCCTCGGGCGTCTCTGCCACCGGCGTCGTCACCGAAGCCTCCAGCGCCAGCGCCCGGCACATTGGGCGCAGCAGCTTGGCCAACCGCGGCGAGCCCGCAATCAGCGTCGCCATCTCCGGATCCTGCAGCACTGCGCGCAGCTGGCTGGCATAATTCGCCGCTTCATAGGGCACCGCCACGATCAGCCAGGCGAACCCGCGCGGCAATCGCGCAGCATTTGGCACCTTCGCTTTGGCGCCCCGCGCCACCCCCGGCCGACCCCCGTGGCCATGTCCCACCCGCACCCGACCCGCCCGGATCGCCGCCACCAGCGCCAGCACCTCGCGCTCGAACCGCCGCAGCCGGGCACAAATCAGCGTGATCAGCGCCACTGGCAGCCGCCTGCCGGCAAACCGCGCCGCCACTGCCCGATACAGCCCATCCAGGACGATCGAGAAGCGCTCAGTTGCGGGAAGGGAGAGGAAACCGTTCATAACCAAAACATGAACATATCTGCGATCGGGCGCAATCCGTCATAACACGTAGTCTCCCCCCGCGCGGGAAGGGCAGGGGTGAGCAGCAAACCCGCCTCTGAAACCACTCTTGCGCGGCGCCGCCACACAAGCCATGGGACTGCAAACGCCCAAGGACATCCGCCATGTCATACCAACTCGTCGCGCCCCGTTTCATGCTCGTGGGCGGCGGCTGCGTCGCCGAGGTGGCCGAGGTGCTGGCGAAGTTCAACCTCTCCCGCCCCCTCATCGTCACCGACCCGTTCATGGTCGCCTCCGGGCTGGTCCTGCGTGTCACCGAACCGCTGGCGGCAGCCGGCATCGTCGCCGACATCTTCAGCGACACAATTCCCGAGCCCACCGACACCGTCGTCTACGCCGGTGTCGCGGTCATCAAATCAGGCGACTACGACTGCCTGATCGGATTCGGCGGCGGCTCCCCGATCGACACCGCCAAGGCCATGGCCATCCTCTGCCCCGGCGAGGAAGGCATGCGGGCCTTCAAGGTGCCCCACCAGGCCGACCGCGCCGCACTCCCGCTGATCGCCATCCCCACCACCGCCGGCACTGGCAGCGAGGCCACTCGCTTCACCGTCATCACCGACCATCTGGCCAACGAGAAGATGCTCATCGCAGGCCTCGGCGCCCTGCCGCTGGCCGCCATCGTCGACTACGAGCTCACGTTCTCGGTGCCCCCGCGCACCACCGCCGACACCGGTATCGACAGCCTCACCCACGCGCTCGAGGCCTATGTCTCCCGCCGTGCCAATCCCACCAGCGACGCGCTGGCCCTGTCCGCCATGGCGCTGATCGGCGCCAATCTGCGCCTCGCCTACCACGCGCCCGGCAACGCCGTGGCGCGTGAGGCGATGATGCTCGGCGCCATGCAGGCCGGCATCGCCTTCACCAACAGCTCGGTGGCCCTGGTGCACGGCATGTCGCGCCCGATCGGCGCGCATTTCCACGTTCCCCACGGCCTGTCCAATGCCATGCTGCTGCCGGCGATCACGCGCTTCGGCCTGGAAACATCGCCCGCCCGCTACGCCGTCGCCGCCCGCCAGATCGGCTTCGCAGCAGCCGGCGACTCCGACACCCTGGCCTGCAGCAAACTCGCCGAAGGACTCGACGCGTTGAACGCCGAGCTGGACGTGCCCACCCCCAAGGCCCACGGCATCGATCCCGCGGCCTGGGAGGCGAAGCTGCCGCTGATGGCCCAGCAGGCGCTTGCCTCTGGCAGCCCCGGCAACAATCCACGGGTCCCCGATGCCGCCGAGATCGTCGCCCTCTACCGCGCCGTTTTCAACGCCAACGCGTGACACGCGTCGCTATCACCACCAGCGCGTGACACGCGGGGCTTCCACCGACCGCCCAGGAATGACAGGCTGTGCCATGACCTCGCCGCAGCCTGTCCCCGACCCGATCGTCTCACCCTGCATCGCCGTCTGCAGCCTCGATGCCACCGGCCAGGTCTGCCTCGGCTGCCACCGCACGATCGACGAAATCACCGCATGGTCCACGCTCACGCCGGCTGAACGCCGCGCCGTGCTGCAGGCGGTCGCCGCCCGAAATTCCCCGCAAACCCAGGAGCCGGCATGAGCCTCGCCCAACTTGACCGCGTGCTCGACAACCTGCCTAACGCCTATCCCGGCCCGGGCGGCGCCGTCGCGGTGCTGAAGGAGGGTAAGCTTTTCGCCAGCCGCACCTGGGGCTGGGCCGACGTGGAACGCCGCCTGCCGTTCACGCCGCAAACCCTGTTCCGCGTCTGCTCCATCTCCAAGCAGTTCACCTGTGCGGCAATGCTCGATAACTTCGCCGACACCACAGCGCTCGACGCCGATGTCGCCGCTCAATTTCCCCGCCTGACCCACCCATCTCCCACTGCGCGCCATCTCGCCGACAACCAGTCCGGCCTGCGCGACTACTGGGCCACCGCCATGCTGTGCGGCGCCACCGTCGAACGCCCGTTTGGCGACGCTGAGGCTGGCCACCTCATCGGCCTCACCGCCAGCCTGCAGTTCGCCCCCGGCACCCGCTTTTCCTACTGCAACCAGAACTTCCGCATCCTCGGCGACATCATCGCGAGCCGCACCGGCCGCACGCTGAACGAGCTGATGCAGAAGGCGAGCTTCGGCCCCGCCGGCATGGCCACCGCCCGCCTGGTGCCCAACACCGAAACCATGCCAGACGGCACGATCGGCTACGAAGGCTCCGTCGAAGCCGGCTTCCGCCCCGCCGTCAACCGCATCTTCTGGACCGGCGACGCAGGCCTGGCCGCCAGCCTCACCGACATGATCGCCTGGGACAGCTGGATCGACAGCGTGCGCGACAATCCCGCCGCCCTGTACACCCGCCAATCCGCCCAACCCCACTTCGCCGATGGCACAGACGCGCTGTACGGCTTCGGCCTCGGCCAGGTGAAGCTCTGCGGCCGCACCGGCACCGGCCACGGCGGCGGCCTGCGCGGCTGGCGCAGCTTCCGCTGCTATCTCCCGTCGGAGCGCGTCTCCATCATCGCCCTGTTCAACCACATGGACGAGCCCCGCGCCGCCACTCAAAAGATCGCCGAAGCGCTGTTCGACCATCCGCCCCAGCCCAAGCCCGCAGCCCCCGCCATACCCTGGCAGGGCAACTACGAGGAACCGGAGACCAGCCTCTCCGTCCGCCTCGAAACCACGGCTGACAACACCGTCAAGCTCACCTACAGCGGCCGCCACGCCGAGCAGCTCAACCCGAAACCGGACGACACCGCCACCGCCGGCACCACCACCCTGCGCCGCACCGAAGCCGGCATCTGGATGGACCGCGGCGGCGACCACCAGTCCTCCCACCTCGTCTCCCTCGAAGGCACTGGCCCGACCGACCTCGAAGGCCGCTTCCACTGCACCGAATACGACGCAACCCTCACCTGCGTACGCTCAGGCGGCGCCATCTACGCGGCGTTCTCCGGCTTCCTCGGCGACGGCATGATGCACATCCTGCTCCCCGCCGGCCCCGACATGTGGCGCATGCCGATGCCCCGCGCCCTGGACGACTCTCCACCAGGCGACTGGACCATCAAAATCCACCGCGAAGCAGACAAGATAACCGCCCTGACAATCGGCTGCTGGCTCGCCAGAAACCTGAAATTCACCCCATAGGGTGCGGTGCGCTTTGGCACCGCACCACTCCACAAAGCGCCCAATCGACCACGTCACTAGAGCATGATCCGCGCTGATAGGCGCGCGGATCATGCTCTAGCCTTTTGTTTTAGCGAGCATCTTTATCCGAACGGTGATTCTGTTTGGTCGGATGATGCTCTAAAGCGGGATGACGTCTGACAGGCGATATTGCTCTAGCCAGGCAAAAACTCCGCCACCGACAAATACCGCTCCCCGGTATCGTAATTGAACCCCATCACCCGGCTCCCAGCCGGCAGCTCCACCAGTTTCTGCGCAATCGCCGCCAACGTCGCGCCCGAGGAAACCCCCACCAGCACACCCTCAACCGCGGCCGACCGCCGCCCATACTCGCGCGCATCGTCGGCGGTCACCTGGATCACTCCATCCAACAGATCCACATGCAAATTCTCCGGAATGAACCCGGCACCGATTCCCTGGATCGGATGCGGCGAAGGCGAGCCCCCCGAAATCACCGGCGACAGCGTCGGCTCCACCGCGAAAACCTTCAGCCCCGGCCAAGCCTTCTTCAACGCCATCGCGCACCCTGTGATATGCCCGCCGGTCCCCACGCCCGTGATCAGCACATCGAGCCCCTCTGGGAAATCCGCCAGAATCTCGGCAGCTGTCTGGCGCACATGCACATCGATATTCGCGGGGTTGGAAAACTGCATCGGCATCCAGGAACCCGGCGTCGCCGCCACCAGCTCCTCCGCCCGCGCAATCGAGCCCTTCATGCCTTTCTCCCGCGGCGTCAGCTCGAAGGTCGCGCCATACGCCTGCATCAGCCGACGCCGCTCGACCGACATCGAATCGGGCATCACCAGAACCAGCTTGTACCCCTTCACCGCCGCCACCATCGCCAGCCCCACGCCAGTGTTGCCGGAGGTCGCCTCGATGATGATACCGCCCGGCTTGAGCCGGCCATCCGCCTCCGCCGCCTCGATCATGGACAGGCCGATACGATCCTTGATGCTGCCTCCCGGATTCGACCGCTCGGACTTGATCCACACCTCGGAAGTCGGGAACATGCGGCTGAAGCGAATATGCGGGGTGCCGCCGATCGTATCGAGAACGCTGCTGGCTTTCATGTGTCATCTCCCGGATTGTGCACGGACACTAACGCTACGGGACGGGTTTTGACAAAATCCACAAATATAAAACGTGGATAAGGGAGACAATCGCGTGCACGCCAAGCATTTCCTCTGGTCGGTCGAAGGGCCGGTCGCCACCATCACGCTCAATCGCCCGGAACGAAAGAACCCGCTCACCTTCGACAGTTACGCCGAGCTGCGCGATACCTTCCGCACCTTGCCGTACAACAACGAGATCAAGGCGATCCTGATCACCGGCGCCGGCGGCAATTTCTGCTCGGGGGGCGATGTGTTCGAAATCATCGAACCGCTCACCACCATGCGCATGCCCGAGCTGCTCGCCTTCACCCGCATGACCGGCGATCTCGTCAAAGCGATGCGCGCCTGCCCGCAGCCCATCGTC
>JANXSM010000010.1 GCA_025352665.1 Rhodospirillales bacterium | reverse complement strand
GTCCGCAATCGAACCAGACCGTGTGAAAACGGACTGGGGTGGCCGGCGTTGGACCTTGTAAGCCGAGAGTAAGGTCACGGTCCGTTTGCCGAATGGCAGCGGTGCTTTCGCGCTGCGATGACGGCTTCCAGCGTTTTGGGGTGGTCCAGGCTACTATCCCAGCCATTCCAGCCTCTCCTGAGTGTCGGACGGGCGCTCAGACCGCCCGCATCAGCCCCTGGACGCCAACCAAGTTGATAGCCCGCGTCATATTGTAGGCGAGTGCAGTCAGACTGAACTCCGCACGCACCTTTTCCAGGCCCCGCATCAGGAACGCTCCCTGATTCATCCACTGCTTGATGCTGCCGAACGGATGCTCGACCGTTTCGCGCCGCACGTCGAGGATGCCGGGCCGGGCCGCTAGGCGCTGTTCCATGCGCTCCAGCACCGCTTCGCCCGTCCAGCGCGTGACTTTGCGACTGGTGCCGCTCGTGCATTGGGGCCGCAGTTCGCACTCACGACAGGCGTGCCGATTGACGTAGTGATGCCGCTCTGTGCCGTCCTTCGTTGAGCGGTAGAGCGGGTGCAAGAGGTGCCCGCCGGGACAGGCGTAGGTGTCGGTCGAGGGGTCGTAGGTAAACTCGTCCTTGCGAAAAAAGCCGCCATGCACTGCCGAGCCGCGCTGTGGGCGCGCGACATAGGCCTCGATGCCGGCATCCTCGCAGGCTTGGATATCCTCGCCCTTGTAATAGCCGCGATCGGCGACGGCCTGGATCGTCTCGACCCCAAGCGCCTCCTTGGCGGCCGTGGCGGTCTGCGCCAGCAGACCGAGGTCGCTGCCAGCGTTCGTCACTTCGAACGCGACAATCAGCTTGTTCTTGGAGTCCACCGCTACCTGGGCGTTGTAGCCGACGCCGACCTTGGGATGCGTGGCCATGGCCCGGCTGTCTGGGTCGGTCAGCGACACCTGGCTCTCGCCCGTGCGCTCCATCTCAGCCTGCAACGCGGTGTAGCGGATCCGGCGCTGCTTCAGGCTGGTGATCTTCGCCGCCAAGGTCTTTACGCGGGCACTGCTGGCCGGCCCCTCCTCGGCGTCCGTACGATCGAGCCGCTCCAGGTAGTCGGCCAAGCGCTCGTCGGCATCGCGTAGGAATTTGGCCAGCTTCTCGCGGGTGAAATTACGGTCGCGGCTGTTGACCGCCTTGAGCCGGGTCCCGTCCACGGCGACCAGCTCGCGGCCATACAGGTTGAGCTTACGGCAAAGCAGCACGAACTCCTGGAATACCGCCTTGAACGCCGCCCGGTTGTCGCGCCGAAAGTCGGCAATCGTCTTGAAGTCGGGCCGCAGGCCACGCAGTAGCCAGATCACCTCAAGGTTGCGCTGCGTCTCGGTCTCAAGCCGGCGGCTGGATCGCACCCGGTTCAGGTAGCCGTAGATGTAAAGCTTCAGCAGGTCAGCCGGGTCATAGCCAGGCCGGCCAGTCTCCTTGGGCTGTACTCGGCCGAAGCCTGCCACCGAGAGGTTCAGTTCATCGACGAACGCGTCGATGAAGCGGACTGGGTTCTCGGCATGTACGTAATCATCCACGCGCGCGGGCAGGAGTTGGCTCTGGTCGCGCTCGCAGCCTTTGATGTGGTCCATGCAGTCAGGCTACCGAATTCGTGTCCGAGCCGGTCAAAGTTTTCACACGGTCTGGAACGGTTTCGGACAGGCCGATGCAGTGACCCGGCTGCGATCAAGCGTGCGAATGTCTTCAAGGATAGATGCCTGCGGAGGGCGGAATTGCAAGGTCATCCAATATGGTCCTGATAGCCCCGACGGCGTTTGCCCCGCGCGAGCTTGGCCAGCGCGTTCAGTGCGGCACTGGAGTCGGAATAGGGATCTAGCCGGCGGCGGCTTCGGTGCCAATGCGTCCCCGGCGCGCTACACTGCTCGCCTCGATGCGAGGCGATCGGGTGCCGCCAAACTAGCTGGTTGCAAGATCGCGGATGAACGGAAAAGGCATTCACATGAAAGAACTGACCCCTGGATTTCCAGAGCCCCTAGAGACCGGCCGGTAGGTCCTTGCCCGGACCGTCTGCCGCTGCTGATTGGCATTGACGATCGATAGGGATCCGGGAAATCCGGAACGGCGGCTTGTTGAGTCATAACCAACATGGTCAAACAGACCGTCCCTCGGCAAAACAGCGTACTCCTGGTCTTAAATCAGGTTGCTTCTGACCCCCGAGCCCTTGTGCCGTGTAGCCAAACGGCCTTCTGGCCCCTTAAACAAGCCCCACCGCTTGCCGTGATCCTTGGGCGTAAGCAGCTCAAAAGCGCTTTCGCTTCACGCCGTTCCGCGAGGAGTGCTTATGCCGTGAAATGCAGTGCCCTGCGTAGCTACAACAACGAGCTACCGTCCGCGTTGCCGTTGCCTGAAACAGACGTGACCCTGGCTGGCCTCGGCACTGATCCGACCAAAGCCGATGTGAAGAATTATGTCTGTGCAGTCGTGCAAATTCCTGGCTCGGCTATGCGGCTGCCCGGGGCTGCCCTTCATTCATGAAACAAGCCCGATCCGACGCGCTGCGCTCCGTGCCCGTCCACCGCCTCCTTATCGTCCTGTCCCTCCTCCTGCCGCTAGCGGTCTTTGCGGCCGTAGCGCTGCGGGACCACGCCGCAGTGCGTCGCGAGGGCGAAGAAATCGTCACCCGCACCGTTGCCGTGATGCAGGAGCACGCCAGCAAGGTGTTCGAAACCGTGGACCTCGTCCTTGCGCGCGTGGACGACCACGTGGGGGGCTCACCCCAGAGGAGATCGCGGCGCCGAGAACAAACGCCTTCCTAGCTCGCCTCCGTGCGCCGCTGGAGCAGGCGGTCTCGATTTGGGTGACGGACGCCGCTGGTCGCGTCCTCGCCGGGAGTCAGGCCTGGGATCCTGCGACAACGATCGCCGGCCGCGACTTCTTGCGCGTCCACGCCGAGCGAGCGGATGTTGGCACCTACGTCAGTGTAGCTTTTGAGGGCCGCGCAACAAGAACGGCCAGCTTTGCGGTAAGCCGTCGTCGAACTACGTCTGACGGTCGCTTTGCGGGCACGATCCATGTCGCGCTCAGTCCGGAGTACTTCGCCCGCGTCTTCGCCGAGGTCGCGCCGCCGCTCGCTCACGCCGCGGTCCTCGTCCGTGCCGACGGCCAGGTGCTTACCCGCGAGCCGTATCAGGCAGCCAATGCCCCTCTCCTGTCCGACAGTCCATTGATGGCCGCTATCGCGCAGAACCCCCAAAGCGGCTTCCTTGTCGGTAGCTTTTCCTTTGACGGTATCGAGCGCGTCTATGCCTACCGCAAGGTCGGCGGCTACCCCGTTTATGTCGGCTTCGGCACAGCAATAACGGATTTGATGGCCCACTGGCGCACGAACCTCATCGCCTTCGGCGTGGTCGCATTGGCGGCCTCCCTCACACTGCTGTTCGTTTCGCGGATCGCCTTCCGCGCGGCGCGGGCGGAGCAGACCGCCATCGCGCGCCTTGCCGATGCGCTTGACGCGACGGAGACGCGCGTCGCCGAGCGGACGAACGCGTTGGCCGAAAGCGAGGCGCGTTTTCGTGCCACCTTTGAGCAGGCGGCGGTCGGCGTGGCCCACGTGGGTCTCGATGGACGCTGGCTACTGGTGAACAAGCGCCTGTGCGGCATGCTGGGTTACACCGATGCCGAGCTTCGAGCGACGACGTTCCAAGACATCACCCATCCAGACGACCTCGATGCCGACCTCGACAATGTCCGCTGTCTGCTGGCAGGCGAGAGAGCGACCTATTCCATGGAAAAGCGCTACATCCGCGAGGACGGCGCACGGCTGTGGATTGAGCTGACAGTCGCGCTTGTGCGGGACGAAGACGGAACACCGCGATACTTCATCTCAGTTGTTCAGGATATCGTCGCGCGCAAGGCGGCCGAGGCGGTGTTGTCGCGCGGCAAGGCAGAGCTGGAGCTGTTGGTTGCCGAGCGCACGCGCGACCTTGAGCGCACGCAGCAGCAGCTCGCGCACGCGCAGCGCATGGAAGCGCTTGGCCAGCTCGCGGGCGGCATCGCGCACGACTTCAACAACGTACTGCAGGCCGTGCAGGGCGGCGCCGGCTTGATCAGCAAGCGCGCCGGGGAAATCACCGAGGTGCGCCGTTTGGTGCAGCTCGTGGCCGACGCCGCGGCGCGCGGCTCCGCAGTCACCCATCGCCTCCTTGCGTTCGCGCGCCGCGGCACGCTGCGAACCGAGGCGGTGGACCCTGTGGCTCTGCTTGAGGACATGCGGGAAATCTTTGCCCACACGCTCGGTTCCGGGATCGCAGGGCAGGTCCTTACCGAACCGGGTCTGCCCCGGCTGCTGGCCGACAAGGGACAACTGGAGACGGTGCTCATCAACCTTGCCACAAACGCGCGCGACGCAATGCCGGACGGCGGCACGCTGACTCTTTCGGCCACCCTCGACGTGATGGACTGCGACGGACCACCGTCCGTAGTGGCCTGTTACGCGGCCCGGGTGCTTAAGACCGGTTACTATGTGCGGCTGTGCGTGACCGACACCGGCACGGGCATGTCACCGGAAGTTCTGGCGCGGGCGACGGAGCCGTTCTTCACCACCAAGGCGCAGGGCCAAGGCACAGGCCTTGGCTTGGCGATGGCCAAAGGGTTTGCCGAGCAGTCGGGAGGTGGCTTGACCATCGAGAGTGCGCCGGGGCAAGGCACCACGGTCATGCTTTGGTTCCCCGCCTCGGCCCATCAGGCCGTAACCGCGCCCTTGGGAGAGGACGGGCCGCAGCATACGCCGCAAGCTGACCCGGAGCGTCGCATTCGCATCCTACTGGTAGACGATGACCCTATTGTGCGCGAGGTCACGGCCGAAGGGCTCAAAGACGAGGGCTTCTCGATTTGCCTAGCAGCCTCCGGCGCCGCGGCACTGGCGGTGCTGGACGCAGGCGAGCGGGTAGACTTGCTCATATCCGACCTGTCCATGCCGGGCATGGACGGATTGGCGGTAATTCGAGAAGCGCAAAAGCGTCGCCGGCACCTCCCGGCCATCCTGCTGACGGGCTTCGCCACCAATGCGGCCGAGCTGGCGGTTGGCGGAGTGCTTTCCGGCTCCTTTTCGTTGCTGCGCAAGCCGGTGACGGTGCGCCATATTATCGAACGCATCGAGATGCTGTTGGAGGGAACGGACGTAGAAGCACCCCGGGACCGACCGAGCTGAATTTGGGCCGGATATTCACTTAGGATCACTGCTTTTCGTTCTTTATATGTTCTATGCGGTCAGCTACTGTCGACACATGACAGACAGCCCAACGCTACGCCCAGCCTCGCAGGCCGAAGCGCTCTTCTCCATCGACTTTGCGCTTCGCCATAAGGGCAAGCGCGCATTTTGAAATGTCAAATCGCTTCGAAGCACGACCCCCATTTCGCGCCCAATCACGACCCCTCTGGGCTTCAGTCCGAGCGTTTGTAGATCGTGGGTGCGGGGCAGTTTGGGAGCTGTGGGTAAGTGGCCTGCCGGAGCGACCGCCGAGAGTCTGGCGCAGGCAGGCCACTTATCCATAGCGTGAGAGCGGTCGGTTGGCGCTGCCCGGATCAGCTACGGTTTTTGAACCGCCAACTGGAGTTGCCTGTCTCGACGATGTCGCAATGGTGGGTCAACCGGTCGAGCATGGCGGTCGTCATCTTGGCGTCGCCAAAGACTTGCGGCCAGTCGGCGAACGCGAGGTTGGTGGTGATGAGCAATGACGTGTTTTCGTAAAGCTTGCTGATCAGATGGAACAGCAATTGGCCACCGGGTTGGCTGAACGGCAAATAGCCGAGTTCGTCGATGACGATGACGTCGTAGCGCAGTAGCGTCTCGGCCAGCCTGCCGCTGCGTCCGGCGGCTTTCTCCTGCTCAAGTTGGTTGACCAGGTCAACCAGATTGAAGAACCGCCCTCGAGCTCGGCTGCGAATGACCGCGGATGCCACGGCAATGCAAAGATGGGTTTTGCCGGTACCGGTTCCGCCAATAAAGATTGCGTTGCGCTTGGCATCGAGGAACGCGCCGGTGGCAAGTTCGCGAACTTGCCCCTCGTCGACCGTCGTGTCGGCGAACACGAACTTATCCAGGTCCTTCAGCACCGGGAACTTGGCCGCGCTGATGCGATAGCTGATCGAGCGGGCCTGCCGATGCGTGCGCTCGGCCCGGATGAGGCTGGCGATAAGCGGATAGATCTCATCGCGCCGTGTCAGTCCCTTGCCCGCGATCTCGTCGAAGCTGGCGCGCATGCCGTACAGCTTCAGCTCGGTCATAGCCTCCAGGATATCCTGACGTTCCATCATGCGACCTTTCGTATGCTGTCGTAACGGCCGCAATCGGCCGCGGGCTCGATCTTCAGTCGCAGCGCGTCCGGCGTGGTGATCGACGGCGGCATCTCCGGTTGCCGCCTGCGCGCCAGCACGGTCAAGATCACATCGCCGCTGGCGATCCCTGCTTCCAGCGCCTCGGCGCAGGCGGACTCCACCGCCGACAGGCCATGATTGAGGACAGCAGCGAGCACTTTGACGAATTGCTGATCGCCGTCGGCATGCTGCTTCAGCTTCGCGCGCACTTGGGTCAGGGCGGCTGGAAGAGCCCAGTCCTTGAAGGGAGCGCCGTTGCGCAACGCTCCCGGCTTGCGCATCAGCACGGGCAGGTAATGCCACGGGTCGTAGATGACCTGGTTACGCCGGAACTGCCTGACGTGATCGGCTACGACCTCGTCGTCGAGCAGTACCACGATGCGTTCAGCGTGCGATCGCACCAGCACCATCCGACCGGCGGCCCGCGCATCGACGCTGTAGCGGTTGTGATCGGCCATGATCAGGCACGTGGTGGTGGCTCGCACCGCCTTCTCGACAAAGCCGTCAAACGGCCCGCGTAATTCCATCAGGCTCGCCTGTTCCTCCTGGTACACCTCCCAGATGGTTCGCTCCTTGAACTCCGGATGTTTGTGGCGCTTCGCGTAGGCGATGCACTGGTCTTCCAGCCATCCATTCAGTTCAACCAGGCTCGCGACCCGCGGCTTGGGACGGAACAATTGGTCACGCAGATTGCCGACCTGATTCTCGACCTGTCCCTTCTCCCATCCCGAAGCGGGTGTGCAGGCGACAGGCTCGACCAAATGATGCGAGCACATCTGGAGAAAGCGGCGATTATACTGGCGGGCCTTGCCCACGAAGATCGCCTCTACCGCGGTCTTCATGTTGTCGTAGATTCCGCGCCGACAAACGCCACCATAAAATCGAAATGCTTTGTCGTGTGCATCGAACACCAGTTCCTGCGTCTCACGAAAGTAGGCGCGCACGAACGGCATGCGACTGTGCGAAAGCTTCATGTGGGCGGCCTTAATCACCAGCGGCAATCCCTGAAGCGTGATTGTCTCGTGGCTCCAGTCAAACTGATAGGCTTCGCCGGGCGCAAAACTGAGGGGCACAAACGCATGCAACGGAGTCCGTGCGCGCTCGTCACGCCAGACCTTGGTGAACCGATGGACGCTGTCGTGAGCTCCGTCATAGCCGTGCCCGCGCAGTTCCTCGAACAAACGTTGCGTCGACCGACGCTCTCGTCGAGGAAGCTTGCTCTCCTTCTCCAGGATCGCCGTCAAAATATCCACCCACGCGCCGAGCTTTGGCACGGGTTGCACGCCACGCTCATACTTGAACTCAGTCTTGTGGCTCCGAATGACCTTGCGCACCGTCGCCCGCGAGACCGACAGCGTACGCACGATCTCCTTGATCGGAAGATGTTGCTCGAAAAATGCGCGCCGAACATTGCCGATCACGTCCACAGACATCATTCCCCAAAACCCTCCCCGGCCACCCGGGGCCAAAGGGAAGGATGCTGACACAGCGAGCAGAGGGGTCGGTATTGGACGCGAAATCCGCCCTCAGGGGGTCAGTATTGGGCTCTGACTCACTTTTGATGGATATCAGCTCGACATGACGCCAATGACTCGGGCCTGGAGAAGGTCGAGCTTGCCGCGGCCATACATTTGGCGTTTAACGAGCTTTAGCTTGGTGATTTGGCCCTCAGTCTGACCGTTTG
>JANXSM010000173.1 GCA_025352665.1 Rhodospirillales bacterium | reverse complement strand
ATCGTGTTGTCAGAGGCTTGGCTCTCCGCAAGCCCCGCTAGGATGACGTCCCAGACAGCCGCTTCTGTCCAGCGACGATATTGGCGGAACACCGAATTCCAGTTGCCCAGCTCGGGCGGAAGGTCGCGCCAGGGAACGCCGGTTCTTGTGATCCAAAGGATTGCGTCCAGCACCCGGCGATGGTCCGTGGGGCGTCGGCCTCCTCGGGACCGATTTTCCGTAAGGAAAGGCGCGAAGAACGACCATTCCTCATCCGACATCAGTCCACGTATCAACACCGTTCTCCTCAAGGAGGAGCGTTCAATCACAATTCACGCTGTTTCGGAATCCCGTTTGTCCACATCACCTATTGCCGAACGCGTGCGGCAGCGCCTTGAGCACTGATTCGCCAATTCTCTCATGGCCGCCGACATGGTCCAAAGCTCCGGCGCTATGAACCTCCACGATCTTGACGTTCGAGGAATATGGCTCATCAGCCGCGAGAAGGCACCGGATCACTCCAAGGATTAAAAATCGGAACCCCCGTCCGCGCATAATCCCCCACGTCCCGCGTAACCACAGTCAACCCATGATGAAACGCGGTCGCAGCAATAATCAAATCAGGCTGCGAATACGTATGCCCAGTCTTGCGGCCATCCTCGACCATGATCCGCCAACGGAACATGACATCCTCGCTTATCTCCAAAACCCGCCGCGCAAACATCGGCCGCACTTTATGCGTCAGCCATTCCTCAAGCTCCGCCCGCCGTCCCGGCTCGCTGACCAGCGCAATGCCGAAACGCAACTCAGCGAACGTCGCCGTGCTGACATACAATGATTCCAACGGTTGAGACGACACGAACGCAACCACCCTTGGCTCAGGCCGTGGTCGTCGAAGCTCCGACAGAATGTTTGTGTCGAGGAGCCAGCCAGTCACAAAATCACGTCGCGCACCGGCAGAGCAGCCCGGCTCGGCGCAATGTCGATATCCCGCGCCGGTGATGCCTGCATGGCGTCCACCAGCGAAGCTCCGGTCAGGTTATTTTGGAGTCGCCGGAAATCGGCGGAGGACATGATCACAACCTCATCCCGCCCATGCACGGTGACATGCTGGGGGCCTTCGCTACGCGCCTGCCGAACCAACTCACTGAATCGCGCCTTGGCATCCTGCAGCGACCAAAATCCAGGCTGCTGCTTGGCGTGCGAGCGCTTGGGGGATGGCGACGGGCCTTGATCGTTCAATCTGGTCATACTGACCAGATTAAGTCTTGCTGCTCGAATAATCAACGCTTCGCTCCATTGACATCCCCCCACCCCCGCGCGACCTTTCCTCACAAGAACGTTCGTATCAAAAGAGACGTTCAGCCATCACCAGGGCAGGCCGCAGTGAACACCAACAATGATCTGATCCGCCGCCGCGCAGTCCTAGCGCTCTCCGTCGCCGCCCTCGCAGCCCCCCGAGCCCGCGCCCAAACCCCAACCGCCTCCCCCGAACTCATCGCCGCCGCCACCAAGGAAGGCACCGCCGTCTTCCACACCTCCATCGACCTGCCCGTCGCGCAGAAGATGGTGAACGACTTCCAAACCCTCTACCCCGGCATCCGCATCCAGCTCGAACGCACCGGCGCCGAGCGGGTGCTGCAGCGTATCGAGCAGGAATACGCCAGCAACATCAAAGCCGCCGACGTCGTCGAAAGCTCCGATGTCACCATGTTCCTTGGCTGGAAGAAAAAGGGTTGGCTCGCCAAATACGTTCCCTCCGAAGTGGAGCGCGTCTGGCCCAAGGACGAGCGGGACCCGGACGGTCAGTTTGCCTCCGTCCGCGCCCAGCTCAGCGTCATCGCCTACAACACCAAACAGGTGAAACCCGAGGACGCCCCAAAATCCTTCGCTGACCTTCTGGCGCCAAAGTGGAAAGGCCGCATGGTCAAGGCCCATCCCGGCTACAGCGGCACCATCGTCACCTCCACCTACGCCACTGAAAAGGCGCTCGGCTGGCCGTATTTCGACAGCCTGGCCAAACAGCGCATCATGCAGGTGCAGTCAGCGTCCGATCCGCCGAAGAAGGTCGCCCAGGGCGAGCGCTCCATCATGATCGACGGCAGCGAATACGTGGTGTTCTACCTGCGCGAACTCGGCAACCCCATTCAAGAGGTCTATGCCACCGAAGGCTCCCCCCTCATCTCTGGCCAGACCGCCGTGATGAAGGACGCCCCGCACCCGAATGCCGCGCGCCTCTTTGCAGAATACGTCTTCAGCCTGCGCTGCCAGCAGCTGATGGCCGACGCCGGCGGCACCCGCTCGTTTCACCCGGACGTGAAGCTGGCCCCAGGGCGCAAACCACTGTCGGAAATCAAGGTGCTGCGGTCCGACCCGCTGCAACTCGAAGCCTCCGTCGAAGAAGTAAAACGAAAATATACCGAATATTTTGGAGTTTAATGAAGAAGCATGACGGTTTCAAAAGGACCCGCATTGGCGGAAAAACTGGCCGACTGGATGGCCGCCACCGCCACTGCAAGCTTCCCGCCGGAAACCGTCTCGATGGCCCACAACCTGGTGCTCGACGTCGCCGGCCTCTGCGTCGCGGCCCGCGCCCAGGACTACGTTCTCGCCACCATGGCAGCCCTTGATGAAGGCGGCGCCTGCACCGCCTTCGGCCACACAGGCGGCCGCAGCGGCTTCGACGCCGCACTTCTGAACGGCACCGCAGCCCATGGCGAAGACTACGACGACACGTTCGAAGGTGGCCCGGTCCACTCCGGCGCCGTCCTCGTCCCCGCCCTCATCGCCGCCTGCGAACGCGAAAACCTCGGCGGCGAAGCTCTGCTGCGCGGCCTCGTCCTGGGTTCCGAACTCCTCTGCCGCCTCAGCCTCGTCACCCCCAAGGCCATCCACAAGGCGGGCTTTCACCCCACCGCTGTCATCGGCACCATCGCCGCCGCCGCCGCCGTCTCCGCCACAATCGGCCTCACCCGCGACCAAACGGTCAACGCCATCGGCATCGCCGGCAGCATGGCCTCAGGGATCATCGAATATCTCGCCGACGGCTCCTGGACCAAGCGCATGCACGCCGGCTGGTCCGCCCAATCCGGCCTGCGCGCCGCGCTGATGGCCCGCGGCGGCTTCATCGGCCCCCGCACGATGTTGGAAGGAACCCACGGCTTCTACAAGGCCTTCGCCCCCTCCGTCACACCCGACTACGCCAAACTGCTGCACGGGCTCGGCCAGGTCTGGGTCATGTCCACC
>JANXSM010000158.1 GCA_025352665.1 Rhodospirillales bacterium | reverse complement strand
GGAGTCCAGAGGCCCTGCCTCTGGCGGGTGCAGGGCAGCGCGCTGCTCGGGCCGAAGGCCGTCCGGCGCAAGCCGGAACACCTTGGCCTACTTGCCTTTGCCGGACGGGACCAGGGCGCTGAGGTCGGTGTCGTTGACGGTGAATTTGCCATCTTCGTAATTCAGCGACCAGGTGGTTTCGTCGCCGTCTTGTTTGCCGATGCCTTTGAGGAAGATCAGGACGGGGGCGATGTCCTTCAGTTCGGGGGCGGTATTGGCGCGTTTCATGAGGGCGTTGAGGCCGGTTGCGGTGATTTCGGCTTCGGCGGTGATGTTGGTGGGGCTGCTGACTTCGACCGACCCGGTGGCGCTGACTGTGGCGGCGCCGAGGTTCAGTTCGAGTTCGTCGATGGCGACTTCGAGCGGGCCCGCGCCGAGCAGGGCGGTGGCGTCGTTCTGCAGGGCGGGCAGTTCCTGGGCGGTGCTGTCGATGGCGCGAAGGAGGAGTTTTGTGACGTCGGCTGAGGGGATGCCGGAGATGCGGGGTTTGAAGCTGAGCTTGCGGGGCAGGTAGTCGTGCAGCAGTCCGGGCGGCACGTCGGGCGAGTCGATGCCTTCGAGTTGCATGGAGATGCTGAGGGAGAGGTTGCCGTCGGGTGTGCCGAAGCTGCTGCCGATGCTGCCGTGGCGCAGGGTGGCGCTATGGCCTGCGGTCTCGAACTTTATGCCGTCCATCGACTGCTCGAATTCGGTGCCGCCCTGCAGGTCGCGCAGCGCATAGACGATTTTGCGGGCGAGGGCGCGTTGGGCTTGGGTGAGTTCGTCCTGCTTGCCTTGAAGGGTTGGCAGGATGGCTGAAATGCTGCGCACCAGGGTGGCGAGGCTGGCCGGGGCGGCATTGTGAACGTTGAGGGTGGAGTGGCTTTTTCGCGCGGTGTAGGAAAAGCTGTCGTCGCCGGGCGTGGTCACCTGTGTGTCGACTGCCTCCGAATTGCTTTCGGAGATGAAATTGATGTGCCCGTCCGGGGCGGGCTGCCAGATGGTGTGGCCGGTGCTGCGGCCGACATTGGTGACGCTGTTCGAGGTGACGGTGCGCAGGTTGGTGAAGCCCGTGTCGAAGCTCGAAGTGGTGGCGTAGCTGGGATCGAACACGCCGTGGAAGGTCATGCTGCTGGCGGAGGCTTCGAAGGTGCGTGGTTTTTCGTCTTTGCCGGGAACGGCGTTGGCTGGGACGGTGATGCGCAGCGGCGAGGGGATGCGCAGGTCTTCGAGTGCCCAGCGGCCGCCTTCCATGGGGCGGGCGCCGACGCTGACGGCAAGGCCGGGGGCGAGGATTCCCGCGGTGGCCAGCACGTCGGGTGCTGCCAGGGTGATGCGGAACTGGTCGCCTTCCGGGGCCACCTGGACGGGGTGGGTGCCGACGTCGAGCGCCGGGCGGACCAGGCTTGCGAGCCAGTCGCGCAGGCTGGTTTCCAGGGTTTGCGCCTGATCGGCGGTGACCTCGGCGTGGGCGATCGGGGTTGTGGCGAGCAGGCCGGCCAGAATGAGGGGCGAAAGGAGCAGTTTGGCGGCCATCGGGAGGTTCCTTGTGCGGCTTGGGCGCGGGCTGGCGGTTGCAATAGCGGTGATTTAGACCTGATCGAAATCAATAACCACGTGTGGCGTGGTGGGCCGGGCCTGGCAGGTGAGGGCGTAGCCTGCCTTGGTTTCCCATTCTTCCAGCGAAAAATTAACATCCATGACCACCTGGCCCTCGGTGACGCGGGCGCGGCAGGTGCTGCACATGCCGCCGCGGCAGGACCAGGGCAGGTCGAGGCCGGCGCGGGCGGCGGCGTCCAGGATCGCTTCGCCGGGGGCGACGCCGATGGTGGTGGTGCGGCCTTCGGAGATGATGGTGGCGGTGGTGCCGGGCGTGTTCGCGGGCGCGGGCGCTGGGGCGCGGCGCGTGGTTCCGGGGGCGGGGGTGAAGCGCTCGCTGTGGATGCGATCCTGGGGCAGGCCGAGTTCGGCGAGGGTTTCGGTGAGCTGGTCGATCATCGTGTCGGGCCCGCATAGGAAAGCGGCATCGACGGTGGCGGGATCGACCAGGCCGGGCAGCAGCTGGCGCAGCTTGTCGGGGGTGAGGCGGCCGTTGAGGGCCGGGATGTCCTGCTGCTCGCGCGACAGGATGTGCTGCAGGGAGAGCCTGCCGAGGTGACGGTCCTTGAGGTCCTCGAGCTGGGTGCGGAACAGGATCTCGGCGGTGCTGCGGCTGCCATAGAGCAGGACGAAGCGGCAGTGGGGGTCGCGGGCCAGGCGGCTGCGCAGAATGGAGAGGATGGGGGTGATGCCGGAGCCGGCGGCGAGGGCAAGGTACAAGCGTCCGGTTGGGGCTGCGAAGTTGCCTTGCGGGGGCATCACCTCGACGCTGTCGCCGGGTTTGAGGCGGGTGTTGGCGTAGGCGGAGAAGGCGCCGCCGGGGACGTGCTTGATGGCAACGCGCAGTTCGCCGTCGTCGAGCCCGGCGCAGATCGAGTAGGAGCGGCGGATTTCAGCGCCGTCCTGCGTGGTGCGCAGCGTGAGGTATTGGCCGGGTGCGAAGGCGAAGGCCGCGGCGTCTGCGGCCGGGATGGCGAAGGCGAGGGAGACCGCGTCGGCGGTTTCGCGCCTGACGTCGCTGACCACGAGGCTGTGGAAGCGGGACATGGTCAGTGGCACCGGAAATGGTCAAAGGGTTCGCGGCAGGTCAGGCAGCGGCGCAGCGCCTTGCAGGAGGTGGAGCCGAATTCCGCCAGGGTTTCAGTGGCAAGCGATCCGCAGCGGGGGCAGGCGACCTCCGTCTCGGCGAACAGGGCGCGCCGGCCGGCGGTTTTTGCGGGGGGCGCGATGCCGTAGGCGCTGAGCTTGGCGCGGCCTTCCTGGGTCATCCAGTCGGTGGTCCAGGCGGGTTCCATCACCAGACGGACGTGGCCTGTGAGGCCGGCGCGGGCGAGGGCGAGTTCGACGTCGAGCGTGATGACGCCCATGGCGGGGCAGCCGGAGTAGGTGGGGGTGATCGTCACCTCGACGGCACCTTCGGTTTCGGTGACGCCGCGGAGCACGCCGAGGTCGGCGATGGTGAGCACGGGGATTTCGGGGTCGACCACGGTGGCGGCGGCGTTCCACGCGGCCTGTTCAAGGGGGCTCACCAGGTGGCTCCGGGGTGGCTGCGGGCGATGTGCTGCATTTCGGCGAGCAGATGGCCGAGATGTTCGCTGTGGCGGCCGGCCCGGCCGCCGGTCTGCATCCAGCCGTCCTTGGGCAGGGTGAGCGTGGCGCGGGCGATCACCGGGGCGATTTCGGCGAGCCATTGGGCGCGGTCGGGGGTGATCTGGTCCGCTTCGAACAGTTCTCCGGTGTAGGGCCAGAGGCGGTCGAGGGCGGTCTGGGCGCGGTTGTGGCTTTCGTCGGTGCCGTCGCCGAGGCGGATCAGCCATTCGGCGCTGTGGCGCAGATGGTAGGCGTTCTCCTTGGCGGCCTTGGCGGCGAGGGCTGCGAGGGGCGCGTGGGGGGATTGCTGGGCGGCGGCGTGGACCTGCTCCTGGGCGGCGGCGTAGAGGAACTGGCGGGCCATGGTGAATGCGAAGTCGCCACGGGGCAGTTCCACCAGCAGCACGTTGCGCCAGTGCTGGACGTCGCGCAGGTAGGCGAAATCGTCCTGGGTGTGGCCACAGGCTTCGGCATCGGCTGCGGCATCGTAGAGGCCGCGGGCCTGGCCGATCAGGTCGAGGCCCATGTTGGCCAGCGCAAGCTCCTCCTCGAGGATGGGCGCGTGCCCGGTCCATTCCGAGAGCCTGTGGCCAAGGATCAGGGCGTCGTCGGCGCGGCCGAGCAGGAAGCGGACCAGTGGGCTTTCGCGCGTGGTGATCACATATGCCCCACTTCATCGGGCACGTCGTAGAAGGTCGGGTGGCGGTAGATCTTGCTCTCGGCGGGCTCGAACAGCATCGCCTTGTCGGCGGGGTCCGAGGCGGTGATGGCGGCGGAGGGCACGACCCAGATCGACAGGCCTTCGCCGCGCCTGGTGTAGACGTCGCGCGCGGCATGTAGGGCGAGGGTGCTGTCAATGGCGTGGACCGAGCCGACGTGGCGGTGCGACAGGCCGGAGCGGCTGCGGATGAAGACTTCCCACAATTGGGTGTCGGGCGTGGTCATGCGGCCTGACGGCGCTGTTTTACGGCGTAGGCGGCGGCGGCCTCGCGGACCCACGCACCTTCTTCGTGGGCTTTGCGGCGGGCTTCCAGGCGTTCGCGGTTGCAGGGGCCGTTGCCTGCGAGCACTGCGTGGAATTCGGCCCAGTCGATCGGGCCGTGGCGCCAGTGGCCGCCCTCGAGGCGCAGCTCCGGGTCGGGCATCGACAGGCCGATGTGATGGGCCTGCGGCACCGTGGCATCGACGAATTTCTGCCGCAGACCGTCGTTGGAGAAGCGTTTGATCTTCCAGCGAGTCGACTGATCGGAATGGGTGCTGTCGGCATCCGGCGGGCCGAACATCATGAGGCAGGGCCACCACCAGCGGTTCAGCGCGTCCTGCGCCATCTGTTGCTGCGCGGGCGTGCCACGGGCCAGGGTGAGCATGATCTCGTAGCCCTGGCGCTGGTGGAAGCTTTCCTCCTTGCACACACGGATCATCGCCCGCGCGTAGGGGCCGTAGGAGCAGCGGCAGAGCGGGATCTGGTTCATGATCGCAGCGCCATCGACCAGCCAGCCGATGGCGCCGATGTCGGCCCAGGTGAGGGTGGGGTAGTTGAAGATGGAGGAATACTTGGCGCGGCCGGCCAGCAGCGCGTCCACCAGCTGTTCGCGCGACTGGCCGAGGGTTTCGGCGGCGGCATAGAGATACAGGCCGTGGCCGCCTTCGTCCTGCACCTTGGCCAGCAGGGCGGCCTTGCGGCGCAGGCTGGGGGCGCGGGTGATCCAGTTGCCTTCCGGCAACATGCCGACGATTTCGGAATGGGCGTGCTGGCTGATCTGGCGGATCAGGGTGCGGCGATAGGCGTCCGGCATCCAGTCGTGCGCCTCGATCCGGTCCTCGGCGTCGATGCGGGCCTGGAAGCGGGTTTCCGGTTCACTGTTGCCGGCCGATGTGGGTTCGGAACTGTTCAGCGCCTGGGCATACATGACGGGCGTCCCTGGTTCTTGTTATCAGGCTTATACATCGAAGGCCGCCCTTCAACATCAACCCTGTTCGCGGGCCGCCTTGAAGCCGGCGATGAAGCGGGCGAGCGTGTCGCTGGTCTGACCGCGGGGCAGCATCACCTCGATGAGCTGGAATTTCCCGCGCGTGGCGTAGGCGCGGTCCAGCGCGTGCCTGAGTTCGTGGCGGGTGCGGACCCGGATGCCGTCGCCGCCGAGCGGGCCTGCGAGTTCGGCGAAACGCCAGTCGTCGAGGTTGTTGAAGCGGCTTTCGGGCTGGAACACCCGCAGCATCTCCCAGCTGGTGTTGTTGAACACGATCACGATCGGGTCCCAGCCGTAGCGGCGGCAGTTGCCGAGCTCGAAGCCGGTCATCTGGAAGGCGCCGTCGCCGACCAGGATCAAGGGCCGCCCGACATCGGACACGCAGGCGCCGAGGCCGGCCGGCACGCCGAAGCCCATGCCGGCGTAGTAGCCGGGCGCGACCAGGCCGGTGTTGGCGATCTCCATGGCGGTGAACAGGCAGTCTCCCATGTCGGCGGCGATTGCCATGGGGCCGTGGGCTGCGAACAGATCGTTGATGGCGGCTGCGATGTCGGATGGTTCGATGGCGCCGTCGTCGATCCTGAGGGTGGTGGGTTTTTCGCCGGGCAGTGCCGTGCCGCGTGGGATTTTGGGCACGCGGTCGACCAGTGCCTGCATCAGTGCGTCGATCGGCAGGTCCAGATAGGTGTGGTGGCCGATGCGCACCTGGCGGTTGATTGCCAGCATGACGCGGCGCATGTCGATCTTGCGTTCGCTGACGGCGAAATTGGTGTCGGAGAGGATGACGCCCAGCAGTAGCAGGCCGTCCGAGCCTTCGACGAGTGCGGTGATGTCGGCGCGTCCGGCGGCCCCGAGGTAGGTGCCGCGGACGACGTCGGCGTGTTCGCTGAGCAGGCCGCGGCCCATGAAGGTGGTGACGACGGGGATTCCCAGGCCGCGGGCGAGGGCGGCGACCTGCGCCTCGATGCCGTAGCGGCGGGTTTCGATGTCCACCATCAGCACCGGCTGGCGGGCGGCGCGCAGGCGGAAGATGATCTCGTCAGCGCATTCGGCGAGCGCCTCGGCATCGACCGAGGGGGCTGGCAGGATGGGAACCGCGGCGGTTTCCGCCAGCACCAGGTCGCGTGACAGTTCGATATAGACGGGCAGGGAATGCAGGCTGGCGGAGCGCAGCACGCGGGCGATGTCGGCGGGGGCGCGGGCGGGATCGTTCAGCACCGCCTGGTCGCAGGTGATTTCGCGAAAGATCCGCGTTTGGGTGTCGATGGCGCGGGACATGTGGTGGAGCTGCCACCCGGAGGTGCGTTCGGCAATGCCCGGGGCGCCGGAGATGACCACCACCGGCGAGCGTTCGGCGTAGGCGCCGGCGATGGGGTTGACCAGGTTGAACGCGCCAGCGCCCCAGGTGGCGACAGCTACCGAAATGCCGCCGTGGAACCGGGCGGCGGCGTCGGCGGCAAAGCCCACGGCGGGCTCGTGGCTGAGGGTGTAGAAGGGCAGCACGCTCGCTTCCTCGATCACCTTGCAGAACGGCAGCACGAAATCGCCGGGAATGCCAAAAATCTCGCGGGCCCCGTGGACCTTGAGAGCATCAAGCAGCACGCGTCCCAAACCAGCCATGCTGTGATCTCCGAGGTGGCTGATGAAAAAGGCAAGGCGAGGGGCTCCGCCCCTTCGATCCCTGCCAGGGGCCGAGCCCCTGGACCTCGATTTATTCAAGCATAACAAGTAGAGGGGTGATACCCGCGTGTCTTTATAACGCGCGGG
>JANXSM010000148.1 GCA_025352665.1 Rhodospirillales bacterium | reverse complement strand
GGCGCCTCGGCAGGCGGTCGCCTGCTGCAACAACTTGGCGCTCGGCGCGTCCTGCTCGACGATCGCACGCTGTAAGGCATCGACCTGGCCACGAATGCGACTAAGTCGCTTCACGAGCTTGGCTTTTTCAGCGTCAGCAACCGATTCTGGGCTTGCCTTCATACCCACGGGGGTATACATGCCATTCGTGTCAGACGCGAGGCTTTTCGCTGACCGCCTGATCACAAGTGACTTCTGGCGTCTGCCATTTCCGCAACCAGACCAAGGGATCCCATGAACCCGCAATCTACCAGCCAGTCCCAGGAAGGCGACAGTAGGCGCTCTGCGCTTGTTGTGACGACTTCTCAGGGCTGGAATTCGCGCTCGGGTGTGCATGCTCCCGCCGAGGTCGATGCGCTGATGCGCTGAGGCCTGGCGGCCACGCCCTCCCGAGCTTGAGCAAACGCTTGAGCAAAAGGAGGCAGCCGATGGCCGCCCATCTCGACCTGATCCACCTTCGCCGGCACGCCCTGCCGGCGCACTTTATGACCGTGACTGACCGCTTGGCCGAAGCGCCCGGCCAAGTCGGCACTGCCCGTCCGCGCTTGACGATGACCTGGCTTCTCAACGCCAGCGGGCGCCCGGTTTACGCCTGGTCTCTCGATACCGCCGACCATGGGGTTCTGCCGACCTGACGGGACGGCGCGGGATCAATCGCGCGCCATCCCCGTTCCGCGTCCCACCTGTGCCCGCGGCCTGCAAAACGGTGTCGCGGTCCCGGCGGGATTTGCCAGCACCACCGGATCGAGAGCGCTAGCCATGAACGCTGTGACACCCATCGCGACCTTTGAGTTCAGCTCTGCCCACTACGCTGCCGCCCCCAGCGGGCGCGGGGAGATCGACAAGCTGTTCGCCGCTCTCGACCGGGTTAGCTGGGCCGCGAACCCGCGCACCGCGCGGCTGGTGGCCTCGGGCCTGCGCAAGAAGTCGCAAAAGGTTGTCGAAGAGGCAGCCGAGGTGGCGCTTGAAGCCGTGCGCAAGCGGACCGACGCCACCGTCCAGGAAAGCGCCGACCTGCTCTACCACCTGGTCATACTTTGGCACGAGTGCGGCATCCAGCCAGATCAAGTCTGGGCCGAGATGCGGGAGCGGTCCGCCCGGTGCGGGATCGCGGAAAAGCTTCCGAAGCCGCCGGGTCGCGTCCCAGCACATCCCTGAGCAGGCCCGTCCAAACACATCCTTATAGCAACGAGGCTCCTATGCCTGACATCATCCTGCCCGCCGCCCGTCACGCCGCTCTCGACCCAGCCCACGTTGGCGACATCCAGGGCGCCCTTGGCACGATCTACCAGAATGACACGAAGCCCCGGACGACCTGGAAGGCTCGCTTGGCTACCCTCATGGCCATCGTTGGGCCGGGGTTGATCGTCATGGTCGGCGACAACGATGCCGGGGCGTTCGGCACCTACACGCAAGCCGGACAGAACTACGGCACGGCGCTGCTGTGGACGCTCATGCTGCTCGTGCCGGTGCTCTATGTGAATCAGGAAATGGTTGTCCGCCTGGGCACGGTGACGGGTGTTGGCCATGCACGGCTGATTCTCGAGCGGTTCGGCAAGTTCTGGGGCGCGTTCAGCGTCATCGATTTGTTCATTTTGAACGGCCTGACCATTGTCACCGAGTTCATCGGTATCAACCTGGCATTGAGCTACCTCGGCGTCCCCAAAGTGTGGGGCATCGCCGTGGCCGCCGGCATCGTCATTACCGCCGCCAGCACCGGCAGCTTCCGCCGGTTCGAACGGTTCTCGATCGGCCTATGCTTCTTCAGCCTGCTGCTCGTGCCGGTTTTCCTGATGGTCCACCCACCTCTCGCGGAGGTCGGCCGCGATTTTGTGGTACCGCGCTTCCCCGAAGGCAAGCTGTCGGACGTCATGCTGCTGATCATCGGCATTGTCGGCACCACCGTCGCGCCCTGGCAGTTGTTCTTCCAGCAAAGCTACATCGTCGATAAGCGCGTCACGCCGCGCTTTCTCACCTATCTCAAAGTCGATCTGATCATCGGCATCGTAGCCGTCATGATCGGCGGCATCGCGATGATGGGTTTCGCCGCGATGGCTTTCCAGGGAACGGAGGGCTTCGGCAAGTTCACCGATGCCGGCGCAGTCGCCGCCGGGCTTGAGGCTTACGGTGGCCGAGCCGCGGGGGTCATGTTCGCACTCGCCTTGCTCGACGCCAGCATCATCGGCGCCTCGGCCGTGTCGTTGGCGACGGCGTATGCGATCGGCGACGTGCTCGCGCTGCGGCACTCCTTGCATCGCAAGGCGACCGACGCGACCGGGTTCTACGCTGTCTATGCCGGGCTGATCGCGATCGCCGCCGCGCTGGTGCTGCTGGGCAGCGACGCGCTGCTCGGCTTGCTGACGAACGCCGTCCAGACCCTGGCCGGCGTGCTGCTGCCCTCCGCCACCGTGTTCCTGCTGCTGCTGTGCAACGACAAAGCAGTGCTCGGCCCATGGGTGAATGGGCGGTGGCTGAACCTGTTCACCGGCGCCGTGA
>JANXSM010000135.1 GCA_025352665.1 Rhodospirillales bacterium | reverse complement strand
GGCGACCCGCGGGTATGACCCCTCCTCACGCAGAGACCCACTTCAATGAGCGGGGTTCGGGGGCTTTGCCCCCGATGGGTGCAGGGCAAAGCCCTGCCCGCGCGGAGCGCCTCCGGCATAGCCGGACAAATGCATGGGGTTCACACTCCGATGCGGCGATGGGCCAGCAAAGTTCTGGCTTTGTCCTGAATCTCCGTTTGGTTCAGCTTACGACCAGTCGCAGGTAGATGCTGATCAGGACGAAACACGGCAGCAACAGGGCGCAGGACCAGCCGAGATAGGTGAAGAAGCCCGGCATGCGGATGCCGCGGCGGGCGGCGATGGAGCGCACCATCATGTTGGGTGCGTTGCCGATATAGGTGAGGGCGCCGAAGAAAACGGCGCCGGCCGACAATCCCAGCAGCACCGGCTGCAGCGGCCCGGTCAGGTTGGCGGGGCCGTCGCCGGCGAGCTGGAAGAACACGAGGTAGGTCGGCGCATTGTCGAGAAAGGCCGACAGCAGGCCGGTCAGCCAGAAATAGGCGAGCGGGTCCGGGCGGCCCTGCGCGTCCAGCGTCCAGCGCAGCACGAAGCCGAGCGGGCCGGTGGGGCCGGCCTGCAACATGGTCAGCACCGGGGCGATGGTGATGAAGATGGCGGCGAACAGCTTGGCCACCTCGATCATGGGACCCCATTCGAACAGATTGCCCTCGCGCACCCGGCGGTCGGTGATGGCGAGCGAGACCCCCGTGACCAGCGCGAAGACCGCCATGGCGGCCAGGCGTTCGATAGGCACGGGCTCGCCGAGCAGGACGACCGTTCCCGGGTGCCACACGCCTTGCAGCAGCACGCAGAGCACGACCGCGCCGATAAGGGCGACGTTCCAGCCGCCGGTTAGGCGCAGGCGGGTGTTGCGTTCGGGAGGTGGTTCGCGTCCGGCGCGTTTTTCACGGGCGGCCAGCCTGCGGTCGATGACGTAGAAGGCGGCCAGCGCGGGTGCTGCCAGCAGCAGCAGCGGCGGCAGCATATGGCGCAGCGGCCAGAGAAAGGGCACGCCGTTGAGGAAACCGAGATAGAGCGGCGGGTCGCCGAGCGGCGAGGTGGCGCCGCCGGCGTTGGCGCAGAGCACGATAAAGAACACCACGAGATGCACACGCTGCCTGCGATGGGCGTTGGCGCGCAGCAGCGGGTGGATCAGCACCATGGAGACGCCGGTGGTGCCCATCACCCCCGC
The DNA here is from genome assembly GCA_025352665.1 of Rhodospirillales bacterium. GTDB lineage: Bacteria > Pseudomonadota > Alphaproteobacteria > Acetobacterales > Acetobacteraceae > CAIQQQ01. Next base: position 26,446 of record JANXSM010000135.1, on the reverse strand, counting down.
GAGCACCGTGCCGATGGCGAGCAGCAACGTGTTGCCGGCGGGCGTGCCCCACGGCCCGCCTTCCAACAGCAACCCACCGCCGGCGGTGAACAGCGCCAGCAGCAGCATGACGAAGGGGAGGTATTCGTGGAGAACGACGTGCCAGACGCTTGCGAGCACGCCGGCTCCGCCAAGCAACACCGCCTGCGGCACCAGCAGCGCCAGCGCCCACAGTGCGGCGGTTGCACCGGTGCGGCGATGCCACAGCCGGGGGGCGAGCAGCGGCAGCACCGCGATGGTGAGCAGCAGGCCCGCGAACGGAATGCCCCACTGCAGTCCCGATACGGCGTGGGCTGGTTCGGCTGCGCACGCATGCTGCGTCGCACCACTCGCCAGGACCAGACCGGCCCCCCATATCCAGGCCCGCATCAGGTGAACACCCAGCCAAGTTGCACGCTTCCCACCCTGCAAGTAACGTCCGCCCGACGCAAGGAGACCTCCCATGGATATGACCGGCGAGCGCCGAATTCCCGCCCCGCGAGCCCGCGTGTGGGATGCGCTGAACAACCCTGACGTGCTTAAAAGCGCCATTCCCGGCTGTCAGAGCCTGGAGAAGCTGTCCGAACATGAGTTGCAGGCGACGGCTGCGGTGAAGATCGGCCCGATCGCGGCCCGGTTCACCGGCAAGGTGCAGCTGCTGGATCTCGACCCGCCGAATTCGTATCGCATCGAGGGCGAGGGCCAGGGCGGGGTGGCCGGGTTTGCCAAGGGGGGCGCCGTGGTGCGGTTGGTGGACGATGGCGCCGGCACGTTGCTGAGCTATAATGTGAAGGCGCAGGTCGGCGGCAAGATCGCCCAGCTCGGCGCGCGGCTGATCGATGCCAGCGCCAAGCAGATGGCGGATGCGTTCTTCAACAATTTCTCGGCAGCGGTGATGGCGGGTGAGCCTGCGCAGGTGGTTGCCGATGGCACCGACCTGCCGACCCCTGCTGTAGCGCCGCGTGCGGTTGCGGCGCCGGCTGCCAGCGTGTCGTTGATCGATCTGATCCCGGCCGAGCTATTCGGTCTGCCGATCGTGGCATGGATCGGGATTGTGCTGTTCGCGCCGATCCTGCTCCTCATCCTCAGCGCCTATTTGTGATCCCCGAGTCAGTCGCCGCCACCGCCGCATTGCTTGCAGCGGGTGGCTATGTCGCGGATCCGGCTTTGGCCACCACCGTGTTCTTGGCGCTGTCGATGCAGCGACCGCTGTTCCTGGAAGGCGAGCCCGGCACCGGCAAGACCGAGATCGCCAAGGTGCTTGCCTCTGGCCTGGGCCGCCGTCTGGTGCGGCTGCAGTGCTATGACGGGCTCGATCTGGCGGCGGCCGCCTATGAGTGGGACCACGCCCGCCAGCTGATGGAGATCCGCCTGGCGGAGGCCACCGGCGAGGCGCGCGCGATCGATATCTATGCGCGCAGCTTCCTGCAGTCTCGCCCGCTGCTGTCGGCGATCGACCCCGACCTGCCGCCGGCGGTGCTGCTGATCGACGAGCTCGACCGCGCGGACGAGCCGTTCGAGGCGTTCCTTTTGGAGGTTCTGGCGGATTTCCAGCTGACCATTCCGGAATACGGCACGGTGCGGGCGAGCACGCCGCCGGTGGTGGTGCTGACGTCCAACCGCACCCGCGAGGTGCATGACGCCATTCGCAGGCGGTGCCTGTATCATTGGGTGGATTATCCCAATGCGGCCCGCGAGCGCGAGATTCTGACCCGCAAGGCGCCGGGCGTGGCGCCGCAGCTGGCCGCCGAAGTGGTCGCCTTCGTGCAGCGGTTACGCGAGCAAGACCTGTTCAAGCTGCCAGGCGTGGCCGAGACGATCGACTGGGCGGGTGCTTTGACCCATCTCAACCAGCACGAGCTGGCCCCCGCCGCGGTCGATGAGACGCTTGGCGTGCTGCTGAAATACCAGGACGACATCGCCAAGATCCGTGGCGCCGAGGCGGCGCGGCTGGTCGATCATGCGAAGGCGATCGTGAACCCCGTCCCGGTTCTGTGACGCAGGGTTCTGTGATGCAGGGTTCGGTGACGAAGGGTGTTGTGGCGGAAGCTGGTGTGAGCGATGGGCTGCTCGCGACCAACATCATGCATTTCGCCCGGCTGCTGCGCCGTGCCGGCCTGCCGGTGGGGCCGGCGGACATGCTGGCGGCCGTGCAGGCGGTGTCGCTGGTCGATATCGGCGACAAGACTCAGGTGCGCACGGCGTTACGCGCCACTATGGTGCATCGCCACGAGCATGCGGAGCTGTTCGACTACGGGTTTGCGCTGTTCTGGCGCGACCCCGAGGCCGCGCGCCATGCCGCCGCCATGGCAGCGATTGACGGCGCGAAGGAGCAGCCGCCGGAGAAGGCGCCGCCGGGGGCGCGGCGAATCGCCGAGGCGTTCAAAACCCCCAAGGAGCCGCGACGGCCCGAGGAGGACCGTGAGGAAATCGATGCCACGATGACGGTGTCGGACCGGGAGCGCCTGCAGACGATGGATTTCGAGGCGATGTCGGCGTCCGAGATCGGCCAGGCGAAGGCGGAAATCCGCAAGCTGTCGCTGCCGCTCGATGCGAAGCGCACCAGGCGGCGGCGGCCGGATCCGAGGGGGCCCAAGATTGATCTGCGGGCCACGCTGCGTGCCAGCCTGCGGGCCGGGGGTGAGCTGTTCGACATCGCCCGCACCAGCCGCGTCACCCGGCCGCCGCCCTTGGTGGTGCTGTGCGACATCTCCGGCTCGATGAGCCGCTACGCGCAGATCCTGCTGCATTTCCTGCATGCGGTGGCGAATGATCGCGACCGGGTGCACACTTTCCTGTTCGGCACCCGCCTGTCGAACATCACCCGCCAGCTGCGAGCACGCGATCCCGAGGTTGCGTTCCAGATGGTCTCTCACGTGGTGCCGGACTGGTCGGGCGGCACGCGGATCGGCGAGGCTTTGGAGGAATTCAACCGCGACTGGTCGCGCCGTGTGTTGGGCCAGGGGGCGGTGGTGCTGCTGGTGACCGACGGGCTGGACCGCGACGGGGCCGCGGGGCTTTCGGAGAACATGGAACGGCTGCACAAATCCTGCGCGCGGCTGATCTGGCTCAATCCGCTGTTGCGGTGGGACGGGTTCGCTCCCAAGTCCCAGGGCATTCGCGCGATGCTGCCCCATGTCGACGAGTTCCGACCCGTTCACAGCCTGGCCAGTCTGCGCAGCCTGATCGAAAGCCTCTCCCGCCCCGCGTCCGCGCGGGACATGGATCGCTGGAGGAATGCCGCATGAGTGAAACATCTGACATCCTGGCCACCGCCGCCGCCTGGCGCGAAGCGGGGGAAGAGGTTGCGATCGCAACCGTGACGCAGACCTGGGGCAGCAGCCCGCGCCCGGCGGGAAGCCAGCTGGCGGTGACACGGTCTGGCCGGATGGCGGGCTCGGTCAGCGGCGGCTGCATCGAGGGCGCCGTCGCGGATGCGGCGATGACCACGCTCGACAGCGGGGTTCCGGCCCTGCTCGATTTTGGCATCACCGACGAGCGCGCCTGGGAGGTGGGCCTGGCCTGCGGGGGCAAGCTGAAGGTGTTCGTGGAACGACTGGCATGACGCCTGAAACGCTGGCCGCGCTGACCGAGGCGCGCACTGCGAAGCGGCCCGTGGTGCTGGCCACACAACTGCCGGGTGGGATGCAGATGTTGTTGCCTGATCCCGGCGTGAACGAGGCGCTGAACGTGGCCGCGCGCCGGGCGCTTTCGCGCGACGAAAGCGGCACCGTCAGCATCGAGGGCACCGACTGGTTCCTGCACGCCTATTCGCCGCCGGTGCGGCTGATCGTGGTGGGCGCCGTGCATATCGCACAGAGTCTGGTGCCGATGGCGGCCCAGCTCGGCATCGACGTGATCGTGGTGGATCCGCGGCGCAGCTTTGCCACCACGGAGCGGTTCCCGAACGTGACCGTCATGGGTGATTGGCCGGACGAGGCGATGGAGGTGCTGAAGCCGGACAGCCGCAGCGCCGTGATCACGCTCACGCATGATCCCAAGCTCGACGATCCCGCGCTGGACCGGGCGCTGCAGTCCGATGCGTTCTATATCGGCGCCCTCGGCAGCCGCAAGACGCATGCCAGGCGGCTGGACCGTTTGCGCGAGCTCGGCCATGGCGACGATGCGCTGGCGCGGATCCGCGGGCCGGTCGGGCTGAATATCGCAGCCGTCACCGCGCCGGAGATCGCCCTTTCGATCCTGGCGGAATTCGTCTCCGTCCGCCGCAACGCCGCATGATCTTTGCCGCCTTCCCGCTGGCCGAGGCCGAGGGCGCGTTGCTGGCGCATTCGCAGCGGATCGGCGGCCGCATGCTCAAGAAGGGCACGCGGCTTGACCCTACCGCGATCGCGGCCCTGGCCGAGATGGGGCTGACCGAGGTGATCGCAGCCAAGCTGGCAAGCGACGACCTGCTGGAGAACGACAGCGCCGACCGGCTGGCGACATTGCTGGTCAGCGAGCACCTGCATCGCAATCCTGCCGCGACCGGCCGGGTGAACCTGGTGGCGGAGACTGCGGGTGTGCTGCGGGTGGATGCAGCGGCGATCGATCGCATCAATCTGGTGGACGAGGCGCTGACGGTGGCGACCTTGCCGGATTATGCGCTGGTGACGCCAGGCGACATGGTGGCGACCATCAAGGTCATTCCGTTCGCGGTCGGGCTGGCGGTGCAGGAGCGAGTCGAGGCGGTGGCGCGCGCGGGCGCCTTTGCACTGCACCCTTTCGCACATCGCCGCATCGGCCTGGTGATCAGCGAAATCGGCACGATGAAGCAGAGCGTGTTCGAAGGCACGATCGAAGCGACCCAGGGGCGGGTGGATACGATCGGCGGCACGTTGCTGCAGCCGTTGCGCTGCCCGCATGCGGAGATCGCCATTGCGGCAGCGCTTGAGCAGTTGCGCGCGCAGGGGGCGGAGATTCTGCTGGTGGCAGGCGCATCGGCCACCGTCGATAGGCGAGACGTGGGGCCCTCGGCCATCGTTCGGGCCGGCGGCGCCATCGATCATTTCGGTATGCCCGTCGATCCCGGCAATCTCATCTGCCTGGGCCATATCGGTGATATCCCGGCCCTGGTGCTGCCGGGCTGTGCGCGCAGCCCCAAGCCGAACGGGATCGACTGGGTGCTGCAGCGCCTAGCCGCGGGGCTTGCCGTGGGGGCCGCGGAGGTGATGCGCATGGGAGTGGGCGGCCTGCTGAAGGACACCGACATCCGCCCCCTGCCCCGCGCCCGCGCCCATGCGAGCCCGCGCGTGGCCGCCATCGTGCTCGCCGCCGGACAGTCGAGCCGGATGGCGCCGCGCCATAAGCTGCTGATCGAGGACCCCACCGGCCGGCCGATGGTGGCGCGCGTGGTGGATAATATCGCAGCGTCCAAGGCGGGGCCGATCATCGTTGTGACCGGCCACCGCGAAGGCGAGGTCCGCGCTGCGCTGCGCGGGCGCAAGGCGCGCTTCGTGCATGCCGAGCGCCATGCCGAGGGACTCGCCGAAAGCCTCAAGGCGGGGCTTGCCGCCCTGCCCGACGATGTCGCGGCGTTTCTGGTGTGCCTGGGCGACATGCCGCTGGTGGCGCCGGCGGCACTCGACCGGCTGATCGCAGCCTATGACCCCGACGAGGGTCGCAGCATCGTAGTGCCTGTGTTCGCGGGGCAGCAGGGCAACCCGGTGCTGTGGGACCGCCGTCACGTGGGCGAGATGCTGCAGCTGTCGGGCGATGTCGGTGCGCGCGGCCTGCTCCTGCGGCATGTTGACGAAATCGCCGAGGTGGCGATGGGCGACGATGGCGTGCTCATCGATTTCGACACCGAGGCCAGCCTGGACCGTCTGAACCAAACCGTGTCGGGTCAAGTATAGAAATGGCTGAGGCGCCGCGGAAATCGGCCGTCACCCTGGGCCTTGGCGCCTTGGGCATCGTGTATGGCGACCTCGGCACCAGTCCGCTTTACACCTATCAGGCGATCATTGGCTCGATCGGCGGCCATCCCTCGGCGCAGGACGCGATCGGGCTACTGTCGCTGGTGGTATGGGCGCTGATCCTGACCGTGTCGGTCAAATACTGCGTGTTCGTGATGCGGGCGGACAACCACGGCGAGGGCGGCATCCTGGCGTTGGCATCGCTGGTGATCAGCGGCAAGAAGGGTCGCTGGGCGGGTCTGCTGATGGCGATGGGGTTGTTCGGCGCGGCGCTGATCTACGGCGACGGTGTGATCACCCCGGCGATCTCCGTGCTGTCGGCGCTCGAGGGCATCAACGTCGTCACCCCGGCGTTCCAGCCGTATATCCTGCCGGCGGCACTGGTTATCCTGTTGGGACTGTTCGCAGCGCAGGCGCGCGGCACCGCCAGGATCGGAAGCGTGTTCGGCCCGATCATGCTGCTGTGGTTCATCACCATCGGCGTGTTGGGGCTGATGGGTGCGCTGCGTCATCCGGGCGTGGTCGCGGCGATCGACCCGCGGGCGGCGATCGGCTTTCTGGTGGGTCATGGCTGGCACAGCTTCGTGGTGCTTGGCGGCGTGTTCCTCGCCGTCACCGGCGGCGAGGCGCTGTATGCCGATATGGGCCATCTCGGGCGCAGACCGATCCGGCTATCCTGGTATTGCGTCGTGCTGCCGGCGCTGCTGCTGAGCTATGCCGGGCAGACCGCACTGCTGATCGCCGATCCTGCCGCCTCGGACAAGGTGTTCTTCCAGCTGGCGCCGTCCTGGGGCGTGATCCCGCTGGTGGTGCTCGCCACCCTGGCCACCATCATCGCCAGCCAGGCGATCATCACCGGCGCGTTCTCGCTGACGCGGCAGGCGATGCAGCTGGGCTGGTTTCCCGGGCTGAACATCCGCCAGACCTCGGATGAGGAATACGGCCAGATCTACGTGCCCTTCGTGAACTGGGCGATGATGCTGGGCACGCTGGCGCTGGCCGCCTCGTTCGGCAGTTCCGACCGGCTGGCCGGGGCCTACGGCACCGCGGTTTCCACCACCATGCTGCTCACCACGGCCTTGCTGTTCAACGCCATGCGCGACGTGTGGCGCTGGCCGGTGCTGTTGGCCGCGCTGACGGCGGGAGGCTTCCTGGTCATCGACCTCGGCTTCTTTGCCGCCAACCTGCTCAAGATCGGCGAAGGCGGCTGGGTGCCGCTGGTGTTCGGTGCATTGATCTTCCTGCTCATGCGCAACTGGCACACCGGCAGTGCCGCGCTGCGGCAAAGCCTCGCGATCGGCGAAAAGACACCGGAGGCGTTCTGGGCCGGCTTGCGCAACGGCACGACCCCGCGTGTGCCGGGCACGGCGGTGTTCCTCAACCGCGGCGGCGCTGCGGTGCCGGCGCTGCTGATGCGCCATGTCGATCAGATGAAGGCGCTGCAGGCAGTGGCAATCAGCCTCACCGTTCGCTTCACCGACGTGCCGCGCGTGTCTGCCCAGGATCGCGCGGAGGTGGAGGAGCTCGGCTGCGGCATCTGGCATGTGACGATGCGGTTCGGCTTCGTGGAGGTGCCGAACCTGCCCGCGGGCCTGGCCCGTGCGAAGGAGCTCGGCTGCCCGCTGCATCTGGACGATGCCGTGTATTTTGCCGCCCGCGACAAGGTGATGCGCAGCGAACACCTCCCGCGCCTTTCAGGATGGCAGCGCATATCCTTCGGGTTCATGTATCGCAACGCCGTGCATGCCGCCGACCGCTTCGCCCTGCCGGCCGATCGTTTCCTCGAAATCGGGCGCCTGGCGCGGTTGTGAGCGGGCTTCAACACTCCGCTCACCGTGGCCGCCAGGTTTCGATCCAGGCGGTGAAGTTGCCGTAGCGGGTGGGGTTGATGAGGCCGGTCATCCATTTGGGGGTGATCACGCCGTTGGCGGGGAAATAGAGCGGGAGTTCGGGCAGCTCATCGGCGTAGAGGTCCAGGATCGATTTCCACAGCAGTTTGCGTTTGCCGGGGTCGAGTTCCGCGCGGGCGGCGGTGATGGCCTGGTCCATGGGTTCGTTGCGGAAATCTGAGTAGTTCAGGCCGTTCCAGCTGTTGTCGGCGGTGGGCACGTAGTTTGAGGCGAAATAGATGAGGGGGACGTAGTCGAGCTGCATGTCGGTTTGGAACAGCACCAGGCCGGTGAAGCTGCGGTGGCGGAGGGTTTCGCCGAACATGACGCGAGCAGGTTCGTTCTTGATGACAATCTCGATGCCGATCGCCTTCAGGGCGTTCTGGATCACTTGCTCGACGAGCTCGCGGGTGCGGTTCCCGGCGGTGGACGTGAGGTCGATGGAGAATTTCTCACCGGAGGGGCTGCGCAAGATGCCGTCGGGACCAGGCTTGAAGCCGGCTTCGGCCAACAGGGCGCGAGCGGCCTTGGGATCGTACGGCCAGGTTTTGACCCCGGGGTCCCAGCCGAACTGGGTGGGGTGCTTGAAGCTTCCAGCGACTTCAAAGCGATTGTCGAACAGGCGGGCGACGATGGTTTTACGGTCGATGGCCATCAGCATGGCCTGGCGCACGCGTTTGTCGGCCAGCAGCTTGTTGTCGAGGTTGACGGCGAGGTGTTCGTAGCTGGCGACCGAGGGGGTGAAGGCGAAGTCGAACTTGTCCGCCTGGCTTTTGGAGAGGGCGATGATCTGGTCGAGCGTGATGCCGAGATTGCCGAGGGCGACCATGTCGACGTCGCCCGACAGCAGGTTCGCCTGCAGGGCCGAGGTGCTCTCGATCAGCCGCATCGTCACCTTTTTGAACCAGGGCGTCTGGCCTTTCCAGTAGGGGTTCGGGACCAGGGTGATCTGCTCGTTGGGACGGAACTCGGCCACGCGGTAGGGGCCCATCCAAAGGCCGGGCTCCTCCGGATGGCGGTTGAAGGCGGATTTCTCGCCATACTCCAGCGGGCCGTTGGAGGCGCGAAAGATCGGCCCCTCGATGTGCTCGGACAGGATGGAGGTGGTGGCGAAGGCGTAGGCGACGCGAGGGTAGTCGTAAGCAGTGGTGCGCAGGGTGAAGCGAGCGTGGTGGTCGTCGACCGCCTCGACCTTTTCGATGGTCTGCGGCGGGGCGAAAACGCGGGAGACCTCGAACGAGAAGGCGACGTCCTTCGCGGTCATCGGCACGCCGTCGGCCCAGAACAGATCGGGTTTGAGCGTGTAGGTGACCTCCATGCCGTCGCTGCCGTCGTCGCGTTTGATGACGCGGGCCTGGCCGTTGGCCAGGCTGGGCAGTTCGGTGCAGAGCAGGCAGATGATGGTGCCGTCTTGGGCGTAGCCGGTGATCGGACGGTTCACCGCCAGCAGCACCGTGTCCTTGATCGCGGTGGCGGTGATGTAGGGGTGCATGTCCGGCGGGAACTGCGACATGCCCATGGTCAGAGTGTCGCGGGGTTGGGCCACGGGCGCACTTGCCGGTAGAGCGACTGCGGCGCAAATAAAGGCGGCTGCGAGTTTCATGGTGTTCCCTTGCGTCTCGGGCGAAGGATGCAAGAGAAGTCTGCGTGCCGCAAACTGATCGTTACAGGATATCCCGCCCGTATGCTCACCGATGCCTTTGGCCGAACGCCGGAACCCTGGCTGGATTTCGACCCGACGCGCAGTCGCCCGGCCACCGGTCACGCCGCTGCCGCCACCGCCCATCCGCTGGCTTCCTGGGCGGCGTTGCGCATGTTGCGCGCCGGTGGGTCGGCGGTGGATGCAGCCGTCGCGGCCCAGGCGGTGCTGACGCTGGTGGAGCCGAACGCTTCGGGCATCGGCGGCGGGGCTGTGATCCTGGTGGCAGGCGGCGGGGGCGTGCGCGTGTTCGAAGGACTTTCGGCCTCACCAGGCCGCGTGACCGATCGGCTGGAGCGCGATTTCGACGGGCGCATCGTGCCGCCCGAGCGAGCCACGTTCGGCGGGCGTACGGTGGGCGTGCCGGGCTCCATCAGGGCCTTGGAGATGGCGCACGGGCAGTATGGGCGGCTGGCCTGGGCCCAACTGTTCGAGCCTGCCATCGAACTGGCCGAGGCCGGGGCACCGCTGTCTGGCTATCTGATGCGGGCGTTGCGGGAGAGCCCGGCGGTGCAGACCGAGGTGATGGCGCAGGCGCTGTTCTGCGAGCCGAATGGCCTGCCGCTGGCCGCCGGGACCGTGGTGCGCAATCCGGCTTTGGCTGTGAGCCTGCGGCTGTTGGCCAAAGGCGCCGATCATCTCTATCAGGGCGTCCTTGCGCGCGACATCTGCCAGGCCGTGGCGGCCGACCCGTTTCCGGGCACGCTCACCTTGCAGGATCTGGCCGACTACCGCGCGGTCGAGCGCAGTCCGTGTCGGTTTGCGCTCAATGGCTGGCAGGTCGCCGGCGGCTGCCTGCCGGCGTTCGGCGCGATTGCCGTGGGCCAGGTGATCGGCATTGCCGCAGCCCTCGGCGTGCGGCGGCTGGGAGCCGACATGAGTGCCGATGAGATCCATATCCTGACCGAGGCCGGGCGCCTCGCCTATGCCGACCGCGCTGTTTATGCCGGCGATCCCGATGCGCATCCCTGCGATGTCGAGGCGCTGCTGACGCCCGGGTATCTCGCCGAACGCGCAGCTACGCTTGATTTGCGCCGGCGCAGCGAGGCCATCACGGCGGGGGCACCGGACGGCTGCAGCATGACCAGCCATCTGTCGATCGCCGATGCTTCGGGCTGCGTGGTGTCGATGACCACGACGATCAACAATAATTTCGGCAGCCGGATTTCCGTCGGTGGTTTCTATCTCAACAACGTCGTCACCAATTTCGCGAGCCGGCCGATGGAGGGCGGGCGCCGGTCGGTGAACGCGCTGGCGCCGGGCAAGCGCGCGCGGACGTCGATCGCGCCCTGTATCGTTCTGGATGCGACGGGGCGGCCGATCGCAGCCGTCGGCGCCGGGGGCGGCAACCGCATCATCGGCTATGTCGCCAATGCGCTGTTGCGGCTGGCTTCCGGCGAGACCGATCCGCAGGCGATCGTGGCCAGTCCGCAGGCGTTGAATTCGGCCGGCATGATCGAGCTGGAGCCGCCGCTTGACCGCCATTGCGTCGCATTGGCGGCGCGCGGGCATTGGATGATGCCGCGTCGGCTGGATGGCGGCACGCAATGCGTGCTGCGGGTGGGCGAGAGCTGGTCCGCCGGCGGTGATCCACGGCGGGATGGCGCGGGAATGGCCATTTCCGACCTGTGAGGCCTTGTCCTGCACACGCCACCGGTGGCAGTTCTGATCGATCTGTTCCGCAAGCGTGAGTTGGCGGCACGCACGGCAAGGGGCGCCAGGCAATGAGACTGACATGTGGCAAGGCGGTGCTGGAGGCAGCGCCGGAACGTGGCGGCGCCATCCGTTCCTGGACGATCGACGGGGTGGCGATCCTGCGGACGACGCCTGCCGGCGAGGACCATGTGCGGCGGCAGGCGTGTTATCCGCTGATCCCGTTTTCCAACCGCATCGCCGGTCATCGTTTCAGCTTCCGCGGTGTCAGCCATGCGGTGCCGGTGCTGATGGACGGCTACTCCATCCATGGTGCTGCCTGGCAATGCGCCTGGCGGGCCGAGGGCGATACGATGCGGCTGGAATATCCCGGCGGCGACCTGTGGCCGTTCGCGTTTGACGCCCTGCAGCGGCTGGACCTTCGGGAAGACGGGCTGACCGTCACCCTTTCCATCACCAATCGCCATGACGGCCCGGCGCCGGCGGCCCTTGGGCTGCACCCGTTCTTTGCCCGCACACCTGACATGACGCTGCAATTCGCAGCCAGCAGCGTGTGGCGCAACGGAGCCGACATGATCCCCACGGAGAACACGCCGGTTCCGCCGGAATGGGATTTCAGCCAGGCCCGCTCGCCGGGCTCGACGGCCACTGACAACTGCTTCGCCGGCTGGCAGGGCATGGCCGAGATCGCCTGGCCGGAACACGGGCTGCGCCTGGTGATGACGGCCGGCGCTCCGTTCGGCCACATCGTCGTGTATACGCCGCCACAATATCCGTTCGTGGCGGTCGAGCCGGTTTCCAACATGAACGACGGGATCAACCGGATGGACCAGAATGTGGATCACGGCATGGCCGTGCTGGCGCCGGGCGAGACGCTGGAGGGCGTCATCGATATGGCGGTTCATCCGCTATGAGCGACCTCGGCGCGCGCTATCCGTCGCTACAGGGCCGTTGCGTGCTGCTCACCGGAGGCGCGTCGGGCATCGGGGCGGAGATGGTGCGCGCCTTCGCGGGCCAGGGTTGCCATGTGGCGTTCCTGGACATCGACCATGATGCCGGGGTGGCGTTGATGGCGGACGTTGCGAACACGCGGTTCATCACCTGCGACGTGACGGATATCGCGGCCTTGCGCCAGACCATCGCGCGGGTGGCCGACAAGCACGCGATCGATATTCTCGTGAACAACGCAGCCTCCGACCAGCGGCAGGTGATGGATACCGTCGAACCTGAGGACTGGCGGCATGCGCTTTCGGTCAATCTCGACCATCAGTTCTTTGCGACGCAGGAAGCGGCACGCGGGATGGCGGAGCGCGGGTCTGGCTGCATCATCATGATGGGGTCGGTGTCGTGGATGCGGGGGCAGCCCGGGCTGGCGCCCTATACGACGGCGAAGGCTGCGATCAACGGGCTGACCCGCACCATGGCGCGCGAGCTGGGGGCGTCGGGCATACGGGTCAACTGTATCGTGCCCGGTGCCATCCGCACCGAACGGCAGGAGCGGCTGTGGCATTCGCCCGAAACCAATCAACGGTTTCTGGACGACCAGGCACTGAAGTTCAGGCTCGACGCCAGCCATGTCGCGCGCATGGCGCTGTTCCTGGCCTCAGACGAAGCCTCCGGCTGCACCGGCGGCAACTTCCTGGTGGATGCGGGACTGACGCTGAATTAGGGCCCAGCTCAGTCGGCTGGTGTCCGGCTGCGCCGCCCTGGTCGGGCCGAAGGCCATTCCGGCGCAGCCGGACACCGGGCCGATTGGGTTGCGACCCTAAGCTGGCGTCAGACCCGCAGCCGCAGGAGGCTGACGGCCATGGCGACGGCTGCGAAGGCGGCGCCGAGGCCGATGGCGGTTTGGGCGCTGATGCCGACGCCTTGGCTGGCCATGATGCCGAACACCAGCGCCACGAGGGCGGCGCCCGTGGTTTGGCCGAGCAGGCGCGCGGTGGACAGCATTCCGCTGCCGGCGCCGGAGCGTTCGCGGGGGGTAGCTGCGATCAACAGACGGTTGTTGGGGGCTTGGAACAGGGCGAAGCCTGTGCCGCACAGGCACATGCGCCAGGCCACCGCCCACCAGGGTGCTTCCGGCGACATGGTGGCGACCGCCAGAAGCCCGGCTGCCAGCAGGGCCAGCCCGACGCCGCCGAGCTTGCCGGCCGGCACCTTGTCGGACAGCCGGCCCGCGATTGGCGCCATCACGGCGGACATCACCGCCCAGGGCGTGATCAGCAGGCCGGTTTGGGTGATGGAGAAGCCGCGTGCCTCGAACAGGAACGGCAGGCTGACGAAGGTGAGGCTGGCTGCGATGAACGAGCAGATGGAGGTGAGCACGGAGAGTGCGAAGGCGGGGATGCGGAACATGTCGACCGGCAGCATCGGCGCAGGGCGGTTGAGCTGGGTGCGCACGAACACGGTGCCCAGCGCGATCGCCGCGACCATTTCGATGGCCGCCAGCACACGCGACTGGCCGTGGCCGAGACTGTCGATAGCGGCGATGAACAGGCCGAAGGTGGCAGCGTTCAGGGCGGCACTGGTCCAGTCGAACCGGTGCGAGCCGCGGCCGGTTTCGGGCAGGGTGCGTAGCATCGCCAGCGCCAGGATGCCGATCGGCACGTTGATGAGGAACAGGTACGGCCAGGGGGCGACCGAGAGAACGCCGGCGGCGATCGAGGGACCGGCGGCGGAGGCGACCGAGACGATGAGGCTGTTGACGCCGAGCCCTTTGCCCAGGCTGTCGCGCGGATAGATGAAGCGGATCAGCGCGGTGTTGACGCTCATCAGCCCGGCCGCGCCGAAACCCTGCAGCACGCGCGCGAGCGTCAGCATCGGCAAGGTGGTCGACATCGCGCAGCCGAGCGAGGCCAGCACGAAGATCAGCAGCCCGCAGCCGCAGACCCTGCGATAGCCGTAGATATCGCCGAGCGAGGCTAAGGGCAGCAGCGAGACGGTGATGGCGATTTGGTAGCCGTTGACCACCCAGATGCTATCGGCCGGCTGGATGTGCAGGCTGGTGGCGATGCTGGGCAGGGCGATGTTGGCGATCGAGCCGTCGAGCACCGCCAGGGTGACTGCGATGCCCTGGGCTGCGATCGCCCACGCCCGCTGCCGTGGCGGCAGCCCGTCCGGATAGATCGTCAATGCCCGGCCTCCTGTTTCCGTCTTAGCTTTGCCGCAGTGCGGCAGGCAGTGCTACCCCGGTTGTCCAGGGACAGACCCGCAGACAGTCTCGAAGCTGTAACGGCCCGTCCGGAGCAGATCCTGGCAGGGCTGCGGCCATGGGTGGACTGCGAAAGCCCGACCTGGGATGCCCCGGCAACTCGGTCGCATGACGGATATCGCGGCGCGCGAACTGGCGGTTCGAGCAATATCGCCTGAGGTTGAACCAACCGTGCGATAAAATTGCTCGTTAAAACAGAAGGCTAGAGCCTGAGTGCTTCGCCTATCAGACGGCATCCCGCTCTAGGAGCCTGTCCAGGCAATCGGGGCCACCTCATCCCAACCCGCGTTGAGGTGGTTGGTTCTGGGGATGCTTGCTGCGCAGCCATTGTCCGGCGGCTCGGCAAGCATCCCCAGATTTCAGATGTCGCCGACGGAAATTTCGACGCGGCGGCCTTCCTGGCTGTCGAACGTGTAGGGAACTGCACCGAAGCTGCGCCGTTTGATGGCGGTTTGCGAGACGCCGGCGGCCACGAGGCCCTTGACGACGTTCTGCGCGCGGAGGCTGGAGACGTCGGCGCTGGCTTCGGCGCTGCCGTTGGGGTCGGCGAAGCCTACGACGAGGACGGGTTTGGTGGGGTTCGCGAGGGCGTAGGCGGCGGCGTGATTGACCACCGCGGATGCTTCGGGCTCAAGCTCGTATTGCGATGGCTGGAAGAACACGACGAAACGCTGACCGGCCGGCTGGGGCCCCAGCGTTTGGATGAAGGCGCAGCCCGGCAGCAGCAAAAGGCCCAGAAGGAAGGCGCGACGCATAATTCGAATCCCCGAATGGTTTGATACGACACGCAGGAATGCCGTCTGCGTGCCGAACGCAAGCAGGAATGATTGGTTGCGGCGTTTGCCTGGATCGGCGCAGCCAAGCGCATCCGAATGGCATCTGCTTCTGCCGCGCGACCAAAACACGTATGATGATGCCGCCACCCCGGTGGAAAAGGTTTGTAGCACCGCCAACACAAGGCGGTTGTGCTCCCTGCCCTGCTCGCCATTATAACCATCACGGACACGCAGAGGACGCCGCGCCACCCATGCCAGATCCCAATTGGGAAATTCCGCTCAATCTGCAGCCGGACCCGGACAACTACAGCTATGATCTTGACACCACGCTGCGCGCCATCGTCGGCCTGCGGGCAGACGTGCCCGGCGACGCCTTCACCGCGGAAACCTTGGGCACCGAGCGCATCGGCAGCGGAGCGGTGATCCGCGCCCCTGGCGCACCGGACAACCTGGTGCTGACCATCGGCTACCTGATCACCGAGGCCGAGACGGTGTGGCTGATCGCAGCCGACGGCCGCACCATCCCCGGCCACGCGCTGGCCTTTGACCAGGCGACCGGCTTCGGGCTGGTGCTGGCCCTGGGCAAGCTCGACCTGCCGGCACTGGAGCTGGGTGACAGCAGCACGCTCGAGCTCGGGGCCAGCGCCGTAATGGCCGCCGGCGGCGGACGCGCGCGGGCGATCGAGACCAAGGTGGTCGGGCGGCAGGAATTCGCCGGCTACTGGGAATACCTGCTGGACGAGGCAATCTTCACGGCACCCGCGCACCCGTTCTGGAGCGGGGCCGCGCTGATCGGGCCGGACGGGCGGCTGATGGGAACCGGCTCACTCATCCTTCAGCAGGGCGACAGCCGCGGTCAGCGCGCCGATATGAACATGATCGTGCCGATCGCGCTGCTGCCGCCGATCCTGGACAAGCTGCTTGCCACCGGCACCTCCGGCGAGCCGCCACGCCCGTGGCTCGGTCTGTTCGTTATGGAGAGTGAAGGCGGCTTGGTCGTGGGCGGCCTGGCCGACGGCGGGCCCGCCGAACGCGCCGGGCTCAAGACGGGCGACCATATCGTGGGCGTGGGCGAGGAAGAGATCAGCGAAGTCGCTGCATTGTGGCGCAGCGTGTGGGCTGCCGGGCTGCCGGGCGTGCAGGTCCGGCTGCAGGTGCAGCGCGACGAGATGCCCATGACGGTGCGGGTGACGACGGGTGATCGCGGTAAGTTCCTGCGCACACCGCGAATGCATTAGTCTTTCGTTTTATCGCGTGATTCAGACCTTTCGACGATTCCGCCTTCGGTCATCACGCTTGAGTACCGGCTCGCCCGAACCCTTCGGCCGGGCGTTGTGGGTCGGCGTGACGGGGTCACGGCCTCATGAGATCGGCGGCCTTCTCGCCGATCATGATGCAAGCGGCGTTGGTGTTGCCGGAGACCAGGGTGGGCATGATGGAGGCATCGGCCACCCGCAGGTTCTGGGTGCCGTGGACGCGCAGCTGGGGGTCGACCACGGCGTGTTCGTCGTCTCCCATGCGGGCGGTTCCACAGGGATGGTAGATGGTGCCGCCATAGGCACGGGCGTAGGCGAGCAGTTCGTCGTCGGTCTGGATCTGGCGGCCGGGCAGGTATTCCGAGGCGATGTAGCGCTGGATGCTTGGCTGTGCGGCGATTTGGCGGGACAGTTTGAGGCCCGTGACCAGGGTGCGCTGGTCGCTTTCGGTTGCGAGGTAGTTGGGATAGATCGCGGCGGGGCTGCGCGGGTCGGCTGATTTCAGAGCGATGATGCCGCGGCTTTCGGGGCGCAGCTGGCAGACGTTCTGGGTGAAGCCGGAGAATGGGTGCAGGCCTTCGGCGGGACGATCGGCGCTGAACACGATGAAGTGGAACTGCAGGTCGGGGGCTTCCAGCTGTGGGCTGGATTTGGTGAAGATGCCGACCTGGCCGGCGCTGATGGCGAGCGGGCCGGTGCGTGTCAGCAGGTATTGCAGGCCGACCTTGGCCATCTGCAGGCGGCTTTGCATGATATCGTTGACGGTGATGCGCTCGGTGCAGCGATAGGCGAAGCGGGTCTGGTAGTGGTCCTGCAGGTTGCGGCCGACGCCTTCGCGGACCTGCACCGGTTCGATGCCATGCGCCTGCAGCTGGTCGAGTGGGCCGATGCCTGACAGCATCAACAGCTGTGGCGAGTTGATCGCGCCGCCGCACAGCACGACCTCGCGTTTTGCCTGCACCACCTTGCGTTCGTTGCCATGGGAGAACACCACGCCGGTGGCGCGGGTGCCGGCGAAGGCGATGCGCTCGGCCAGCGCATGGGTGATGACGCGCAGATTGGGCCGGCCCATGGCGGGCTTGAGGAATGCGCGGGCGGCCGACATGCGCCGGCCGCGGCGCGAGGTGGTGTGGTAGTAGCCGACGCCTTCCTGGGTTGGGCCGTTGAAGTCGGCATTGCCGGGGATGCCGAGGCTTTCGGCCGCTTCGCGATAGGCTTCGCACAGCTGGTGGCGTTCGGTGATCGGACTGACCGTGAGCGGACCGTCGCGGCCATGCAGCGTTTCGTCGAGCGCGCCCATGGCGCCTTCGGACCGGCGGAAATACGGCAACACGTCGTCCCAGCCCCAGCCGGTGTTGCCGAGCTGGCGCCAATGATCGAAATCCTGCGGCTGTCCGCGCACGTAGAGCAGGCCGTTGATGGAAGAGGAGCCGCCGAGCACGCGGCCGCGCGGCCAGAGCATGCGGCGGTTCTGCGTGCCGGCTTCGGGCTCGGTTTCGTAGCACCAGTTCACGCGGGGGTCGGCGATGGTTTTGCCGTAGCCGAGCGGGATGTGGATCCAGGGATTGCGGTCCGGGCCGCCGGCTTCGAGCAGGACCACACGGACGGCGGGGTTTTCCGACAGCCTGGCCGCCACGACGCAGCCGGCCGAACCAGCGCCGACGACGACATAATCCGCCTCGATCGTTTCCATGACGTCTCCCCGGTCCAGCGCTTGCAGCCGAGCATGGCGGGCGGCGGGGGGTGGCTGCAATGCGTATTCGAAACAGGCTGGATCAGATTTGCAGCGCCTGGGTCGTGGCCTCCAGCTCTGCGAAGGTCGGCATGAACTGGTTGGGGGCCATCTTGCGCCCGGTCTCGACGCTGACGGCGGGGGCGTTGCCGTGCAGATGGGCCACCAGCACGGCGCGGATCACCTCGACGTATTTGCTTTCCTCCTCGGTCACGCCCTTCAGCCGCGTGGCGAAGGGGGCGGCGATGCCGTAGGCGAGCAGGATGCCGAGGAAGGTGCCGGTCAGGGCACCGCCGATCATGGCGCCCAGCACAGCCGGAGGCTCGCTGATGTGGGACATGGTTTTGATGACGCCGAGCACGGCTGCGACGATGCCGAGCGCGGGCAGTCCGTCTGCCATGGTCTGTAGCGCGTGCGAGGCGTGCAATTCCTCGTGCAGCGTCTTTTTCAGTTCGCGGCCCATGAGGTCTTCGATCTGGTTGGGATCGTCGGCGTTCATGCCGACCATGCGCAGGTAGTCGCAGATGAGGTCGCTGACGTGGTGGTTGGACAAAAGCTTGGGAAACTTCTGGAAGGCGGAGCTTTCCGATGGTTTTTCGATATGCGGCTCGAGCGCCATGGCGCCCTTGGTGCTGGCCAGGCGGACGAAATAGTAGAGCAGGCTCAGCAGGTCGATGTAGTCGGTCTTTTTGTAGGCGGCACCCTTGATGACCTTGCCGAGGCCGCCCAGCGTGTGTTTCACGTCGTGCATGCTGTTGGACATGATGAAGGTGCCGATCGCAGCGCCGCCGATGGTGAGCATTTCGAAGGGGACGGCCTCGATCAGGGGCTCGAAGCTGCCGCCGGACAGGGCGTAGCTGCCGAACACGCAGGCCAGCACGAAGACCAGGCCGCCGATCGTGGTCATGGCCTGGCTCCTGTCGGCCGCGAGGGGGGAGTGGCGACGGGGGTGGGCGTGATGGTGGCCGGCGGGATCTGGACCTGGCGCAGCACGACGATGGCGATGCGGCGGTTGGCCGCGGCCATGGGGTCGCCAGGCAGCAGCGGGTCGCGGTCGGCGTTGCCGGTGACGCTGCGGAAGCGGGTTTCCGGCAGGCCCGCTTCGACCAGCAGCCGGCGCGTGGCGTTGGCGCGTTCGCTGGACAGTTCCCAGTTGGTTTTGTCGGTGCCGCGGAACGGCGTGGCATCGGTATGGCCGGAGATGGCGATCTGCTGGGACAGGCCGGCCAGCACCGGGGCGACTTTTTGCAGCAACAGGCGGGCGCGGTCTTCCATGACGGAGGCGCCGGAGGCGAACATGGAGCGGCGGTCCTCGTCGAGCAGCTGGATGCGCAGGCCCTCCGGGGTCTGGTCGATGCTGATCTGGCGCGACAGCTCGGCCAGGAGCTTGTCGCCGCGCACGGCATCGCGGATCTGGTCGGCGGCGCGTTCGAACGCCTGGCCCTCCTGCCTGCCACGTTCCGCCTGGACGGTGGTGGCGGCGGCGGCTTCGGCGCGGGCGGCCAAGGCGGCTGCCTGCTGGGCCTTGGAGCCGACCAGCGCCAGGGCGCGGGCATCGGGCGACACGCGGGCCAGGCTGTCGGACGCACCGGCGCCGGGCAGTTTTTTCGCGGGACGGTCGTCCTGCTTGTCGGTGGTGCCATGCGCGTCGAAGCTCTGGGTGCCGTTCTGCGTGGCTTCGGCGGCCGCCGAGGGGGGCTTGGCGACGGGGGTGGCCTTGTCGACGGGGTCGTCCGGTGGGTCGGGCTGTTCGTTGGCGTTGCCGACGAGGATCGAGATGGTGCCGCTGTCGGAGACCATGTTGCCGGAATCGAACGGGGTTTTGCCGCCGAACGGCATGCCGGAGCCGGAGGCGCCCCTGGAGAGCTGGTTGGTCGGCGCGAAGTAGTCGGCGATGCCGCGACGCTGTTCCTCGGTGGTGGCGTTGAGCAGCCACATCAGCAGGAAGAAGGCCATCATCGCGGTCACGAAGTCGGCATAGGCGACCTTCCAGGCACCGCCGTGATGGCCGGCTTCGACCACCTCCTCCCTGCGGATGATGATGATGTTGGGTTTCGGGGATCTTTTGCTGCCACTCATGCGGGGGGCGCCGGATCAGCAGCAGATGCGGGCAAGTATGGAAGGTGGCGGCGCGCTGGCATGAAAATCCCCGCGACCGCGCCCGGCGAAATGCGCGGGCGACGGTGGAGACCCCATGAGAGTGGGGGGAGGTTGAAATCAGGTTAAATAGAGTGGCGGATCAGGCCGGCGATGTGGGGCCGACTGCGCGGGCAAAGGTGGCGGGGTCGACGTTGCCGCCGCTCAGCACGACTCCGACGACCTTGTTGCGGGCGTCGAACTTGCCGGACAGGACGGCGGCCAGACCGACCGCTCCGCCTGGCTCGACCACGAGTTTCAGGCGCTGGAAGGCGAATGCCATGGCGGCCAGCACGTCGGCGTCGGTCACGGCGACGCCGGCGCCGAGAATTTCGCGGTTGATCGAGAAGGTGAGTTCGCCGGGCATCCTGGCGAGCAGCGCGTCGCACAGGCCGGAACCGCCGGGCGCGTTCTCCAGCCTTTCGCCGGCTGCGAGGGAGCGGGTGGTGTCGTCCCAGCCGACCGGCTCGACCGGGTGCACAACCGTGTTGGGCGATGCGCCGGAGGCGGCCAGGGCGCAGCCGGCGATGAGGCCGCCGCCGCCGGTGCAGACCAGCAGGTCGTCCATGACGAGGCCGAGGGCGGCGGCATCGGCGATCAGTTCGAGGGCGACCGAACCCTGGCCCGCGATGACGTGGGGATGGTCGAAGGGCGGAATGAGCGTGGTGCCGGTACGTGCCGCCCAGTCGCGGCCGAGCGCTTCGCGGTCGGTGGTGGCGCGGTCGAACGCCACGATGGTGGCGCCCCAGCCGCGGGTGCTCTCGACCTTGATGGAGGGAGCGTCCGACGGCATGTGGACGGTGGCGGCGACACCGGCGGCGGCGGCGGCGCAGGCCAGCGCCTGGCCGTGGTTGCCGGAGGAATGGGTGACCACGCCGGCGGCCTTCTGTGCCGGGGTGAGCTGCAGCACGGCGTTGGTGGCGCCGCGGAACTTGAAGCTGCCGGTGCGTTGCAGCGGCTCGGCCTTGAGCAGGATGGTGCCGCCGGTCAGCGTGTCCAGCATCGCGTTGCGCAGCAGCGGCGTGTGCACCACGTGGTCGGCGATGCGCTCGGCGGCGACGACGACGTCGGCGTAGGTCAGCTGTTGCACGGCAAGGCTCCTTGATATGGCCGGGTCAGGGGCGCGGCATGACGACGACGGGATCATCGCCGGGGCGGCCGGTGACACGGTAGAGGCGAAATGCTTCGGCAGCCATGCCGTCGCGGGCACGGGACAGCTGGGTCAGGGGCGTGATGCTGGACCAGCGGGCGGGGTCGGGGCGGTCGTCGCGCCGGGCGCTGCGGACCAGGATGCCGGTGCGGCCGTCGATGGCGGCGGCGGGCAGGTTGAAATACGCCCAGCGGCCTTCGATGCCGAGCACGGGCAGGCCTGGGGGCAGCAGGCGGGCCAGCAGGGCGGCGTGGCCGTAGTTGTCGGAGACGACGAAGGCGGCGTTCTCCTGTTGCGCCGTCACGTCGATCTGGTGGGCGAGCGTGCTCCAGCCGCCGAGGCGCAGCAGGGTCGGGTCGAGGCGCATCGGCAGGGCGAGCGGGGCGGCGGTGGCCTGGATCCAGACGATGGCGGTGAGGCCGAAACCCAGTGCGAGCGCCGGGCGGAGCAAGCGGTGCCAGCGGCCTGCCAAGCCGGCGGCTGCGATGGCGGCGGCGGGGTAGAGGATGGTGGGCCAGTTGGCCTGCACCCGGTCGCCCAGCGCGTGCTGGACGAACACGGCGGTGGGCACGAGGGTGAGGCTTGCGAGCAGCACCCAGGCGGGGTCGCGCGACGCCGAGCGGCGCAGTGCCAGGACCATGCCGGCGCCGCACAGGATGGCGATGAGCGGGGTGGCGAGGCCGATCTGGCCGCCGATCAGTTCGGCCAGGAACTGCAGGGCGCGGCCGGCGTCGAAATCGCCGGTGCGGCCGCCCTGTTTGGCGAAGCTGACCCAGCCATGGCCGGCGTTCCACCACACCACCGGGGCGAACAGGGCCGCGGCGATCAGGGCGGCCAGCCAGGGGTGGGGCCGGCGGAGCCAGGGGCGCATGGTGGGGCAGACCAGCAGCCAGACGAGGATCGACGGGGCCAGCAGGGCGGCGGTGTATTTGCTGTCCAGCGCCAAGCCGGCGGCCAGGCCCGCGACCAGCCACCAGCGGCCGTTTTGGGTCGCGTGCAGCCGCGCGAGGGCCCAGAGGGTGGCGATCCAGAACAGCAGCAAGGGCGTGTCCGGGGTCATGGTGGTGCTGCCGACGGCGGACAGCAGCGTGGCGTTGAGCAGCAGGGCGGCGACGAGGCCGGCGCCGCGGCCCAGCGGGCGGCCCAGCAGATCGTCGCCGGCGCGAACCAGCAGGACCGAGCCCAGGGCGGTTGCCAGCGGCGCCATCAGGCGGACGCCGAAATTGCTTTCGCCGGCGAGCCAGGTGCCGGCGCGGATCCAGAGGGCGACCATTGGAGGATGGTCGAAATAGCCGGGGGCGAGAGCGTGGGACCACACCCAATAATAGGCTTCGTCCGGCGCCATGGGGGTGACCGACGCGACGATCAGCCGCAGCAACGTCAGCCCTGCTAAGGCCGCCCACCAGACAGGGTTCAGAGGGGTACGCCGGCCAGGCTGCGGCTGGTGCGGATGGTCTGCAGGGTCTGCACGCGGCTGACGTGGGAGGCGCCGGTGAGCGCCTGGGTCAGTTGGTTCTCGTGGGCGGTGTCGCGCGCCACCAGGCGGAGCAGGAAGTCGCCGCCGCCGCGGATCATGTGGCACTCGCGCACCTCAGGCCAGTCGCTCACCATCTTCTCGAAGGCGCTCAGCACCTGCTCCTTCTGGCTTTCCAGGCCGACGATGGCGAAGAAGATGATTTCCCAGCCCAGTCGCTGCGGGTCGCTGTCGGCGTGGTAGCCGCGGATGATGCCGGCCTCCTCCAGCCGGCGCACGCGGCGCAGGCAGGGCGGGGCCGAGATGCCGGCGCGGCGCGCCAGCTCCACATTGGTCATGCGGCCGTCTTCCTGCAGCTCGGCCAGGATGCGGCGGTCGATCTGATCGAGGAGAGCTGGCTCGTCGGGGAGGGATTTCATTTGATGGCGTTCATCCCTGCACCGGGTCCAGCGGGGCTGGCAACGCGGTGCGTAACTGTTATAGCGGTTGCGACGAAATATTATTCCACGCGGACGCGGCCGCAAGACCTGATTCGCATCCGTGCTTGCCGCATGGAGCATACCAGCCAATATCGCCAGCGTGGCTTCCGCCGAACCGCGGGCCACGTCAGCCGACCCGCCCTGCGACCCGGTCGCCCTTGGAGCCCACCATGCCCACCACCCATCACGTGCCTGTTCTGATCATCGGCGCCGGGCCGGCCGGCTACACGGCTGCGATCTATGCCGCGCGCGCCAGCCTGGAGCCGATGCTGGTGGCTGGGCTACAGCCGGGCGGGCAGCTGATGATCACCACGGAGGTGGAGAATTTCCCTGGCTTCGCGACCGCCGTCCAGGGACCGTGGCTGATGGAGCAGATGCAGGCGCAGGCGGCGCATGTCGGTACCCAGATCGTGAACGACATCATCATGGAGGTGGATTTGTCCACGCGTCCGTTCCGGGCCGTGGGCGACTCGGGGGATATTTATATCGCCCGCAGCGTCATTATCGCGACCGGCGCGCAGGCGCGGTGGCTGGGGCTCGAGTCGGAGCAACGGCTGCAGGGGTCGGGCGTTTCGGCCTGCGCCACCTGCGACGGGTTCTTTTTCCGCGGCAAGCGGGTGGCCGTGATCGGCGGCGGCAACACCGCGGTGGAGGAGGCGCTGTATCTGACGCACCACGCAGCCGAGGTGACGCTGATCCATCGGCGCGACAGTCTGCGCGCCGAGAAGATCCTGCAGGCGCGGCTGTTCGCGCACCCCAAGGTGCGCGTGGTGTGGGACCATGTGGTGGAGGAGATAACCTCGGCCTCGGGCATGAGTGTGGATGGGGTTCGGCTGCGCCATATCCGGACAGGGCTCGAGCAGCGGCTGGATCTGGACGGGGTGTTCGTGGCGATCGGCCATACGCCGACCACGTCGCTGTTCCGCGGACAGATGGAGCTGGACGACGAGGGATATATTTTCACCGCCCCCGGAACCACCCGCACGTCGGTTGCCGGCGTGTTCGCGGCGGGCGATGTACAAGATAAAGTTTGGCGCCAGGCGGTGACCGCTGCTGGAACTGGTTGCATGGCGGCGCTGGAAGCCGAAAAGTGGTTGGCGGAACACGCGCTCGATTCGCAGGCATCGGATTCGACGCATGCGCGCAAGGAATGGGCCGCCGAGTAGGCGCACGCGCCGGACCCGCTTTGGGGTCGGCGTCGACGGAAGGAACAGGCTGTTATGGATTGGGACAAGCTGCGCGTGTTTCACGCGGTGGCAGAGGCGGGTAGCTTCACGCATGCCGGCGACACGCTGAACCTCAGCCAGTCGGCGGTGTCTCGGCAGATCTCGGCGTTGGAGGAGGCGCTGCAGGTGCCGCTGTTCCACCGCCATGCGCGCGGCCTGATTTTGACCGAGCAGGGCGAGAGCCTCAACCGCACGGTGCGCGAGGTGTTCGCCAAGCTTGCGATGACCGAGGCGCTGCTGACCGAGAGCAAGGAGAAGCCGGCCGGGCGGCTGAAGGTGACCACAACGATCGGATTCGGCTCGTCGTGGTTGGCGCCGCGGCTGCAGAATTTTCTCGACACCTACCCCGATGTGTCGATGACACTGCTGCTCGACGACGCCGACCTTGACCTTGCCATGCGCGAGGCGGACGTGGCCATTCGCATGCATCCGCCGAAGCAGCCAGACCTGGTGCAGCGGCATCTGCTGGCGATGGATTGGCATGTGGTGGCGTCGCCCGAATACCTCAAGCGCAACGGGACGCCGCAGAAGGCGGAGGACCTCGACAACCACAAGATCATCCTGTTCGGCAGCTATCGGCCGCCGGTGCCGGATATCGACTGGCTGGCCGAGATCGGCCGCAGGCCGGGCAGCCCGCGCAAGCCGCTGCTGGAGGTGAACAGCCTGAAGGCCATGATGATCGCCGCCAAATCCGGCCTCGGCATCGCGGCCATCCCGGACTACATGGCCGATGATGCCGGGCTGGTGCGCATTCTGGCCGATGTGAAGGCGCCCAAGGTGGATGTGTTCTTCGTGTATCCGGAGGAGCTGCGCAATTCCAAGCGGGTGGCGGTGTTCCGCGACTTCCTGTTGGCGCAGCTGGCGCACCGATAGAAGTTAAGGCAGCGCCGGCATTTTTTGGGGTCGGCGCTGGCTCTGGCCGCACCCTGTTCGGTGCGTACGCAGCGGCGGATGGCGGGCCCTGACTACAGGTAATTGCTTAGTTGCAATGATCTCGATTTTATGTTTTCATCCTGTTCATGAACGCGACCCTCTCCGTAACCGAGCGCTTTTCGCTGTCCGTCGACGGGTTGTATCGGGCGGTGGCGGCGCGGATTGCAGGCGGTGGGTTGGAGGCGTGGTTGATCACGCTGATCTGCGGTCGGTTGCGACGGATCGAGGCTCGGGTGATGTGGCTGGTGGCGGCGATCCAGACTGGGCAGTTGCGGCCGGCACAGGTTAGGCGGGCGGTGGTACAGGGTGCGGGTCGGGGTCGGGCGAAGGCACCGAGGCTGCCGTGCGGGTTCGCGTGGCTGATCAAGCTGGTGCCGTATCAGGCGGCTGGGTTTGGCAGCCAGTTGCGCCACCTGTTCGCCGATCCGGAGATGGCGGCGCTGATTGCTTCGACGCCACGGATGGTGCGGGCGCTGCGGCCGCTGTTCTGGATGCTGGGCATTGAGCCTGCGTTGTTGAAGCCGGTCGTGGCGTCGGCGCCAGAGTTGGTCGCCGTGGTTGACGCGATTGGTACACTCCCGGGCGAGCCTGGAGACACCGGTTCGGTTGCAAGGACGAATGGCGGGACAGCTGGGCCGGTCGTCGGCGACGGACGGGCTGTTAAGGGCGAATGGCCGAAGGCGGGCGGCGGATTTTATTGCCGGGCTAAGGCGCAACGTCCTCGCTGGCCCTAAACGTTACGTTTCCGTAACTATTTGCAGGATCCGGCTCCGCCGGAAGGCCTTCGGCCCTATCAGGGCTCTGCCCTGAACCCGGCAGAGGCGGTGCCTCTGCACTCCATTCGTTTAAGGCATGTCTCTGAATGACGAGGGGGGCATACCCGTGGGTCGTTGGACCCGCGG
>JANXSM010000118.1 GCA_025352665.1 Rhodospirillales bacterium | reverse complement strand
GGCGATGGGGTCATACCCGCGCGTCGCAACAACCCGCGGGTATGACCCCATCGTCACTCCCAAACATGACTTAAACGAATGGTGTCCAGAGGCTCTGCCTCTGGCAGGGTCCAGGGGCAGAGCCCCTGGCCTTCCTTGCTTCAGCATAACCCTCAAGGCGCATCCGTCTTGGCGGGATCTTTGACTTGCGGGACGGAGCCGAACTCGACGTTGTAGAGCTGGCCGTCGACTCTTTCGACTTTGCGGAAGTAGACGTCTTGGATGATGTCGCGGGTTTTGGCGTCGATTGCGATGGGGCCGCGCGGGCTTTCCCATTTGGCGCCTTCCATGGCGTGGACGAGGGCGGTGCCGTCGCCTTTGCCGTTGGTGGCTTTGAGGGCGTTGTAGATGGCGGTCATGCCGTCGTAGCCGAACACGGCCATGAAGTTCGGCCGCATGTTGTCGTTGGCGGCGAGGAAGGCTTTGACGAAGGCCTTGTTCACGGCGGAGCCGTGGTTGGCGGAATAGGGTCCGGCGGTGACCACGCCGAGGGCCACGTCGCCCATGTCGTTGAGCTGGTCGTCATCCGTCACGTCGCCCATGGCGATGAGGCGGATGCCGGATTTGTCGAGGCCGCGCTCGACGAACTGCTTCATGAAGATGGCGCCGGCGCCGGAGGGGGTGAAGACGAACACGGCGTCGGGCTTTTCGTCGCGCATGCGCTGCAGGAACGGGGCGAAATCCGGGTTGGCGAGCGGCACGCGCAGGCTGGCGAGGACGGTGCCACCGCCGGCGGTGAACATCTTGTTGAACCAGGTTTCGGCGTCGAGGCCGGGGCCGTAGTCGGTGACCAACGTTACGATCTTTTTGATCGGCTGTGCGGCGGCCCAGGTGCCCATGGTGCCGGCGACCTGCGGCACCACCTGGGCGGTACGCACGATGTAAGGGGATTTTTCGGTGATGATGGAGGTGGCCGCGGCCATCACGACCATCGGTACCTTCGCCTGGGTGGCAATGGGGGCGGCGGAAAGCGCGAGCGGGGTGAGGCCGAAGCCTGCCAGCGCGTTCACTTTGTCCTTCACCACGAGTTCCTGAGCGAGGCGGCGGGTGGTGTCGGGCACGCCGGCGTCGTCGCGCAGGATGACCTCGACCTTGCGGCCGGCCACCATGTCGGTGTTCTGTTGCATGAACAGCTTGACGGCCGCATTGATCTGCTTGCCGGTCGATTGGCTGGGGCCGGTCATGGGCAGGATGAGCCCAATTTTGAACGGCTCCTGGGCGTGGGCGGTGGAGGCCAGGAGGCCGGCGGCGAGGCCGATTGCTGCGAGCGTTTTGAGCGCCTTGGGCAGAGTCATCTTCATGGTCATTCCCCCGGAAACGTTATTGTTTATATCTTATCGCAATCGACATTGAAGCATCAATCGGCCGCAGTCGCCATCCGCTCCCGTTGCGCGAGCAGCGCGTCCAGCAGCGCATCGAGGTCGTTTCCGGCAAGCACGGATTTGGGCAGCTGCCTGCCCTGCACGGCGGCGAGTGCCTGGCGTTGGACGATCGCCTCGGCCATCATCGGCGGCTGGCCAGCCTCGCGCACCGTCACCGCGACTTCGGCCATTTCCTCCGAGCGTCGTTTGCCGTGCACGAGGGCGCGGCCCATG
The DNA here is from genome assembly GCA_025352665.1 of Rhodospirillales bacterium. Taxonomy (GTDB): domain Bacteria; phylum Pseudomonadota; class Alphaproteobacteria; order Acetobacterales; family Acetobacteraceae; genus CAIQQQ01. The sequence continues at coordinate 112,871 of JANXSM010000118.1, read as the reverse complement.
ACGTAGCGGGCGAGGCCGCGCCAGTCTGGGTGAGGCAGCGTGTCGCCGAGGGATGCGAGCACGTGTTCCTCAACCCCGTAATGGCGGGCGGTCAGCATGCATTCGCTGGTCAGCGCCTCGAGCCCCTTGATCATGATGCTGCGACACATCTTGACGCTGGAGGCACCGCCGACCGTCTCGGCGAACACGCGCAGATTCATGTCGAGCCCGGCGGCCGCGGCCACGAAGGCCTCGGCGTGAGGGCCGCCGAGCCACATCGGGGACGCCAGGCCTTTGGGAGGCACCGAGGTCATCACGGCGGCTTCGACATAGCGCCCGCCGGCGGCTTCGACGGCCGCCGCGGTCGCCTGCTTGGTGGTGGGAGAGACCGAGTTCACGTCGAGCACGAAGGGGGCGTGCGACATGGCCGGGAGTGCTGCAGCGAGCGCTGCGAGGGCTGCGGCGGCGGTGACGGAGCTGATCACCAGCTCGGCACCACGGGCGGCTTCGACGGCGGAGGTGGTGAAGGTGACGCCGGGTTCGGGTGCCACGTCGGCCACATCGAACGCGGTGATGCGGGCGACGCCTTGCTTCAGCAGGCCGCGGGCGAAGATGCGGCCGACCTCGCCGAAGCCGATGATGCCGATGTGCTGGAACATGCGGTGTTTCCTTCGTGTCCTGCCCCTGAAATACGCATGTATTTCGGGGACCGGCAGGCCACTGAAATTAGGGCCAGATGCGCGCGGGGATATAGACGAAACCGTCCATCAGTCGCCTGGTGGTGCGTATCAGGGCGGAGCGACGCACTTCGATGCCGTCGGGCGTGGGGCTGACTTCGAGGTCAACGGTGAAGCAGCCGGTGGGGTGTTCGACATCGAGGCTGGTGCCGTGGACGACGGCAACTCCCTCGGCGACCGAGCCGGGCAGCACGCAAGCGGTGGCGACGCTGACGGCGCCGAGCACGCCGATGGTTTTGTGAACCCGGTGGGGGATGAAGTTGCGGGTGGTGATGGCGCCGCCGGACTGCGGGGGCGCGATCAGGCACATCTTGGGCACGGTTTTTTTGCTGACATCGCCGAGGTTCATGAGCGGACCCACGGCCAGGCGAAGCTGCTCAACGCGGGCGCGCACGTCCGTTTTGGCTTCGAGCTCCTCGGGCGTTTCAGTGCCGGTGGCGCCGACGTCCTCGGCCCGCAACAGCACAACCGGCATGCCGTTGTCGATGCAGGTGACCCTGATGCCGTCGATGATGTCGCTGGCGTGGCCGGTCGGCAGCAAGGCGCCGCAGGTGGAGCCGGCGACGTCCTGGAAGTCGAGCAGCACGGGGGCCGAGGTGCCGGGCACGCCGTCGATGCGGGCGGTGCCGTCGAAGTTGGGGACGCCCTCGGGGGTTTCGATGGTGGCGACCGCGATTGCGGCCGAGTTCACCATGTGGATGCGCACGGATGTGGTCTCGCCGGTGGCTTCGATCAGGCCGCGCAGGATGGCGAAGGCTGCGATGCCTGCCAGGATGTTGCCGCAGTTCTGCGAGGGGTCGACGCGCGGTTGGTCCACCACGACCTGCAGAAACAGGTAGTCGACATCAGCATCGTCGCGCGTGGCGGGGCTGACCACGGCGATTTTGCTGGTCAGGGGATCGGCGCCGCCCATGCCGTCGATCTGGCGGATGTCGGGCGAGCCCATGGCGGCCAGCAGCACGGCGTCGCGGGTTGGCACGTCGGGCGGCAGGTCGGAGGCGAGGAAATACAGCCCCTTCGAGGTGCCGCCCCGCATTGCCATGCAGCGGATGGCGCGTTCCATCTATGCATCATCCCGATAGATGAGGCCGCGCTCGGCGAGTTTGCCGCGCATGCCGTAGATGTCGAGCCCGACCTCGCCGGCGCGCAGACGCGTGCGCACCGCCTCCTCCTTGGCTTCCCGTGCCTGGCTGGCGGTGAGCACCGCTGCGGCATCGGCGCGGCGAACGACACAGACACCGTCGTCATCGGCGACGATGACATCGCCGGGGTGCACGGTCTGGCCGGCGCAGACGATCGGCACGTTCACGGACCCGAGGGTTTCCTTCACGGTGCCCTGGGCGCTGATGGCGCGTGACCACACCGGGAACTGCATCAGGGTGAGGTCGCGCACGTCGCGGCAGCCGGCTTCGAGGATCAGCCCGCGGACGCCGTGGGTGGCCAGCGACGTTGCCAGGAGTTCGCCGAAATAGCCGGCGTCGGACGGCGATGTCGGGGCCACCACGAGGATGTCGCCGGGTTTGCATTGCTCGACCGCGACATGGATCATCCAGTTGTCGCAGGGGGCGATCGAAACCGTGACGGCGGAGCCGGCGATGCGCGCACCAGCGTAGATCGGCTGCATGTACGAGGCGAACTGGCCGATGCGGCCCTGCGCCTCGTGCACGGTGGAGACGCCGCAGATGGCGAGGCCGTCGATGATGGCGGCATCGGCGCGCTGGATGTTGCGAACGACGACGTTCATGCGAGCGTGCCCGTCACATGCGGGAACACCCGCTGATAGCCTTCGCCCCAGGTGCAGGGATCATCGGAATTGCGGGCCGCCTGGGCGCCGCGCTGCTGGGCGACGCGGGTGTAGTATTCCCACAGATGCTCCTGGCCTTCCATGCACTCGATGGCGGCGCGCTTCTTGTCCCACACGCTGTCGATCTTGAGCAGCACATCGGGTTTCCAATTGCACTGCTCGGGCTGGTGGGGTTCGAACAGATACACTGGCGGCGAGCCGCTGACCTTTTGTTCCGGCTTGTAGCCATGCGCCTGGCCGAGGATGCGGGCGTGCTGGGCGAAGTCGGTCGCGGCGGGATGGTCGTGGTTGTAGAGGTCTTCCTTCGAGTGGGTCAGCAGGAACGACGGATGGATGGCGCGGAACACGTCAGCCAGGCGGAACAGCGCGGCCTCGGTGAGGTTCAGCGGATAGTCACCGAGGTCCCAGAACTGGATGTCGTGCACGCCGAGCAGGCCGGCGGCTTTCTGGGCCTCGGCCTGGCGGGAGGTTTTGACGCGGTCCAGCGTCATGCCCTTCTGCCGCCACAGCTTGGCACTTTCGCCGCGCTCGCCGTACGAGAGGCAGATCACTGTCACCTGCATGCCAGCGGCCGTGTGCAGGGCGATGGCGCCGCCGGCGCGCCAGACGAAATCGGCGGAATGTGCACTGACGACAAGACCGGTTTTCATGTCACTCATCTATCGCTCCCATGGCAATCAAGTGTTCGAGGCTCGGCTTGCCGTGTTTACCGCCCGGGCCAGGCGCTGTCGTATCGTGTCTTGGCGCAGGGCTATACGCTCTGATTATACCTTCTTCAGGTTCCAGAACTTGGCAAAGCCCGGCAGGATATCAGTCACGCTGCGGCGGTAGGCGGTTTGTTGCATGATGTGGCCGAGCGGCAGATGGGGGGCCACGTCGAACAGCGTCTGTTGCAGATCGACGCAGATCTTTTTCTGTTTTGCGAGGTCTGGCTCTTCGATCCATGCGTCGCGCAGGCGTTCCAACTCGGTGCTGGTCGGCCAGCCGTACCAGCCGGCCTGGCCGTTGCCGCGGGCGAGGAAGGCGTCGGCCGGGTCCAGCGCATCGATGCCGCCGACCGCCGAGGGGAAGGCGTTCCAGCCGCCCTTGTCGAGCGGGCCCTTGTTGTTGCGGCGTTGGAACATGGTGCCCGCGTCCATCGCCGTCAGTTCCACATTGAGGCCGAGCCGTTTGAACAGGTCGCCAGCGACCTGCGACATCACCGAATTGACCGGATGGTCGGTGGGCAGCATTACCATGATCTTCTCACCCTTGTAGCCGGAGGCCGCGATCTCCGTTTTGGCGCGGGCGACGTCGGTGGGGCCGAACAGATGGTCGAAGCCGGCGTCGTTGGCCATGGGTGTGCCGGGCGTGAACAGGCCGTATTTGACCTCCCACAAATTGGTGTCGCCAGAGAAGGCCTGCATGAACTCGGTCTGGTCCACAGCTGCCAACAGGGCACGGCGCAGGGCCTGGTTGTCGAACGGGGGGATCAGCGTGTTGAAACGCATCACCGCGACCACGCCGGTGTGGTCCTTGGCTTCCACCACCAGGGCCTTGTCGCGGCGCAGCTGAGGCAGCAGGTCGGGCGGCGGTGCCTCGATCCAATCGACCTCGCCGGTTTGCAGGGCACTGACGGCGGTGGCGGGCTCGGGCATGGTGAGCCATTCGACGCGGTCGACATTGACGATCTTGGCGCCGGAGCTGAAGCCTGGCGCCTCCTGGCGGGGCACGTAGCCCTGGAACTTCTCATAGACGACGCGGGCGCCGGGCACGCGCTCGGAGGCTACGAAGCGGAACGGGCCGCTGCCGATGAGCTCCGGCACCGGCTTCAGCGGATCCAGTTTGGCCAGCCGCTCGGGCATGATGGCAAGCGGGCTGGGTGCCAGTTTTCCGAGGCTTTCGGCCAGCAGGCGGTAGGGTTTCTTGAGGCGGAAGCGGATCACCTTGTCGGACGGCGCGGACAGCTCGTCGGTCACCGCCATGACGGTGAGGCCGGTGGCGTCGCGCGCGGCCCAGCGGCGGATGCTGGCGACCGCGTCGCGCGCGAGCACGGGGGTGCCATCATGGAACATCAGCCCGTCGCGCAGGGTGAGCTTCCACTCGGTTTTGTCGGCGTTCTGCTCGACGCCTGCGACCATCTGCGGCTGCACGTCGTAGTTGAAATCGAGGCCGAACAGCGTGTCGAACACCAGGAAGGAATGGGTGCGGGTCTGCGAGGCGGTGTTGACGATCGGGTCGAGGATGGCGAGGTCGACGTAGGGCACGAATTTCAGCACGCGCGCCCCCTGGGCGCGGGCGATGCTTGGAGCGGTCAAGGCCAGGGTGGCGGCGGTTGTGGCGATGAGTTGGCGGCGGGTGAGACCTCTGGTCTTCATTTTGCGTGCTCCCTGTTGCGACCCAATCTAGGCCGCCGGCCGCCGGGCGTCCTATCGCATTCGAAGAGCCCGCCATCGCGTTTGGTTATAGGTCGGCCGCCGCGATCAACGGCACCAGACCATGGGAGGACAACGTAGTGAGATAGGCGCGCAACGCCTCCACCAGGGTCTCGCCGCTGGCCGGCGTGGGACGATTCGCGTTGCGGATGACACCGGCGGGCCGGGGGGCGGTGGCAATCACCAGCGGGACCACACGGATGGTGCCGCGCAGCAGGTCGCCGCCCATCATCATACGCGGACAGATGGTCAGCGCGTTGGTGGAGTGCAGCAGCTCGCGGATGAAACCGACCGAGCTCGAGCGCAGGCATCCGGCGGGGAGGACACCGCGGGCGTGCAGCAGATGCTCGATCTCCTGGCCCATGCGTTGGCTCATGGTGGGCAGCACGAGATCGTAGCGCGACAGCTCCTCGATCGGGATGTCCGGCGTTTCCAGGATCGGATGGCCGGCGCGGGCGAGCACCGAGATCGGCTCGTCGTAGAGCGATTCACGACGGAACCCATCGGGGGTGACGGGGTCGTAAAGCCGGCCGACGATGAGGTCGAGCTCTCCGCTGGCCAGCAGCGGCAACAGTTCCTCCGTGCGGCCTTGCACCAGGCGGACGACGAGTTGCGGGTGCGAGGCCTTCAGCGCCGCCATCACGCCGGGCAGCAGGCCGACGGCTGCCACCGGCAGGGCGCCGAGGGCGACGGTGCCGGCGTGGGGGCTCGCCAGACGGTCGAGCTGTTCGGCGAGGCGGCCGAGTTCGGCGAGGATGCGGCGTGCCGCCTCCCATACCGCTTCGCCCGCGGGCGTGGGGGTGACGCCGCGGGCGTGGCGCAGGAACAGCAGCACGCCGAGGGCGGCCTCGCTGTCCTGCAGGCTGCGGCTCAGCGCGGGCTGGCTGATGCCGAGGGCGGCGGCTGCGCGCAGCAGGGTGTGGTGCGTCGCCACCGCGTCGATGGCGCGCAGGTGGCGCAGCTTGAGCTGGTGTTCGAGGTGTCGGGGGGTCATGTCACCGCGTCCTTGCGGCTCGTGTCATGGGTGCTTGTGGATCGGGTCGACCCAGTGCACCGCCTCTGGCTTCTCGGCGGCGGCGATATCCAGGTTCACCACCACCGCCTCGTTGTCGCTGCGCACCAGCACGCATTCCAGCGTCTCGTCGGTGCTGGCGTTGATCTCCTGGTGCGGCACGAAGGGCGGCACGAAGATGAAATCGCCGGGGCCGGCCTCGGCCACGAACTCCAGCGACTCGCCCCAGCGCATGCGGGCCCGGCCGCGCACGACGTAGATGACGCTTTCGAGTTCACCGTGGTGATGGGCGCCGGTTTTTGCGTCGGGGTGGATGTGCACCGTGCCGGCCCACAGCTTCTGCGCACCGACGCGAGCGAGGTTGATGGCAGCCGCACGGTTCATGCCCGGTGTCTGCGCGGTGTTCGCGTCGAGACTGTCCGCCTTGATGACGCGGACGCCGTCGTGTTTCCAGTCGGTCATGCGCAACTCCCTATGGTCTGCGATGTCATCAGGCTGACCGCCGCCGCGAGCCCCGCCTGGGGGCTGGCCAGCACCGCGGCATCTTTCGGAAGCAGCTGGAGCACATCCGCCATCGAGGCCTGGGCGAGGGCGACGACGGCTCCTTCGTGCAAGGCCAGGCTGGCGGCGGCGGCAATCCTGGCGAGGTAGGCTTGGGTGTCGCCGGCCCGGAAATCGGCCCAGGCGTCAGCGACCAGGCGAAGTTCGACGGTCGCACCTGTGGCGGCTGCCGCGTGCTCGAACACGGCGCGCGTGGGAGCGATCGTGGCGGCGGCGGCGCAAAGCACCACGACGTGGCCGCCGGTGGCGCAGGCGGCTCGCGCCAAGGCCGCGTCCACGCGGATCACATGGTCGCCCGGTCCCAACAAATCGACGGCCGAACCGATGCTGGAGCACGTCAGCAGCACCACCTCGGCCGAGGCCGACAGCGCCTGCAGATAGGCCGCCGTTCGCAGCGCGGTGGCCTCGGTCATCCCGCCCGCGGCCTCGGCCTCGGCCAACAGGTCGGCGCGGACTTCGTGGTGCAGCGGGGCCAGTCCGAGCGCGCGCCGGGCCGTTTCGAACACGGCGACGTTGCTTTGGGCGGTGTGCAGGCAGGCGATGCGGGCCACGGATCAATCTCCTAAGGGCGCCAGCCTATCGCGGCCTGCGGCGTTCCCACCAGCGCGCCGAAGCAATGCTGTGTCCCATGTTCAGAGCGCTTTGCGAAACGTGAGGTTGTAGCGATGTGGGCCGCACAGCGGGTCGGTCCCTGGTTTCAACGCATCGATGCCATGGAAGGCCAGGCGGGAGGCGCCGCCCCAGACGACGACATCGCCACTATACAGTGTGACCTTGCGGGTGGGGCCAGTGCGGGTCAGGCCGCCGAAGACGAACACGGCAGGCAGGCCGAGGGAGATGGACACGATCGGCTGTGCGAAATCGGCCTCGTCGCGGTCTTGGTGCAGGCCCATTTTGGCGCCGGGGTCGTAGCGGTTGATCAGGCAGGTATCGGGCGCGAAATCGACGAAGCCGGAGGTTGCTGCGCCGGCTTGGGCGAGCTTGCGGAACAGCTCGGGCATCGCAGGCCACGGCGCGCCGGTTTCAGGATCGGCCGGCGTGTAGCGATAGCCGCTCCGGTCGCTGACCCAGCCGGCGCTGCCGCTGCTGGTCATCGCCACCGACATCGCATGGCCGCGCTGGGTCACCATCCGCCGGAACGGGGCTGTGGCCGAAATCTCCAGGATCGCCGTGTGCAGGGCATCCGCGAGATCGGCGGCGAAACCAGGCAATACCTGCGCGTGCTCCGCCAATGCCACCGGCGTGCGCAATGCGGTGAACAGGTCAGTCACCGATGCTCGCGCTCCAACAGCGCGCGTTTGCGCGCGACACCCCAGCGGTAGCCGGCGAGTGCCCCGTTGCTGGCGACGACGCGGTGGCAGGGCACCGCGACGGCGAGCCGGTTGGCGGCACAGGCGCCGGCGACCGCACGTACTGCGTTCGGCTGCCCCAGCCGGGCCGCGACCTCGGTGTAGCTGAGGGTAACGCCTGCTGGGATTGCCTGCAGCACCTCCCACACCCGGCGCTGAAAGGCGGTGCCGCGGATGTCGAGCGGCAGGCCGAGGCCGTCGCCGGGGCGGTCGACATAGGCGACCACGCGGGCCACCATCGCGGCGAAATCCGCCTCGCCGGGCTGTAGATCGGCGCGGGGGAAACGCTGGCGCAGGTCCTGCGCCAGCTCCTCCGGCGTGTCGCCGATCAGGATGGCGCAGATGCCGCGTGCAGTTGCCGCCACCAGCACACAGCCGAGGGTGCTTTCGCCGTGGGCATAATGGATGGTCTCGCCGACGCCGCCGGCGCGAAACTGTTTTGGTGTCATCCCCAGCATGTCGGAGGCGGCCTCGTAGAAGCGGCCGGACGAGTTGAACCCGGCGTTGTAGATCGCCTCGGTGACGGTCGCGTCGCCGGCGAGCCCGGCCTGCACGCGGGCCTGGCGCCGGGCCGCGGCGTAGGCCTTGGGGGTGACGCCTGCGATGCGGCGGAACAGGCGGTGGAAGTGGAACGGGCTGAGGCCGGCCGTGGCCGCCAGCGTATCGAGGCTCAGCGGCTCCTCGGCCTGTTCGATCTGGCGGCAGGCCTGCGCCACGACCGCGGCTTCGCGGACCGGCCGGGGCGGCAGATCCGGCCGGCAGCGCTTGCAGGGGCGGAACCCGCAGCGTTCGGCATCGGCGCGGTCGGGGTGGAAGGCCACGTTCTCCCGGCGGGCGGGCCTGGCCGCGCAGGAAGGTCGGCAATACACGCCGGTGGTGGCAACGGAATAGAGGAAGCGTTCGTCGGCGGCCGGATCGCGGGTCTGCACGGCCTGCCACCGTGCTGCGGGCGTGGCGAAATCCTGGGTGATGGCGTTCATCGTCTGGCTCCTGTGCGGTGGCGCCACATTGCAGCCCTCCCCTGGCCCACACACTCCGTGGCTTGCGCCACTTTTCATTGCCCTTCGAAGGCACCGGCCTTCAGCGGTTCGATACCGTGGAAGCGGCGATAGTCGATCGCACGGCGGCCGTCATCGGTGACACCGAACATGTCGATGTAGCGGTGGCCGAACAAAATCTCGTCCGGCAGGTAGGAGTAACGGGCGTGCACGAGTTGGCCGAGGGTTTCGTCGACCCCGTTCACGGTCACCAGAAGCTCGATCTCCTGGTCGGTCAGCCGCTGCGAATCCATGCCGTAGAATGGGCTCTGCTCGTCGATGAAATGGATGGCGGTGTAGGTCATCGCAAAAACAGGAGTACGGGCGCGGGCCAGCGGCAGGTCGTAGAAGCGGCGCATGAACTCGCCTTCCGCCGTGGTTTCGCTGCGCAGAAGGGTGAGATTCACCTCCGCCTGGACGATCTGGCTGCGGCGCTGGTTGCCCATGCGCACCAACAGCGCCCGCTGGCCATTGTGGAGGGAAACGACGGCGTTACGGGCGAACAGCACCCGCGCCGTGGGGTGTGACACGCGGGCGAACAGCAGGCCAGTGGTCATCGCCACCGTCATGATCCCGGCCAGGGTTTCGACCGTCATGACCACGTTGGCATAGACCGTGGCCGGCGCCAGCACGCCGTAGCCCAAGGTTGCGAAGGTTTCCACACTGAAGAAGAACGCGTCGAGAAACCCCGGCTGGGCGTTGGCGATGCTGCCGGGCTGGGCCAGATACAGGCCGGCGAAGATCGTGTTGGCGGCGATGTAGACCACGATCGACAGCAACGCGAATTGCCACCAGGTGATGGTGAGCAGGCGGTGATAGAGGTCGCGGTGCCACTGCTCCTCCAGCCCTACGCGCAACAGGCCCTCGGCGGCGTTGCGCTCGACGAAGCGGGTGGCCTTGCCGCCGGAAATCCTGCGGTCGACATGCACGACGGGATGTTTGTGGCGATAGCGGGTCATCGTCATGGCGCGACGCTACAGGATCAGCCGTGCCTCGACCACGTCGTCCTCGCCGGGCATCCGGTGGATGGAAAAGCCGAGACGGCGCATGAATTCCAGCATCGGCCGGTTGTCGGCCAGCACCTGGCCGGCGATTTCGACCAGGCCCTGGGTGCGGCCCCAGTCGACCAGGCAGCCCATCATGGCGCGGGCGAGGCCCCTGCCCTTCATGTCCGGCTGCACCACCACGGCGAATTCGCCGCGCTCGGCATTCTCGCACACGAGGCGGGAGACGCCGACCGTCTGCGGCCCGTCCGGCCCCTCGCGCACGGCGACGAAGGCCATTTCGCGCTCGTAGTCGACCTGCGTCATGCGGGCCATCTGCTCGGGCGACAGCTCGCGCATGGCGGTGAAAAAACGGTAACGCACGTCCTCCGGCGACAGGCGGGCGAAGAAGGCGCCGTGGGCCTCGGCATCCTCCGGGCGGATCGGGCGGATCACCAGGGCCATGCCGCGGGCGTCGAAATCTGTGGTGAGCTCGGCGGGATAGGGCGGAATGGCCAGGCGTTTCGGAACTTCGCCGGCCGGGCGCAGCCGGATCAGCGCGTCCGCCACCAGCACACCGTCGGCATCGACGAACAGCGGGTTGATGTCGAGGGCCTCGATCTCCGGGAAATCGACGATAAGCTGGCTGATGCGCACCAGCGTGTCGGCCACCGCCGCCTCGTCTGCCGCCGGCAGGTCGCCCAGGGCCGCGAGGGTGGCAGCGGTGCGGGTGCGGGCGATCAGCGCGCGGGCCAGGGACAGGTTGAGCGGCGGCAGGTCGATTGCGATGTCGCCGAGGATCTCGGCCGAGGTGCCGCCGCGGCCGAAACGGATGGTGGGACCGAAAATGGCGTCCTCTGCCACCGCGATCAGCAGTTCGCGGGCGCGGGCGACCTGGCGCTGCACAAGGTATCCTTCCGGCGCATCGCCCAGCGCGCGGGCGGCGGCGACCACCTGGGCGGGATCGCGCAGGTCGAGCATCACGCTGGTGCGGCGATCGAGGGCGCCGCGGGCGCGGCGGCGACGCTTGACCACGACGGGGAACCCCAGCAGCCGCGCGGCGTCGCCGCAGTCCTGCGCGGTGAAGGCGGCGCGGGCGGGCACCACGGGGATGCCGTAGGCGGCGAGCACCGCCATCGCCTCATCCTGTGCGAGCGTGACCTGGTTTTGCGCCCGGGTGGCGCTGAACAGCCGGGTGACCTCGGCCTGGTCCGGTGCCAGGTGCAGCACCGTGCTGGGCGGCAGCTCGCGGGCGGCGGCGCGGTTGCGACGATCCTGCACCAGATGGGAGAAGCCGCGCACGGCCTGCTCGGGGGTTGCGAACACCGGGACCCCGGCGGCTGCAAGCTGACGGCGGTGGTTGGCCCCGGTGGTCTCGCCCATCACGCAGACCAGCAGCGGCGCCCTGAGGCCGTTGGCGGCGGCGATGGCGGCCATCCCTGCCGCATCCGCCTCGCCGGTCGGCGCGTGGACGATGAGGACGCCGCCGACCTCGCCGGCGCCCGATAACAGGGCGGCGGCCTCGGCCAGCTTGATCGGCTGGTTGACGCCGACATAGACGATATCGGAGGTGGGGCCCGAGATGGCGGCAACACTGGTGGGCGAGAAGGCCTGCGGCAGGCTGAGCTGCAGGATGGCGCGGGTCTGCTCGGTCAGCGAGGCGAGGGTGAGGCCTTGGCGGAGTGCGGCGTCGGCGGCGAGCTGCGCCGGGCCGATCGCGTTGGTGACGATGGCCAGCGCCTCGTTGCGCGCCGGGCGGGCGCGGGTGAGGGTTTCGGCGGCGGCCAGCAGATCCTCCAGCCGGTCGACGAACAGCACGCCGCAACGGCGCAGGGCGGCTTCGAAGGCGGCATCGGCGGCTCCGGTCGGGTCGGCGAGCCTTCCGCCGGCGCGCATCGCCACCACCGGGCGCAGACGGGCGGCGGCGCGGGCGGCGGAGAGAAACCGGCGACGATCGCGGATCAGCCGGATGTCGAGCAGGATGGCGCCGGTGCCGGGGTCGCGCGACAGCCAGTCGAGCACCGGGGCGAAACCGAAATCGGCGTTGCCGCCGATGCCGACGACATGGCTGAAACCGACTCCGTTCGGCTCCGCCCAGTCCAGCACGGCGCGGCAGAGGGCGGCGGATTGGGAGACCAGGGCGACGCGGCCGGCGCGCGGCAGCAGATGCGAGCGGGTGGCGTTGAGGCCGATCGACGGCACGGAAATGCCAAAGGAGCCAGGGCCCATGGCGCGCACGCCGGTGGCAGCGGCGGCGGCTGCGACACCTTCGGCCATGCCGGTCAGCACCGCCATGCGGGTGCCGCGCTCGGCCAGGGCCTGGAACAATTCCAGCGTGCCGGTGCCGCTGTGGCACAGCACCGCAAGGTCCGGCGCGATCGGCAGGTGGGCGATATCGGGATAGGCGAGCACGCCGGAAATCGCGGTCAGCCCTTGGCCCACTGGCAGCACGGCGCCCTGGAAGCCGCCGGCGAGCAGGTTGGCCATGACCTGGTGACCCGACTCGGTCTCGGCCCCGATGACGGCGACGGATTGCGGGCGGAACAACGCCTCGGGACGGAAACGGTTAGTGGTGATGAGTCGGGGGATGTTCATGTTGCGGTGCAGCATATAGCCGCATTGGCGGTGGCGGACCAGTTCCACTGCACTCTGGTCCACGGGCTGCATGCATGGCAGCCTTGGGCGGCTGACAACGGCTTGGACCGGAGAGAGTGATGGATTCGCGAATCGATCCGCAGATGCGGGCTGCCAAACAACGCCAGGATGCGCTGGCGGCCGCGCACCCGCCGGTAACGCTGGCTGGGGACCTCGCGGCAAACCGGCGCATCAGCGAGACGCTGGCCCTCGTCTGGGCCGAGGGCGGCCCGGTGATGGCGCGCACCGAGGAGCGCTGGGTGCCCGCGCGCGGCCGACGGGTGCAATGCCGCATGCACCGGCCCCAGTTGGGGCCGGACGCTGCGGCTGTTCTGCCGGTGCTGATCTGGTTCCATGGCGGCGGCTGGGTGTTCTCCTCGCTCGACACGCATGATCGTCTGGTGCGGGAATACGCCGACGGCGCAGGAGTTGCCACGATCAACGTGGATTACGCGCTGGCCCCGGAGGCGAAATTCCCCCAGGCCCTGCTGGAATGCGCAGAAGTCGTGCGGGTGATTGCGGCCGAGGCGGCGGCGTGGGGGATCGACCCCGCACGCATATTGATCGGCGGCGACAGCGCCGGCGGCAATCTGGCGCTGGCAACGGCGCTGTTGCTGCGTGACACCGGCGGGCCGAAGCTTTCGGGCATCCTGGCCGCCTACCCCGTCACCGACGCGGATTTCTCGACGGCGAGCTACCAGGAGTTCGGCGAGGAATACGGCCTGACCCGCGTCGGCATGCAGGTCTATTGGGACGCCTATCTGCGCGATCCCGCGGACCGGCTGAACCCGCTGGCGGCGCCTTTGCGGGGACGGCTGGAAGGCCTGCCGCCGGTCATGGTGCAGGTCGCGGCGTTGGATGTGCTGCGCGACGACGGCAACCGGCTGGCCGGGCGGCTCGTGGAAGCGGGTGTCGATGTCACGCATGAGGTGTGCGAGGGCATGCTGCATGGTTTCATGCGGCTGTCCGGCCATGTCGACGGCGCGCGTGACGCCATTGCCCGCGCCAGCGTGTGGCTGCGGCGCGTGGCTGGCTGAATGCGCGTCTATCTGGCCGGACCTGATGTTTTTCTGCCGGAACCGGTGGCGCGCGGCGCGCGGCTCAAGGCGATCTGCGCGCGCTATGGGTTGGAAGGCGTATTCCCGTTGGATCCCTTCACGGAGCCAGCCGAATGGGCCGCCCTGCCCCATTCGCATCGCATCGCCCGGAAGAACGAGGGGCATATCGCCGCCTGCGCTGCGCTGATCGCCAATTTGACGCCGTTTCGGGGGCCGAGTGCGGATGTCGGCACGGTGTTCGAATTGGGGTTCATGCGCGCGCTCGGCCGCCCGGTGTTCGGCTGGAGCAACGCGGGGTCCGATCTCGCCACGCGAACCCGCGCGTGGCTCGGGCATCACGACACGCGCGATGACGAAGGGTTGCACATCGAGGATTTTGGGCTGTGCGACAATCTTATGATCGAAGCAGCGATCGTCGCCTCGGGCGGCGTGACGATCTTGCAGGACTGTGATTTCGCCAGCCGGTGGGACCATCTCGAGGCGTTCGAGCGCTGCGTCGCGGCCTTGCAACGCACGCTGAACCCCTGACGCAGATTATTTGGGCGCGTTGGTCTTCATGCAGCCAGATAGGTCGCGCAGGCCTTGCTCGGAGTTTTCCAGGCTGAACACATGGGTGCTTTTGCCGATTTTGGCGGTCAACTGCTCGCCTTCAGAGAACAGAGCGATATTCTCCTTGGTCGGATCCACGTCGATCGACACGACGCCGGCGCCGTCCGCGGTGGTGGCAAGCGCCTTGGGCTTGGCGTCGTCCACCGCCCAGGTGCCGGCGACCTTGTCGCCCTTGACCACCTTGAACTCGGCCGTGCTCAGCATGACGCTGAAGCTGCTCTCGAGCGCGATGAACACCAGGCCGTTGGCGGCGTCGGTTGCCATGCATCCGAGGAAACTCTTGCCGTTGATCATCGGCTCGACCTCGAACCCTTTGGCCAGGGCTGGCGACGCGCCCAGGCCCAGCCCGAGCACTGCCAGCAGAACCATTTGAAGCTGGCGCATAATTACGAATCTTTCAAAATGGGCGCGGGTCGAGTTGGACCCGAATAGTTAAACCTTTATTGCAACGGCTGCTGCAGACACTTTCGTGATCGCAGAAATTGCATTCGAACTGGCATTCGGTTCCGGCATGGCGAACCCGTCTGCACCGGCACGGCGGGAACCTCGGTCAGGTGGCGCGAGCGAACAACGAGAACAGCCGCTCCCAATGCCGTTCGGCGGCGGCTTTGTCATAGATGGGCCGGGACGAGAAGGCGAAGCCGTGCTCCGTCCCCGCATACCATTCCAACTCAGCGTTCGAGCCACGCAAATGCTGCTGCAGCTTTTCGAACGTGCCTTGCGGGACCCATTGATCGATTTCGGCACAGGCGATGTAGATCTCGGCGGTGGCGCGCTGGGCGGCCAGATGCGGGCTGTCCGGCTGGGCGGTGATCAGCTTTGTGCCATAGATCGACGCCGCCGCGGTGACCCGCCTGGGGAGGTGGGCAGCGGCGTTGATGGCATACTGGCCGCTCATGCAATAGCCCACGCACAGGATCGGCCCTTTCGACGCCGCGCGATCCTTCTCGGCGTGTTCGATCAAGGCGTCGGTGTCGTTCATCACCAGGGGGATGGTGATGGTTTCCATCAGCTCCAACGCGCGGGCGCGACGGGCGGCGATGTCGTCGCCGTAGATCGGGCCGAGCTCGTCGACACCTGCGCGGTAATACAGATTGGGCAGCATGACGTAATAGCCGACGGTGGCGAGGCGCCGAGCCATATCGCGCAGCTCCTCGCGAATGCCTGGCGCGTCCATGTAGAACAGCACGATCGGAAAGGGTCCGTGGCGCTCGGGATGGCAGATGAAGGTGCTCATCGTGCCGTCCTTGGTAGAAATCTCGATCTGCTGCTCGATCATGGGCTCGTCCTGCTCCGTGCTGGGCTAAGCGTATTCCGTCCGGCGCGGCGTGAACACATCCACATTGATCACAGGCGCGTCGCCAACCACCACGCCCCAGTGGCGGGCATTCCCGGGCACCACGAGAAGCCCGCCCGGACCTAGGCGGCGAACGGTGTCCTCGACATGGAAATCGATCTGGCCACTGACGATATACACCAGCTGCTCATGCGGATGGCTGTGCGGGCGCGGTTCGTGGCCGGGCATCAGGCGGTTCATGGCGATGGTGGCGCCGGTGCCGGAGAAGGCCTTGCGGTCGACCCCTTCGCGGACGTGTTCCCATTCGAGTTCGTTCCAGTTGGCGCTATGCAGGTCCATTTTGGTTTCTCCTTCAAGTTTTTGCTGTGCCCAGCAGGCCCTGGGGACGCAGCAGCAGGAAAATCAGCAGCACGGCGAGCGAGAACACGTTGCGCGTGCCGGCACCGAACGCCACGGTTGCCAGCGACTGCGTGATGCCCAGCATGAGGCCACCGAGGAAGGCGCCGAACGGATTGCCGAAACCGCCGAGGATGGCTGCAATGAACCCGCTGATGGCGAATGGCACGCCGAGGTTGTAGGCGGTGTACTGTGTCGGCGTGACCAGGATGCCCGCGATTGCGCCGATGGCGGCGGACAGGGCGAAGCCGACGGCGACCAGGCGCGAGACCGGAATGCCGAGCAAGGCCGCTGCATCGCGGTCGATGCTGCAGGCGCGCATGGCGCGCCCGGTGGCGGTGCGGGTGAAAAACAGCCGCAGGCCTGCAACCAGCAGCAGCGAGACTGCGAAGATGAAGGCCACCTGCGTGTCCAGCACGATGGGGCCGAGATGGATGGGGCCGCGCGACAGGATGGGCGGCAGGCTCATCGGCGCGTCGCCGACGACGATGAGGGTGAGCCGTTCGACCACGATCTGTACTGCAAGCGTTGCCAGGATCATGACGAACATGGTGGCCCGGCGATGCCACAGCGGGCGGACCACTAAAAGATCGGTCAGCACGCCCAGCGCGACGGAGACGATGATGGCGCCCAGCGCCGCCACCGCCAGCGGCAGGTGGAGCGCGTGCCACAGGCTGTAGGTGACCACGCCGCCGAGCATGACAAACGACCCTTGGGCGAAGTTCACGATGCCGCTGGCATTGTAGATGACGCAGAAGCCGATCGCGACCAGGCCGTACACACAGCCGGTGCCGGCGCCGGTGACAAGGAACTGCAGGAGCAGGGTGGCCTCAGGCATCCGCCCCTCCCAGATAGGCGTCGAGCACCGCGGGATCGCGGGCCACCGCATCGGCCGGGCCCTCGGCGATCTTGCGGCCGAAATCCAGCACCACGACGTACTCGGCGAGATCCATCACCAGGCGCATGTCGTGCTCGATGAGCAAAATGGTGAGGCCATCGGCATGCAACGCGCGCAGTAGCAGACCGAGCCGGTCGGTCTCGACGTGGTTGAGGCCGGCGGCCGGCTCGTCGAGCAGCAGCAGCTTCGGCTGGGTGGCCAATGCCCGGGCGATTTCCAGCAGGCGCAGCTGGCCGTAGCCGAGACTGCTGGGCGCCTGGTCGGCCACGGAGGCGAGGCCGACGCGGTCGAGCAGTTGCAGCGCGCGATCGGCGACCCGGCGCTCCTGCGCAGGTTGGCCCAGCAGGGCCGCGAGCACACCGCCTTTGGTGCGCAGATGGGTGCCGACGCGCACGTTCTCGGCGATCGACATGGCGGGGAACGGGCGCACCAGCTGGAAGGTGCGCACCAGGCCGCGCGCCGCCACCTGGTGCGGCTTGAGGCCCGCGAAATCATGCCCATCGAAACGCACGCATCCCTCACTGGGCGGGATAAAACCGGAAATGAGGTTGAACAGCGTGGTCTTTCCGGCGCCGTTGGGGCCGATCACCGCCGAGAGACTGCCGGATGGAACGGAGAAACTCACGTCGTCCAATGCGATGAGCCCACCGAAGCGGCGGGTGAGGCGTTCGACCTGGAGCAGGCTCATCGGCGCCACGCTCCCGCCAGGCCGCCAGGTGCGCGGATCAGGATGAGGATCAGCACCACGCCGTAGACGAGGTCCTGCACATCGCGGAAGCCGCGGATCACTTCTGGCAGCATGCCGATCACGAAGGCGCCCACCAAGGGCCCGAGCGTGGTGCCGATGCCACCGACATACAGCATGGTGAAGCCAACCACGACCATGTGCAGGCCGAACACCTCGGGACTGATGTAGCCGACCGCATGCGCCATCAACGAACCCGCGACGGAGGCGTAGACTGCGGCTGCAACGAAGGTGATCACCTTGGTGCGCGCGACATCCACGCCCAACGCCGCGGCCGCTTCCTCGCTCCCGGCGACAGCGCCCATGGCGCGGCCGAAACGCGAGCGGCGCAGGCGCCAGACCGACCAGCAGGCCAGGACGGCGGCAAGCGCCAACACAAGGAACACCTGGCGATCCGTCTCGGCGGCAAAACCACCGATCGACAGCGGCGGGATGCCGCTGATGCCCATGTAGCCGCCAGTGACCTGCTCCCACTGCACCGCGATCTCGTAGCTGATCAGGCCGAGCGCCAGCGTGCCCATGGCGAGGTAATGGCCGCGCAGGCGCAAGGTGGCCTGCCCCACCACCAACGCCACCAGGGCTGCCAGCAGAGCGCTCGCCAGCATGGCCAGCATTGGCGGCCAGCCGTGGTTGGCGGTGAGGATGGCCGAGCCGTAGCCGCCGATTGCGGCGAACGCGTTCTGGCCGAACGACACCTGGCCGGCATGGCCCATGAACAGGTTGAGCGCCGCCACGAACACCACGTAGATCGCGGCGAAACCGAGGGCAGTTAGCAGGTAGTTGCCGGTGACGGCGATGTAGGCGACCGCGCTGAGGCCGAGGACGCCAGCGATCAGGCGGGCCCAGCCGATGATGTTGCTAGGCAAGATACAGCCGCCCGAGCTGGTCCTGCGTGAGTGTTTCGCCAGGCTGTGTCTGTGCCACCACATTGCCCAGGCGCAGCACGTAGGCACGCCTGGCGAGGCGCAGTGCCAGGGGTGCCCGCTGCTCCACCAACAATATGCCGAGGCCGTTGCGATTGAGCTCGCCGAGGGCTTCGAGAATGGCTGCGGCGAGGCGGGGGGCGAGACCGAGCGAAGGCTCGTCGAGCATCAAAAGCCGTGGCTGCATCATCATCGCACGCCCGATCGCCAGCATCTGCTGCTCGCCGCCCGAGAGCGAGCCGGCGAGCTGGCCGAGGCGTTCGCGCAGCCGGGGAAACAGATCGAGTACTCGCCCCCGCTGCGCCGCCACGCAGCCGCGCTGCGTCCAGCCGCCGAGCGAGAGGTTTTCATCCACCGTCATCGGTCCAAAGATCCCCCTCCCCTCCGGCACCATCACCATGCCCAGTGCGGCACGGCGATGGGTGGGCGCATATGCGACCGAAGCGCCCTCGAACCGAATGCTGCCCGCTGTCGCGACCTGCCCCATGACGGCCCGCAGGAGGGTGGATTTGCCAGCGCCGTTTGGCCCAAGCACCGCCACCATCTCACCCGCCCCCACGCTCAGATCGACGCCATGCAGCGCCTCGACCTGACCGTAGCAGGCGTGCAGGCCCTGCAATTCGAGCAGGGCAGTCACTTGACGATCTGCGCCTTGCCATCAACGATTCTGGCCAGCAGCAGCGGGTTTTCGGTCAGGCCGTAATGCACGTCCGACGACATGGAATAGACGCCGGTGGTGCCCTGGAAACCCTGGATCTTCTCCATGGCGTCGCGCACCTTGCCACCTTCGGTGCTGCCGGCGAGCTTCACGGCGTCTGCCGTCAACATGACCGCATCCCACCCGCGCGACGCCCAGTTGGGGTCGCGGTCGCCGTATTTGGCGCGCCAGGGGGTGAGGAACTCGCTGAGTGCATCATGTAACTTGCCGGGGGGGATGGCGCCGAACACCTGGCTGGGGGAGGCCACGAACAGGAAACGCGGGCCGAGCACGTCGGCCACCGGCCGAAACAGGTTCACGTCGTCGAGGCTGTTCAGCAAGGGCATGTCGAGACCGAGGGCCACGAGGTTCTTCGCCGTGGTCAGCGTGGTACCGCCGAGGCCGATCTTGAGGATGGCGCGGGCGCCGGCGGCGTTGAGACGGCCGAGTTGCACGCCGAGGTCGGCGTCCTCCTGGCGATATTGCTCATTGCCGGCGACAGTGAGGCCGTATGACGCGGCCTCCTTCTCGGCGATCGTCGCCTGCAGGTTCGCATACGGCGTGGGGTCGTGCAGGATGCCGAAGCTGCGGATCTGCGTGCTGTCCTTCAGATAGGAAAGCCGTGTCTCCACCTCGAACTTCGGCGGCGGCAGGGTGGAGAACGCCCATTTCACCTGGTCGGGCGGGTTGGGCAGGATGGAGCACAGCATCATCGGCACCTGGGCGCGCACCACGAAGGCGGCCGCGGCAAAGTTGCCGGCGCTGACACAGCCGGAGGCAAAGATGTCCACCTTGTCGGACTGCAGCATCTTGCGATAGGCGGTCACCGCCTCCTGCGGTTCGGAGCGATTGTCCTCGACGATCACTTCGATCATGCGACCGCCGATGCCGCCCTTGGCGTTCAGCGCTGCGGCGGCCATCAGCACACCGTCGCGCCACGCCGTGTCGGTGGTTGCGGCATAGCCGCTGAGCCCGACGCTGGCGCCGATCTTGTAGGTTTGCGCCATCGCCGGCGCGGTTATGACAGCGGCCAGAAGTGCCGCCAGAACGAGCTTCGTTTTCATGTCAGGTTTCCTTCCCATAGCCACCGCCGCCGGGTGTTTCGAACACCACCCGATCATTTGGCTGCATTGTCAGCTTACGTCCTTCGGAAACGTTCCGGCCATTCACCAGGAACCGTCCCGCAGCGCCTGCTTCACCACCGCCGATGCCCTCCGGCCCTTCGTCGAGCCGGCTGGGCACCGCATTGAGCAGCCAGGGCTGGTCGGTGCGCATGTGAAAGCCGATCACCTGCCCCTCCCCGCCTCGCATGCGCCCGCGCCCCCCGGAGCCTTCACGCAGTTCGCGCCGATCGAACACGATGGGCATGGCCGCTTCGAGAATCTCGATCGGCACGGCCGCCACACCGGTTGGGTAGCACACTGCACTCGGCCCGGGCTTGTTGGCACGCGCGCCCATCCCGCCGGAATAGTTGAACATCGAGGAGGTGTAGGGCGTGCCATCGGTGCGGCGGCCCTGGATCTGCACCGTCCATACGGCGCCGGAGCCTTCCGCCAGCACCCGATCGGGGATGATCTGGTGCAATGCCTTCAAAATCGGCATCGGCACGAACATGCCGACCACGTGGCGCGCGTTGAGCGGCGACGGGTAGGCGGCGTTGACGATGGAGCCTTCCGGCGCCACCACATGGATGGGCGCCAGCGAGCCGAAATTGTTCGGCAGGTCCGGATTGAGGCAGGAGCGAATGGCAAAGGTCGAGTAGGCGTGGGTGTAGTTCATCACCACGTTGATGCCCGCCGCACTCGCACCAGAGCTGCCGGCGAAGTCGATTGTGATGTCGCCCTTCTCCGGATCGACCGTCACCGCCGCCTTCAGCGTGATGATGGTGCCGCCTGGCACGTCGAAACGGCTTTCGCCGTGCCAGGTGCCGGCCGGCAGCAGGCTGATCGATTTGCGGGTGGCGGCCTCGGAGCGCGAGATCACCTGTTCGGAGAGCTCGGCGATATCCGCCAGCTTGTTGCGCCGGCAGAAGGCCACCAGCCGCTCGCCGCCAGTGCGTCCGCTGCTGACCTGGGCTGCGAGATCGCCGAACACATGGTCGGGCGTGCGCACGTTGGTGCGGACGATGTCGTGCAGCAGCGTGTTGGCGACGCCGGCCTCATACAGCTTGCAGGGCGGGATCCACAGGCCTTCCTCATGCACGTCCCGGGCGCCGGCGCCGATGCCGTAGCCGCCGATGTCGGTGTGGTGGATGGTGGAGCCCATATAGCCGATGATCCGGGCGTCCATGAAGATCGGGCTGAACACGGTGATATCGAAGAAGTGGCCCGCCGAGATCCAGGGATCGTTGGTGATGAGCACATCGCCTTCGACCAGTCGGTTGGCGAAACGCGCGGCGAGCGTGAGGCCGGCTGCCGCCAGCGAATTGATGTGACCGGGCGTGCCGGTGGTGGCCTGTGCGACCATACGGCCCTTTTCGTCGAACAGGGCGGAGGCGAGATCGCCCGCTTCACGCACAATCGGGCTGAAGGCGATGCGCTGCAGCGCCTTGGCCTGTTCTGAGACGATGCTGATCAGGTTGGACCAAAGGATTTCGAGTTCGATACCGTCCATGCTCAGGCCTCCTTCGGCGTTGCGATGATGCAGCCGTTCGCTTCGGATATTGCGTGCCAGGCGGGTGGGATGACGATGGTGGTTTCGCGTTCCTCGATGATGGCAGGGCCTGGGATGCCGAGGCCGGGGGTGAGTGCGCTGCGTTGATAGACCGGCGTGTCGGTTTCCCACACGGCGATGTAACGGCTGCGGATGGGGGCTTCGACCGGCTCGGCGAGGGCGGCGCCTGCGACACTGACATCGCGGCCGCGGGCGGTCAGGCGCCAGCTGACGATTTCGACCGGCACATGGCTGGGATTGACGCCGTACTGGGCGTGGTAAGCGGCCTCGAACACCCCACCGATTCTGCGCCAGTCGCGCGCCGGGCGTGGGTCGGCGAATTCGATCGTCACCTCGTTCTGCTGGCCGAAGTAGCGCAGGTCGGCGCCAAACTCCAGGGTAACATCGGAGCGGTTGATGCCGGCTTCGTCCAGGGCTGCGTGGCCTTCGGCAATCATGGCGTTGAACACGCTGTCGACATCGTTCCAGTTCAGCGCTTCGAGCCTGCCGACAGCGGAGCGCACCAGGTCGAGCCGCACGGGCGTTACCAATGTGCCGAAGGCGGACAACACGCTGGCCTGCGGCGGGAAGATCACCTGGGCACTTTGCAGCAATTCTCCGACCGCACAGGCATGCACCGGGCCGGCGCCACCGAAGGCGAGCAGCGGCAGGCCGCGGTAGTCCACGCCTCGGTCGGTTGCATGGGTGCGGGCGGCGGCGGCCATGGTTTCGGCGACGATCCGGTAGATGCCGCGGGCGGTGGTGTCACGGTCGGTGCCGAGCTCACGGCCCAGCCTGTCCATCGTCGCCTGTGCTGCCGGCAGGTCGAGTTGCATGTCGCCACCGAGGAAGTTCTCGGCGTCGAGCAGGCCGAGCAGCAGATCGGCGTCGGTCACGGTCGGGTTCTGGCCGCCGCGGCCGTAGCAGGCCGGGCCGGGATTGGAGCCGGCGGAGCGCGGCCCGACCTTGAGCAGGCCCAAGTTGTCCTGCGAGGCGATGGAGCCACCGCCGGCGCCGATCTCGATCATGTCGACCGACGGAATGGTAAGCGGCATGCCGCTGCCCTCGGTGAAGCGCCAGACGCGATCAACCTCGAAGCTGCCGGTGACCAGCGGGCGACGGTTCTCGATCAGGCAGGCCTTGGCGGTGGTGCCGCCCATATCGAAGCTCATCAGGCGATCGAGGCCCAGCAGCTCGGCATACCAGCTGGCCGCAAGGGCCCCCGCGGCCGGCCCGCTTTCGATCATGCGCACGGGGTTTCGGCTGGCGACGACCGCGCCGATCACGCCGCCGGAGCTCAGCATGATGAGCGGCCGGTTCGCCACCCCCTCCGCCGTGAGCCTTCGCGCCAGACCGTCGAGATACGGCGCGGTGATCGGCACGGTGTAGGCGTTGATGGCGGTGGTGGACGCGCGGGGGTATTCGCGGATCTGCGGTGCCACATCGGAGGAAAGTGTGACGTGCAATGCTGGGGCGGCGGCCTTCAGCGCGGCCGCCACGGCGCGCTCGTTGGTGGAATTGCGATAGCTGTTCAGCAGGCACACAGCCACCGACACGACGCCCTTTTCGATCAGTACAGCCGCCAGCCTACGGATTTCCTCGGGGTCAACCGAGGTCTCGATGCTCGCGTCCGCCAACGTGCGTTCGTGGATGCCGAAGGTGAGCGCGCGCGGGATCAGCGGTTCGGCGAATTCGATCTGTGGGTCGAACATCTCGTAGCGATGCTCGTTGCGGATGGACAGCACATCGCGAAAGCCTTCGGTGACCAGCAATGCGGTGGTGGAGCCTTTGCGTTCGATCAGCGCGTTGGTGACGATCGTGGTGGCGTGGACCACCGAGCCGTTCAGATCGGTCGGCTTGATGCCGGCGCGGCCGAGTGCGAGATGCACGCCGCGGAAGAAACCTTCGAGCAAATCCTCATGCGTGGTCAGCGTCTTGTCGACGAACAACGTGCCATCCGAGTGCCGCAGCACAACATCGGTGAAGGTGCCGCCGATATCGACGGCAATGGACCATGTGGGCTGCATCGGCAAACTCCTAAGCGTGGCCGAGACGGCGAGAGGCCCGCCCTGCGGCATCGATGACATGGGCGATCTGCTCGGCCTCCGGCTGGGCCGGGATGAACTGCGATGAACCAACCAAGGCGATGGAGCCGCACCAGGCGCCAGCGTGGTCGAAGATAGGGGCAGCCAGGGCGTTCACGCCGATCAGCACCTGGCCGTCGGCGGTGGCCCAACCCTGGTTACGAACGGTTGCAATATCTATAAGCAGCTTTGCAGGATCGGTCGTGGTCAGCGGGGTCCAAGCCACAAGCGGCTGGGCGAGGCAACGCGCGAGCAAGCCGGCTGGGCCGAAGGCGAGTGCGACATGACCGTGGGCCGAGGCATGCAGCGCAAGGCGCGTGCCGGGGCGGATGCCGAATTCCACCACGGTGCGGCCTTGCATGAGCTCGATCACCGTCACCTCGTCATCGAGCAAGGTGGAGACGGTGACGGCCTGTCCGGTGGCATCGCGCAGATAGGAGATTTCTGGGCGGGCGGCGGCTGCGACGCCGAATTGGTCGCGCACCGCCTCCCCTAGCACCACCAGCTTCACGCCCGCGCTGTAGCGGCCGGACTCCGGGTCCTGGCGGGCGTAGCCACGCTCCACCAGCGCGCGGAGGTTGCGGTGCACGCGTGCTTTGGACAGGCCGAGGCTGCGGGCCACATCCGACACGCCCATGGCGCGCGGGCTTGCCGCCAGCAGTTCGATGAGGTCGAGCAGAGCCGTGATGGCGGCCCCGGCTGGCGCGGTTGTGTTTTCTGTTTCTTCCAATTATGTTCCACCCGACGGAACGGTATTCCGCTGGATGGATATTTGTTCGGTTTTGATGCTGCCGTCAAGCACCCCCGACTGTCGGGGTCGCCCAAAGGTGCCGCGGCCGGTATCATGGCGGCCTGTTCGATGGAGCTTTGTGCATGTCAGACCTCTCAGCCTTTCCGATCGCCCAGCGCTGGCCTTCGACCCATCCTGACCGGCTGCAGCTGTATTCGTGGCCGACACCGAATGGCGTGAAGGTGTCGATCGCCCTGGAGGAGTTGGGACTTCCGTATGAGGCGCATGCCGTGAACATCGGCAAGAACGAGACCTGGACGCCGGAATTCCTGGCGCTCAACCCGAACGGCAAGATCCCGGCGATCATCGACCCGAACGGGCCGGGCGGTGCACCGTTGTGCCTGTTCGAGTCGGGCGCGATCCTGCTCTATCTCGCCGAGAAGACCGGCAGACTGATGTCGAGCGATCCCCGGCTGCGCTGGGAGACCATCGAATGGGTGTTCTTCCAGATGGCGGCCGTGGGCCCGATGTTCGGCCAGCTTGGCTACTTCTACAAATTCGCTGGTCGTGAGATCGAGGACAAACGTCCGCTGGAACGTTACTGTGCCGAGACCAAGCGCCTACTCGGCGTGCTGGACACGCGGCTCGACGGGCGGCAGTGGATCATGGGCGATGACTACAGCATCGCGGACATTTCCCTGCTCGGCTGGGTGCGTGGGCTGGTGGTGTTCTACGGCGCCGGCGAACTGGTGGAATATGAAAAGTTGAAGCACGTGCCAGCTTGGCTGGAGCGCGGACTGGCACGACCTGCAGTGCAGCGCGGGCTGAATATTCCGCCGCGCGGCTGATTGTGTCCGGTGGCGCCGGGTGGCCTTCAGCCCGAGCAGGGCGCTGGACACCCGGCGGAGTGGATCAGGGCGTTAGTCGCAGTGTGTTTTGTAGACGTATTTCTGCACGGCTGGCGTATCGATTGTCTGAGGTGTGGCCACGACGAATTCCGTCCGCACCTGGCGTTCCACCGGCTTGCCGTCGAGTGCTGCCACCATCATTTCCATGCCGAGTTGGCCGACGCGGTAGGGGTATTGCACCACGTCGGCTGCGACCACGCCGGAGCGAATCGCTTCCACAATCGGGTCTGATGTGTCGAAGCCGACGAGCTTGATCTTGCCTTCACGCTGCGCCTCGCGAATCCCGGTGGCAGCACCCTCGGTGTTGTTGGTGTTGAGCGTGTAGACACCGGCCAGATTCGGATGCGCGGCCAGGCTCGCCGTTACGATGGAAGCGGCCTTGGCGGTTTGGTTTGCGCTATATTGCACGCCCAGGAAGCTCATGCCTGGGTGCTTGGCGATCTCATCGGTGAAGCCCTGCAGCCGCATTCTGCCAACCGGCGAGGCAGGTGAGTTCGAAATCGCCATGACCTCGCCTTTTCCGTCGAGCGCCTTGGCCAGGAACGCGCCAGCCTCACGACCGCCGATGATGTTATCTGACATGATGTTGGAGATCGCAACACTCTCGTCCGCGACATCGCCGTCGATCGATAGGATCTTGATGCCCATTTCCTTTGCCTGCAGCAGCGCCGGTGTCAGTGCCACCACGTCGGTGTTGCTGAACATGATGCCGTCGGGATGGGTTGCAATCACACCGTCGAGCACACGCAGTTGGAGTGCTGGGGAGAATTGCTGCGGGCCCTGGCTTTCGAACTTCACGCCCAGCCGTTTCGCCGCTTCCGCGGCGCCGCAGGAGACGGAGGTGTAGAAGGGATTGCCGGTGATGCCTTGGATGTAGGTGATCTTGTATTCCTTGGCCTGTGCCGCGCCTGCGAGGCTGATGGCTGCCAGCGACAGGCACAGCGCCGTGGTCATCTGGGTCAACTTGCTCAGTGTCATGTTTCACTTCCCTTCTAAATTGCCAGCGTCAGACCCGATCCCGGCTTTGGCGCTTCAGCTGGTCGACATAGACGGCGGCGATGACGACGAAGCCGATCACCACCATTTGCCAGAATGGCTGCACACCCATGATAATGAAGCCGTTGGCGAGCACAGCTGGAATGAACACGCCGACCACGGTGCCGATGATGCTGCCGCTGCCGCCATACAGGCTGGTGCCGCCGAGCACCACGGCGGTTACCGCCTCCAACGGATCAGTGCCATGGCCTTCCAGCGTCGTTGTCGAGAAGCGGCCGAGCGAGAGCATGGCGGCGAGACCCGCGAGCAGGCCGCTCAGACCGTAAAGCAGCAACACATGCCGCTGCACGTTGATGCCGGCACGGCGAGCGGCTTCGGGGTTGGAGCCGACCAGAAACGTGTGGCGGCCGAATTTCGTCATGTGCAGCACCACACCTGCAACAATGGCCACGACCGTGGTAATGACGACGAGCCACGGCACGCCGAACACCGTGCCGTGGCCGATGGTCATGAGCATTTTCGGGACGGTGCGCACATCGTTGCCGCCAGTGACGAGGTAGGCCATCCCGAGGGCGGCGCCCATCGAGCCGAGAGTTGTGATGAGGGCGGAGACGCGCAGGCGTGAAATACAGAACCCGTTGAACAATCCCCAGGCGCCACCTGCCAGCAGCGAAACGGCGAGGCCGGCGACCAGGGTGAACACGGTGTTGGTTCCCATCGCCTCCATCGTTTTGGCGCCGCAGACGCCGGCGAACACCAGCACCGAACCGATGGAAAGATCGAACCCGCCGGCGATCATGACATAGGTCATTCCGGTTGCCAGGATCATCAAGGTTGCCGCATCGAGGAAGATGTTGCGCAGGTTGAACAGGCTGGCGAACGTATCGGGGCGCATGATGGTGAAGAACAGGAACAGCACGACGAGGATGACGCCCATGTAGGCGGGTGACGAGGTCATGCCGGCACGCAGGCGGCGGCTCAGGTTCGGCGGCGGCTGCACCGTGGTGGGAACGGGATCTTCGGCCGTGGGGGCCACGATCGTCTGGCTCATGCCGTCACCTGCTCGTCCGCTGTGCTATCCAGGGCGCCGGTCATGGCGCCGACCAGATCCTGGATGCTGATGTTGTTATTGCGCAGCCTGGCGATGCGGCGGCCGAGGCGAAGCACCTCGATGGTATCGGCCACCTCCAACACGTCGCGCATGTTGTGGCTGATCAGCACCACGGCCACCCCGGTGTCGCAGATGCGACGCACCAGTTCCAGAGTTCGCCTGGTTTGAACCACGCCGAGTGCGGCCGTTGGTTCGTCCATGAACACCACTTGCTTGGCCCACATGATCGAGCGGCAGATCGCGACACTCTGGCGCTGGCCGCCGGAGAGGCTGGCGATCGGCATATCGATATCCTTCAGGCTGACCTTGAGGCGCTGGAAGGCTTCCGCACTTTCGCGGCGCATGCGGGCGTTGTCGAGAAAGCCGAATTTGCCGAGCAGGCCCGGCAGCACGAGCTCTCGCCCCATGAACATGTTGGCCGATGGCGTGAGGTCTGGCGCCACCGAGAGGTCCTGGTAGACGGTCTCGATCCCCAGGGCGTGGGCATCGCTGGGCGAATTGAAGGTGACGTTGCAGCCGTCGAGCAGGATATTTCCGGCGGTTGCCTGATAAACACCTGACAGGATCTTCACCAGCGTGCTTTTGCCGGCGCCGTTGTCGCCAATCAGCGCCGTTACTTCCCCGGCATGGGCCTCGAAATCCACCCCGCGCAGCGCCTCGACATGGCCAAATCGCTTGACGATCCCACGCGCTTCCAACACCGCGACAGGCCCTGGCGCGACGGATGCGGACGAGGCTGTATCGGCTGGGGGCGGCTGCATCGGCACCTCATGAGTTGTTGGCCTCGCATTCGAATGCATAGGCGAGATTAAAGTCGCTTAACGACCAGGAAGGTGTCAATACTTTAATTCGGTGGGCTATGCCTGGAAGCGGGCAGACCCACGTCGGATCACGGTGGCCGGCACCATCAGGCGCCGTGCGGATACCTGCGGGTCGCGCATGCGGCGCAGCAACAATTCGACGGCGGTGTGGGCCATTTCCACCGAGTTCTGCCGCACCGTGGACAATTGGTAGACTGGTCGGGAGCCCTCGGGCACATCGTCGAAGCCGACGATCGAGATATCGCGCGGCACCGCGAGGCCGAGATCGAACCGGCAGGCGTCCATCACGCCCATGGCGAGCTGGTCGTTGGCGCAGAACACGGCATCGGGGGCCGCGGCCTCGCGCAGATGCGCCAGTGCTGCGGCGTGGCCGCCGGCATAGGAATAATCGGCATGCAGCACTGGGGTTTCGGGTACGCCCAAGGCGGACAGCCGGGCCAGAAAGCCGCCGATACGCTCCTGGCTGACCGGAGCGGTGGCGGGGCCTGCGATACAGAGGAAACGCCGGTGGCCGGCTTCGAACAAACGGTCGGCGAGCTCGCTGGCGGCTTGGGCGTTGTCGGTTTTCACACAGTCGATGCGCGGCAGGTTGATGCTGCGGTTGTAGAACAACATGGATACGTTGCGGGCCTGAAAGCGACGCACCTCGGCCTCGCCGATCATGGCGCAGGAGATGAGGCCGTCGAGCGGATATTCCAAGGCGCCGTGCAGGGCGGCCGCATCCGGCCAGTCGTCGGCCACCGTGATCATCAGCAGGCTTTTGCCGGCGGCCGAAAGCGATTCCCCAAGAGCGTAGATCAGATCGGGATTGCCGCGCATCGTGTATTGCGTGGCGATGACGCCGACCATGTCGGAACGCTGCGTGATGAGGCTGCGGGCCATGGCGTTGGGCACGTAGGCCAGCGCCGTCGCCACTTCCAACACCCGCGCGCGGGTGGCCGGCGAGATGTTGCTGTCGTCTCGGAAGCACCGCGAAACGGTGGACTGCGCCACGCCGGCGGCCGACGCCACGTCATACGACGTGGCGCGGCGGCGTGCTTCACGGACAGATGGTTGGGCCACGCGCGGCATCAGGCTCCGAATGTTCGGTTCGAATCAGATCTGTCACGTCTGGCGCGGGGGTTCAACCGTTACGCCAGGGCGTGCTGCACCTCGAGCGGCAGCAGCCGCAGGCGGGCGACATAGCCGGAATGGTCCAGCGCCACACCGGCGGCGGCGGCCTGCGTCACGATGTTTTCGGCCCAGACGGGATGTTTCTTGTGGTCGCCCGAAATGACGACGGCAACTTCCAGTGCCACTTCGCCCACACTGCGGACGAAGCGCCAGCTTTCGGCCGGCACGGACACGACTTCCTTGGCATCGGCGCGCAGCGGCACCGCATTGCCGATGCCCACTTCCATCGTGCCTGCGAAGACCATCAGCACCATCTTTTCGGCGAGCAGAAACGGGCCGACCTGCTGGCCCGGTGCGATGCGCAGCCATTCCATCGAAAATCCGTGCGGATTGGTAATTTTGGGAGCCTGCTCGAGGTCTTCGCTCATGCCGTGGCCGATCACCGGCGCCATCTGGCTGGCGTGGCCGGGCAGCACGCTGTCGAGCAGGGGATGGTTCGTCCAGGCGCGCTCGGCCATGGTCACCACACGGCGGCGCATCTGTTCGGGCGTGTAGCGACGCAGGCTTTCGACGGTGGGGCGATCGATCGGCTGCAGCAGCTCCGCCTCGCCCGGCCGGGGCATGCCGGCGGTGGTGTCGACCAGCATGTTGTCCCGCGTCAGGAACATCCCATGCTCGGCGGCCTGGCTGAGAATGGAGGGGTGCCAGATGATGCCGCCGGTGTCGTCGCCCCCCAGTGCGGTGAAGATCCAGCCGTCGTCGGTGCCGATATTGCTGAAGCCGCGAAAGATCCAGGTGGGGACACTGACGACGTCGCCCGGGCCGCCGGTGATCTCGCCATCGTTCCCGTCGGCACCCCAGCGGAACACCCAGGTGCCGCTGTAGACCATGAAGACTTCGGCCGTGTAGTGAACGTGCAGATTGTTGGTGGTGCCAGGCGGCATGGCGGCGGCGCCGAGGCTGAAGCCATGCGGCTCGGTGATGTTGACCACCTGGTCGGCCGACTGGGTGACGCCGGCGCCGATGAGCGAGTAGTTCTCCTTCAGGGTCGAACCTGGCATTTTGCAATCGATGAAGGCGATCTTGCAGGCGACCATGTCGCTGCGGCGGATCAGTCTTGTGCTCAAATCCATCACCGGATCCCATCTTCGCGGAGGCATTTTCGTTGGGTTTGAACCTAGCATGCATTCGAATGCCTTGTCACTCAGAAGCGTTGTTGCTTGGTCGGAGTCGGTTGGTTTGCCACGCGTTCGGATTGGCAAGGCTGTTCGAAAATACACCTTCCCGAAAGTAGACTGACAGTAAGCAGCGTTATATTTTCAGACATATGGATCAGCTCGCATTCGATTTTCTGACCCTGCTCAACGGTCTCGCACGATCGATCCGCACGGATGCGGACCGGCGGGCGCGGCTTGAAGGCATGACCTGCGCGCAGCGGCCTTCCAGCAATCGGTCAACGCGCACAAGGAACCCCCTCCCATCTGTGCGCATCTTTCCGCGTATCGCTAGGCTTATGGCGTGGCAGAAAAACTCGACCTTGCTGATGGTCGAGCTGTGCATACGAATAAATTCCTTGTTTTTGAATGCTTCGGCTTCTTTCGCTCCTTCAAGACATCTCACGTCCAGCTCGCCGTTCAGCAGCATCAGGTTTTTCATTCTCGGAGAAGGCGAATAGTCCGGGCCATACCGGTCAATCAGCATCCCGCTGAGATTGATGCGCACTTCCACCGGGATGCTCGGCGGCTCTGCCTCACAAAGGGAGCGATACCTGTGTTCCAGATATTCAAAGCCGAAGGTCAGGTTCCGCATGTTTCAATGAACGCAATACTTGTCCCTGCGGTCTCTCACAAAATCGTAGAACCGCCGAAGCAGCGCTTTCTCAATCGGGTCGTAGTTACTTTCCACGTCGTCCTTAGCGATCCCCAGGACTTCGGCCTCGGCGTGAAGGGCGAAGCTCACGGTCTGTCGGGTCGCATAGTGCATCACCACTATCGACGTGATGCGCGGAGAAAGCCGGTCGACGCACTCGTCGTAAAGGCTCTCGGACGAATAGTGGATTATGTAGGAGCGGTCTGGACGCTTCGCTCCGTTGCCAAAAAATATGGCTGATTCACCAGCCATAGGACTAGAAGGGTATGTCGTCGTCTAGATCGTCGCCCGTTTTGGGCGGCGACGGAGGAGCCCAAAGCTCGCTGGAGGGCGGCGCAATTTGCTTGGCTGGTGCCTGAAGGCGTTTGTCTGGCGCGGGCAGGCGAGAGCGGCTGTCCTCTAGCGTACCGGCATCTCGCAGCAGCTTCGCAATGGAATCAATCCACGCCCGGATAGGACGGAGCTTCCTCTCGACTTTGCCTACCACGCCAGCGGCTTCAATTATCAGCTCAGCGAATGCATCAAATCTCGTGCGGTCTTTGTCAACCTCGGCGGCGAACGAATTTAGCCTGCTCATCAACGCTTCCTTGCGGGGAAGCGGTATATCGATGGCCTCAATCGTCAGCTTAATCTTGTTGATAAGCTCACGGATTTTTTCACGCGGGCCGCCTTCCAGATGGACGGACGCTTTGCGGAGGCGTCGGGAATGGGTGACTTTGATTTGTATAATAATGCCGTAAACGTCGAACTTTATCTGCTTAAAGTTATTTTCATCGTTTGCTGCCGCAGGGTTTTTTATCCAGTAGTCGAGTAGAGGAAGGTCAAGCGCCTTAACCGTAGCAATCACGTTGTTGATGTACGTTTGCATAAAGTGGTTATACAAGTTCCAATACCCGTCGCCACTTTCCTCGCGGAGTTGCGCTACCTGTTTATCGAGCGATGCCTGGAACATGTTCTCGTACTGTAAAAACGCGAGTTCGTCGTCGGCGGGGCGGTTCGTGAACTCGTCTTCTATAAGGCCGTCAGACATAGCCACGACGCTCCTTAACGCGACGCTGCCGCTCTAGCGCCGTCTCCGCATCGCGCGGGGTAGGGTTTGGTACAGTGCCAGTTTGCCTCGCCGCCCAGATTCGGCCCCACTCGCGGACAACCCTCCATGCGCCGAACAGGTCAATGTTGCTACGGGCGAGGCGGTCTATCCGCGTCACCGTCACCACGTCACCGGGGGCGACGGCTCTGAGCATGCGTTGCAGCTCGCGCCTGTCGGGGGGCGCGCGGGTCGCTTTCTCCCGGTAAATCATGCCGCACCCCTTTGCGCGGAGCTGGTCAAGCTGCGCGTCAACCGTCTGGTCGTAGGTGCTGACCCGGGCATATCCGAGACGGCAGCTTAGCGGGTAAGTTCCTGTCATCTCTCTCCGGAATCGTAATATAATGATTAGATTAAGTCCATGAGAAACTCCGAAAGTCTTGGATTTCGAATCAATACACGGCTTTTGGAGCTGGCTAGGCTCAGGCCTCATTTATCCAAAATAGCATTTTTGCTTCGATCACGATGGCCGACATGAATATGTGGGAGCATCGGTCGTAGCGGGTGGCGACGCGACGCCTATCGTTAAGCTTTGCGAACATGTTTTCAATGCGATGGCGCTGGCGATAGAGCTTGGTGTCGTGGGCAAGCGGGGCCTTTCGGTTCTTTCGTCCAGGGATGCTGGCCACGATGCATTCGGAATGGAGGGCCTGGCGATACCAGTCAGTGTCGTAGCCACGGTTAGCGATGCGTTCCTTGGCAGGCGGCAGGACACCCGACGTCAGCGCAGCGTCCTTGTAAACACTCATTTGACCTTCGGCGAGCAGCAGCACAACGGGCCGGCCTTGGCTGTCGCAGACTGCAGGCTGCTTGGAATTATTGATTTTTATGTGAGGACATAACGTGGATTTGCATCTTACAATATTTTCTATTATTCTAGGTATAGCAACATCGTTAATTTCTTTATTAATAGTTATAACTTATGACAAGATCAATAATGTTACAGAAACAACAAAATGCTCTAAACAGTCGTCGATTGATTTTCTTGAAATATTTAAAAGGCTTATTGTAGCACCTATAACTGAGACGTTATTAATATTTTCGATATTTTATTTCTGTTCATATGTTCTCAATGTCAACTTATTATCATTTATACTTGTAGTATTATCCGCGGCTTGGCTTCATAGAGATAGAAGAATAGTAGAACTTATTGTAATTGTGGCCACTTTCATAATAATGGCGATCCAATACGATATTATCAAAGTATCTTACGGGTCCTACCTCGCAATTTTTTTTGTTTTTTTGACTCATTTGTCTCACAATCTCAATTTAATTTTTATCCCAATAATTCATCGAAAATTCTTTCTTTGAAGAAGAAATCATACGTGAACCGCGAGCGAGGCTCAGGGCTCATCGATCCAACATAGCTTTTTGCTGTAATCACGATGACCGACCTAACGAAATGGGCTTATTGGTCGTAGCAGGTGGCGCCGGTAGGATACGGGGAACTACGTATTGTTCTGAAAACCGCAAACGTTCATGTTGTGTTCCATGAGCACGTCCACCCCAGTTTCCGCAACCAGCCGTTTCTCGCTGGTCATCGATGCATTGCATTCGGTGGTGGCGGCGCAGTTTCGGTCGGCGACGATGACGGTTGCGATGATTGTTTTGATCTGCGGGCATCTGCGACGCGTTGAGCGGCGGGTGTTGGCGCTGGTGGCGGCGATCCGCGCGGGAACGCTGCGGGTGGGGCATGGTTGCGGGGGGCGCCGTGGGCCTCGGGGTGCGGCCGCGGCGGCTGGACCGACATTGCCGCGGGGGTATGCCTGGCTGGTGGTGGCGGTGCCTTACAAGGTGGCCGCGCTGGCCGGCCAGTTGCGGGTGGTGCTGCAGGATCCGGAGATGGTGGCGCTGATCGCAGCGTCGCCGCGGCTGGTTCTGCTGCTGCGCCCGCTGTGCCGCATGCTGGCGCTCGAGATGAATGTGTTGACGCCCGTCACGACGCCCGCACCAGTGCCGCCGGGCGATATGGCTGCGGTTCTCACGGAAGACATCGCCGGAAATGACATCGTGCGCCCTGGGGTTCCCGGATCGCCCGTGACCACGGATGCGACGGGCTCTGTCGGATCATGGATGGCGCCGTATTGGGGGTTGCGGTTTTTCGCACGCGCTTGAGGTTCGCCCTTGCATTTGCCTATTTTGTTACGATATCGTAATATCTTGACAAACTATCGTGATACTGACTGCGGTTTTATCGAAACCGCGTGTTACCCTACCGCCATCCCCGCATCCGCCAGCAGCCGTTCCACCACGATCTTTTGGAACTTGTGCGTGGTGTCTTCCATCACCGGCGAGAATACGCTGCCGTCCATGGCGGGGGAGCGGCAGCCGATGTGGAGGCGTTGGACGATGTCGATGTCCTCGCCGTTCACGAGGGCGATGAGGTCGATCATCTGCTGGCGGGCCTGGGTGAGCTCCGGGGTCATGGCGGCGTCGCCGATGAAGAAGAATTCGAAGCGCTCCACCGTGTGGTCGACGCGGATGGGTTGGATGATGAAGGCGTAGACGTGGTTGGTGTGCACGCCGATCATGACGTTGGGGAACAGCTCGACATACTCGGCCTTGGTGAGGGATTCGGCGTCGAGGTTCGGGAAAGTCGGCAGCAGGTGGTCGGGGGTGATCGGGGGCGGGGCGAAGTTGCGGCTGCCGACGCCCACGAAGGCGTCGCCGTCGGTGATGTGCAGCGTGTGCTTTACCGAGGAGATGCTGTTGAGCTGGGGGTGGACGAAGGGCAAATGGTAGCGCTCGACGAAGTTTTCGATGGCGAGCTTCCAGTTGGCCTCGAGCGTGAAGCGCAGGCCGCCGCCGCCGCGGAGAAGACCGAAATCGTAGGCGGCCCAGCGTTTCTGCAAGGGCGCGATGTGGGTGGCGAGCGGAGCGGCCTCGGTATCGAGGTTGATGAAGATCATGGGGCCCCACATTTCGCAGCGCACCGCGAGCAGACCGTGGTGGGAGGGGTCGAACCCGTCATGCGTGTTGACGCCAGGGCCGCAGAAGCTGGGGGTGCGGAGCAGCGCGCCGTCCAGCCCGTACGACCAGGCGTGGTAGGGGCATAGCACCACGCCGCGTTGGGTGGGGGCGGCCACCAGTTGGGCGCCGCGGTGGCGGCAGATGTTGTGGAAGGCGCGGATCACGCCGTCGTTGCCATGCACCAGCAGCAGCGGCATACCGGCGATTTCGAAGGGGATTTGGTCGCCGGGGTTGGGCAGGTCGCCGGCGACACCGGCGCAAACCCAATTGCGGCTGAAGGTGAGGTCTCGCTCGGCGCGGAAGAAATCGGGGTCGGTGTAAGCCGCACCTGGCAGGCCGATCGCCTCGCCGGTGGGGCGGAACAGTCGCTCCCGCACCTTGTCGGTGAGCACGCGGGCCAAGATTTCCTTGGCGAGACTGTCCTTGGCGACCATGGGCTAAGCTTCTCCATAACACCGTCAGCTTTCGGCAGGTGGGGGCTTTGCGCAAATACCAAAATGAGATGATGCCTTGCAGTGGGGCGCGTGCCGGCGTGGGAACGCGATTGACGGCGGCGGGCTTTGTTGAACACAACCAGTGCATTGCGGCGGGGGATTGCGGATCATGTCAGCCAGGCTTCACGAATTGGCCGGAAAGCCGGTGCCCGCCACCATGCTGGTGAATGTGCCGCGGCTGGTGACGGCGTATTTCGCCAACCGGCCGGATGTGGGAATCGCCTCGCAGCGCGTGTCGTTCGGCACGTCCGGCCATCGCGGCTCGGCGACCGAGTCCTCGTTCAACGAGGGGCATATCCTGGCGATCTCCCAGGCGATCTGCGACTACCGCGCCAAGGCGGGGATCGATGGGCCGCTGTTCATCGGCATGGACACGCATGCGCTGTCGGAACCGGCGCTGGTGTCGGCGATCGAGGTGTTCGCGGCCAACGGCGTCACCACGATGCGCGATGCCGGCATGGGCTACACGCCGACGCCGGTGATCTCGCACGCGATCCTGGCCTACAACCGCAACCGATCATCCGGGCTGGCGGATGGGGTAGTGATCACGCCCTCGCACAATCCGCCAGAGGATGGCGGCTTCAAATACAATCCGTCGCATGGCGGGCCGGCCGGCACCGAGGTGACCGACGTGATCCAGGCGCGCGCCAATGCGCTGCTGCAGGCGGGGCTGGAGGGTGTGCGGCGGCTGCCGTTTTCCCGCGCCATCAAGGCGGATTGCGTGCACGCGCATGATTTCATCACACCCTATGTCGATGACCTCGGCACGGTGCTGGATATGGAGGTGATCCGCGGCGCCGGTGTGCGCATCGGCATCGATCCGCTGGGCGGTGCAGCCGTGCACTACTGGCCGCGGGTGATCGAGCGCTACGGCATCGATGCGACGGTGGTGAACGATGCTGTGGACCCGACGTTCCGTTTTATGACGGTGGATTGGGACGGCAAGATCCGCATGGACTGCTCCAGCCGCTATGCGATGGCCTCGCTGGTGTCGATCGCGGACCGTTTCGACATTGCGTTTGCCAATGATACGGATGCGGACCGGCATGGCATCGTGTGCCCGGGCAGCGGGCTGTTGGCGCCGAACCCGTATCTGGCGGTGTCGATCGCCTATCTGTTCGCCAACCGGCCGCACTGGGGGGCGGGTGCCGGCATCGGCAAGACCATCGTCAGCAGCGCGATGATCGACCGTGTCGCCAAGGATGCCGGTCGGCCGATGCTGGAGGTGCCGGTGGGTTTCAAATGGTTCGTGGACGGGCTGATGGATGGCTCGCTCGGTTTTGTCGGCGAGGAGAGTGCCGGCGCCAGCTTCCTGCGGCGCGACGGAAGTGTGTGGACGACGGATAAGGACGGGCTGATCCTGGGGCTGCTGGCCGCCGAGATGACGGCGCGCAACGGGTTTGACCCGGCGGAGGGGTATCGGCGGCTGACGGAGCGGCTTGGTACCTCCTGCTACGAGCGGATCGATGCCCCGGCCTCGCCCGCGCAGAAGGATGTGCTGAAGAAACTGTCGCCGGCGCAGCTCGATGCGAAGCTTCTGGCAGGCGATGCGGTGACTTCCGTGGTGACAGCGGCGCCCGGCAACGGGGCTCCGATCGGGGGGATCAAGGTATCGAGCGCCGAGGGTTGGTATGCCGCGCGGCCGTCCGGCACCGAAAACGTCTATAAGATCTACGCCGAAAGCTTCCGCGGCATGGATCATCTGCACGACATCCAGGGTGAGGCGCAGGCCGTGCTGTCCCGCGCCTTCGCCGACGCCGGCGCCTGATGGACGAGGTCGACCGCAAACTGCTGGCCCTGCTGCAGGACGATTCGACTCTGTCGATGGCCCAGCTCGCCGAGCAGGTGGGTTTGTCGGCCACGCCGGTGTGGAAACGGGTGCAGAAGCTGGAGGCGTCCGGCGTCGTTATCCGCCGAGTGGTGCTGGTGGACCCGGTGCAGGTGGGCGTGGGGCTGATCGTGTTCGTGGCCATCGAGGCAGCGGAGCACACGCCGGCCTGGTTGCAGGGGTTCGCTGCAACCATCGCGGCGATGCCAGAGGTGATGGAGGCGCACCGGATGGCTGGCGAGGTCGACTATATGCTGCGGGTCGCGGTGCCTGACATGGCGGAGTTCGACGCCTTCTACAAACGTCTGGTGGCCGCGGTGCCGCTGAAGAACGTGACGTCGCACTTCTCGATGGAACAGTTGAAGCGCACCACCGCCTATCCGCTGCCGGCGCGGGCGTTTCGCGACCGGCGTGCTGAGAGCGAAGAATAGCGTTCTACCAGCCGCTTGTGGCTTAGAGTTCCATGCCCTGGCCGCGCCGATCTTTGCCGATCCGTGCTCTTGAGAACCGCCCCGAACAACGCCCACTCTCCGCGCTCGGATTGGGAGTTGCCGCGATGACTGCACACATGGATCGCTGTCCGGGCTGACACCGGGCTTTCCCGCACATCTCATCATCTCACTGAAACAGGACCGCACACCCGGCCCTGGAAGGAACGCCGCATGTCTGCAACCACGATGGGGCGGCCGGTCGTATCGTCGATCCGGCTCGCCTGGAGTTTCACCGGTTGGCGACGACTGGTCACGCCGCTCGTGCTTGTGCTCGCCTGGCAGGCGTTGGCCATGACCGGGCCCATCTCGGTGCGCACCCTGGCCTCGCCCCTGCAGGTGCTGGTGACCGCATGGGGGCTGACCGTCTCCGGCGAATTGCCGTGGCATCTGGCGGTGTCCCTCGGGCGGGTCGCAGCCGGCCTTGCGATCGGGGTTTCGCTCGGCACCGGCCTCGCCCTGGTCGCCGGGCTGTCCCGACTCGGTGAGACGGTGGTGGATGCGCCGGTGCAGATGCTGCGCACCCTGCCCTTTCTGGCCCTGGTGCCGCTGTTCATCCTGTGGTTCGGCATCGGCGAAACCCCCAAGATCGCGCTGGTGGCGCTTGGCACGGCGTTCCCGATCTACCTCAACGTGTTCGCCGGCGTCCGCGGCGTGGAACCGCGGCTGGTCGAAATGGGCCGCGTGTTCGGGCTCGATCGTCGCGGCCTGATCGGCCATGTCGTGCTGCCGGCCGCCCTGCCGCAGGCGCTGGTGGGGCTGCGCATGAGCCTGGGCACCGCCTGGCTGTCGCTGGTGGTGGCCGAGCAGATCAATGCCAATGCCGGCATCGGCTTTCTGATCAACGACGCGCGCGACTTCCTGCGCACCGACGTGATCCTGGTTGGCCTGCTGCTCTACGCCCTGCTCGGCCTGCTCGCCGACACGCTGGTGCGGGGGCTGGAACGCCGCATGCTCGCCTGGCGCCCGCAACTGGTGCGGAACTGACATCATGGACGGAAGCATCTCTCCCATCCTGCTCGATGGCCCCGGCGGCGCGCGGATACGCAACCTGACGCGGCGGTTCCAAGGCCCCGCCGTGCTCGACCGGCTTGACCTCGACATCCAGCCCGGACAGTTCGTGGCCCTGCTCGGCGCGAGCGGCTCGGGCAAGACCACCCTGCTCCGCACGCTTGCCGGTCTCGACCCAGTGCCTGATGATGCCGTGGTGGCCCTGCCCCAGCCAGTGGCCGTGGCATTCCAGCAGCCGCTGCTGCTGCCATGGAAAACCGTGCACTCCAACGTGGCGCTCGGCTTGACCGGCGCCGACGCGAACGCCCGGGCCGCGGAGGCGTTGGCGGAAGTCGGCCTGACCCATCGGTTGCATGCGTGGCCGGCCACGCTGTCCGGCGGCGAGGCGCAGCGGGTGGCGCTGGCCCGCGCCCTGGTCCGCGCACCCGGCCTGCTGCTGCTCGACGAGCCTTTCGCAGCGCTGGACGCACTGACCCGGCTGCGCATGCACGCGCTGGTGCTCGACCTGTGGCGTCGCCACCGCCCCGCCACCCTGCTGGTGACGCATGACGTGGACGAAGCGGTGGCGCTGGCCGACCGCATCCTGGTGCTGGAGCACGGCCGCATCGTGCTCGACGTTGCCAACCACGCCCCTCGGCCGCGCGATCGTGGTGCGGTTGAATTCCTCACGTTGCGCACCCGGCTGCTGGAGCGGCTCGGCGTATATTCACACGAAGGAGTCTTCGCATGAGCCTCGAATTCATCGGCATGATCCAGCCGCGCGCGCAGTCCGAAATCCTGCGGGCGGTCGGACCGGCGATCGACCCAGCATATCTTGTGGCCTCCGCGCAGGCGCACGAGGCCCATGCCGGCGATGGCGGCGGGTTCGACCGCGTGCTGATTGGCTGGCACAGCAACGGGCCAGACGGTCTGCAGCTTGCCACCCACGCGGCAGCGCACACCAAGAAGGTGGGTTTCCTGGTCGCCCATCGCCCGGGCTTTCGCGCGCCCAGCACGGCGGCCCGCGATTTTGCGACGTTGGACCAGTTGAGTGGCGGGCGCGCCGCCATCCATATCATCAGCGGCGGCGACGATACCGACCAGGCCCGCGATGGCGATTGGCTCGACAAGGATGCCCGCTACGCGCGCACCGACGAATATGTCGACATCCTCAAGCGTATCTGGACCGCCGATGGTCCGATCGATCATGAGGGCCCGTACTATCATATCCGCGGCGCTTCGCCTGAGGTCCGTTCCGTGCAGAAGCCGCGCCTGCCGGTTTATTTCGGCGGCGCGTCGGAGGCTGCGGTCCGCGTTGCCGGCAAACATGCCGATATCTATGCACTGTGGGGAGAAACCCGAGCGCAGGTCGCCGAAATCACCGGCCGTGTGCAGGCGGAGGCAGCGAAACATGGCCGCCGCGTGGGGTTCAGCCTGTCGTTCCGGCCGATCCTGGGCCGCACCGAGGCGGAGGCCTGGGAAAAGGCCGAGGCGATCCTGGCCCGTATCCAGCACGTGCGCGGCGAGGCGGCCCTGGGACCGGTCACGGCCCAGCCGGCCAATGCCGGATCGCAGCGCCTGCTGGCCGCCGCCGCCCTGGGCGATCGCCCGGAGGGGCGGCTCTACACCGCCATCGCCCGGGTCACCGGCGCACGCGGCAACACCACCGCCCTGGTTGGAACGCCCGAGCAGGTGGCCGAGGCGTTCCTCGACTATCAGGCGCTGGGCGTGAGCACCTTCCTGATCCGCGGCTTCGATCCGCTGGAGGATGCGCTGGAATACGGCCGCCATCTTCTGCCGCTGACCCGCGACCTCTACGCCCGTCGCCAGCGCGCGGGGGTGGCGGCATGATCCGGCGTCGTCACGCCGTCGGCCTCGGGCTCGCCGCCCTCGCGATGCGACCGGCCCGCGCCGCTGGGATCACGCTGCGCATGGGCGACCAACGCGGCAACGTGCAAGCGATGATGAAGGCCGCAGGCCTGCTCGAAGGCGTGCCCTACCGCATCGAATGGAGCGAGTTCGCAGCTGCCGCCCCTCTCGCGGAGGCGATGAACGCGGGCGCCATCGACGGTGGCAACATCGGCGACGCGCCCTTCGTCTTTGCCGCCGCCGGCGGGGCGCCGATCCGCGGCATCGCGGCGAGACGGAGCAGCCAGCAGGGCCTGGCAGTGCTGGTGCGCGGTGTTAGCCCGGCCAAAAGCTTCGCCGACCTGCGCGGCAAGCGTATCGCCACCGGCCGCGGCTCCATCGGCCATTACCTCATACTCGCCGCCCTCGAGGCGAACCACATGACCACGGCCGACGTGCAGCTCGCCTTCCTGCTGCCAGCCGATGCCAAGACGGCAATGTCGAGCGGCGCCGTCGATGCATGGTCGACCTGGGAGCCCTACACCTCCCAAGCCGAGGTGCTCGAAGGCGCCCGCCGGGTGGTCACCGGCGAAGGCATCACCCCCGGCCTCGGCTTCCAGGCTGCCACCGTCTCGGCGATTGCCGAAAAGCGCCCGGCACTGGAGGATTTCGTCCGAAGGCTGGCCGCCGCCCGTCGCTGGGCAGACAACAACACCGACGCCTACGCGGCCCAATGGGCCAAGCTGATGGGCTTTCCCGAATCGGTGCCGCATCTGTGGTTCACCCGCACACGCGAGAGCATCGTAACGCCGGACGCGACGGTCGCCACCGATCTGCAGCGCGTGGCCGACACCTACAGCCGCACGGGTCTGCTGCGCAGCCCGTTCACCGCCACCACAGTATTGGACGCAACTTTCGCAGGCGCCATCCGGGCCGGGAGCGGCTAGTCCCAAATATCATCAGGCTCCCGAAAGGAATGGCTGCTCTCGACCCGAAGCGGACGGGTCCGTCGGATCTTTCATCCTTCGTCGGAAAGCGGTGCGGCAGCACTCTGGTCTCCGGCGCGGTTGTCCCGGGTTCGATGGGTGCCATAGGTTACCTTGCTGCTTGTGCCTGCAACTGAGAAGGTACAGCCGGCCGCGTCAGTCGGCATCTGAGCGCGCACACACCGACCCGCAGGCGACACCACACCTGAATGGGGCGGCGATCGTCCGCCACAAAGCGTTTGACAGCGCCGGTGGTGCGGGAGAAGGATAGCGATACTTTGTGAACGGAGAGTTCATAATTGAACACCCTACCCCTCGCGATGCTGACCGCCGCACCTGCCCTCGAACTCAGCCACGTCACGCGACGATTTGCCGGTCGTGGACGCGGGCATGCTTTGTTCACCGCCATCGAAAAACTGTCTTTCACCGTGGCGCGGGGCGAGTTCGTTTCTGTTGTGGGGCCCTCGGGCTGCGGCAAAAGCACCATCCTCAATCTTGTGGCAGGCCTCGACCAGCCCAGCGAGGGTGTGGTGCATCTCGGCGGCGCGCCGGTGCTTGGGCCAAGCCAGCATGTCGGCTTCATGCTGCAGAAGGACCTGCTGCTGCCCTGGCGTACCATCCTGCACAATGTGGAATTCGGGCTGGAAACCCGCGGCCTTTCCGCCACCGCCCGGCGCGAGCGGGCGCTGCGGGAGCTAAAGCGCTGCCGGCTGCTGGAACTGGCCGAGCGTTATCCCTACCAGTTGTCCGGCGGCCAAAGGCAACGCGCCGCGCTGGCCCGCACGCTGGCCATCGAGCCCGAGATGGTGCTGCTCGACGAACCGTTCTCGGCGCTGGACGCACAGACCAAGCTGGTGCTGCAACGCAGCTTCGCCGACACGATCGCAACCACCGGCGTCACCACGCTGCTGATCACGCACGACCTGTCCGAGGCGGTTGCGATGTCGGACCGCATCCTGGTGATGAGCGAGCGGCCGGGCCGGATCGTCGAGAACATCGATGTCGGCCTG
Source organism: Rhodospirillales bacterium (assembly GCA_025352665.1). Taxonomy (GTDB): domain Bacteria; phylum Pseudomonadota; class Alphaproteobacteria; order Acetobacterales; family Acetobacteraceae; genus CAIQQQ01. The sequence goes on along the minus strand of JANXSM010000118.1, from coordinate 69,753 downwards.
CCGCATCGCGACAATCCGCTCGCCCGCCAGTCGCTGCCGCGCGCGCGCGCGTTGATGGCCCACCTGTTTGACGCCCTGCACCTCGAAGAACGCCTCGATGGCTGATGCCACCTACGAAAAAGGAAACCGCGCCATGCCGATCACCAGACGCCTCGTGCTTGGCAGCGTGCTCGCAGCCCCCGCCATTCGTATGGCGCGGGCCGACCAGGCAGTGAGTTACCTGTTCCCCGCGCCCTCGTTCCTGCCGGCCTTCGCGCCGCACCACCTGGCGCTGAAACGCGGGTACTATGCGGCGCAGGGCCTGACCGTGAATTTCCAGACTGGCAAAGGCGGCGCCGATGTCGCCAAGCAGGTGGCCGTCGGCAACGGCGACCTCGGCGGCGGCGCCGGTGAAACTTCCATGATCGTGCGCGCCAACGGCCTGCCGGTGCGCGGCGTGGCATTGCTCGGCGGCAAGTCGCTGTATCAGATCGTGGCGCGCAAACCTGCAGGCGTGACCTCAATCGCGGGCCTGCGTGGCAAAAAGGTCGGCGTTATCGGCTACCAGGACACCGGCTATTACTCGCTGCTGGGCGCCTTGGCCACGGTGGGTGTGAAGAAGACCGACCTCGAAATCCAGGCAGTCGGGCCGGCCGGCGTCACGCAGCTCATGATATCTGGATCGCTCGACGCCATCGTGTCCGTGCCTGAATGGTCGATCGTCCTGGAAACCGCCGGCGTGCCGCTGGACTATCTCCCGCTCGATGCGGTGTTCCCTGCCATGGCGCAGGCGGTTTTGGCATCGGACGACATCATCCAGAAGCGCCCCCAGGCCGTGCGCGGCTTTATCACGGCTCTTCTGCATGCGATGCACGATTTCATGGACGATCCCGTGTCAGCCGCGAAGGACTATGTGGCAGCGGTGCCGCAGCAGGCCGGCAAGGAGGCGGAGATCGCAACTATCCTTCGCCGATATACAACCGACGTCTACGCAACGACACCGCCCACCAAGCTCGGCCAGTTCGATCCGAAACGCCTCAAGATCGTGCAGGATCGATTCATGGAAACCGGCGTCATCCAAACTGCTGTTCCCGTTGAGGAGCTCTACACCAATGCCTTCGTCGGCTGACGAGCTCACAGCCTCGCTGCCGCGGGGAATGGACGGGCCGAGCAGCGCTTCGCTGCCGGGCTGGCTTCAGGCGGTGGTGCTGCCGGGCGCGAGCCTGCTGGTCGCCTTCATCGCACTGGTGATCTGGCAATATCTGCCGCCGGCACTGGGCGTTCCGAAATACATCATCCCGGTGCCCTCTGCGCTGGTTGAAGAAATGGTCCGCATGTGGTCGCAGGAAAATCTGCTGATGCACATCGGCTCCACCACCACGATGGCCGTCATCGGCTTCGCGCTGGGCGGATTGTTCGGCGCCGTGTTCGGCTATCTGCTCGGCCTCTCGCCGCTGTGGGAACGCATCCTGTCGCCCTATATCCTGGCGTTGCAGATCGCCCCAAAAGTCGCCTTCGCACCTTTGTTCATCATGTGGTTCGGCTACAACGCCATACCGAAGCTGATCGTGACGGTGTTAGTGGTGTTCTTCCCCATCCTGGTCAACGTGCTGCAATCAATGCGCACGGTGGACCGCGACCTCGTCAACCTCGCCCGAGCCTACTCCATGAATGGCAGCCAGATCTTCTGGAAGGTGCGATTTCCATCGTCAGTGCCCAACCTCATGGCCGGCCTGCGTATCGGCGCCACGCTCGCAGTGATCGGCGTCACTGTCGGCGAACTCGTGGGCGGCGAGGTGGGGCTTGGCTATCTCATCACATTCGGCGAGGGCCAGGCGAATACCGCCATGGTGTTCGACGCGATCTTCCTGCTAACCCTCATCGGAATCGTCATGTATTGGCTTGTGGCCTTCATCGAAACCCGAGCCTTGCACTATATCCCCAAGGCGCATGTGTAATGGCGGGTGAACTGTCTGGCCGCACGGTCGTGGTGACGGGTGCCGCCCGCGGCGTCGGGCGTGCGATCGCTGAGGCCTGCGCCGCCGCCGGCGCCCGCCTGGTGTTGGCCGACATCCTGGAATCCCAGGGTCGCGAGACCGCGGCGGCGCTCGGCGCCCGCTTCGTGACGCTCGATCTTGCGGACCCCGACAGCATCGATCGCTTCGGTGCCGATGTCGCGGCGACCGAGGGCGTGCTGCACGGCCTGGTCAACAACGCCGCCATCGCCACCGGCATCGGCGGGCCGACGTTCGACGAGATCGCCTTGGCGACCTGGGACCGCGTGATGCAGGTCAACGTCCGCGGCACCTGGCTGGTAACACGCGCTTTGGCGCCAATGCTGATGCAGTCTGGCTCCGGTCGGATCGTCAACCTCGCGTCCGATACCGCTCTGTGGGGCGCACCGCGGCTGCTGGCCTATGTCGCGAGCAAAGGCGCGGTGATCTCGATGACGCGCTCCCTGGCCCGCGAAATGGGCCCTGCTGGTGTCGGCGTGACCGCGGTCGCACCTGGCATTCTACGCAACGAGGCGACCGATTACGTGCCGCCCGAGCGCCACGCGCTCTATGAGAACGGCCGCGCAGTACCAGGTCCACAAACGCCCGAGGACATCACCGCGACCATCGTATTCCTGCTCACCCACGGCGCCCTGGCGTTGACTGGGCAGGTCTTGCCTGTCGGAAATGGATTCGTATTCACATGATCCTGTCTCGCGAAACCGTAGATGGCGTGGCGCTGCTGCTGCGGCCCGGGCCGGGTCCCACACTGATGTTGCTGCACGGCGTAGGCAGCGATGCGCTAACCTGGGCCCCGGTGCTGTCAGCACTCGACCCCGAGGTGAACGCCATCGCCTGGGATGCGCCAGGCTACGGGTCCTCAGCCACGCTGGACATCAGCGCACCCGCTCCGGCCGACTATGCTGATCGCCTCACGAAACTTCTAGACAGCCTCAGGATCGAGCGTGTCGTGCTGGCCGGGCATTCGCTGGGCACGCTTTTCGCGGCATCTTTTGCGGCGCGTCATCCCGCCCGGCTGACCGCACTGGCGCTGCTGTCGCCATCGCTCGGCTATCGCGTGGCCCCGGGTGAGGCGCTGCCCACGCCGCTGCAAAAGCGCATCGCCGATCTTGCGGCCCTGGGACCGCAGGCGTTTGCCGCAAAGCGGGCGGCCCGGCTCGTGTATCGCGCAGAGCAGCGGCCGGACGTGCTTGAAGGTGTCAGGCGTGCGATGGCGGCCGTGCGGCCAGACGGTTACGCACAGGCCGTGCATGCGCTGGGCGCCGGCGATCTGCTCGGCGATATCGCCGGCATCGCCGCACCGACGCTGGTTGCGATCGGCATGGAGGACCTCGTGACGCCGCCTTCGAACGCGGTAACCGCGCACGCAGCGCTGCGACAGCCCCTGCCCCTAGAAGTGGTGCCCGAATGCGGCCACGCGCTGCCGCAGGAAGCACCCGAGATCGTGGCACGACTGTTGAGTGCGCTGGTCCATGGGCACGCCCATGTCTGATACCGACGACGCCTATCTGTCCCCCCCCGTGCAACGGGCCGCGCGCCTGCTGCGCCATATCGCAGACGGCGATCCCGTCACCAACATGACTCGCACGGCACAGGCACTCGGCATCAACCGCACAACGCTGCTGCGGCTGTTGCACACACTGGAATCCGAACGTCTTATCGAAACCCGTGGCGGCGGCCTGCCGGGCTGGCGCATCGGCCTCGGCCTCATCGGCATGGCCGCGCAGGCCTTCTTTTCCGACGACATGGTCCAGACCGCGGTGCCGATCCTGACGCGGCTCGCTGACACGCTCGGCCTGTCCGCCCACCTCGGCGTGCTCGATGGCCACGAGATCGTCTATCTCGTGCGCCGGACGCCCAACCACAGCTTCGCCAGCAACATCCGTGTCGGCAGCAGGCTTCCTGCGCACGCGGCCAACATGGGCCGGATCATCCTGGCCCATATGGCGCCGGACGCAGTGGCGCGGCTCTACGACGGCGTCACTCTCGAGGCCTTGACGGCCTATACCTCAACGTCGCTGGCCCAGCTTCGCGCCCGGCTGGATGACGACCTCGCCACCGGCCTTGCATGGAGCGACGGGCATTTCGAGGGCGGCATCAGCTCCGTCGCCGCCGCCGTGCTGGATGCCTCGGGGGCACCGGTCGCAGCCCTGAACGTCAGCGGCACCTCGGCGAAGTTCCAGGGCGAAGGGCGTCGCGCGCAGATCGGCCGCGTCATGGCGGAGGCAGCCGAAGAGATCTCTCGCCATCTGGGCTGGCACAGCGGCACAAAATTGAAAGTTGTTGCATGAACCTAGGATATTCGGGCCGTCATGTCGTGGTCACCGGTGGCACTTCCGGCATCGGTCTGGCGGCCGCGCGCCTGTTGTTGGAAGAAGGTGCGCGGGTTGCGATCTGCGGGCGCGATCCGGAGCGGCTGGCCGCGGCGCAGGCGGCGTTAGGCGGCGGCGAAGCATTGCTCGCCACGAAATGCGACGTGCTGGACCGCGATGCCGTTGCACGCTTCGCCGAGGTCGTCGCAACCTGGTCTGGCGGCGTGCTGGACCTTCTGGTGAACAACGCCGGACAGGGACGTGTCTCCACATTCGCCACCACCACGGACGAGGACTGGCGCGCCGAGCTCGATCTGAAATTCTTCAGCCAGGTGCTGCCAATCCGCGCGTTCAAGCCGATGCTCGACCGCTCCTCGGCGGCTGCGATCGTCGGCGTAAACTCTCTGCTGTCAGTGCAGCCGGAGCCGCATATGGTCTGCACATCCGCCGCGCGGGCGGGCGTTCAAAGCCTGCTGAAGTCGCTGGCGACAGAATTTGCGCCGCAGATACGGGTGAACACGATCCTGCTTGGTCTGGTCGATTCCGGCCAGTGGCAGCGCCGCTTCGCTGCCCGCGCCGACCAGACGCAGGACCGCGCAACGTGGTATGCGGCCCTGGCGCGCACTAAGGGAATTCCGTTGGACCGATTGGGCGAACCGGATGAACCGGCCAAGGCCATCGTGTTTCTGGGCTCGCCCGCCGCGAGCTATATCACCGGCGCCAGTCTCGAGGTTTCGGGCGGCGTATCGCGTTTCATCTGAGTGCGGAAAAAATTCATGGACCAAGCCCTGCAGAGCGCATTGCGTGTTGACACCGAGGAGAGCGTCGGCGATCTGCTGGCGCGCGCTCTCGCGGAGATAGGCGTCACCATCGCGTTCGGCGTGATATCCATTCACAACATGCCGATCCTGGATGCCATCGCACGCCAGGGCCGCATCCGCTTCATCCCAGCGCGGGGCGAGGCCGGGGCGATGAACATGGCCGACGCCTATGCGCGCGTGTCCGGCAAGCTCGGCGTTTGCTTCACCAGCACAGGCACGGCGGCGGGCAACGCCGCGGGCTCACAGGTGGAGGCGCTGACAGCCGGCACCCCCCTGCTGCATATCACCAGCCAAGTGGATCGGAGTTTCATGGACCGCGACCGCGCCGCCATCCACGACGTGCCGCGCCAGCCGGACATGCTCAAAGCGATCAGTAAAGCCTATGTGCGCGTGTGGGAGCCGACCGCCGCCGTTGATAATTTGTTGGCCGCCGCGCGTGCTGCGATGACCGCGCCAAGCGGCCCGGTGTCACTGGAAATTCCGGTCGACGTGCAGCGCGTGAAGGTGAGGGCGCCGGCTTTCCCAGCCTCGCTGCATGTCAGCGCACCCGCGTCTGATCCAGTGCTGCTCGATGCCTTGGCCGAGATGGTGCTGAAGGCCAAACGCCCGATGCTGTGGCTGGGCGGTGGTGCGCGGGGTGCTGCGGCCGCCGCCACATCGCTTGTCGAGCGCGGTTTTGCAGCGGTCAGCAGCACCAACGGGCGCGCCATCGTGCCGGAGGATCATCCACGCTCCCTCGGCGCCTTCAACATGACGCCCGAGGCGCAGGTGCTCTATGAACGCTCTGATTTCATGCTCGTTGTGGGGTCTCGGCTGCGCGGCAACGAGACGCGCAACAACATGATGCGCCTGCCAGCCTCACGCGCCCAGGTGGATGCGGAGCCCACCCAGGCGGGCCGCAACTATCCGGTGGATCTGTTCGTGCCCGGCGATGCGCGGCTGGTGCTGGAAGGTCTGCTCGCACGGCTGCCACAGGTGTTGGACACGGATGCGGCCTTCCTCGCCGATATTGCGCCCGCGCGGGCAAAATCTGCGGCGGCCTTGCAGAAGCTGCTGGGGCCGTATGGAACGATCGCCGACACGCTGAGTGCCTGCGTATTTGGCGGCCGGCATCCCTGGGTGCGGGATGTGACAATCTCCAACTCCACCTTCGGCAATCGCCATGTGTTGCTGGCGGCCCCGCACCTCGGCGTTCATGCGCTCGGCGGCGGCATCGGCCAAGGCATCGCCATGGGCATCGGCGCCGCCACAGCCGGCGCCGGCAAGGCCGTGACGCTGGTGGGCGATGGCGGGGCGCAGCTGATGCTGGGCGAGTTGGCGACAGCAGTCGAGATCGGCGCCGAGATGGTGATCGTGCTGATGAACGATCGTGGCTACGGCGTGATCCGCAACATCCAGGACGCGCAATACGACGGCCGTCACGTGTATTCGAATATCCTCACGCCGGACTTCTCCCTGGTGTGCCAGGCAATAGGACTGCCGTATGTGCGCATCACCGATGCAGACGCATTCTCAGGTGCCCTGGATGGGGCGTTGAGCGCGCCTGGGCCACGCATGATCGAGGTGGACATGGTGGCCCTCGGTCCATTCGCCGAGAGTTTCGCGGGCCCGCCGGCCGGTGCCGCGGGAAGCGTGCGCTAATGGGCGAGTGTTCGATCGCCACCACACTGCAACTGCGGGTACGTCGCTTGGGTTGGGAGGCGCCTGGCGTTATCTCATTGGAGCTGGTGTCGCCCGATGGGGCCGCCCTGCCGGCCTACGAGCCCGGCGCGCATGTCGATCTGACGCTGCCGGATGGGACGATCCGGCAGTATTCGCTCTGCGGTGATCCCGCCGATACCAGCTGCTACCGGATCGCCGTGCGGGAGGTCGCAGGCGGCGTGGCGTCCGGGACGATCCACGGTCGTTTGCCGCCGGGTTCGCTGCTCACCATTGGCTTGCCACGAAACAACTTCCCGCTGTTGCCATCTCTGAATTATCTGTTCGTCGCAGGCGGCATCGGCATTACGCCTCTGCTGCCTATGATGCGGGCGGCACACGCGGCTGGGGCGCGATGGTCGCTGCTGTTCTGCACCCGCCGTTCCGCGGATGCGCCGTTCCTGGCGGAGGTTCTGGCGCTCGGCGGGACGGTCTCTGTCCACGCGTCGGAGGAGTCCAGCCGCCTCGATGTCTCGGTGCTTGCCGAGCCGCGGCCTGACACTTTGCTGTATTGCTGCGGTCCCGACCGGCTGATGCTGGCGGTGGAGGATGCGACAGCCGCCTGGCCCGCCGGCTCCGTCAACTTCGAATGGTTCAGGCCCCGCGCAAGGTCCGCAGCCGACGCGACCGGCGGGTTCGAGGTGGTCTGCGCGCGGTCGGGCATGAGCCTGATGGTGAGCCCCGAGAAATCCGTCCTGCAAACACTGCTTTTGGCTGGCATCGACATCTCATCCTCCTGCGAACAGGGTGTTTGCGGCACCTGCGAGTGCCGCGTGCTCGATGGCGAGGTGGATCACCGCGATTCGATTCTGTCCGCCGCCGAGCAGGCGTCCAACCGAATGATGATGACCTGTGTCTCGCGTGCCAAAGGGGCGCGCTTGGTGCTCGATATTTAGGAGGTTGCCAACATGAGCTACCAGTTCCCGTATCTGAACCCCCACCAGACCCGCACGCGAGAGCCGACGGAGTGGGAGATGTCGCTGGCCGGCGCTATCGAAGACGCGTTCTCGAAGGGTCATCAGGAACTGCCGGCGCTCATCGCAGCATTAAACGCCTCCCGCGTGCGTCCGCCCACGGGCAGGGACTGGACCGAAGCGAATTTCACCGCCCTCATGCATGAATTGGGAGCCTAAGCCATGAGCGCCTCCACCCTGCCCCGCCCGAGCGCGCAACCGCCGTTGACCGACCAGGAGGTGCTATCCTATCTCAGTACCGGCCTGCGCAATCGCTGGTGGCCGATCCTGCAATCCGCCCTGATCGAAATCGGCGGCAAGCCGCTGGGCCTGACGCGGCTGGCCGAAAAGCTCGTTGTGTGGCGCGACACCTCGGGCACGGTACGTGTGCAGACCGACCGCTGCCCGCACCGTTCGGTGCCGCTGTCGCGCGGGGTGAACGAGGGTGACCGTATCCGCTGCATCTACCATGGTGTCGAGGTCGGCACCGACGGCACGGTGCTTGCAGTGCCGGGGCAGCCGGGCTGCCCGCTGGAAGGCAAAAAGGCGGTCAAGACCTACCCGAGTCAGGAGATCGGTGGCGCCATCTTCGTGTGGTTCGGCGATGCCATGCACCAGGAACCGGCGGCGTTCAATCCGCCGATCCAACTGGTGGGAGAGGAATTCAGCGCGTTTCCCTGTTACGCCGACTGGAAGGCTTCGTGGCGCTACGTCTATGACAATCTCATGGACCCCATGCATGGCACGTTCCTGCACGCCAATTCGCACACAATGTTCCAGGGCGAGACACAGGCCGATTTCATCACCCGCGATACCGAGCACGGCTTCTTCTTCGAGAAGGCGAACCAGCGCGACGTGAACTTCGACTGGAGCGAGCTCGTCGACGACGGCGGCCTGTATGTGCGGCTCGAAATCCCCTACCCAAAATCCGGCGGTCCCGGGGGCAATTTTGGCATTGTGTCCTTCATCACGCCGATCGACGAGACCAGCTCAGCTTGTTTCTTCTGGCGCTTCCGCAAAGTCTCCGGTTGGGTGCGCGACACTTGGCGTTTTCTCTATCGCACAAAGCTGGAGCCGCGGCACTGGCATGTGCTGGAGCAGGACCGCGACCTTCTCGACAATTGCGGCCTGGGCCTGGAGAAACACGAAATGCTGTATCAGCACGACGCGGGCCTGATCCGGCTGCGCCGCTACCTGGCGCAACAGGGCCGTGAGCAGTTGACCGCGCTACGCGCCACAGCCTGACAGGATCCGACCCATGGATTTTATCGGTATCGACGCAGTTGTGTTTGGGGTTGCCGATCTCCAGCAGTGCCAGCGCTTTCTCGACGATTGGGGGACGAGGCGCATCTCGGCGGAGCATGATTGCCTGGTCTACGAAACGCAGGATGGCGCCGAGATCATCGTGCGCCACAAGGACGATCCTTCCCTGCCGCCGCCGATCGAGCCAGGCAATACGGTGCGCGAGGTGATCTGGGGTGCCGCAGATGCCGACCACCTCGCTTGCGCGCTGACGCGGATGGGCGCCCCTCAGCCGGATGCCGACGGCATGCCGCGGCTGATCGATCCGAACGGGTTGAGCCTGGCCTTCCGCGTCAGCCGAAGGCGTTCCGTGACGGTGACGGCGACACCATCGAACGCGCCGGGTTCGCCGATGCGGATCGATCGCCGTTCGCCGGTGTACGATCACGCCGACCCTGTCACGATCGGTCACGTGGTTCTGTTCGCCGACAACTTCGCCGCGATGCGCACGTTCTACACCGACCGGATCGGCTTCACCGTGAGCGACGAATATCCGGGCCACGGCGTGTTCCTGCGTTGCCAGACACCAGGGCCGCACCACAATCTGTTCATTCTGAACCGGCCCGGCAAACCGGGGGTGAACCATGTCGCCTTCACCGTGTCCGACATTCATGAGGTCATCGGCGGCGGGATCGCCATGGCGCGTCATGGATGGAAGACTGAGATCGGGCCGGGACGGCACCCGATCTCCTCAGCCTATTTCTGGTATTTCCACAATCCGTTGGGAGCACCTGTCGAATACTACGCCGATGATGACTACTGCACGGAGGCGTGGCAGCCGGGAGTTTTCGTTCGCAAGCCAGAGCTTTTTGCGGAATGGGCGATTGCCGGCGGCATTGACGGCACCACGCGACGCCAGGTGGTGGCGCTGGATGACAGCGGACGCGGGCACGCGTGATGCATCCGGACACGCGACGGATTGTGGCGGTCGATGCCCATTTGCGACGCAGCGGCCTGTGCCCGGTGCGCGTGCATTCGCTCGGCACCGGTGAGAGTTTCGAGATCCAGCCGGCGTCGGATGGATTTCTCGACGTCACCAGCGGTCTGCGCGTGCGCGTGGCCGCAGATGCGATCGAGCTGCACGGGGCGCAGCCGATCCGCATCCTGCTTGATGGCGACGTCGGGTTTTCCGGTTTCGATCCGGTGTCCGGCGCCGCGTTCACCGGTCGCGCCGGAGGTGGATCGTCCGTCACCGTCTACGAGCAAAACGACTGGTTCCAGTTTGCCATTGTTACAAGTGCTGATCCCATATCAACCGAATGGAAGCGATCACCATGAACGTCATTTCCGCAGTTGCACCGACACTTGCCGCCGATCTGCGCCGCCACGTGGTGCGCCATATCCAAAAAACCTTCGATTGGGACGCATTTCCCTCCAACACCGGCTATCCTGATCTGCAGCGTGCGCAGATGCGCTATATCGGCGCCGGCGGATCGCCGAAAGTGGGCGAGCCTGGCACGCTGAAGCCAGAGCATTTCACGCTCAGCCTGATTTACAAGCACATTGGCAAATACGCTGCCTGCCACGCCCATGAAATCGAAGAATCGTTCCTGATCATCGATGGTGTACTCACCGTAGGGTGGGAGCAGAACGGCGAGGTGGTGGAAGTCAAGCTTGGGCCTGGCGACATGATCCTCAATGCGCGCGACATCGGCCACGGCTTTCGCAATGACGGGATTGAACCGGTGCTGATGTCCATCAGCGTCGACGTCGGCAAGCCGCTGCCGCCGCGTTATCTCTACCATCCGAAGAACACCGATCCCGCCTTGGCGCGCGCGTTCGGGGCAGTGCCCGGAAAAACGCTGCCGCACGATCCCGAAGGCTCGCATCCGCTGCAGCAGCTGATGGCGAAATACGTCATTCGCCACAGCGAACAGCCGACCCTGTGGGACCCGGCGGGTTTCACACGCAAGGTGTATGTCGGCCCGGGCGGCGTCGATTCCACCACCTGCCGCAAGGAGATGCTGGGCATCCCCCCAGGGGCCGGCGTGAAACCCTATGTGCGCGACGTCGAGGATACCTTCCTGGTGCTCGACGGCAGCCTGACAATCGGCTGGGAGGAGAACGGGCAACGCATCGAAATGGAACTCGGTCCGCGCGACCTGGTGTTCAATCCGGCGGGCCGCAGCCATTGGTTCCGTAACAACAGCGCCGGCGCCTGCACCGTGTGGTCGGTGGTGGGCACCGAACAGCCGGAGAGTGTGCAGTTCGGGCGGGCCTAGAGGCCGGTCTGAAAAATCGCGCCGGTCATGCGCGACCACGCCATGCTGGTTTGGGACATGCTGTACGGCGAGAACGCCGACAATGTGCAACAGACGCAGATGGTCGCGGGGGTGGCCTTTCCGACGATCGCACGACCAAGCCTGCTACAACAACGTGCTGCTATCGGCGGCACAATGGTTTCGTGTTGTAGCCTGGGCGTTGCCGCGGTCGGGCTACCACGAAGGACCCATTAACCGGCAGAGGCTCTTCTTATAGAAACCGAAACGGTGTCACGACAAAGCCAGCCACCTCTCTGGGCAAAGATGAAGTGGTTAGTTGATGCGGGTGCAGACTTCACCAAATCCATTTCATCGTATCCAGCGCTCGACGCACCAAATCGCGTCTAGAGCATGATCTGCGCTGATAGGCGCGCGGATCATGCTCTAGCCTTCTGTTTTAGCGAGCATCTTTATCCGAACGGTGATTTTTTTGGTCGGATGATGCTCTAGCAGATGCACAAAATGGCGCGCTGCGGAAATTACTTGGCTGATCGAGGGCAGATCCTCAGCCCAAACGTGTCGATCCCCGTACCACCAGGCTTGCCGGCATCAGCCGATGCTCGCCACTGGCGCCGGCACCCTCCAGTTGCTCGACGATCATGCGCACCGCCGTGCGGGTCAGCATTTCCAGCGGCTGGGCCAGTGTCGTGAGGCTGTACGGCGGCCACGCGCCTTCTGGAATGTTGTCGTAACCAGCAATGGCGATGTCCAGGGGAATGGAAAGTCCCAGATCGTAGCGGCAGGCGTCGATGGCGCCCAGTGCGATGGCATCGTTGGCGCAGACCAGAGTGTCGGCCAACGGGGCAAGCGCGCGGGTTGCGATGCGACCAGCTTCGTAACTATAGGCGGCATGGACGGTCCGGGCGATCGGCAGATCATAGGTCGCCGCAGCCTCGCGCAGCGCCTGCAGGCGGGAGCGGCTCACGGCACCTGATCCGGGGCCTGCGATGACGTCGAGCCGGCGGCTGCCGTTGGCGTGCAGATGCGCGACCAGAGCTGCCAGCGCCGCCGTGTCGTCGCAGCCGACCGAACAGGACCAGCCGTCGTCACTGATGTTGTTGTAAAGAACGATGGGAATACGGCGCTGGGCGCAGACATCAAGCATTTGTCCCGGGGGCGCGAAACCTGCGATCAGGCCGTCCACGTGATAGGCGAGAATATCCGGCAAGGCCGCGGCGGCGGTGTCAGGACCCGACAAGGTGAACACAAGCATGCGGCGGCCCGCGGCCTGGATCTCGGCACCGAGTTTCAGCAGCAGATCGGGATAGGCATGGACGGTCGCCTCTCCCACCAGCACACCGATGATGTTGCTGCGTTGGGTGATCAGCGAGCGGGCGATCTTGTTGGGTGCGTAACCCAACGCCTGTGCCGCCGCCTCGATACGTTCGCGCTTGTCGGGCGACAGGCTGGCCCCGTCACGAAAGCAGCGCGACACCGTGGATTGCGACACGCCGGCCAGCGTGGCGACGTCATACGAAGTGGCCTGGCGCGGCGGCGAAGTGTCCATACCGCCTTCTATCACGAATCTTGACTGCGCAATCATCATCGATTGACTTCGCAGTCAAAACCCTATTGCCTGAATGGGACAGCGCAGGACAGCAAGCATGAGCGAGGTTTCATCCGTGACCCTTCCCCCCTCTTCCCCCGCGAGCAAGCGGCAGAAATCCGAGGAGCGCGGTGCCGTTCTGCAGGTCGAACGGATGGACTACACAAGCCTCGCGCCGAAGAATCGCGAGCGCGTGCAGTCGATGCAAGGGTTCGACCCGATCTACACCGACATCGTCGACTACATCGTGCGCTGCACCCATTTGATCTGGGACGAGAAGAACGTCGGGCTGATCTATTCGCACTACACGCATAACTCTGTCGTGTACGGCACCATGGGCACCACGCATTCGCGTGAGGAGGTGGTGCGCGCCACCATCCAGCGCATCGCCGAATTCCCTGAGCGGCGCGGTCTGGCGTCGCAGGTGATCTGGAATGGCGACGACCGCAACGGGTTCTACACCTCGCATCTGATCACCAGCGTCGGCCGCCATACCGCCGCCGGCCCGTATGGCCCGCCGACCGGCAAAACGTTCTACTCGCGCACCATCGCCGACTGCATGGTGTTCGAGAACAAGATTTTTCGCGAGTGGCTGGTGCGCGACAACATGGCCACCCTGCGCTGCCTCGGTGTGGATCTGGATGCGCTTGCCACCAGCCTGGCGGCGGCGCAGGCCGCGCGCGGCGTGCTGGCCCCCGTGCTCGGCGACAGCAGCCGCATGCTCGGCCAGGAACCGCCGGGTGCCATCAGCGATCTCTCGATCGCCCACACCGATGCGGAGGCAACGCTGCTGACCTCGCTGCACGAGGTCTGGAACCGCCGCATGTTCGGCCATCTGCGCGATGTGTATGCGCCAACGGTGATTTGGCACGGCCCCGGCATGCGCGACTTAACCGGCCAGGGCCAGGCGATCCACCAGGCGATCTCGTTCCTCGCCATGATCCCCGATGCCACCTGGATCCCGCATCACGTGTGCTCGGTCGACAGTGTCGAAGGTGGGGTGAAGATCGCCGTGCGCTGGACGATGGAGGGGCACCACACCGGCTTCGGCGTGCTGGGCGCGCCGACCACAAAGCCGCTGTATGTGATGGGCATGTCGCATTTCCACGTCGTGGACGGCAAGGTCGTCGAGGAATGGACGCTGTATGACGAACTTGCCCTGCGGGTGCAGTTGAAGCTTCCGGCGTGATGGCCAGACCATAATGGAATGCGACTTTCTGGTGATCGGCGCCGGCTCGGCCGGCTGCGTGCTCGCCAACCGGCTGTCGGCCAATCCGTCCAACCGCGTGATCCTGCTCGAAGCAGGCATCGCCGATCGCGATCCATTGCTGCATGTGCCAGGGGCCGTGAGCCGTACTCTTGCCACTCCCGCAGTAAACTGGGGCTACATGAGCGAGCCCGAACCAGGCCTGGGGGGTCGCTCCGTGCCGCTGTTTCGCGGCAAGGTGCTGGGAGGCACGAGCACGCTCAACGGCATGATCTACATCCGCGGCAACGCGCGCGACTATGACGATTGGCGCCAACGTGGCTGCGAGGGGTGGTCGTATGAGGACGTGCTGCCGTTCTTTCGCAAAGCGGAGCGCAACGAGCGCGGGGCGAGCGAATACCACGGCGGCGACGGGCCGCTGGAAGTGACGCGCGGCCGACCGGTGACGCCGATCTGCGAAGCGTTCCTCGCCGCGGCAGCAAAGGAAGGCTACGCTACCGACGTCGATTTCAACGCGGCCTCTCAGGAAGGCTTCGGGCATTACGACGTGAACATCCAGCATGGACGGCGCTGGAGTACGGCCACCGCCTATCTCAAGCCGATCATGTCACGCGCCAACCTGACCGTGCTGACCGGGGCGGAGGCGAACCGGTTGCTGTTCGCAGGCACCCGGGTTGTCGGTGCCGAGGTAACGCGCAGGGGCGAAACTCTGCGGATCAATGCCGCGCGGGAAACCCTGCTTGCCGGCGGTGTCTTCAACTCGCCGAAGCTGCTAATGCTGTCAGGCATAGGCCCCGCCGAGCAGTTGCAGGAATTCGGCCTGCCGGTGTTCGTGGACCGGGCCGCCGTGGGGCAGAACCTGGCCGATCACGTCTCCTACCGCATGAATTTTGCTTGTAACCGCCCCGTGACGGCGTTCGCCCACACGCGGCCGATCCGCGGCGCGAAGGCGGTGCTTCAATATGCGTTTCACCGAACCGGCATTCTCGCCGGCACCTCGTTCCCGACCGGCGGGTTCATCCGGTCCCACGAGGATCTGGAGATACCGGACCTGCAAGTGGGCCTGTGCATGGGGCTGCTGCCCGATCCCGGCAACATGCTGCCATCGCGTGAAGGTTTCACCGTCACCATTCGCCAAGGCAGGCCGGAGAGCCGCGGCGAGATCCGCCTGCGCTCGGCAGCACCGGCCGACCTGCCGCGGATCATGCCGCGCTATTTCAGCAATCCGTCCGACATGCCCGTGCTCATCGCGGGCGTGCGCCGGCTACGCAAGATCCTGCTCAACGATACGATGGCCCCGTTCATCGACCATGAGATCGAGCCGGGCCAGGCGGTGGTGGACGACGATGCGGCGCTCGCCGAAAGCATTCGCGCCCTGTCCAACACCACCCATCATTTCATCGGCACCTGCCGCATGGGCGGCGATCCTGGTTCTGTGGTGGACCCGCAGTTGCGGGTGCGGGGCGTTTCGGGCCTGCGGGTGATCGACGCCTCAGTGATGCCAACGCATATCAACGGCAATACCAACGCGCCGACCATCATGATCGCCGAAAAGGGCGCTGCGATGGTGCTGACGGGCTGACCTACTGCCTGGCGGCAGCACCACCGATTTGATTTCCGATCAACTGTCGGGCGGCGTCTACTCGCATTACCCAGCCCTCGCACCCCGCGATGGTCGCCCGGCTGAATACAACGGGCCCATGCCCGACGAACGACCAGGGGATGCGTGGCTCATACCACCCGCCGCAATTCTTGATACACCGGGATTCCCAAAGCGTTGAGAGCCTGATTCTCAGAGCGTGCGGTCGTTTCTCCGCGTTGAAGCATGAGCTGGCTGCGGCGGTAAAGGTGACACGGATGGACCATACAGCGGCTGGTCTGCGTGATTTGGCAGTCACGAGCCGGAATTCATCACAAAGTCGACGGCTTTTGGCGCTCGCCATGATCTTGGAAGGCCGTTCGCGCGAGGACGCGGCCCGCCAGGCGGGGATGGATCGGCAAACCCTGCGTGATTGGGTGCTGCGCTATAACGAGCCGGGCGCGGACGGCCTGGTGTCGCGCCCGGCGCCTGACCCGGCTGCAGCCACGGCTAGGAGCCTGTCTGAGTAATCATGGCCGTAACGAAAAACGAAAGAGGCTTGCTTCAGAGGGGGCAGGCTGATTCTAAAAATAATCAGCGCCGCCTCGGCTGCGAACCAATGTTGCGCGGTGTGCTTACGTAAGCGATTACTCAGACGGGCTCCTAGTTCACCCGAAGAAGGGACCCGGCGGCCGAGGAGACGTATTCTGGCAGTAAGCCTAAAGCTAGCAGGATAGTCGTAACCTGGGGATGGCATATCTTCGCCGCCAACCTGTCCATGCACCAATTTGGTGGTGCGATCGCAGCCCGGTTGGGGCGGCACTGCAGTACGGCAAACATGGCTATCATCCGGCCAATGATGGTTACCCGGTTGTTCAGATCCTGGCTCGCCCCGTCCGCCACGGCGGATTGGCTCAGTTGGCGAACCAGTCGGCGATCGGCTTCATCGCGTCCAGCGTGCGGTTGCCCCAAGAGATTTCGGCCCGAGCCTGGCGCAGGGCGCGCAGCAGGGCAGCGCCGGTAAGCTTGTCCGAGCGCAGCATGGACTGGGCATTCTCCACGATCTTGTCGATGCGCTGGAACACCACGGAGCCGATGTCGGCCACCAGCAACTTCTCGATGCGGATCACCTGGACGCGCGAGGGGTCGGCGGCCACCATACGGTCACGGTAGCTCGTCCAATCCGAAATATCAGCGCTGAAGCGGCCGAGATATTCCTGTTCGACGATGAAGATATGCGTTCGCGGCCCCCAACTGCTGACATGATCGATCGCGGCCATGCCCGACTCGAGACTGTCGGCCGCCGTGGTCACCGGCACCACGATGCCCACGCGGTCGCCGCCATCGGGGAAGATTGGCCGTGGCTCGTCATCTAGGATCCGGCAGATTTCGGAGAAGGTGTTGGAGCCGAGGTCGACGATTAGATTGCCAATGCCGATGTCGTACAGCAGATCGTCCCACGGGGTGGCATTGGGGTCGTAGGCTAGTTCGCGCGCCATGTCGAAGGCCGCCCCGTTGCGCGCGTCGCGATGCATGATGGAGTTGAACCCATCCTCCTTCTTGAAGATCAGCGACAGGCGCGGCTGGCGCTCGTATTCGCGCACGTCGATGCTGCGCATCAGGATCGGGTAGCGCTGCAGCAGGCTAACCAGCACGGCGTTTGCCGTGGTGGTCTTGCCGCTGGATTTGTCGTTGGCGAAGATCAGGGTCTTGCGCGCCTTGAACGGGCTCTGAGCCGGCCGGGCACCAGGTGCAGCACCTGTCTGTTCCATGGAATTCATCGTCGTCCCTTCCGCCTTCAGCCGATCATCAGGCTGTGTAGCATAGCATCGGCGGGATTCCAGCAACACCGGCCTGGAGCACGCCGCTCGAGCATCATCGGTCCTGCAGCACGCCGCAATCTGAGGATCGCCGAGGACTTGAGCGGGATGACGTCTGATAGGCGACGTCATCCCGCTCAAGCTCTTTGTTTTATGGCGTGTTTCAGACCTTTCGGTGATTCCACCTTCAGTCATCAGGCTCTAGGCGGCGAGAGCGGCCTCTCGTTGCAGTTCGATGCAACTCCACAGTATGGAGCGCATCAGCTCGACCTCGAAGCCCTGCCGGCGGACGAGTGCGCAGGTCATCGTCGAAGCCCCCTCGGAGCCGTTCCGCAGCGGCTGCATGTTCACGGTGGCACCGCCTTCAAAGTCCTCGTGGTTGTCGTTCTCGAGGTGCCTTTCCGCCGGCAGGCCCTCGGCGAAAAGCACGTCGTGCTCGTCGAGCTCGATATGCCAGTAGGTGATCTGCTCGACCGAGACCGGGTTGATGGAGCAACCATTAACCAGCTCGCCCACCGGAATCAGGGCGCCTTCGGTCGATATGGCGTGTTCCCGGCTCAGTAGCAGGTCGCGCGCCGGAAGCCCCGGCCCCAAGGCGCCGGCTGCGATGCGGATCGGGACGATGTTGCTTTCGTTGCCATAGTCGGCGGGGTGAAGCGTGCGGCTGCCAAGCCAGATCAACGGCCGTGCGCCTCCATTCGCGGTCATCACGATGTCGCCTACCCGCAGGTGCTCGACCGCGACCTCGCCGGCGATCGTGCGGATGTGGGTGCCGGAGGCGAAGCAGGCGACATTGACCAGTTCGGCGCCGCCGGTTCCGTCGGCGACCATGGCGATGTTGGCTGCGACCGCGGTGCCGGCGAAGATAAACGATTCGGGGAAGGTGCCGCCCGAGATCGTTTCCACCCTGTTGCCGCTGGAGGTTGTGGTCACCAGGGCCGCACCCGTCGCGCTGATCAGCTGCTCGTCGATCACATCGGTCGCGCCGAAGGCCGAGATCACGCCGAGGTCGCCGTAGCCGCTGCTGACGACGGTCGTCGCCTCGATGGTGCCGCTGGCGATGCCTCCCTTGAGGAACAGGTTCAGCACGCCGCCATTCTCTATGGTTTCGTTGGTGACGATCGCGGTCGCCCCGCTGACGGTCTGGCTGCCGCCGATCGTGTCGCCATTGGCCGACCACACCACCAGCCAACTCGCGCCGTGGGCGATGAAGCTGCCCGGGTCGATGGCGCCCAAGGCGATATTGGTCGCAGCACCCGACAGCAGCGTGGTGCCAGTGATCGTGCCGCCGGTCTGCACGATCACTGGCACAGTTGGCAACCGTAAGCCCAGCCGAGGTGGTGCCGGAGGATACGGTGATCGTGGTCGACACCTGCGGCGTGGTGCCGGCTGACGTCGGCGCGAAGGCGACGCCGCGGATCAGTGTGCCGGGCGCTGCGGTTTCAAGCAGCGTGAATGTCTCGCCGGTCGGCAGAGTGGTCGCGGCCAGCGTGTCGGTGATGCCGTCGAGATACGTCGGATCGGTTTCAGCCACCGTTTCGTTGGTGGTGTAGAGAATGACGTTGCCATTGCCATCGACCGTGCCGGTGAGCCCGACCAGGCCGGTGGTGCCGCTGCTCGCGGTATCGACAACCTGATTGAGCCCTTTCGACAGCATGTGGTCGAACACCCACGTGCCGCCCACTTGGCTCCATTTCTGCGAGCCGCCGTCGGCGACGTGCAACGTGGTCGCGTCGGCAAAGAAATACTGCTCGGGACTGAGGTTGACGCTGGTGCCGACGGCGGCACCGTTGACGCTGTTCGCCTGGCCCGCGGTGAGCACAATGCTGGCGCCGACGCCCGGAAAAACCGCGGCCGTGGTGGTGCCGGTCGGCAAAGTGGTGCCGAAAGTGTAGACTCCGGCGCCGCCGTTCAGCTTGCTGTCGATCGAGACATACAGCTGCCCGTTGATGATTTCGACATCGCGCACGTCGGTCTTGCCATTGTAGATCGCAGTCGCCGTGCTGGCGCCGTCGGCGGCGACGAACACACCCTCGGTGCCATCGGCACCGTTGGCCGCGTTGAAGGCCGATGCATTGACGCCGTAGCCCAGGATGGTCAGCGACTTGCCGTCGGTCGATAGCGTCAGAATGCCCTCGGACGCCGACTCGTATTCGCCCGAAATTGCGTATTCGGTGACCCCGTTCACGACCGTGGTCGTCTGTGGCAGCACCTGGATGCGGACAACCTGGCCGGTGATGGTGACTCCCTCGAGCGTGATCGGGGCAGCCTGGTCGAGGCCGACGACGCTGGTGCCGTAGATGCTGAGCACGAGGTCGCCCGGCGCATAGACGGTGGTGGTCGGCGCGCTGGCATAAGCGATCTCGGCGCTGCCACCGCTGCTGGTCAGGCTGAGGTTGGCGGCGACTGAGCCTGAAAACACCAGGGCTTCGCTGTTACCGCCGCTGGTTACGGTGGCGATGGTGTTGCCGCCCGAGTTGGTGGTTGAGAGCGCGGCGCCGGTGCCGAACGCTGCGAGATTGATGACGTCGCCTGAGTAAAAGCCGGAGATGACCGCCTGGTCGCATGCGCCGGCAGAGCTCAGGGCCAGTATGTCCAGCGTGCCAGGGCCGCTGAAGCCGAGGCTGCCGGGCAAGGTGGCCTGGGCGGTCAGCAGTTTCACCGTGCCGCCGAAAATGGTGGTGTTGACGGCTACCGCCCCGCCCCTGACGTTCAGCGTGCCACCGCTCTGCACGGTCTCGCTGGTCGCCCGGCGCGCATCGCGTCAGTCGCCCCAGGGGCGGCGCGTTGTAACGACCCTCCGCCACGGGCACGCCGAGATAGGCGATGGACCGCACAGGATCGAAGTCGGGCAGCACGCGCACCGGGCCCCCGGTACAACCGGACAAGGTCGAGCCCACGAGATCGGTACCGCCGGTGATCGCCGCCCAGGTGTCTGCCAGGGACGCACATTCTGCCATCGCCAGCCTGCCCGCGGCAGGCACGGCCGCGATCAACCCGGCCAGCGGAACCGGCCACGCGCGATTGGTGGCATCCATCGCGATGATACCAGCGCCGGCCGTGGCCCCCTTCTCCTTCGCCCTGCTGCTCGACAACCTCATGTTCGGCCTGCTTGGCGCGGCATGCGAAACCGCCGAGATGCTGCAGGTCCGCCAGGCAGTCGAAATCCGCCTGATCGGCGCGACGGTGCGCCTGGTGAGCGATGCCGATATCGCAGAGTTGCGCGACACCGCCGACGACCAGGTGGGCAAGCCGTCGCGCATCCATGCGACCTGCTGGGAAGTCCTCAGGCATGACGGAGAGCCTCAAAGTTCACAGCTTTTTGATGGCCAAGGGGGCCACATGCGCCATTGCAACGAGATATCATCCCAGGAGGCAGGCATGATCTCGACTACGAGGTTTTCAGGGGCGAATTGTCCAAATCATGAATCTCAACACGATCACCGAGCTGAAGCGGCCCTCGTCGCTTGCGGACATCGGCGTCTGGCGGGACGGATATTCGTTTCTGGCCGGCGGTACGTGGCTGTTTTCAGAGCCCCAGGTGGCCGTGGACACGCTGATCGATCTCGAGAGCATGGGCTGGACGTCGCTTTCCGCCACCGAAAGCGGCCTTGAGATCGCAGCGACCTGCCGAGTGGCCGAGCTTCATGCATTCGTAACCCCGCCGGCGTGGCAGGCGGCTTCACTGTTCCACGACTGCATCAACGCTTTTCTGATGTCGTTCAAAATATGGAATGCCGCAACCATCGGCGGCAACATCTGCATGTCGTTGCCGGCGGGCGCCATGATCTCGCTGACCGCAGCATTGGAAGGTGTCTGCACATTATGGCCACAGAACGGCCCACCGCGCGAAGTTTCCGTGGTGGATTTCGTCACCGGCGATCATCAGAACGTGCTGCAGCACGGCGAGCTGATGCGCTCCATTCATTTGCCAGCCTCAGCCTTGGCCAAACGAGCCGCCATGCGCCAGGTCTCGCTCACCCAGCTTGGCCGATCGGCCGCCCTGGTCCTGGCCACTGTCGCCGAAGATGGCAGCGACTTCTTGCTTACCGTCACTGCGGCCACGCCGCGGCCAATCCAGCTCCGCTTCACCGCGTTCCCCACAACCGATGAACTGCGCCACGCTCTCGACCGGCGTTTGCCGCTTGATGCGTATTTCCAAGATGTGCATGGCTCAGCCGCATATAGACAACACATCACCCCCTATTTGGCGGAACAGATCCGCGCGGAGCTGGCATGAGCCGGTATGACGTGAACGGACGGCTTTACGCGGCCGAGCCACAGCCGGGCGAGTGCCTGCGCAGCTTTTTGCGCAGTCTCGATGTGTTTGGTGTCAAGAAAGGCTGCGACGCCGGCGACTGCGGCGCCTGCACCGTGCATATCGACGGGAAGCCGTTCCATTCCTGCCTGGTGCCCGCCTTCCGCGGCGACGGCTGCAAGATCACCACCATCGAGGGACTTGCCGAGACCGGCGAATGGCACCCGATGCAAAAGGCCTTTCATGACGCCCAGGCCTTTCAATGCGGCTTCTGCGCCGCCGGCATGATCATGACCGCGGTGACATTCACCGACGCCCAGCGCGCGGACCTGCCCCACGCGCTGAAGGGCAACCTCTGCCGCTGCACTGGCTATCGATCGATCAACGATGCATTGCATGGCACGTGCAATATCGAGCCAGACGTCGCGGGGAACGCGCTCGGCGCAAGCCTTGCAAACCCCTTCACCAGCGAAATCCTCACTGGCCGCGCGCGCTATACGATGGACATTGCAGTGGCGAACCTGTTGCACCTCAAGGTGCTCCGCTCGCCGCACGCCCACGCCAGGATCACCGGGATCGACCGCAGCCAGGCGCTGTCGATTCCAGGCGTCGTTGCTGTGTACACCTGGGAAGATGTGCCAAAGCGGCTGTTTAGCTCGGCCTTGCACGAAGACCATCTGGTCGACCCTGATGACATGATGCTGCTCGACGATGTCGTACGTTTCGTGGGCCAACGCGTGGCAGCCGTGGTGGCCGAGACGGAGGCCGCGGCCGAGGCCGGCTGCCGCGCACTCGAGGTCGAATACGAAATCTTGCCGGCGGTATTCGACCCGGTGGTCGCGATGCAGCCAGGCGCACCCCAGCTGCACGCGAAGGACCATCTGTCCAACAGCGGCAACATCTTCTGCACGCTGGCAGGCGAGATCGGCGATGTCGCCCAGGGCTTTGCCGAGGCCTTCGCCATTCACGAGCAGACCTATTCGACCACTCGCGCGCAGCATGTCCATTTGGAAACGCATGGTTCGATCGCCTGGAAGGGCGCTGACAACCGCTGGCATGTCCGCACCAGCTCGCAGGCGCCGTTCGCTGCCCAGAAGAAGCTCGCCTATGTCATGGGGATTCCCGCGCGCGACCTGCATGTGTTCACCGAAAGAGTGGGCGGTGGCTTTGGCGGCAAGCAGGAGATGGTGTCTGAGGATCTCGTGCTGTTCGCCACCATCAAGCTGAACCGACCCGTGAGTTGGGAATGGACCCGCGAAGAGGAGTTCATAGCCGCCACCACGCGCCATCAGATGACCACCAAGGTAAAAATCGGCGCCCGCAAGGACGGCACGATCACAGCGATGGACGTGGAGGTTGTTTCCAACACTGGCGCCTATGGCGGCCACGGCAGCGAAACCTTGGGGGCCGCGATGGCGAGCCCGATCGCCGCATATCGGTGCAAGAACAAAAAGGGCATCGGCCACGCGGTTTATACAAACATGACGCCCGCTGGTGGATTTCGCGGCTACGGCGCCTCGCAGACCACCTTCGCCATTGAACAAGCGATCGACGAACTGGCAGTCTTGCTCGGCATCGATCCGTTCGCCATGCGCCGTCGCAACGTGGTGATGCCAGGCGATAATATCGAATCGATCTGGCAGGAGCCGAGCGATGCCAGCTTCGGCAGCCACGGCATCGACGAATGCCTGGATATCGTCGAGCGGGAACTTGCGAAGGGCAACGGTATTGTGAAACCCGAAGGTGCTGACTGGTTGGAAGGCCAGGGCGTGGCACTGGCCATGCTGGAATGCGGGCCGCCGACCGAACACCGGTCCGGCGCCGAAATGCGGCTGCTGCCAAACGGAACCTATCACCTCGCCTGTGGCTCCACAGAAATGGGCAACGGCATCACCACCGCGCACAAGCAGATCGCGGCCCATATTCTCGGCACCCGCATCGAAGATATCGACATCATCAACGCCGATACCGATCGCACGCCATATGACACAGGCACCTTTGCCAGCACGGGCACGGTGGTCGGCGGCAAGGCCGTTCACCTCGCCGCAGAGGCGATGATGGCGGATATCCTGGCGTTCGCGAGCCGCCACACCGGCGTGGCACTCGACCAGTGCCGCCTCGACAATGATGCCGTATTTTGCGGCAACCGCCGTTTGTCGCTGAGCGAACTGCACGCCGCTGGCACCGCGGTCGACCATCGCTTTTCGGTCAACCGGCGGGCGTATCTGTCGCCACGTACTATCGCCTTCAACGTGCAAGGCGTGCGGCTCGCAGTACAACGTGTCACCGGCGAGATCCGAGTGCTGCACAGCGTGCATGCCGCAGACATCGGCAAGCCGATCAATCCGATGCAGTGCCGCGGCCAGCTCGATGGCGCCGTTGCCATGGGCTACGGCTGGGCGCTGATCGAAAACATGGTGCATGACGACGCAGGCCGCATGGTCAACCCGCAGCTGCGCAACTGCCGCATCCCCAGCTTCGCCGATACGCCGCACACTGATGTCTTCTTTGCCAACACGATCGATGCAATCGGGCCGTTGGGGGCGAAGTCGCAGGGGGAATGCGGCATCAATCCAGTGGCCCCGGCGGTCGCCAACGCCATAGCCAATGCCACCGGACTGCGCTTTGCCCATTTGCCGTTCACACCCGACCGGCTATTCGCCAGGCTTGCCGCGCATTCATGAGCGAGATCATGGGAAGCGTGAGCCTCGTCACGCAGACCAGTGTGCGTCCGGACGCTGCCGAGGAATTCGCCCGTTGGCAGGGCGAGACAAGCAAGGTGATTGCGGGTTTTGCAGGCTTCATCGAACAGCGGCTGATGCCGCCCAATCCCCCGCTACAAGTTGACTGGGTCATCTTGCAGCGGTTTGCCAGTCTCGAAACCGCCAAGGCCTGGCTGGGATCTACCGAACGACAAAGTCGCATCGAGGGCATCGTTGCTTTGCTGATTGGGCGCGACGATGTCCATATCGTCAAAGACGACGCCAGTGCCGCGCGCAGCTCGCCGGTGTCGGCGGTGATCAGCACGCGGGTGAAACCAGGCCAGGCGGCTGCTTATCTGAAGTGGGAACAAAAAATCGCCGCCGCGCAATCCAAGGCACAGGGACTGCAGGGGTATCGGTTCGAACCGCCGGTGCCAGGGATCCAGGAGGATTACGTCGCTATCCTGCGTTTCGACAGCCAAGCCAATCTGACCACCTGGCTCGAGTCCCCCGAACGCCAACGCCTGGTCGAAGAAGCGGCACCGCTGACAGCGGAATTCCATACCAGGATGACGCAAAGCGGCTTCGAGCAGTGGTTCCGCGATGTCACGCCCGAAGGATTGCCTCCGCCGGCCGCGTGGAAAATGAATATGATCGTACTGCTGACGCTCTATCCGGTGGTGTTTTTATGGGGCGTGTTGGTCGGCACACCGCTGCTGGCCAAGCAGCTGAACCTGGACTTTCCGCTGGCTCTTTTCATCGGCAATGCCTTCAGCGTTTGCCTGACCTCGGTCATGGTTCCGTGGACAGCACAGCGCCTCGCCTGGTGGCTTTCCCCCAAGCGCGGCACGGCGACGCGCACAAACCTGATGGGCGCCGGCCTGCTGGTCGCCGTGTATGCGATCATGATCGTCGTGTTCTTGAAGGCCTTCTAACCCGCCGCTTTGCGGAAGATGAGAGCGACACCTTCCGCAGCATCGGCCGGCACGACCACATCATTGTCGCGTTCGATGATCCCGGCAAAACCATTCTGGGAAAGACGCAGCAGCAAGGCCTGCGGGCTTGGGGTGAACAGCGCCAGCGCCACCATGCGATCACCATGTTCGGGCATCTCGGGTGCGCTGCCGAGGCTCTCTGCGACGCAGTCCGGCGTTAGGATCCGGATAACCGCCGTATCGGTCGCCAGCGTCACGCCCCCGGACACCGACCGCAAGGCCGCCAGGCCGAACAGGTCGGCATAGGCGGTGGCGCTGTAAGAAGGGTCTCGCGCGGCGATGATGATCTCTGCGATACCCGTCACACCATTGGCATGGCCTCGCCATTCGTCGCGCCAGACCATCTTCGGTGTTTCATGATGGCAGAAGAACACACGGCCGTTGGTGATGCCGGGGTGGGCATAGGTTGCGGTGCGGAACTTCGCCAGCCGTTCGCCTTCGCTGGTGCGCACCGGCCGGTTGAAGGACTGCTCGGGATCGATCGGCAGTCCCTCCGCACGCAACAGATCGAGCGCACCGACTTCCGCCGGCGGCTTGAACGCCAGTCCGGTCAGCCCTGGCGGGTCTTGCCACAGTGCCGGCCGCGGCCTGCCACGGCCAGGTTCGTAGCCGAGCAGCTCCAGGTAGTCCTGTCTGAAAATCGCGAGATGGTTGCTTGATCCCAGCGAATGATGACCACGCTGCGTGAGGGCGAAGCCGAGCCTTTCGTAACGCCGTTGCGCCTCATCCAGCCGCTCGCCGACGGTGATGACGACATGATCGATGCGGGCCGCAAAGCTGGACACAGCGGGTCTCCTGAAACGATGCTGCAGGATGGCCGGCATAGCGGTTCGATTCAACTCCGCATCGCCGTCCTTCGCCGCATCGGAGCTCGCCATGACAGCCGCCCTCGTCGCCAATGCCCGCATGTACAGCGTCGCCCCCGGCGCTCGCGCGGCCTGGCACGCCTTGTTCCAGTGCGTGTCGGCGATCTCTGACCTCCCGCTGGACATCATCGACCACGCCTATCCAGCGCCGCTGCACGCATTGTGGACCCGCCAGGATCTCGGCTGCGCCTTCATCTGCGGCTGGCCCTATGTGCGCGGTGTGGCCGACCTACAGCCGATCGCAGCGCCCGTCATGGCCGATCCACGGGCTGGGCATCGTCCGGTCTATTGGACCGACTTGGTGGTGCGAACCCACGACCCGGCGCAAAGCCTGGAAGACCTGCGTGGCCGCAGGATTGCCTACACCACCTCTGACTCGCAATCGGGCTTCAACGCGTTGCGCCATTTCCTGCGCGGCATCCCCGGTCCCAGACCATTGTTCGGCGCCGAGATCGGCCCATTGATCACCCCGCGCCGCACGATCGAGGCGGTTATCGCGGGCGATGTGGATGCAGGCCCGGTCGACAGCCTTGCCCACGCGCTTCTGCAGCGCCATGCGCCGGAGTTGGCAACGCAGGTGCGTGTCATCGCCGAGACGGTGCCGACTGCAGCCCCTCTGCTGGTCGCAAGCCGCAGCCTGGACGCCGCCTGCGCGCAGCGGTTGCGCCGAGCCTTCCTGGTTCTCGCCGACAACGAGATGGGCCGGCACCTGTTGGAAGACCTCGCCCTTGAACGATTTGCCGATCCGCTGCCGCACGCGAGTTATATGGAACTTGAGACGGCCGCACGCGCAGCCGAGGCGGCGGGGATCAGTCGCCTCGAAACCGTCCGCTGATGCCCGTTACCGCGGCTTGGAGAGGCCGTGTAGTGGTAAACCCTCGGTATCAGCGCCAAGTCCGTCCACCAACCGATACGGCTTGCTTAGTAGGCGCCGGGCCGATTTCTAGACCGCCTGTAGACGGTTGGGATCGGTGAGGCCGAACCAGCGGGCATAGAAGTATAGGCCGCCTGCTTGTCGTTCTGTATCACCGCGATCGCCTCGACCGTTGATTTCATGAAACGCGCCGCCGCGTCATGGTCCTTGGGAAGCCTATCGACCAGCGCCGTCACGCCCGTAATGCTCCGATGGCAAGCTTGCTGCCGACCATCACATCCACTTGCCAATGGACGATATGGCCCCAAGGCAATATCGCCTGAGGTTGAACTAACCGTGCGATAAAATTGCTCGTTAAAACAAACCGCTAGAGCCGGCGCTCCCATACATCTCCACGTCGTGCGCGGGGTCGATGCCGAGGCGTCTTAACTGCAGCAGGATCGCCACCTACAATGGTGGGGGCTGCCGCCGCCGATAATGGTGTCCGCTTGGGCACCACTGCGGATGTTCTGCGGCAGCTCGATAACGCCCTCCTCACGCACCGCCTCGCCAGCTCGGGGCGTGATGAACATGGCGGTCTTGCGTCTGTTGCGGGCGAAGATGCCGTGCTCGTAGACCATAATAATTAGAAATCTGGTCAGCGAGACGTCACCGAATTCGACGCTGACCGGCTGTTATGACCTCGCAGGCGTTCCAATGGCGGCGAGCCGTAGTACCAGTGCTGCCCCAACCAGTCTGAATATGCACATTCTTCCGATATTTCAGACCTCGTTGGTCGGATCTGCGAAGAGCAAGCATATCGGGCTGCCGTACATGCCGCATGGGCTGATCAGAGCGGTAACAAAAGCGATATTTCTTCTCTTTTTTGCCATTCTGCTGCCAAACTTTTTTCCTATTTGTCAGGAATATGGGACTGGTGAAGTGTGGGGTACCTGAGAGATGGTCCTGACCGACGAGCAGTGGGCCGTTCTTGAGCCGCTGGTGATCGCGGCGCGCCCTGTTGGGAAACGCCAGCATCGGCACCTACGCCGAACGCTGGACGCAATTTTGTGGAGGTGCTGCACCGGGGCCAATTGGCGGGCCATTCCGCAGGAGATGGGCCCGTGGTGGGGCGCGGCACAAACCTTCTTTCGCTGGGCGCATCTCGGAATCTGGCCGCGCCTGCTATGCCGGCTGGAACATGCCACAGCAGAAGAAGGCGATAACACTACCACGTGGCGGCCGAGCGCAAACACCTCCGAGGATCTCGCGCTCGCCCAGGCGGAACGCTGCGTGCGCCACCTCGCCAACCTGATCCGCTATCGCGCGGAAACCGATTGACATGGTCTTGGTGGCCGATCCTAACAGGAATGTGAGGGTGCAACCAAACGGAGGTTATTGTTTAGACGCGGCGTTCCTGCGAAAAGTTCCATCGATCGAAGATTAAATTTCTCAAATTGCGGATGCCGAGCACAGGTTTCGACCAGTTTTTCTGCACCTTCTGGAGATCTTATGGAAACCTATTATTTCGACGTGGATGACGGCAGTTCCTTGGTCAGGGACGTCGTGGGAACCGCCTGGGCGGACATCGCTGCAGCCCAGCACGAAGCCATTGCCCTGCTGCCCGAACTTGCCAAGGATATGATGCTCGGCCTTGCCGGGCTGGAAATGTCGGCAGTCATCCGCGATGCGCACGGCCATGCGTTGTTCCGGGTGAGACTGTCGCTGCAAGCCGAGGTGCTGGTAACGGACGCCGATCTCGGACAGCACCCGATCGACAGCAGCGCACCGATGAGCCGTGTCGAACTCCTGGATAGCCTGACCCGCTGAACCGTTTCGGTTCGGCGAAACCGCGAAAGGCTGGCGCACCCGGAAAGACTCGAACTTCCAACCCCCAGATTCGTAGTCTGGTGCTCTATCCAATTGAGCTACGGGTGCATCAGGGAGCCGGGGTGTAGACGATCATTTGCACCCCGGCAAGTCATGAAATCACGCGGCCTGCTTATCCAGTTCGCGGATCACAGCTTCACCCATCACATGGGTGCCGACCTTGGCGCAACCGGCGGCCATCACATCAGCCGTGCGCAGGCCGCTGGCCAGCACATTGGTGCAGGCGCGCTCGATCAGCTTCGCATCCTCGTCCATGTCGAAGCTGTAGCGCAGCAGCATGGCGAAGCTCAGGATCTGCGCCAGCGGGTTCGCCTGGCCCTTGCCGGCAATATCCGGGGCGGAACCATGGATAGGCTCGTACAGGGCGTGGCGGCGGCCAGAGGAGTCGACAGCTCCCAGCGTGGCCGAAGGCAGCATGCCCAGCGATCCCGTCAGCATCGAGGCAAGGTCGGACAGCAGGTCGCCAAACAGATTACCGGTCACGATGACGTCAAACTGGCGCGGATTTCGCACAAGCTGCATCGCACAATTATCCGCATACATGTGGGACAGCTCCACGTTGGGATATTCGCGTTGGCCGAGAGCGGTGACGACCTGGCGCCACAGCAGTCCCGACTCCATCACGTTCGCCTTCTCCACGCTGCACAGGCGGTTCTGGCGCTTGGCAGCGAGCTCGAATGCTACGCGGGCAACCCTCTCGATCTCATGAGTTGTGTAGACCTCGGTGTTGACGCCGCGTTGCTGGCCATCCTGCAGCGTCTCGATGCCGCGGGGTTCGCCGAAGTAGATGCCGCCGGTGGCCTCGCGCACGATCATGATGTCCAGGCCCTTCACGACCTCGGGCTTGAGCGTGCTGGCGTTCACCAGCGGATCCAGCACGATGGCGGGACGCAGATTGGCGAACAGGCCGAGCTCGCGGCGCAGCGTGAGGATGGCAAGCTCCGGACGTTTGTTGAAGCCGTGATTGTCCCATTGCGGTCCACCGACTGCGCCGAACAGCACAGCGTCGGCAGATTTCGCAGCGGCGACCGTCGCGTCGGTGATCGGCGTGCCTCGCGCATCGATGGCAGCGCCGCCGACAAGGTCCTCGGTGATGTTGAAAGACACGTGGCGCCTGCGATCCATCCAGTCGATGAGCCGTTTGACCTCGTGCATCACTTCAGGGCCGATGCCGTCGCCTGGCAGCATCAGCAGATTTTTATTCGACGCCATGGTCGCATTCCTCTCAGACGGTGATCGACGGCATCCAGGCGCGTTCAGCCTTGCCGCGGGCCTCGTAACTGTCGATGGCGGGGGCGTGCTGCAGGGTCTGGTCGATGTCATCCAGGCCGCCCAGCAGCAGTTCGCGACGGAACGGATCGATCTGGAACGGGATCTCCTCACCGCTCGGTCGCACCACGACCTGGCGCTCGAGATCGACTGATACACGGGAATTGCCACCCATCTTGGAATCTTCCATCAGCTGATCGCAGATCCCGCGTGGCAGACGGACGGGCAAGATGCCGTTCTTGAAGCAGTTGGCGTGGAAGATGTCGGCGAAATCCGGTGCAATGACGCAGCGGATGCCGAAATCGAGCAATGCCCAAGGCGCGTGCTCGCGTGAGCTGCCGCAGCCAAAGTTCTCGTGCGCGATCAGGATTTCCGCATTCCGATAGGCCGGCTGGTTGAGCACGAACTCCGGCCGCTCGGCGCCAGTTTCGTCATAGCGAAGTGTGTCGAACAGGTTCTTGCCGAGGCCGGTGCGCTTGATGGTCTTGAGGAATCGCGCCGGGATGATCTTGTCGGTATCGACATTGGCGAGCGGCAAAGATGCCGCCACACCGGTCAGCTTGGTGAAGGGCTGCATCAGACGAGCTCCCGCACATCAGTCAGTCGCCCGGTCACCGCGGCGGCGGCGGCCATGGCGGGGGACAGCAGATGGGTGCGCCCACCCGGGCCCTGACGGCCTTCGAAATTGCGGTTGGAGGTGCTGGCGCAGCGCTGGCCAGCGGTGAGCTTGTCGGGGTTCATGCCGAGGCACATGGAACAACCGGCTTCGCGCCATTCAAAACCCGCTTCGCGCAGCACCAAGTCGAGCCCTTCGGCCTCCGCCTGCTGCTTGACGGTGCCGGATCCGGGCACAACCAAGGCCCGCACACCCGGAGCCACCTTGCGGCCGCGGGCCACGGCTGCAGCGGCGCGAATGTCTTCGATGCGGCCGTTGGTGCAGCTGCCAATGAACACCACGTCGATCGCGATGTCGGTGAGTTTCTGGCCAGGGGTAAGACCCATATAGGAAAGCATGCGCTGCATCTGCGCGCGCTTTGCCTCATCTGGCTCGGCTGCCGGATCGGGCACCAGGCCAGTGATATCGGCGACAGCCTCCGGGTTGGTGCCCCAGGTCACTTGCGGAACGATGGTCGCGGCATCGAGCACCACGGTGATGTCGTAGATCGCGCCGGAATCGGACGGCAGTGTTTTCCAATAGGCAACGGCGGCGTCGAACGCCTCGCCTTGCGGCGCAAAGGGCCGGCCATTGACGTAGGCGAAAGTGGTCTCGTCTGGCGCGATCATACCGGCGCGGGCGCCGCCTTCGATGGCCATGTTGCACACGGTCATGCGGCCAGCCATGTCCAGTGCGCGGATGGCTTCGCCGGCGAATTCGATCACATGGCCAGTGCCTCCTGCCGTGCCGATCCGGCCGATGATGGCAAGCACAATGTCCTTGGCCGAACAGCCCGGCGCAAGCTTGCCGTCCACACGCACCAGCATATTCTTGGCCGGCTTCTGCAGCAGCGTCTGGGTGGCGAGCACGTGCTCCACCTCGCTGGTGCCGATGCCGAACGCCAGCGCGCTCAGGGCCCCATGCGTCGCGGTGTGACTGTCGCCACACACGATGGTGGCGCCGGGCAGCGACAGGCCCTGCTCCGGGCCAATGATGTGCACGATGCCCTGACGAATGTCGCGCACCGGGAAATACGGTACACCAAACTCGGCGACATTGCGCTCAAGCGTCTCCACCTGCAGCAGGCTTTCCGGCTCGATGATCGGCAGGCTGCGATCGCTGGTGGGAATGTTGTGGTCGACCACGGCAATCGTGGCATCAGGCCGCCGTACGCTACGGCCCGCCGCCCGCAAGCCCTCGAAGGCCTGCGGGCTGGTGACTTCGTGCACGAGGTGCCGGTCGATATAGAGGATGCAGGTGCCGTCGGTGAGCTGTTCCACGACATGGGCATTCCATACCTTGTCAAACAGCGTCTTTGGCTTTTCCTGCATCTTCTTTTCCCCTCAACGCGGCGAAGTATTTATTCGGCGGCGACGACGTCCTTCGGAACATCGCGGGGCCGTTCTGCAATACGAGCGGACTTGCCGCTACGGCCGCGCAGGTAATACAGCTTTGCGCGACGCACATCGCCACGGCGGATCACGGCGATTTCGGCGATGGTCGGCGCATACAGCGGGAACACGCGCTCAACGCCCTCGCCATAGCTGATCTTGCGGACGGTGAAGTTGCTGTTCAGGCCCTTGTTCGAACGTGCGATGCACACGCCTTCAAAGTTCTGCACGCGGGTGCGCTCGCCTTCGACAACTTTCACGGCAACGCGCAGCGTGTCGCCGGGCTGGAAGACAGGCACTGGACGCTCGGCCACGAGCTTGGCGATTGTCTCGGCCTCGTATTGCTGGATGATGTTCACGACATTTGTCCTTTCGCAGACGGATTGTGTGCGGCCCACAGATCGGGCCGGCGTTCTTTGGTAACGGTTCGTGCCGCATTCAGCCGCCAGGCGGCGATTGCCGCATGATTGCCGGAGAGCAAGATTTCGGGGACGGCGCGGCCATCCCATTCGGCCGGGCGCGTGTAGTGGGGATACTCCAGCAGACCGGCACTGAAGCTTTCCTCAACCGCCGAGTCTGACGCACCCATGACGCCTGGCAGCAGCCGCACGCAGGCGTCGAGCAACACGAGGGCTGCAGTCTCTCCGCCCGACAGCACATAATCGCCGACAGAGATCTCGGACATCGCGTGTTTGTCGATCACGCGCTGGTCGATGCCTTCGAAGCGACCGCACAGCAAGATCACGCCCGAGCCCGCCGCCAGTTCCGCGACGCGAGACTGGGTGAGCGGGCGGCCACGTGGCGTGAGCACCACGGTCGGGCGGCCGTCAGCGACTGCCGTCACGGCATCGTCCAGAACATCCGGACGCATCACCATGCCGGCGCCGCCGCCGAACGGCGTGTCGTCGACATTGCGGTGGCGTCCAGGCGCGTGGGCCCGAATGTCATGCGCATCAAGCGACCAAATACCGCGCTCCAGGGCACGGCCAGCCAATGACAGACCGAGGGGCCCCGGAAACATGTCCGGAAACAACGTGAGCACGGTCGCCTGCCAGTTCATGGCACAGCGTCCGGCGCAATCGGAACTTCGACTGGCACCAGCACCGTCACGCGTCCCGCCGCAATATCCACCACTGGCACGCAGGCGCGCGTGAAGGGGATCAGCAACGAGCCGATCTCCAGGCTCGTGCCGGCGCCGTAGTCGTGAACGGTCGTGATGGTGCCGAGAAGTTTGCCCTCGCCGTCAACTGCTTCCAGGCCGATGAGGTCGGTCAGGTAGAACTCATCTTCTTCCACTGGCGGCAGCTTCGCACGCGGAAGATAGAGCCGCGTGTTGACAAGAGCCTGTGCCGCCTCTCGCGTCGTGACGGGCACACGCTTGGCGTCGATGATCTGGAAGATCTCAGCAACACCTTCGGTCTTCCAGCGCAACCGGAAACGCCGGCCGCGGTCATCGTCGAGCACGCCGTAGCCAGGCAGTGCGGCAGGGTCTGCAGTGTAGCTGTGCACATGCACCAGCCCCCGCACACCATGCGGCCGCCCAACCACGCCCATCAGGATTTGCTCTTGCGGCATCGGACCCTATTTAGCCAGCCGCCGCGGCGGCCTTGGCGCGTTCCTGCGCCTTCTTCTTCGGAGCCGACTGAGTCGGCTGCTCGTTCCATACTGGCATTGGGATAAGACCCGCGTTGCCGAGGAAACGTGCCACGCGATCGGTGGCGATGGCGCCTTCGCTCACCCAGTGGGTGATGCGCTCGGGCACCAGACGAATACGATCGGCGTGCTCGGCGGGGAGCATCGGATTGTAGCTGCCGACACGCTCGATGAAGCGGCCATCGCGCGGACTGCGGCTGTCGGCCACGACGATGTGGTAGTAAGGGCGCTTTTTGGCGCCGGCGCGGGCAAGGCGGATCTTAAGACCCATGGTATGTGGTGCTCCGTTATATTTCTAGAAAGGTCGGCGGTTCTGGGGACGTTGTTGGGGCATGAGTGCAGACAAGCCTTGCCGCATCAGCCCCTTCTGCCCGAGCTTGTTCATCCGCTTCATCATGTCCGACATGTCGTCGAACTGTTTGAGCAGGCGATTGACGTCTTGCACCGTCACGCCCGAGCCCGCAGCGATGCGCTTCTTGCGGCTCGCTTTGATGAGGTCGGGAGTGCGGCGTTCCTTGGCGGTCATGGAGCCAATGATGGCAACCTGGCGACCGATTATCTTTGGATCCATCTTGGCGTCGCCAACGGCTGAGGCCAGCTTGGCACCTCCGGGGAGCATGCCCAGGATCGACGATATGCTGCCCATCTTGGTGATCTGCTTCAGCTGGCTGGCAAAATCCTCGAGGTCAAAATTGCCT
Organism: Rhodospirillales bacterium; assembly: GCA_025352665.1. Taxonomy (GTDB): domain Bacteria; phylum Pseudomonadota; class Alphaproteobacteria; order Acetobacterales; family Acetobacteraceae; genus CAIQQQ01. The sequence continues at coordinate 35,030 of JANXSM010000118.1, read as the reverse complement.
TTGGCCATCTTTCGAGCAAGCTTCTCAGCTTGCTCCTGGTCGACCATTTCGGACGCACGCTCGACCAAGCCAACCACGTCACCCATACCAAGGATGCGGCCAGCCACGCGCTCAGGATGGAAATCCTCCAGCGCGTCCAACTTCTCACCTGACCCGGTCAGCTTGATCGGAGCACCCGTGACGGCGCGCATTGAAAGCGCCGCCCCGCCTCGGCTATCGCCGTCCATACGAGTCAACACGATCCCGGTAACGCCCACGGCATCGTTGAAGGCTTTGGCTGTGTTGACGGCGTCTTGGCCGGTCATGGCATCGACAACCAACAGCGTCTCGGCGGGGTTGGTGAGGGTGCGGATCTGGCGCACCTCTTCCATCAAAGTGGCGTCGATCGACAGGCGGCCGGCAGTGTCGAGAATGACGACGTCATAAACCTCACGCCGGCCCGTCTCCATCGCGCGGATGGCAATTTCCAGGGGCGTCTGTCCGGCAATGATCGGCAGGCTCGCCACGCCAGCCTGAACCGCAAGCTGTGCAAGCTGAAGTTGGGCTGCCGGGCGTTGGGTATCCAGGCTCGCCAGCAGCACGCGTTTGCGTTGCTTGGTAAACAGCCGCAACGCGATCTTGCCAGAGGTGGTGGTTTTGCCGGAGCCCTGCAGACCAACCATTAGTATAGATACCGGCGCGACGGCGTTGAGGTTGAGCGGCACTGCCCCTGCCCCGCCCAGCGCCTCGATCATCGTGTCGTGAACAATCTTCACAACCTGCTGACCAGGTGAAACCGAGTCGAGCACCTCCACGCCGACGGCGCGCTCTCGTGCCTTGGCGATAAACTCCTTCACCACAGGCAGTGCAACGTCGGCATCCAGCAACGCGAGGCGAACCTCGCGCAGGGCTTCGATCACGTCCGCCTCGTTCAACGCACCGCGGCTGCGCAGACGGTCGAAGACGCCCGAGAGCTTGCTGGACAACACGTCGAACACAGGCATTCCCTTACACAAGCCCTACCATGGGGCACAACGAAAAATGCGCCGCTGCGCGAGGACTCGCGGAGCGACGGAAATCAGGGTGTCGTGTGCGATCTGCCGCAGCGGAAGTCAACTCCTACATGGGCGTGAGCGCCAAACGGGGCGGACTGGCGCGGACGAGGGTTGTTTTTCGAACCCGGCTGAGGGACAACCCGGTTGGGACGCGAACGCCAGGGATGCTGGCCCTTTAGGGGGACCGGCGCCACTCCGCTGTACTTCCATTTTTACCGTGCGACGCCCTGAGCGCGCAGCGAGATGCGCCCGGGAGGCGCTTGTACTTATGAGTCATGTCGCACCTGTTGTCTCGGGCTTCGCCTCGCTTGAGCTGAACCCAAAGCTGCTCGAGGCACTGTCGAGCGAAGGCTACACTTCGCCCACGCCGATCCAGCAGCAGGCCATTCCGCATCTGCTCCAGGGGCGCGACCTGCTGGGTCTGGCGCAGACCGGAACCGGCAAGACGGCCGCCTTCCTGTTGCCGATCCTCCATCGGCTGGCCGCCCAGCGCCACAAGGCGCCACCGCGTTGCGCCAACGTGCTGATCCTGGCACCGACTCGCGAACTCGCTTCGCAGATCGACCAGAGCATCGCCGCCTACGGTCACCACCTCAATATGTCGCACACGGTTGTATTCGGCGGCGTGAGCCAATTCCATCAGGTGAAGGCCATGCAGCATGGCGTCGACTTCCTGGTAGCCACCCCCGGCCGCCTGCTCGACCTGGTAAACCAAGGCCACATCGACCTCGGCGAAACCCGCGTGCTGGTGCTGGACGAAGCCGACCACATGCTCGACATGGGTTTCGTAAAGCCAATCCGCCAGGTCGTGGCAATGCTGCCGACTCCGCGGCAGACGCTGCTGTTCTCGGCCACCATGCCGCCGGCGATCGCAAGCCTCGCCGCGGGTCTGCTGAATAACCCAGCCCGCGTCGAGGTGACGCCACCGGCCACCACCGTGTCGCGCATTGGCCAGACCGTGATGTTCACCGATGCCGGGAACAAGTTCGCGTTGCTCAACCTGCTGGTGAAGCCTTCGGATGTCAGCCGTGCCATTGTGTTCACGCTGACCAAGAGCACCGCCAACAAGGTGGCGGAAGGGCTGACAGCGGCCGGCTCCGCGGCTGAGGCCATTCACGGCAACAAATCGCAGGGGCAGCGGGAGCGAGCGCTGGCCGGGTTCAAATCCGGCGCCGTGCGCGTGCTGGTGGCCACCGACCTCGCTTCGCGCGGGATCGACGTGGATGACGTGAGCCACGTGTTCAACTTCGACATGCCGAATATTCCGGACACCTACGTGCACCGCATCGGCCGAACCGCGCGCGCCGGCCGCGAAGGCGTCGCCATCTCGCTGTGCGATGCCGAGCAGCGCGCGTGGCTCGCAGCCGTGGAGCGGACCATCGGCAACCCGGTGCCCGTCGTGACCGACCATCCGTATCATTCTGAGGCCGCCCGACTTTCGACCATGCGTCCGCCGATCCTGGGCGGTGGCGGCAAGCGCCCCCATGAGCAACAACAACGCCAGCAGCCGCGGCCGCAGCAGTCACGCGGGCCACAGCAGCGCACGTCTTCTCGTTAGAGCGGCATGACGTCTGATAGGTGACGTCATGCCGCTCTAACTCTATGTCTTATTGCGTGATTCAGACCTTTCGGTGTTTCCACTCTCGGTCATCACGCTCTAACGACAGCTCGGGCTGGCCGAGTCTGCGTGTTGGTCACATATCGTGGCCAAACCCGCAGGCACGGGCATAGAGATCGGCACTTTGAGTGAGATGATTGGCCTATCAGACGTCACCTTACCCTGAGTGCGACACGTCTATTCCGCGATCATTTCGCCGGAGCCGCCGAACTCTGCAGGAAAATCCTTCAGCTTCGGCAGGCCGTCGCGCATCGGCAGCACGGTCTCGGCGTAGTTGACATGAACGGCCGGTACGAATGCCAGGCCCGGCAGCGTGGCGGCGTAGACGTCGATCATGTTCAGCGGCGGGTGGGACGTCATCACATGGCCGCCGCATTGGTTGCAGTACTGGCGATGGCTCATGTCCGTCTTGTGGTAGGTGGCGATATTCTCGGCCCCCTTGGTGACCTCCACGGCCTCCGGCGCCCACAAGGTGAACGCGTTGACCGGCCCCGCCGACCACGATCGGCACGAACTGCAATGGCAATATCCCATCACGTTGGGTGTGCCGGTAACGCGCAGCTCGACCGCCCCGCAGAAGCATTTTCCCGAATATGAACCGCTCATGGTGTCCTCCGCTCCCGTTCCTGCGCCAGATGGTCGCCGGATCGGCAGCCGTTACAAATTACGTCTGAGTTGCGGCGGAGTTTTTCAGGATCGCCACGACCAACGAGTGAGAACCCTCGCCCCCGGGCTTACGCTTCGGCCTTGATGCCGGCAGCGTCGAACAGCGTGGTCAGTTCGCCCGACTGATACATCTCAGTGATAATGTCACAGCCGCCGACGAACTCGCCGTTCACGTAAAGCTGCGGAATGGTCGGCCAGTTCGAGAAGGCCTTGATGCCGTCGCGCAGTTCCGGGTCTTCCAGCACATTGGCGGTGGCGAAGGTCACGCCGGCGTGGGTGAGGATCTGCACCACGCGGGCCGAGAAGCCGCACTGCGGGAACATGGCGTTGCCCTTCATGTACAGCATGACGGGGTTGGTCGAGATTTCAGACTGGATGCGTTCTGCGGCGGATGCCATGGCAGGTTCCTTATTCGGGAGCGGAGGTTTGTAAGGCGAGGGCGTGAAGTTCGCCCCCAATGCGGCCGCGCAGGGCCGCGTAGACGATCTGGTGCTGCTTCACGCGGCTCAGGCCGCGGAAGGTTTCGCTGACCACGCTGGCCGCGTAGTGGTCGCCGTCGCCGGCGAGGTCTTCAATGCTTACCTGCGCGTCGGGCAGCGCCGATTTGATCAGTGCCTCGATCTCGGTGGCGTGCATGGCCATGCGGGTAGGTCCTTCTCTCAGCCAGCTTGTATCAGTTCATCCACTCGGGGAAGAAGCGGTCGTGCTCGGCCCGCAGGTCTTGCATGGATATGGTTGCACCGTCTTTGAATTTCAAACCAGCCCCCCCCGTGCCTGACGCTTGAGTATGTCCGATGAGGCGGGTGGGCAGATCGGCGACCGTGGCTTCGACGATGAAGGCACTGGGATCCAGCACGGAGACAATGTAGCAGCCCTGGTCTTCACCGAACCACCAGGCGTGGGGCGCGATCTCTCCAGGGGCGGCCTCGAGGCTGACGCTGGTGTTCCCCGCCATCGCCATTTCGGCAATGGCGACCAGCAGTCCGCCATCCGAGATGTCGTGGCAGGCCTGCACGGCGCCGGCCAGGATCCGGCCCCGCACGAAGTCGCCGATGCTGCGTTCGGCCGCGAGATCCACCGGCGGCGGCGCGCCTGCCTCCTGGCCCGCGATTTCGCGCAGCCAGAGCGACTGGCCGAGATGGCCGCGGATAGTGCCGATCAGCACCAGGCCCATGCCGGGTTTGAGGCCGATGCCGATCGCGTCATGCGCGTCGTCGAGCACGCCGAGGCCGCCGATGGCAGGTGTCGGCAGGATCCCTTTGCCTTCCGTCTCGTTGTAGAGCGAGACGTTGCCTGAAACGACCGGGTAGTCGAGTGCGATGCAGGCCTTGGACATGCCGCGGATGGCGGCTGCGAATTGGCCCATGATCTCAGGCTTTTCCGGATTGCCGAAATTCATGTTGTCGGTGATGGCGAGCGGACGGGCGCCGACGGCCGTGAGATTGCGCCAGGTTTCCGCCACGGCTTGCATGCCGCCCATTTCAGGGTCGGCCGCGACATAGCGGGGCGTGCAGTCGGTGGTGATGGCCAAGGCGCGGTTGAAACCGTCGAGCTTCACCACCGCGGCATCGGCAGCACCTGGGCGTTTGACGGTCTGGCCGCCGACCGTGCTGTCGTATTGGTTGGTGACCCAGGCGCGTGAGCACAGATCCGGGCAGCCGATCAGTTTGAGCAACGCCGGCACAATGCCAACGGGGTCAGCGACCGGACCGAGCGAGGCGGGTTTCGGGGTTTCCACAGTCGGGCGGTGGTAGAGCGGCGCCTGTTCGGCCAGCGGATCGAGCGGAATGTCCGCTTCGGTGATGCCCTTATGGGTGACGACGATGCGGCCAGTGTCGGTGATATGGCCGATGACGGCGAAATCCAGGTCCCATTTGTCGAAGATGGCGCGGGCGAGGTCCTGCCGGTCCGGACGCAGCACCATGAGCATACGCTCCTGGCTCTCTGACAGCATCATCTCGTAGGCGGTCATGTCGGTCTCGCGTTGCGGCACGGCGTCAAGGTCGAGTTGAATGCCGACGCCGCCCTTGCCGGCCATCTCGACCGAGGAGGAGGTGAGGCCCGCGGCCCCCATGTCCTGGATGGCGACGATGGCGTCGGTGGCCATGAGTTCGAGGCAGGCCTCGATCAGCAGCTTCTCGACGAAGGGATCGCCGACCTGAACGGTGGGGCGTTTTTCCCCACTGTCGGCAGCAAATTCAGCAGATGCCATGGTGGCGCCGTGGATGCCGTCACGGCCGGTCTTGGAGCCGACATACACCACGGGATTGCCGATGCCGGCGGCCGCAGACAGAAAGATCCTGGTCTTGTCGAGCACGCCCACGGTCATGGCGTTGACCAGCGGGTTGCCGTTGTAGGATGGGTGGAAATTGATCTCGCCGCCGACCGTCGGCACGCCGACACAGTTGCCGTAGCCGCCGATACCGCGCACGACGCCGTCGACCACGCGTTTTGTCCGCGGCAAGGACGGGTCGCCGAAGCGGAGTGCGTTGAGATTGGCCACAGGCCGAGCGCCCATGGTGAACACATCACGTAAAATGCCGCCGACGCCGGTGGCAGCACCTTGGTAGGGTTCGATGAAGCTTGGGTGGTTGTGCGATTCCATCTTGAACACCGCAGCCATGCCGTCGCCGATATCGACCACGCCGGCGTTCTCGCCAGGGCCGTGGATTACCCACGGCGCCTTGGTCGGCAACGTCTTCAGCCACACGCGTGAGGATTTGTAGGAGCAATGCTCCGACCACATCACGCTGAATACGCCCAGCTCGGTGAGCGAGGGAGTTCGCCCCATGATGTCGAGAACGCGCTGATATTCGTCTGCTGAAAGACCGAACTCGCGGGCGAGCGCCTGGTTGATTTTTTTTGCCATCAGGCGGCGGCCAACGCCTGGGTGAGCCCATCAAACAACGGCTTGCCGTCGGTGCCACCCATCAGCGGATCGACCAAATCCTCTGGATGCGGCATCAGACCGAGCACGCGCAGGTTAGAAGCGTAGATGCCGGCGATGTTGCGGGCCGAACCGTTGAGATTGGCCGCGCGGTCGATCGTGCCTTCTGGGGTTGCGTAGCGGAAGGCCACCAGCCCCTCGCCTTCCAGTCGGTCCAGCGTGTCGTCATCGGCGAAGTAATTGCCGTCGCCATGGGCCATCGGCGCGCGAAATACCTGGCCGGACTGATAGTGGCAGGCAAACGCGGTGTCGGCGCGTTCGACGCGCAGGTGGCAGTCCTGCGACAAGAACCGCAGGCTGGCGTTGCGCAGCAGCGCGCCGGGGAGCAACCCGGCCTCGGTCAGGATCTGGAACCCGTTGCACACGCCCATCACGTGGCCGCCGCGTTCGGCATGCGTGCGGATAGCCGCCATGATCGGCGCCTGAGCCGCCATGGCGCCGCAGCGCAGATAGTCGCCGTGGCTGAAGCCTCCGGGCAGCACCACGAGATCGATCCCATCGAGTGCGGTCTCCTTGTGCCAGACCAAGCGAGGCTTGTGGCCGGTGGCGCGTTCGAGCGCGATTGCCATGTCGCGCTCGCGGTTGATGCCAGGGAAAACGACGATGGCAGCGCGCATGTCAGGCCACCTCGACCTTGAAGCTCTCGATGACCATGTTGGCCAGCAGCTTGCGGGCCATCTCCGCACCGGCGGCCTCGGCGGCCACCGGGTCGGTCTCGGCCAACTCCAGTTCGATCCGCTTGCCGACCCGCACTTCACCGACGCCCTCGAAACCCAGGCCGGTCAACGCCTGGCCGATCGCCTTGCCCTGCGGGTCGAGCACACCTGCCTTCAGCATCACCGTGACGACAAGTTTCACTGCAATGTCTCCGGCCCTTTGAGGTCTCGCACACCGGCCTCGGGCAGAATACCCAGGCGCCGGGCGACCTCCTGGTAGGCTTCCTCAACCTTGCCGAGGTCGCGGCGGAAGCGGTCCTTGTCCATCTTTTCGTTGGTCTTGCTGTCCCACAGACGACAATTGTCGGGGCTGATCTCGTCGGCCAGCACGATACGCATGTCGTCGTTCTCATAGAGCCTGCCGAATTCCACCTTGAAGTCGACCAGTGTGATGCCGACGCCGAGGAATAGGCCGGTCAGGAAGTCGTTGATGCGCAACGTCAGCGCAACCATGTCGTCCATGTCCTGCGTGCCGGCCCAGCCGAATGCGGTGATGTGCTCCTCGGCGACCATCGGGCTCTGCAGGGCGTCGTTCTTATAATAGTATTCGATGATCGAGCGTGGCAGGCGCGTGCCCTCTGGGATGCCGAGGCGCTTGGACAGGCTGCCGGCGGCCACGTTGCGCACAACCACCTCGACCGGGATGATCTCCACCTCGCGAATGAGTTGCTCGCGCATGTTGAGCCTGCGGACGAAATGCGTGGGCACCCCGATCTCGCCCAGGCGCAGCATCAGATATTCGCTGATACGGTTGTTCAGCACGCCCTTACCGGTGATCGTGCCCTTCTTCTGCGAGTTGAACGCGGTCGCGTCGTCCTTGAAATACTGAACAAGCGTTCCCGGCTCAGGACCCTCGAACAGGATCTTTGCTTTTCCTTCATACAGCTGACGGCGACGGGCCATGGTCGGTTTCCTCAGGAGCCGGGCGCCCCACGCGCGGGGGGTATAGCAGCGGCTGGATCGGGCTGCCACACGCCTGACGCATAGATGGGTCCGGCTGCGCCGGATGCGCTCCGCGCGGGCAGGACTTCGCCCTGCACCCAGCAGGGGCTCGCCCCTGCACCTCTTCCCGCCTCACGCAGAAACACACCTTAACGAATGGAGTGCAGAGGCGAGCCTCTGCCGGGTCCAGGGCGAAGAGCCCTGGTCGGGCCGAAGGCCATCCGGCGCAGCCGGACCCAGCTCAGCCCAGGGTAAGTCCGCCATCGACCGGCAGCAGGATGCCGGTGATCTGGCGGGCACCCTCGGATAGCAGGAAGGCGATAGCGGCGGCCACCTCGTCGGTCTCGTTGAGCCGGCCGGTCGGCGTACGCCGCGCGGCGTCGTCCCAGGCGGCGGCCGAGAGAGCGCCGGGTTTGCCGGAGTCCTTGCGGGTGTAGCCGGGCACGACCGCGTTGACGGTAGTGCCGGTGGCGGCGAGTTGGACAGCAAAGCACCGCACCAGCGCCTCCAACGCCGCCTTCGCCACTACCGAGCCGGGGGCGAAGCTGGGTGCCTCGATCTTGTGGGCGATGAAGGAGCTGACCGCGACCACCCGCCCGGCCCCGCTGGCGGCCAACGCCGGCATGGCTGCCGTCACGATTTCCAGAAACGCGCCCGGCATGAGCGACAAGCTGCGGTCGAGCCCGGCGCGGGTGAGAGTGCCCAACGGCGTCTTGTCGACATGGCCCGCCGCGTGCACCACCTGGTCGAGCCGGCCGAACGCCGTCAGGGCCGCGGCCACGATCGGCCCGCCATGGCCGGGTTCGGTCAGGTCGCCGATGGTAACGATGCAGCGGGCTCCTACCGCGGTGCAGGCTGCGATCACCTGCTGCAGGCGTTGACCGCTTTCGGGCGTGCTGCCACCGCTGTGCAGGGCAAGGCCTATGCCCGGGCCTGCCGCCCGCCGGGCCAGCGCCGCGCCAATGCCGGATGCGGCGCCGGTGACGAGGATCGCCCGCGCCGGTTGCTCCATCAGGCGGGGCCGGCTTCGCCAAAGACGCGCAGAAAGATATCGTCCAGCCGGGCCAGATGCAGCTTCGGGTCCATTGCGGCGTCGAGCAGTTCCGGCGTGACGCAGCCGGCGACCTCGGGATCGGCTTCGAGATTGGCACGAAAGCCGCGGTGGCCGGGCTTGCCGAGGCTCGACCAGGTCGCCATGGCGTTGCGTTGCACAATCCGGTAGGCGTCCTCGCGCAAAATGCCGGCGCGGGCCAGGGCGAGCAGGATCTCGCCCGAGTGGACCACGCCGCCGAGGCTGTCGAGGTTGGCGGCCATCTGCTCGGGATAAACCGTCAGTTTTTCCATCATTCCGGCCAGACGCATCAGCGCGAAGTCCAGCGTGACCGTCGAATCGGGGGCGATGGCACGTTCCACGCTGGAATGGCTGATGTCGCGCTCGTGCCACAGCGTGACGTTCTCAAGCGCCGGCACCACCGCCGCGCGCACCACCCGGGCGAGCCCGGTCAAATTCTCCGACAGCACCGGGTTGCGTTTGTGCGGCATCGCCGAGCTGCCCTTCTGCCCGGCATGGAAGAACTCCTCGGCCTCGCGCACTTCGCTGCGCTGCAGGTGGCGCACCTCGGTGGCCAGGCGCTCGACGCCGGATGCAACCACGGCCAGGGCGCAGAAGAACGCCGCATGACGATCGCGCGGGATGACCTGGGTGGAGACCGGCTCCACCGCCAGGCCGAGCTTGCCCGCGACGAAGGCCTCAACCTTGGGGTCGATATGGGCGAAGGTGCCGACGGCGCCGCTGATGGCGCACACCGCGATTTCCGCCCGCGCGGTGACCAGGCGGGCACGGTTTCTGGCAAATTCAGCGTAATGGCCGGCGAGCTTGAGACCAAAGCTGGTGGGCTCTGCATGAATGCCGTGGCTGCGGCCGATCGTGGCCGTGTGCTTGAACTCGAAGGCGCGGGTCTTGAGTGCTGCCATGACAGCATCGACATCGGCGATCAGCAGGTCCGCCGCCTGGGTCAGCTGGACGGAGAAACACGTGTCCAGCACGTCCGAGCTGGTCATGCCGAGATGCACGAAGCGGCTGTCTTCGCCGATACCCTCGGCCAGCCAGGTTAAAAATGCGATAACATCATGGCGCGTTTCCCGTTCGATCGCGTCGATTCGCTCAAGGTCCTCGGGCGTGATATCGGCGACCTTGGTGTCGCCGCGGACGCGGATGTTTCGCGCTGATTCCTGGGGAATTTCGCCAAGCCCGGCGAGCGCCTCGGCGGCCAGCGCCTCGATCTCGAACCAGATCCGGAAACGATTCTCAGGGGCCCAGATCGCGGCCATCTCCGGGCGGCTGTAGCGCGGTACCATTGTCTTTTCATCCGCTGTCGTGCCTGTCCCTCCTAGGCTTCGCAGGCGACCGCCACAACACAGGATGCAGCATGTTCGACCTTGGCTTTGTTCATGACCCAGGCTTCATCCAGGAGCTGTCTGCCCTTGCACAGGTGCTGCTGGTGGATATCACCCTGGCCGGCGACAATGCCGTGGTGGTCGGGCTCGCCGTGGCCGGGCTACCGGCGAAACAGAAGCGACCGGCGATTCTGCTCGGCATCGGGGCGGCGACGGTGCTGCGCATCGCACTCGGCGCCGTGACGCTGCAGCTGCTGGAAATCGTGGGGCTGCTTCTGGCTGGCGGGCTGCTGCTGCTGTGGGTCGCCTACAAAATGTATCGCGAGTTGCGCCACGACCCCAGGCTGCATGCCGTGCAGCCGCAGAAGACGCTGCGGGCGGCGATAGTGCAGATCCTGCTGGCCGATCTCTCGATGAGCCTGGACAACGTGTTGGCGGTCGCTGGTGCAGCCAATGGTCATACCTGGGTGCTCGTCGTGGGCCTGGCGTTCTCGGTGGTGCTGATGGGACTGGCGGCCTCGTTCCTCGCCAAGCTCCTCGAACGGCACCGTTGGGTCGCCTGGGTGGGCCTGTTCATTGTACTCTACATCGCTCTCAAGCTAATCTGGGAGGGTGGCTACGACGTATTCGACCACTTCTTACAATAAGCCTTCGCGGCGAAAGCTGAGCCAGCTTCCGTTGCCAACGATGACATGGTCGTGCAGCACGATCGACAGCGCCTTTGCCGCCGCCTTGATCTCGCGGGTCATTTCGATATCCGCCTGTGAGGGTGCTGGGTCGCCGCTTGGGTGGTTGTGCACGACGATCAGCGCCGTCGCATGCAGTTCCAGCGCGCGTTTGACGACTTCGCGCGGGTAGACCGGCGTGTGGTTGACCGTGCCGCGGGACTGCGCCTCGTCGGCAATCAGCCGGTTGCGGCCGTCGAGGAACAGCACGCGGAACTGCTCCACGCGTTCGCGCGCCATCACCGCGCTGAGATAGTCCATCAGCCGGTCCCAGTTCTCCATCACCGGCCGGTCGGAAATCTCGGCCCGCACAAGGCGAAGTGCTGCCGACTGAACCGTACGCAAGGCCGCCGCTCCCGCCTCTCCCATGCCCTCGACGGAGCGCAGATCGTTGATCGGCGCGGAAATGGCGCCGGCGAAACTGCCGAAGCGAACCAGCAAGGCCCGCGCAATCGGCTTGGTGTCGCGCCGCGGCAAAGCGAGGCACAGCACCAGTTCCAGCAACTCGTGATCCGCCAGCGCCTCCGGCCCGGCGGCGAGCAGGCGGGTGCGCAGGCGGGCGCGGTGCCCGTCCGCCGCTCCCGGCGACATCGCGGGGTCGAGCAAGTTGAGCTGGTCGGCGAGGCCCTTGGGTCTTGAGGTCATCCGGCGAGACTGGGCGCTGGCCATCGACCTGCCAGAAAATCCGCGTCAACCCCTCGTCAGATCGGGGCTTTCAGCTGAAATCGGGCACCAGCCAGCGCTCGAACACGACCCGCCATGCGTTCTGCAACGGCACCGCGCGACGCGTGGTCGTGTCGATCACGGCCAAAACGGAGGACGACCGGGAGGTCACAGCGCCGCCGACCAGCAGACGCTGGCGGACATGCAGCGACTTGTTGCCGATCCGATGGAAGGCATTCTCGATCGACACGTCCGCAGGCCATGTCATCTCGCTAGAGAAATCAATTTCCAGCCGGGCGAGCACCACGGCGTGGCCCTCCGCCGGCACCAGCAGCCCAGCCTCGAGCAGCAACGCCACGCGCCCGGCCTCATAAAGGACGGAGTAAACCGCGTTGTTGATGTGCCCGAGTTGGTCTGTGTCGCAAAACCGCAGCGGCTGTCGGGTTAGGAAAACTGTCCCCAAAAGATCAAACCGGATAGGGCGGCTTGAACTGGCCTGAGGGGGAGAGCGTGAAAATCTCCACGCCCGTGTCGGTGACACCCACCATGTGCTCAAACTGCGCCGACAGGCTGCGATCGCGGGTGACGGCGGTCCAGCCGTCGTCGAGCACCTTCACCTCAGGTCGTCCGGCGTTGACCATCGGTTCGATGGTGAAGAACATGCCGGGTTTCAGGACGGCGCCCTCGCCGGGCTTGCCGTAGTGCAGCACGTTGGGCGCCTCGTGGAAGCGGCGGCCGATGCCGTGGCCGCAAAAATCGCGCACGATGGAGAAGCGCTGCGCCTCGGCATAGCTCTGGATCGCATGGCCGATATCGCCCAGTGTGGCGCCTGGTTTGACCGCGGCGATGCCCCGCATCAGCGATTCATGCGTTGCCTCGATCAAATTGCGTGCCTTGGTCGACGGCGGCCCCGCGCAGTACATTCGGCTGCTGTCGCCGTGCCAGCCGTCAAGAATGACAGTGACATCGATGTTCAGCACATCCCCGGCCAACAGTGCGCGGTCGCCGGGAATGCCATGACACACCACATGATTTATGGAGATGCAGACGGATTTCGGGTAGCCGCGGTAGTTGAGCGGCGCCGGCAACGCAGCGTGGGCTAAGATGAATTCGTGGCAGATCGCATCCAAAGCGCCAGTGGTAACGCCTGGGCGGACATGGAGCGTGATCATGTCCAGCGTTTCGGCAGCAAGACGGCCAGCAGCGCGCATGCCCGCGAAGTCCTCGGGCGCATTGAGGGTGATCTTTCGAGATTCGGCGCCGCCGTCCATCTTGTCGCTCCGTCTGCCGCGTCAGCCGCGGACAGAAATTGTAGCCCATCCTGAGTGGATGACACATGCGCATCCTGCCCGCCCGGCGCAAGGCTCCGCTGCGGTTGCCGCGGGCTGGGGGTTTCGCCATGCGTCTTCATGGCAACAACAAGCGCGTGGACGCCGAGCAGATGCAGCCGCATGGAAGCCCCTTTATTGCGAGTAATTCTTACTTGCAACACTTTGCAGAAGTTAAGAACGATTCGCAACAAGCGCGTCTGAGTGTCAGAAGGCGCGGGCGAGCTGGCCGGGATCGGGGCGAAGCACCACGCAGGTCACTTTGCGCTTGGCCAGGGCCGAACAGGTGCCGTTCGCCTCGCTGGCATTCATACCGACGAGCTGCGCGCGCCAAGTGGTGCGGCCCTGGACGGTGGCCGATTCGACATGGATCTGGCCTGAATCGGTGAGCCGGCGCGCATTGACGGCTGCCTGGCGTGCGGCCGTTTCGGTGGCAAAGGCGCCAATCTGCACCGCCCAACGAGACGCCAGCTGCCTGACCGAAGCGGTCATGGCCGGCGGCTGCAACGCAACGGGCGGCGTGCCGGGCAGCACGCGGCCCGGCGCATCGCGTCGCGCCATCACCGGCGGCGCCACATCCATTCGCTCGAACGCCTGGTCGAGCAGCATGGCCATATGCGCATCCCGCTCGCCGCCGTTCTTGGCGCCCATCACCACGCCGATCAGGCGCACGTCGGACCGCAGGGCTGAAGTGACGAGGTTGTAGCCGGAGGCGGTGACAAACCCGGTCTTGATGCCGTCAGCACCCGGATAGGTTTGCAGCATGCGGTCGTGATTCGGGATCACGCGGTTGCGGAAGCGAAACGCCGGGGTAGAGAAATACCGATATTCCGCGGGGAAATCGATAATCAGCCGCCGTCCCAGCGTGGCGAGGTCGCGCGCAGTGGAGACCTGATCAGGGTCCGGCAGGCCGGAAGCGTTGCGGAAAATGGTGCGCGACATGCCTAGCGCATGGGCACGCAGCGTCATCAATTGCGCGAACGAAAACTCCTCTCCTGCCAAAAGCTCGCCCAAGGCGGCGGCCGCGTCGTTGGCGGACATGGTGACCAAGCCGAGGATGCATTGCTCCACGGTCAGCTTCATGCCCGGCACGATGCTGAGCTTTGTCGGCGGCTGGGACGCGGCGTGGGCGCTGACCGGCACCATCTGATCGAGCGTAAGCCTGCGGTCGCGCAGCGCCTCGAACACCATATAAAGGGTCATCATCTTGGTCAGGCTGGCTGGATGGCGTTCTTCGTCCGCGTTGACGCTGGACAGTTCCCGCCCGCTGCGGGCGTCGATGACAATGGAGCTGTAGCGCTCCGACCCGACCTGGGCGCGCGCCGGCTGGAGAGTGGCCAGTGCCATTGCGACAATGCCCGCGAGGAGCAGGAGGATCCGGTTCCCCCGGGATTGCAGATTCCTGCCCATCGATCCGTGCATGTCAGCGACTACTTTGACCATGACGGGCAAACTAGCGGTCCGGTCAATGCCATGTCCAGGGCAAACCCGGGGAGCGAAAAGGAACGATTCAAATAGGTTAACGCATCTTGCCCATAGATCGCCGGGGCGACCGATGGTATTGTGCAGTGCACAAATTTAATCTTGAACCCATGCGTCCATATGTGTAGAACCACCATACCGCAGTGCAACATAAACAGGCGCGACCGGCGCCGGGCGTTAAGCATCCCGCAGAGGCAACCCTGCGCAGGAACGGCGTACGAGGAATGAACGCATGGCTTCGAAAAAGAGCAGCCACCCCTCCACCCCGCCTTCTGCCGTCCGACTGGACCGAACGCAGGCCATGACCGGCCCACGATCAGAGGCGAGTTTGCCGGCCGCTTCGGCCGCCGCACCCCTTAAGACGAACCGGCCACCAGCAAAGAGCCTGCCAGCGAACCCAGGCGTGCTCCCCAACACGACCCTCCCCGAGGTTGGGACAGGTGCAGTCACTGCCCCCCTGACGGACCCCGCATTCGCGTGTGCCGAACCAGGACCGCCACCGCCGACCGGGGCGCCTCGCCTCGCGGCACCTTCGGCTGCGAATGCTGACAACGAACCAAGCCTACAATCAAAACCGCAAGACAAGGAAATGCTGACAATGGACAAAGTGATCAAGACCGCCGAGGATTTCGTCTCCTTCGGCCAAGGCAACATGGAAGCGGTGATCAAGTCGAGCCAGATTCTGGCCGCCGGCGTGCAGGACTTTTCGAAGCACTTCGCCGCCAGCGCCCAGGCTCACATGGAAGAGACCATGGCGACCGTCAAGGCGATGACTTCGGTGAAGTCGATCAAGGAAGCAATGGACCTGCAGTCCAGCTTCACCAAGACCGCCTTCGAGAAGATGGTCGCCGAGACCGGCAAGCTGACCGATGCCTCGATGAAGCTGGCCGAACAGACGTTTGCCCCGATCACCGAGCGCGTGACGCTGGCCACCGAGAAGTTTGCCCACCCGACGGTCTGAACCCCGATCCGGATGAGTGACAAAGGCCCGGGCGAATGCCCGGGCCTTTTGTCGTTTCGGCGCGCGAATCGGGAACCCATCCACGCAAGAGGCTTCTATCAGGCGGTCGAATTCAGATATTCTTTGTCGCCGCCGGCGAGGCTGCGTGGACATGGACATGGATCGGCCCCATGTCTCTCGGCCCCATGCCTCTCGGCCCGATGTCTCTCACCCGACGTCTGCCACCCGAACAAATGACCCTGCGGTCAGGAACAAACGGTTGCAATCCATGCGCTTCGAAGAAACCAGCCTGAACCTGATGCAGACGTGCCAGCATCCCCTGCCCTTTACGGTTGCAGGCGCGCATCCGTCAGCCCGACGCGAGGACGGTGGCCGCGAGGGCGGCCAGGATGGCGGTCCCAACATCGGCGTGGTCACCAAGACCCGCACCCGAACCCGCAAACCGGCGATGTACAAGGTGCTGATGCTGAACGACGACTACACGCCCATGGAATTCGTGGTGCACGTGCTGGAGCGCTTCTTCCAAAAGACCCGCGAGGAATCGACGCGGATCATGCTGCATGTCCATCGCCGTGGTGTCGGCGTATGTGGCGTGTTCACCTATGAGGTGGCTGAAACCAAGGTCACCCAGGTGATGGACCTCGCCCGCCAGAACCAGCATCCGCTGCAGTGCACGATCGAGAAGGATTAGAGCAATATCGGCTAAATTTGAGTCGATTTCGCGATGAAATTGTTGGTTATAACCAGAGGTTAAAGCCTGATCGCTTCGCCTACCAGAAGCGATCAGGCTCCTAGCGCTGCTCGCGGGCTTCCCGCTCCCCGATCGCGGCATGGGCCTCGTGCACCGTCGCCAAGGCAGCTTGGAAGCTTTTCGCGACCGGACTTGACGTCTGGCGCCAGACCAGCAGGGCCGTGAGAGCTGCGGCGCACCCGGCCATTTCCCACGGGCCGACCAGCCAGGCGAGGCCGGCGATCGCGTAGTAATAGGCTCGCATGCCGTCGTTGAACGTGGCCAGGGCCGCCGACATCACATCGCCGATCGTCTTGGCCAACGGCTCCAGGAAGCGGCCGGTGTTATGGTGATCGGGTGCCGAGCCGATCAGCGCAATGGTGTAGTTCAACTGCCGGATCGACCATGTGAACTTCACGAATCCTGTCACCATGATCAGCAGCGGCAGCACCAGCTTGAGCTCAAACAATGTGCGCGACACCGGCGCCACGAAGGCCAGCTGCTCGATTGCCGGCTGCAGATGCTCCACATTGGACAGCAGGCTGAGCAATGCACCGATAACGATGAGGCTGGCGGAAGCGAAGAAGCTCGAGCTTTGCAGCACTTGGCCGATCAGCGCAGAATCGACGATTCGGTTGTCGCGCCGGAGCATGGTGCGCATCCAGGCCACGCGCAGTCCTTCGAGGTTGGCATTGATGCTGCGCGGCATGTGGCGCCGCACCGTCGGCCCGTAGCCGACCCAGAGGGCGATGAACACGACGAGGCCGATCATGTCGGCCAGCGGGAAGAAGCTCATGTCTCAGCCGGCCATCGCATGGGCAACCCAGGCGGCCCAGGCCAGCACCGCACGATCGTCCCCGCGTCGCCCGACGATCTGGAGGCCGAGCGGCAGGCCTTGCGGACCAGTGCCAACGGGGATGGTCACGCAAGGCACGTGCAGTGCGGTCCAGGCTGCGTTGAAGGCCGGGTCGCCGGTCCATTCGATACCGACCGGCGCCTCGCCGGGGGCTGCGGGCGTGATGAGGATGTCGAGACCCTCCATCACCTGATCGAATCGGCGTTGCAGATCACGCATGGCCTGGCGGGCGGCATCGAGGCCTGCGAGTTGGGTGCCGCCCCAGTGCAGCCGCTCGGCGAGGCCCGGGCTGATGCCGTCCGCATTCGTGTTCAGCTCCCATGCCATGGACTGATGGCTTTCCGCATGCATGACGAGCGGCTGGATGTCGACCAGCGCGTCGAACGCATCCGGTAGATTGGCGTGGCGGATTTTTGCATGGCACCGGACAACGCACTCGGCCGCGCGTTCCAGCAGGACCAGGGTCTCCGGTGCAGCGACAGCCCCTGCGACCCGCGAGCACAGGCCAATGACCGGGGCCGCGCCGGTGCGCTGGTCGGGATCGCCGAGGTCGTGGCCGGAGGCGGCCGAAACGCCCAGCGCACAGTCCGCGACTGAGCGGGCGATGACACCGATGGTGTCAAGGCTTTCGCTCATCACCTTCATGCCCAGCCGCGGCACCATGCCGTAGCTGGGTTTGTAGCCGACCGTGCCGCAAAACGCTGCCGGGCGGATGATGCTGCCAGCGGTCTGGGTGGCGAAGGCCAGCGGGAAAAAGCCGGCGGCAACCCCGGCCGCCGAGCCGGAGCTGGAGCCGCCGGGCGTGTGTTCGGCATGGTGCGGGTTGGTGGTGGGGCCAGGCAGGCGGGTGGCGAACTCGGTGGTCACAGTCTTGCCGATCACAATCGACCCGGCCGCCCGCACCAGAGCCACGGCGGCGGCATCGGCGCGGGGCCGATGGCCGTGCCAGATCGGCGAGCCGTAGCCGGTCGGCTGGTCCTGGGTATCGATCACGTCCTTCACCGCAAAGGGTATGCCGTGCAGCGGCCCCGCCAAGGGCTGCTGTTGGCGGGCCTGGTCGGCATCGAACCAGGCGAAGGCGCGCACCCGGGGCTCGGCCGTGGCGATGCGGGCGAGGCAGGCCTCCAGCAAATCGCGCGGATCCAGCCTGCCGTCGCGGATCGACCGGCGGGCAGCGGTGGCGGTGAGGTCGGCGAGATCGGCGGTGCGGCGGTCAGTCATTGGGGAGCTGCCTCGTTATCGGTGCGTGCAACAGTGGTGCGAACCGCATCGCGGGTCCATGTTCAGTTCATGGGTAGCGCAGAACAACCGGGCCGGGCCGGCATTCCGATGGGCATCACCGCCGACCGAATCTCCACCGATCTGACGCCAGTACCGCGCGGGGCGACGCGGCGTGGGGCCGCAGGGCCGCTCCGCTTCAGCCGGCTGGAGGGCAGCCCGACGGGTCTGACCCTGGCCGATTATGAGGCCCGCTGCTGGGCCGGCGCCGAGGGAGCCACGCGCGGACTGGCCGACCTTACCGCAACCGCCCCATTGACCCCGGAGGCGCATTTCGACGAAACGATCCTGCGGGCGGAACTGTTGAACAGCCGGCTGCTTTTCTCACAATCGCCGAATCATGCTCCAGGAGTCGCGCCATGACCAGAATGAAGCTGACATCAGCCCTGACCATCCTGGTTTCCCTCGGAGCGCTCACGGGCTGCGGCGTGGGCTCCACAGGCACCCGTCCGGCCGGGGTAACGGCGAGCCAGGCTCAGGCTTGCCGTCAGCGCACCGACGAGGTGTTCCTGCAGCAGAACCGCGGCGAGCTTTACAAGGCCGACACCTTCGTTTCGAGCGCGCGCGACACGCCCTATGCCAGCGGCACCGTGCCGCAATATGCCGGCGGCCTCGCGGCGCCAAGCTTCAGTGCGGGCCTGGGCGGCCAATATGCCCGCGAAAAGGCGCTGAACGATTGCTACAATGCACAGACCGCAGCCCCGCCGGTGGCGCCCACCAAGCCGTAGCCGCCTTTACGGCGGGGTGGCCGCTTCACTACAAGCCGATGGCGCGCAACGAAGGAGCCACCGCATGAGCAAGATTATCCGCACCGAGCCGAACAAGATTCTGTCCAAGGCCGTCGAATACCACGGGTTCGTCTTTCTGCAGGGCTGCACGGCGCAGGACCTGTCCAAGGACATCTCGGGGCAGACCGCCGAAGTACTCGCAGCGATCGACGAGATCCTCGAAACGCATGGCACCGACAAGACCCGGCTGCTGCAGGCACAGATCTGGTTGAAGGACATCCGCGACCGCGACGCCATGAACAAGCTTTGGTCGGAATGGCTGCCGGAAGATGGCGCACCCGCCCGCGCCTGCGTTCAGGCCAACATGGCCGACCCGCGTCATCTTGTGGAAATCATGGTCACGGTCTGTAAATAAGGCTGTTTCTGGCGGACTTCGTATCTGCCGGTCACGAATCGACCGCGCCGTTGTTGCCACCGTGCCTTTAAAGCAACAGCGGCGTGGTATTTTTGCATTGATCCACACACGAAATTGTTAATAGGATTGTTTGCCGTTCCTGCAGAGTTATCCACAGGGCAGTCTTACCAAAAATGCATTACTGACGTGTTGAATTTCGTTCGCTCCCTTGCCAGTCACGACCGTGTGTTGCTACCGGAAACATATCGTGAGGCATGACACAGGGGGCTGCAGCATGCTGGCTTGGGGTTTTAGGGTTCGCGCGGTAGCGCTTGGTGTCGGATTGCTGGCGGTCTGCCCGCTGGCCGTGACACAGGCCGAGGCGGCCCGGCCACATGGCGAAGCAGTTAAGGCTTCGCGTTCGTCCTCTTCTGCGAAACCGTTGGTGAGAAACATTTCTAGCCCCGCAAAGGCTTTGCCAATCGTCCGGGTGATGACGACAAAAGCAATCGGCCACGCTGTTATCGCCAGCAAGTCCATCAGCCGCGCCAGTGCAGGCCGCAGCGTCGGCACCAAACAGACGCTGCTGAAGGGCGGCAAGGCCCGCTACGCCAGCACGAGCTACACCAGTGGCGGCATCAGTTGTGTGCCGTTCGCCCGCATCGCCACCGGCATTGAGCTCAAAGGCAACGCTGCCAATTGGTGGGATGCCGCCAATGGCGTCTATGCCCGTGGCCAGCAGCCTGAAGGCGGTTCCGTTCTCAATTTCCGCGCCAACGGGCACATGCGCCTCGGCCATGTCGCCGTCGTCACGCGCGTTGTCGACTCCCGCCAGATCGAGATCGATCACGCAAACTGGGCCGGCCCAGGGTCGAACAAGGGTGGCGTCAGCCGTGGCGTATCGGTGATCGATGTATCGA
Source organism: Rhodospirillales bacterium (assembly GCA_025352665.1). Taxonomy (GTDB): domain Bacteria; phylum Pseudomonadota; class Alphaproteobacteria; order Acetobacterales; family Acetobacteraceae; genus CAIQQQ01. The sequence goes on along the minus strand of JANXSM010000118.1, from coordinate 14,645 downwards.
CCAACAACGACTGGTCTGCGGTCCGCGTCGCCCTCAGCCATAGCGGCGATTACGGCAGCGTTTATCCGACCTACGGTTTCATCTACGACCGCCCGGACACGGGCTATGCCTACAACCGTCCGACCCCTTCATTTGCTTCTTCGTATGATGAAGTCGCTGAGGCGCCCGTCCGTTCCATCCGCTAGAGCGTGATGACCTAACGTGGAATCACCGATGGGTCTGAATCACGCGATAAAACGAAGAGCTAGAACGTGATGACGCCGCCTCTCAGACGTCATCACGTTCTAGTCAGTAATTTGCTCAACGCTGCAACTGCCCCAACGCGGTTGCAGCATTTGTTTAGGCGGTGGGTTGTGCAGCACGCCTGAGTGTTACAGCAGCCCGACCGCTCCGAGAGCGGCGCCGCCGATCATTACCCAGAGTGGATTATACCTGGTACGCAGCAGGATCACTGTCGCGGCCACCACCGCCAACCAGTCCTGCCAGTTGTCAGCGGCAGAGCGGGCCAGCAACAACGCTGCAGCTGCGACCAAGCCAACGGTCACCGCTGTCAGACCTGCCTGCACGTCGTGCAGCCAGGGTTTGCCGCGCAGGCGCTGCCACAGCCGCCCCACGCAGAAAACCAGCAGACCCGGCGGTAGCACGAAAGACACCGCTGCGACGACTGCGCCCGGCAAACCTGCGACGCGGGCGCCAAGCAATGGCACGACCATCATGTTCGGACCGGGAGCCGACTGGGCCAGTGCAAACATCGATGTGAACTCTCGTGCCGTCACCCAGCCATGCACCTCCACGGCCTGGTGCTGCATCTCCGGCAGTACCGACAGCACACCGCCGACCGCGAGCAGACCAAGCCGTCCGAACACGCTGGCCAAAGCGAGATAGGGCTCCATCACCGGCGCCGCGGCAGCAGTTGAAGTCCGACCGACACCGGCACCAACACCGCCAGACTTGCCAGCAGCGGCAGGCGCAGGAGGCCGATGGCGACCAAGGCCAGCAGCGCCATGCCGATCGCCCGCCAGTCGCGCGTCACCGGCGGTCGTGGCGCTGCCAGCGGATGCGCCATCTTGAGGGTCGTCGCCAGCACCAGCCCCGCCGCCGCCGCGCCCAGTCCGTGAAACGCGTTGGTGACCAGGGGCAGACTGGATACCTGCGACAACGCGGCCGCCAGCGTCAGCACGATCGCCATCGGGCCGGAGGTAACGCCGGCGACGGCTGTGACCGACCCGATCGGGCCGTGAAACCGATCGCCGAGCACGACGGCGAGATTCACCACATTGGGTCCTGGCACCAATTGGCAAAGCGCCAGCAGGTCGTTGAATCCTGCGGCGTCGAGCCAGCGCCGTTGCTCGACGATCATACGCCGCGTCCAAGGCAGCACGCTGCCGAAGCCGCTGATGCCCACCATGAAGAAGGAAGCGAACAGCAGGCCGAGGCTTGGCCGTCCAGCCGGGCCCGCCCCGTCGATGGGGGCCGGCGGGATCAGCGGGGCAGCAGCGCCCAGAGCGCTCCCTGGCTGTTTTCATGGCCGCCATCCTGTTCGGCCTGGGCGCCCCAGCCGTAGAACATATCCAACTGGGCCTGGCCGCTGATGAGCTCGCCGGTGTCATGTGCGAGCACCAGATGCGGCAGGCGGGTGTTGTCGCTGGTGTTGGTCGCCTGCAGCCACAGGAACGTGCCGAGCGGGGCGGTGCTGGGGCTGATCGCCACCGAGCGCAGCGGCAGCAGCGGCAGGCCGAAGCTACCGTACGGGCCGTATTGGGGTGGGATGTCCGGCGTGGTCCGGAAGAACACATAGGCCTGGTCGCGTTCCATCCTTGTGTGGGCATCGTCCGGATGCGCGGCCGCCCAGGCGCGTATGCCTGGGATCGACAGGTCGTGGCCGGGGATCGGCGCGCCGCCGAACAGGCTCGAAGGAGGCGTGCGGGGGTGCCCGTTGTTGGCGGCCGTGCCCACCCGGATCATCGTGTTATCTGGCAGGATTACCCGGCCAGAGCCCTGCAATTGCAGAAAATATAGATCCGCTTCGCTCTGCAACCAAACCAGTTCGAGACCCTGGGTAGACAGGATGCCGCTCATGATCTCGTTGCGGCTGTACAAGCGCGGATCGGCGGGCGGCCGCAGCACCGGGAAGCGGAAGCGTGCGTCCGGCGTGCGGCTTCCCGCGAGCGTCAGCTCGAAATATCCGGTGACATGGGTGGCGCCCAGATATTCGGCTCGGAAATAGCTCTCGAGCACGTACCCCGCTGCTGAGTCGCTGCCGGGTTTTGCAGCACGGGCCGCGGCGCAGGCGTTGGCGAAGCTCTGGTCAAGATTGGGGCAGCCAGCGGCAAAGGCCGCGACGACGGCAGCCTTCGACTCGCCGTCCCAACCCGGCAGCGAGCGCACATCGAGCGCCGGCACAGGGTTGAACACCACCGGGGCCGCGGACGCCACCGGGGGCTTTGAAGCACCGGGGGCGCAGGCACTGAGCAGAACACCCAGGGCGAACACGGCCGGCAGCTTTCCGGCCGGATTCGCCCTGGTCCCCATCAGTTGCGAGCCTTGTCGACGAGCTTGTTCTTGGCAATCCACGGCATCATGCCGCGCAGCGTCTCGCCGATCTTCTCGATAGGGTGCTCCGCCATGCGACGCCGGGTGGCCTTGAAGCTCGCCTGATTCACCTTGTTCTCCAACATCCAGTCCCGCGCAAACTTGCCGCTCTGGATGTCCTCCAGCACGCGCTTCATCTCGGCCTTGGTCTCGGAGGTCACGATACGCGGACCGGTGACGTATTCGCCATACTCCGCGGTGTTGGAAATCGAATAGTTCATGTTGGCGATACCGCCCTCATAGATGAGGTCGACGATCAGCTTCACTTCGTGCAGGCACTCGAAATAGGCCATCTCGGGCGCGTAGCCAGCTTCCACGAGCGTCTCAAAACCGGCCTTGATGAGCTCGACCAGGCCGCCGCAAAGCACGACCTGCTCACCGAACAGATCGGTCTCGCATTCTTCCTTGAACGTCGTCTCGATGATCCCCGCGCGGCCGCCACCAATGGCGGAGGCATAGGACAGCGCGATCTCCAGCGCATTGCCGGACGGGTTCTGGTCAACCGCAACCAGGCAGGGCACGCCGCCGCCCTTCTGGTATTCGCTGCGCACGGTGTGGCCGGGGCCTTTGGGTGCGATCATGAACACGTCGATGTCGGGGCGCGCATCGAGCAGGTTGAAATGGATGTTCAGGCCGTGCGCGAAGGCGAGCGCCGCGCCCGGCTTCATGTTGGGCGCCAGCTTTTCGCGGTACAGGTCGCCCTGCCCTTCATCCGGCGTCAGCACCATGATCACGTCGGCCCATTTGGCGGCCTCCGCGGGGTCTATGACCTTGATGCCGGCGGCTTCGGCCTTGGCGACGCCGACGGAGCCTGGGCGCAGGCCGATGACCAGCTCGGTGGCGCCCGAGTCCTTCAGGTTCAGCGCATGGGCGTGGCCCTGGCTGCCGAAGCCGATGATGGCGACCTTCTTGGCCATGATCAGATTCACGTCCGCATCGCGGTCGTAGTACACGCGCATCGCTGTTTCCTTACTTCTCTAACGATATCAGATAAGACGGGTGCCGCGCGCCATTGCGGCGACACCGGTGCGGGAGACTTCGGCCAGGCCCAGTGGGCGCATCAGCTCGACAAAGGCGTCGAGCTTTTCGGTCTGGCCGGTCATTTCAAACACGAAGCTTTCGGTCGAGGCGTCGACCACGCGGGCGCGAAAAGCATCGGCCAGCCGCAGCGCCTCGGCGCGGGCGTTGCCCTGGCCGATCACCTTGACCAGCGCCATTTCACGGGCGATGTGCGGGCCGTCCTGGGTGAGGTCGGCCACGCGGTGCACGGGGACCAGCCGAGAGAGCTGCGCCTTGATCTGCTCGATCACCATCGGCGTGCCGGAGGTTACGATGTTGATACGGCTGCGGCCACGACCGTCGTCCACCGGGGCCACGGTGAGGCTGTCGATGTTGTAGCCTCGCCCCGCGAACAGGCCGATGACGCGCGCAAGCACGCCCGCCTCGTTCTCGACGACGACGGAGATCGTGGCCGACCTGATGGCCGCTTCTATGGTGCTCATGACATTCTACTCCAGGCCGGTGTCAGACCAGGCCCAACCCTTCGTCGGTGACGCCGGACGCGCCACCGTTGCGCAGCCCTGGACCATGCTCGGGGCCCAGGATCATGTCGTTGTGGGCGGCACCCGACGGGATCATGGGATAGCAGTTCTCGGTCTGATCGACGCAGATGTCGGCGATCACGGCGCGCGGCTCGGCCAGCATGGCGCGGATGACGTCGTCCAGCTGGTCGATGCTGGTGGCGCGCATGCCGACTCCGTGGAACGCGTCCGCCAGCTTGACGAAATCGGGTAATGCCTCGCTGTAGCTCTCGGAATAGCGGCTGCCGTGCAGCAGCTCCTGCCACTGGCGCACCATGCCCATGTACTGGTTGTTCAGAATGAACACCTTCACCGGCAGACGGTATTGCGCAAGCGTCGCCATTTCCTGGATGTTCATGAGGATGCTGGCTTCGCCGGCGATGTCGATGCACAGCGCATCCGGATGGGCGATCTGCGTGCCCATGGCGGCGGGCAGGCCGTAGCCCATGGTGCCGAGCCCGCCCGAGGTCATCCACCGGTTCGGCTTGTCGAAGCGGAAATACTGCGCCGCCCACATCTGATGTTGGCCGACCTCGGTCGAGATATAAGTTTCGCGGCCCAGTTCGCGGGTGATGTCATACAGCCGCTGAATGGCGTGTTGCGGCTTGATGATGCCGCCCTTGGCGGTCGTCTGCGTGAATTTGAGGCATTTAACCGCGCGCCAGACCTCGATCTGCTGCCACCAGCCGGCGAGCGCCGCGGTATCGGGCACCGTGGGATCGTTGTCCCAGGCCTCGATGATCGCTTCTAGGGCAAGGCCCGCGTCGCCGACGACGGGGACTTCGACGCGCACGTTCTTGTTGATGCTCGACGGGTCGATATCGATATGGATCTTGCGGCTGTCCGGCGAGAACGCGTTGAGCCGTCCCGTCACCCGATCGTCGAACCGGGCACCGACATTGAGCATGACATCGCAGTCATGCATGGTCATGTTGGCTTCGTAGGTGCCGTGCATGCCGAGCATGCCGAGGAACTGCGGGTCGTTGGACGGATAGGCACCGAGGCCCATCAGCGTGCTGGTGATCGGAAACCCGCTCTTGCGCCCCAGCCGCACCAGAGCTTCCGAAGCACGGTCGCCGGCATTGATGACGCCGCCGCCGCTGTAGATGATGGGCCGCTTGGCGCTTTTGAGAAGCGCCACCGCGCGCGCGATCTGCTCCGCATCGGGCGCCGTCCGTGGGCGGTAGCTGCGATGCGGCTGCTCGGATTTCGCGGCATAGGGCGCCTGGCCGATCAGGATGTCCTTCGGCAGGTCGATCACGACAGGGCCTGGGCGGCCGGACCGGGCGACATAGAAGGCCTCATGCACCACGCGGGCGAGATCCTCGCCGCGCTTGACGAGGTAGTTGTGCTTGGTGGCCGGACGCGTGATGCCGGTGGTGTCGGCCTCCTGAAAAGCGTCGTTGCCGATCAGATGGGTGGCGACCTGGCCGGTCAGGCAGACGATGGGAATGCTATCCATCAGTGCGTCAACCAAGCCGGTGACGGCGTTGGTGGCGCCGGGGCCGGAGGTGACCAGCACCACGCCGACACGCCCGGTGCTGCGCGCGTAGCCTTCGGCGGCGTGCACGGCGGCCTGCTCGTGACGCACAAGGATGTGGCGGATCGCGTTCTGCTGAAAGATCGCGTCGTAGATCGGCAATACCGCGCCGCCGGGATAGCCGAAAATCACCTCTACACCTTCGTCCTTGAGGGCGCGGAGGAGGATTTCGGCGCCGGGCTGGGTTTTGGCCACGGTTGGGGCTTGGATGTCTGTCTGGTTCATGATGCGCAGAGGTAAAACCGCGGAGTGTGGTGGGTCAACCCGCTTCGCGAATAAACATCATCAAATCTGTGATTTCTCTTTCTGAAAATTGCTCTAGACCCGCGATCCGCGCATGGATCGTATGCACCAGGGTTGGATCGGCCAGCGGGCGATGGCGAAACCAAGTCGCCTGACGCTTGGTGTACTGCCCGGTGACGCGTTCCACGCGAAGGCTGGCTTCGGCCAGCGTGATCTCGGAACGCAAGTAGGCAGACAGTTCCGGCATACCGTGAGCGCGCATCGCCGGCAGCGACGGGTCGAGTTGCTGTTCGAGCAAAGCCCCGACCTCCGCGATCGCGCCTTGCTCCACCATGGCGGCAAAGCGGCCTTTGATCGCAGCTCGCAGCGCCTCGCGCGGTGGGTCGAGCAGGATTGCGGTGAACCGATAGGGAGCTGGAACGCGGCTGCGGGTTTGCCAGAGCGAAAGGCCGACGCCGGTGCTGCGCCATACCTCCCACGCACGCGCCAGGCGTTGGCCGTCGCTCGGCCGCAGACCGGCCGCAGTGGCCGGATCCGCCTGGGCCAAGCGTGCATGCAAGCCAGGGGCCCCCAATTCCTCCAGCAACTCGCGTGCTTCGGCGCGCGCTGCAGGATCCGGCTCCGGAATGTCGGCCAGACCCTGGGTGAGGCTCGCGAAATACAGCCCGGTGCCGCCACAGAGAATGGGCACGCCAGCGCTCGCGGCCATGGCCGCGAGCGCTTCAGACCGCCACCACGCCACGCTGCCTGGGATGGCCGCCGGGCGCACGCCGTACAGCGCATGCGCCACGCGGGCCTCGTCGGCCAGTGTTGGTCGCGCGGTCAGCACGCGCAGCTCGCGATACACCTGCATCGAATCGGTGTTGATGACGCAGCCGCCCAGCCGCTCCGCCAGCCCCATCGCCAGCGCCGACTTTCCGGAGCATGTCGGCCCCGCCACGATCAGCGCTTGGCGCATCTTGCGGCCTCCCGCCTCCACCCGTAGACCCATTTCATGACCCATATCCTGACATTGGTGGCTGATCGCGACCAGACCACGCTCAGCCATGCCGTACTCGCGCGTGTTCGTAGCGCCGTGCATGGCGGCGAGCCGATTATCCTTTCGCCGGGCGAGGCCGCCGATATCTCCTGCCCCTCAGCACCATTGCCGGACGTGATCGCCGCCGCCCTCGAGCATTTGCCGATCGACGCCATCACGACCAAGGCGCGCGGCCGGCGCAAGGGGCTGTTGGTGGCGGACATGGATAGCACCATTGTCACCGGCGAGACGCTGGACGAACTGGCCGCCTTCGCAGGCCTCGGCGCAGAGATCGCCGCCATCACGAAACGCAGTATGAACGGCGAGATCGACTTCGAGACCGCGCTGCGCGAACGCGTCGGCATGCTGAAGGGCCTGCCGCTCGACGCGTTGGAAAAGACCTGGGCCGGGGTGAAGCTGACGCCGGGGGCCCGCGAACTGGTCGCCACCATGCGCGCCCACAATGCCACGACAGCGCTGGTGTCGGGCGGTTTCACCTATTTCACCGGCAAGGTCGCGGCGCTGGTGGGGTTTGACGTCCACCGTGCCAACACACTGGTCGACGATGGCAATGCCCTGACCGGCGAGGTCGGAAGCCCGGTGCTCGATCGTTACTCCAAGCTCGAGATCCTCACCGAGCTCGCCGAGGCGCGGGGCCTCAAGCTGGCCGCAACGCTTGCGGTGGGCGACGGCGCCAACGATCTCGCCATGCTGCGCGAGGCGGGACTTGGAGTCGCCTTCCACGCCAAGCCGATCGTGGCGGCCGAGGCGAAGGCGCAGGTGCATCACACCGGACTGCGCACACTGCTGTTCGCGCAAGGCTACAAGGCGGCGCAGTTCAGCGCGGGCTGATTTTCCCAGTCCTCGATCGAAAGGCCCGGCACGTGCTCGAATTCGCGGACGCCACAGTCTCAAAACATAGGGCCTCGACGCGGGAGAGCGTTCGGCCGTTCGCTGCCCACGGTCACGCGGCAACGGCTCCAGGATCACACTGTCGCCATGCCGGATGTTGAGCAGCCGGACGGCCTGACCGGAAGATCTTCGCGGTTTCCGAAAGGCGAACCCCTATTCTGAGATTTACCAGTGATAAATCTTGGAATTGGCGCCGCTTCAGTAAATCAGTGTAACGCAGTCTCGAAAAGGGCGTAGCTCTGCCCGTGCTCATCCACCGCACGGTCCGCCATGTCGGTGCGGTGATGCACGCCCGAGTAATGCGTGATGAGCGAACGGCGCTCAAGGTTCGGGCGGCGCGGTGCGGTGCCGCGGTGCATGAGGCGGCTGTGCCAGATCAGCACGTCGCCCTTGCCACCGAGGAACTGCACCGGGGCCATGTCGCGCGCGCGGATTTCAGCGTCGATCGCCGGCGCCACGAAGCGCTCGGAATAGGTCGCCCAGTGATTGACGCCGTGCGGCCCCTCGCGGCGGTCGCGTTCCTCCTGGGTCATCAGAGCCCGCACCCGCTCGCCGCTCATCAGCGGCCAGCGATGCGAGCCTGGGATGTATTCGAACGGGCCGCAATCGGGGTCGATCGTATCGAGCGCCATCCACACCGCGGTGTACCAGGTCAACACCTCGGACGGATTGAGATAGTCGTCCTGGTGCCAGTTGCGCTCCGTGCTGATCCAGCCGGTCAAGGCCAGATGCAGCAGCATGTCTTCTCCAAGCAGCTGCTTCTGCAACTCCATCAGCGGCGGATACAACGCCAACGCCCGCATTTCGGGCACGTGCTGGTAGGGCGTGGGCGAACGCCAGCCGCTGGCGTTCGCAAGAGCTGCGCGACGGGCAACATAGGCGTCGGTCAGATGCGGTGGGAAGAAGTTGCGCAGCACCACCACGCCGTCGCGCCGCCAGGACAGCTGCTCCGGCGAAAGCTTCGTCTCATCGACATCGCTGCGATCCAGCCACGGCAGCAGCTGTTCGTTCGGATCGGCGCTAAAATCAATGAAGCGGATGTCGGCCACGGTCCGGGCCTTCGGTTTGGCGAGGCCGAGCCGTAACAGCAGGCGGGCGGCAAACCCCTCGGGGGCCGCCGGTGCGGCGACGGTCTCGGTCTTGCGGCCGACCATCGTGGTGGCAGCGTTCTCGCCGTCCGCACAGGCCTGCTGCAGGTGATGGTCGGGCGGCAGCAGAGCACGCAGACGCTGAAAATCGGCAAGCCCGCGCGCGGGGTCCCCGCTCTTCTGGGTGTCCAGCACGGCGAGCGCGAACATGGCGTCGCGGTCCTCCGGCTGGGTCAGGCCTCCGTCTGCCAGCAGACGCGCGATGCGCGGTCGTATCGCCTCTGCCGCGGCGAGTTCCGCCGCCACGACGTAGAAGCGCGTGTTCACCAGCCCCACCACGATGCGCGACACGGCACGGTCTCGCAGGGTCGCGCCGTCCTTGCCGGGTCGCGCCGGCAGGGCCACGACACGTGTCAGCAGATCCGCGGGCGCGCCAAGCGTCTCGGTGAAAAGCGCGTCGAACCGAGCATCCCAGGCAGCCTCCAGGGCCGCATCCACAGTGTCGAGCATGGCATTTTTCCTCAACAAGTCGAACGTTACGACAAACTACCCTAGCGGCTCCGGTTAATCGATGACGATCCGCGGACCAGCCACGGTTGGTGCGCCGACCTTCTCCCAAAGCCTTCGCGCGATTGCGCCGAAAGCGGCGGCGGCGGCCCCATCCGGGTCCGTCGCCACGATCGGCGTACCGGCATCCGCCGCGGAACGGATATCGAGCAGCAGCGGCACTTCGCCCAGGAACTCGATGCCGAGGCGTGCTGCCTCCGCCCGGGCACCGCCGTGACCGAAAATATGGGTCTCATGGCCGCAGTTGGGGCATGCGAAAAAGCTCATGTTCTCAATCAGCCCGAGCACCGGCACTTTGGTGCGCTCGAACATGCGCACGCCGCGCCGCGCGTCGATCAAGGCGATGTCCTGCGGAGTCGACACGATGACGGCCCCTGCCAGCGACACACGCTGCGCCATGGTGAGCTGGGCATCGCCGGTGCCAGGCGGCATGTCGACGATCATGATGTCGAGCACACCCCATTCCACCTGGCCCATCATCTGCTCGAGTGCACCCATCACCATCGGGCCGCGCCAGATCATTGGAGTCTCCTCCTCGACCAGAAAACCAATCGACATCGCCTGGAGCCCCCAGGCCTGCAGCGGGATCATCTTGTCGCCGCGCACTTCCGGTTTGCGGTTCAGGCCGAGCATGCGCGGCAGCGAAGGGCCGTAGATGTCGGCGTCGAGCAGGCCCACGCGCAGACCCATCTGCGCCAGCGCCACGGCCAGATTGACCGCGGTGGTTGATTTGCCAACGCCCCCCTTGCCGCTGGCGACCGCCACGATCGCCTTCACTCCGGGCAGCAGCACCGGCTTGTCGGAACCCTTGGGCGGTGGCGGCGGCGTAGCCTGGGAGGTCAGCACCACGGTCGCGTTCTGCACGCCTGGCACTGCGGCCAGCGCCTTTTCGGCAGCCATGCGCACCGGCTCCATCGCCGCAGCCCTCGCGCGATCGGTCAACAAACTCACCTGCACCAGACCGCCCCGTACCTCAATTCCCTCGACCATTCCGGCCGCGACGATGTTCTGCCCGCTCGCCGGATCGGTCACGCGGGCGAGGGCCGCGCGCAGGCTCTCCTGGGACGGCTCGGCGGTTGACTGACTCATCAGCTTGAAAACCTCTCATCTGCGGTCAATATGCGGGACGCTGACATGCTAAGGAGAGGAATCTCCGACGCAACACGGAGACGAGTCTCCGACGCGATATGGCGGAGCCGGACCGGCACCACAATGGCGAACGAACACATAGGAGCAGCTCGACCGCATGCCTTGGAACACTGGCGGCCCCGATGACGGGGCCGGGAACGGCACCCCGCCCATTGGCAAGGCTCCGCAAACTCCGCCCAACAGCAACAATCCATGGGGCGCTCCGCCGCCGGGCAACGACCCGCGTCGCGATGATCGGCCCGGGCCGCGGCCGGTCCCTGGTGGCCCGCGACGGCCGTGGGGCGAAGGCACCGGCCCGTCCGGCGGCAACCGGCCGCCCGATATCGATGAGCTGATCGCCCGCGTCCAGGAGTATGTGCGCGGCATGTTGCCGCCTGGCTTCGGCGGCGGCCGGCCGCGTGGCCCTGGTGGCGGCGGCAAGGGATCTGGCTCCGGCGGCGCCGGCCTTGGGCTGCGCGGCATCGGCTTTTTGGGCTTGGCCGTGATCGGCGTGTGGCTCGCCAGCGGCTTCTATCGTGTGCAGCCGGATGAACAGGGCGTGGTGCTGCGCTTCGGCGCCTATAGCCGCACCACCCTGCCCGGCCTCAACTACCACATGCCATGGCCAGTCGAATCGGTGCTGCGGCCCGCTGTCACCCGCATCAATCGCATCGACATCGGCTACCGCTCCGGCAACGGGGACGCGCGCACCACCTCCGGCCGCGATACGCCCTTGCAGGACATTCCGGCCGAAAGCCTGATGCTGACTGGCGATGAGAACATCATCGACATCAACGCCGCGGTGTTCTGGCGCATCCGCGACGCCAGCGCCTTCCTGTTCGCCACCCGCAACCCAGCGATCACGGTGAAGTCCGCTGCCGAATCGGTGATGCGCGAAGTGATCGGGCGCACCCCCATCCAGCCCGCACTGACCGATGCCCGCGCCCAGATCGAGGCCTCGGTGACCAAAGGCTTACAGGCGATCCTGGATCAGTACGGCTCCGGCGTGGAGATCACCCAGGTGCAGCTGCAGAAGGTCGACCCGCCGACCGCCGTGATCGAAAGCTTCCGCGACGTGCAACGCGCCAACACCGACGCCGACCGCATGCGCAACGAGGCTGAAAGCTATCGCAACGACATCGTGCCCCGCGCCCGCGGCGATGCCGCCCAGATTACCGCCGAGGCGGACGGCGCCCGCCAGGCCTCGATCGCCCAGGCAACTGGCCAGTCGCAGCGCTTCCTGTCGGTGCTGAACGCCTACAACCTGGCCAAGGACGTCACCATGCAGCGCCTCTACATCGAGACGATGCAGGACATCCTGACGCACACACCCACCGTGGTGGTCGATTCGGCGCTGAAAGGCGTGCTGCCGCTGTTCTCGCCGAGCGATCCGACTCGGGTGCTCGTACCCACCCCCGCGCCGGCCCCGCTCAATCCGCCGCTGCCGAACCGGACACCCACACGATGAACCGCACCTTCCTCATCGCCATCGCTGCGGTGCTGGTCATCCTTGTGGTCGGGGGCTCCTCGCTGTTCACCGTTGGCCAGACCGAACAGGTGCTGATCACCCAGTTCGGCCAGCCGGTCCGTATGATCACGGATCCTGGGCTGCATGTGAAGATCCCGTTGGTTCAAACGGCGATCAGCTTCGACAAGCGCCTGCTCGACTACGAACTGCCGCCTGAAGAGGTCATTCTCGGTGACCAGCGCCGGCTGATCGTGGACAGCTTCACACGGTTCCGCATCACCGACGCGCTGCGCTACTATCAGGCAGTGGGCGCCACCGAGGACGGCATTCGCGGCCGGCTGAACTCCGTGGTTTCCTCCTCGCTGCGCCGCGTGCTCGGCAACGAGCAGCTGCTCAACGTGCTGTCGTCCAACCGCGGCCGGATCATGGCGCTGATCCGCAATCAGGTGAACAGCGAGATGGTAAATTTCGGCGTCTCGATTGAAGACGTTCGCATTCGTCGCGCGGATCTGCCGGAGGAAAACACGCAGGCCATTCTGTTGCGCATGCAGTCTGAACGCGAACGTATCGCCCGCCAGGCACGCGCCGAGGGTGCCGAGGCCTCCGCGCGCATCCGGGCAGATGCCGACCGCGAACGCACCGTGCTACTGGCCGATGCCCGCGCCACCGCGGACAAACTTCGCGGCCAGGGCGAAGGCACTGCCATCGCCACCTACGCCGATGCCTTTAAGCGCGATCCGCATTTCTTTGAAGTCTACCGCACGCTGCAGGCCTATCGTGACGCCTTTGCGGCCGGCACAGCTCGCTTGGTATTGTCGCCCGACAACGATTTCCTGAAAATGCTGCGCGAGCAGCCGAAGCCGACCCCCTGACCTGACGACCCACCTGGAACCTACTTCCCGGACTTGAATGGAGGATCACCGCCCATGCCGAAGGACTCTACTCGACTGATGCGCGCCGGACTGGTGGTCCTGTCGCTCGCCCTGCCGACCACGATCGCAGTGGTGCCCGCCTATGCGGCACCACTGCGAGAGGGCTTTGCGGACCTTGCCGAACGACTGCTGCCCACCGTGGTCAGCATCACCTCGGTCAAGATCGCCAAACCCTCTGACCAGGCACAGGGCCCGGAGATGCCAACCTTCCCACCGGGATCGCCGATGGAGCGGCTGTTCCGCGACTTCCTCGACAAAAACCGGCGCGCCAACCCGAACACCCCCCCGCCCGGCGAAGAACGCCGCATGACCAGCCTCGGCTCCGGTTTCATCATCGATCCCGCGGGATACGTGGTCACCAACAACCATGTCATCGACGAAGCCAATGAAATCACCATCACCCTGCAGGATGGCACCACGCTGAAGGCCACGCTGGTCGGGCGCGACGAGCTGGTCGATCTCGCCCTGCTCAAGGTGAACTCCGACAAGCCGCTCCCCTCGGTGCCGTTCGGCGACAGCGACAAAGAACGCGTGGGTGACGTGGTGATCGCCATCGGCAATCCGCTCGGCTTGGCCAGCACCGTCACCGCCGGCATCGTCTCCGCCCGCGGCCGCGACATCAAACAAGGCCGCTACGACGACTTCATCCAGACCGATGCTGCGATCAACCAGGGCAACTCGGGCGGACCGCTGTTCAACATGGCCGGCGAGGTGATCGGCATCAACACCGCTATCCTGTCGCGCTCGGGCGGCAGCATCGGCCTCGGCTTCTCGATCCCGTCCAATCAGGCCCGCAACGTCGTCGCGCAGTTGCGCGACTTCGGTCGCACACGTCGCGGCTGGCTCGGCGTGAAGCTGCAACAGGTCACCCCGGACATCGCCGAAAGCGTCGGTCTGAAGGAGCCCACCGGCGCCATGGTCGCCAGCGCCGATGAAGGCAGCCCTGCCGCCACGGCCAAAATGCAGGGCGGCGATATCATCCTCAAATTCAACGGCGTCGACATCAAGGAAATGCGCACCCTGCCGCGCATCGTCGGTGACACGCCGGTCGGCCGCCAGGTGCCGGTGGTGGTGTGGCGCGACGGCCACGAGCGCACCCTGCAGATCACGCTCGGCGAACTGCCGTCAGACAACAAGCCGGTCCTTGCCTCCGCCAAGCCGGATAAACCGGCCCCGGCCGCGACCACCGAGATCGCCAGCCTCGGCCTTAAGATTGCGGCGATCACGCCAGACACCCGCGACAAGTTTCAGCTGCCCGCCGACCAGAAAGGCGTCGTCATCACCGACATCGCCCCAGGCTCCAGCGCCGCAGACAAAGGCCTGAAACAAGGCGACGTCATCGTCGAAGTGCAGCAGGAAGAAGTCAAAACCCCAACGGATGTCACCGACCGGGTCGAACGCTTCCGCAAATCCGGCCGCAAATCCGTCCTCATGCTGGTGCAAACTGCCGACGGCCTCCACTGGGTTCCACTGGCCATCAGCGCGCCAAAAGGCCAGCCGGGCTAGGCCTCGACCCGCCGGCGTCCGGCTGCGCCGGACGCGCTCCGCGCGGCCAGGGCTTCGCCCTGGTCGGGCCG